>CAYQKK010000136.1:0-11844 GCA_964417955.1 uncultured Planctomycetaceae bacterium
GGCCCTCGCGCCAAGGCGCGAGCACCCGTGCGCCCAAGACATAGTTACGGCAAGGAGGCCGCCTGACGGGCGGCGGCCAGCCCAAGACGGCAAGACCCAAGCCGGTACCTCAGCCTACGCGAGGACCCACGCGGCCGTCCCTCTACAGCCGCTCAACCACAGGCGTTAGGTCGCTGAGCACCTTGTCGATGTGAGCCTGCTCATCGTCGCTGAGGTTGCCGACCGTCTTGCTCTGCAGCATCTTCAGGTCAGCAATCAGCATCCGCGCGTTGTCGGGGTGGGGGTTGCGCTGCTTCGTCACGGGGTTCTCTAGGAGCCCGCACGACATCATCAGCTGGTACGCAAGCCGCGTCACGAACAGCTGAAACTCGCCGCCCGGCAGGGGCACGTCCGCCGCGGTCTTGGTCGGCTCCGAGGGCACGACCGGCTCTTCTGTTGGCTCGTCCGTCATAGCCCTAGCCCCGCGCTGCTGCTGTCGGCCGCGTCCCGCCACCTGTGGCGCGCGGGAGCTGGTCCGTTGACAGTCGCTTTGCCGCCTCGACGAAGCCGCCAAACACGGCCTGGGGCGTCAGCGGGCGGCTCTTGAACTCTGGGTGGAACTGCACGCCGACGAAGAAGGGGTGCTCGGGGAGCTCCACGATTTCGACGAGGTCGCGCTCGGGGTTCGTGCCCGAGATCACCATGTCCGAATCTTCGAACGCTTCGCGGTAGGCGTTGTTGAACTCGTAGCGGTGACGGTGGCGCTCGTCGATCAGGTTCGATCCGTAGAGCTTTTTCGCCAACGTCCCTTCCCTCAGGTCGCACGCGTACGCACCGAGGCGCATCGTGCCGCCCTTCGGCACACCCTCTTGATCGTCCATGAGGCTGATCACGGGGTGCTTCGTGTTGGGGGAGTGCTCGAGCGTGTGGGCGCCTTCCAAGCCAAGCACGTTGCGCGCGTACTCGATGACAGCGCACTGCATGCCGAGGCAGATGCCGAAGAACGGCACATTGGTCTCGCGCGCCCACTGGATCGCGCGGATCTTGCCTTCGAGGCCTCGCTCTCCGAAGCCGCCGGGGACGAGGACGCCGTGGACGCCTTGGAGCGCCGTCGCGGCCGCCGCTGGATCGTCGATGGTCTCCGCCGACACCTTGCGCAGCTTGACCTCGACGTCGTTGCCCACGCCGGCGTGGGCAAGCGACTCGTAGATCGACTTGTACGCGTCGTGAAGCTCAACGTACTTGCCGACGATCCCGATCTCGACCGTTTGGTCGATCGCGCGGATGCGATCGATCATGGCCGACCAGTCGCCGAAGGGCGTGGGGCCGTCTAGGCGCAGGCCAAGGTGGTGGGCGATGAGCTTGTCGAGGCCGGCCTTTGTCAGGTCGATCGGCACCTCGTAGATCGAGAAATCCACGTCGCGCTCCTCGATCACCGCGTCCGGGCGCACGTTGCAGAAAAGGCTGATCTTCTGGAACATGTCGGGCTCCATCGGGACCTCGGTCCGGCAGATCAGGACGTCCGGTTGGATGCCGATCTCCCGTAGCTTGCCCACCGACTGCTGGGTGGGCTTGGTCTTCAGCTCGCCTGAGGCGCGCAGGTAGGGGAGCAGCGTCAGGTGAATGAACATCACTTCGCCCCGGGGGCGATCGAGCGCGAATTGACGCGCCGCCTCCAGGAACGGCAGCGACTCGATGTCGCCGACGGTTCCGCCGATCTCATGGATCGCGACGTCGACGTCAGAGCCCGTGACGCCCGCCGCGATGGCCTCCTTGAGGGCGTCCGTGATGTGGGGGATGACCTGGACCGTCTTCCCGAGGTAGTCGCCGCGGCGCTCCTTCTCGATCACCGACGCGTAGATCTTGCCCGTGGTGAAGTTGGATGACTTCGTCAGGCGCGAGTGGGTGAAGCGCTCATAGTGCCCAAGGTCCAGGTCCGTTTCCGCGCCATCGTCCGTGACGTAGACCTCGCCGTGCTGGTACGGGCTCATGGTGCCCGGATCCACGTTGATGTACGGGTCGAGCTTTTGCATCGAGATCTTGAGCCCCTGGCGCTCGAGGATCATGCCGATGGCCGCCGATGTCAGACCCTTGCCGAGGCTCGAGACGACGCCCCCCGTGATGAAGATGTGCTTCGTCATTACCGAATGCTCCCTGGCAGAAGGCCAGATCCTTGGGCCTGCCCGCGCAGCCGCGGGCTGACCTCGGCCTTTTTGAATTCCACTTGGCCGTCGACGGCCTGGTACTGCTTCACCTCTCCGTAGATCTGCGCAAACATGTTCAGGAGGTTCGCAAAGGCGACCTTGGCGTTGGGGTCAGTCTCCGTGCTGTCGGAGTTCAAGAGGTACCGCTCCACGCCGTTGAACTTCACCTGGAGCACGCCGTCCGAGGTGCGGTCTTCCAGGTCAACTGCGCCGACCGTGGCGTACTGCTTGAACCCCGAAGAGTCGAACAGTTGAACGACTCCTTCCAAGATCTCGTCGGAGCAAACCTTCACGGAGGCCGTTGCTCGCTTCGTCGAGTTGAAGGCGAGGGTGCGCTCGGCGGCGGTTTCCCCGGGGACACCCATCTCGATGAGCATCGACTCGGACACGAGGCTCAGCGTGCTCCCCCGCGCCGCGTTGGAGTACGTGACGGAACCAGGGTTCTGGTTCAGGGGATCTGAAGCCGAGCCTCCGCTAGAAGAGCACGCGCCGAGCGCGACGCAAACGAGGAGGAGCGCGGAGATGAGAATGGAGTGCGTTCGCATGGGGTCGATGGGGGGGCGCGGCGGTGAAAACCGCTCGTGTCCGGACCACTCCCGCTCCCCACCTGACGGGGCATCCGGCAGTCACCCGGATCTGGACCCGCCAACCCTACTGCGCCCGCAACGCCGTCTCAACCCGAAGAACGTTTCCACTGCCTCGCTTATCAAGTTCCCGTTCTGGGGGCGGGACCTCCCCCACAAGGAGGTGCCCGAAATCGCCCGTGAAGCGGAATCCGTCGTTGCTGACGCCGGTCTTCGGATCGAGCTGATCGCGTTCCGCGCCCACTTGCCCGGGTCCGCGGCCGCGCCACTGGGGATCCAGGGGCTCCAGCCGCCCGGTCGGGAAGAGGTCGCCTCCTTCGTGGCGATCGAGGGTCGCCAGATCGAGCCAAAGCCGGATGGGGGAACCTTCCCGGATCGCAGGCGTAGGGTCGTCGGGGACGATGGATCCCTGGTAGGGCGCGAGGATCATTCCCTCCGTCCAGCGCGTGCCTTCGGTCAATTCGGAGGTGCGCCGCTTGTTCCATCCGGGCCGTCGAATGGCCTCGATGCCCTGATCGCTGCGCTTGTCCGACATGCGGACCATCATCACGTAGTCCGCGATCACCCTTGGACCCATCTGGTCGAACTCGAGCTCGACCCAGAGTAGGTTGTCGCCCGGTAGCCACCACGCGTGGGCGTCTTCGAGTTCAACCTGCTCGAAGATGCCTTCTAGCGGCCGCTCCATACGAGCGATGGGGGCGCCGTCGTCACGGGGATCCGCCTTGCCGAAGGAGGTGAGCATCCGCCGCGAGCGATTGCGCTCTTCCCCGCGGACGAGCACGAGGATCGGGCCAAAGAGCCGCTCGTCTGATTCACGATCCCAGAACGCTGCAGCGACGTGGAAGTTCTCGGACAGCGCCTGCACCAGTTCGCGCGTCCACGCTAGCTCCGGGGCGCCCGAGGAGCCGTCGATGCGCAAGAGCGATGAGTGCACGATGAAGGCGTCAAGACCGCGAATCTCCTCCAGGGTTCGCTCGCGCTCCTCAGGTGTCGCGAGGTGCGAGAAGCTACCGTCCGGCTGGTTCGTCAGCTTGATGAGCTCAAGGTGCGGCGCCACCCGGAAGAGCGCCGACCAGTGGTAGCTTGCGCCGACGACTGGGCGGTGACCGCGGGAGCTGGCGAGCTGCAGCGGCTCGTAGTCGTTGAGCCACTTTGCGGCACGGGCAAGGGAACCCATCGCGGTGGAGGTGAAGCTGGTCAGGGTCACGACTCCGTGGATAGGCACCGCGATCAACACCCCAGCCACGGCTGCGCCCCGCAGCCGTGCGGCGATTGCGTTCACCGGCCCGGCCAGCGTGCAAAGGCCTAGGGCGCTGTAGGCCGCGAAGGAAGGCAGCATCGGCAGCCAGATGCGCATCTCCTTCGTTCCCTTCATGGCGGTTGCCGCGATCAGCGCACCGGCGGCCAGCCACGGAGCCGAAGCGGAAATCGCCCGACCGATCCGTCCGCGCACGGACGGAACCTTGACGAGCGCCGCGCGCACAGCGGCGACGAGGACGCCGAAGGCGAAGATTGGAATCGTCCAGCGCGGTGCGAAGTCTCCGAAGTTGTCGAAGTACCAGGTCGCTGGCGCGCGCTGGTGCAGATCCGAAGTGTCCCTTGAGATCTGATCCGAGCTCACCGATTCGATCGCATTGTGACCGTACTCGTAGAGCGTGTGCCCAAGCTCGATGTAGCCGATCTTGTAGAACCAGGCCGCCATGCCAGGGAGGGCGTTGGCGAGCACGTAGTTCTTAAGCCCAATCCCGAACTGGCCGTACGCGGACTGATCGAAGGCGCACTGGATGAAGATCATCGCGCCCAGCACGACCGTTCCTGATGCGGCGAACTTCACGGTTGAGCGGAAGCGTTGGCCGAACGTGGCGGGCTCTCCCGTCGCCGTTGCTTCGCCTGGTGACAGGAGCCTCACGACGAAGGTGAGGGCCGCAGCAACGACCACGACCGGGATCGTCTTGAACGCGGCGAGGATGGCCAGCCCGAACCCCAGCCCCGCTTCGGCTCCGTTGCGTTTTGTGTTCTCACCGAGGAACGCGCGCTTGAGCCCGTAGGCGAGGGCTGCGGCGGCCCCGATATCGGCCATGGGAATGGCGGAGAACTGGAGCAGCGTCGGGGAGCCCAGCGCCACGAGTCCCGCGAACCACCCCACCGTCCGCGATTCGGACTCTGTGCGCCCCACGAACTCGGCGAGCGCCCGTCCGAAGTGGACCGTGGCCACAACAAAGAGGCACGTGATCGCCACGTGCACGAGGGCGGCGTAGGGCAGAATCCAGCGGGTGTCATCGAGCCCAAATGACTGGCTGAGAACCTTGCTGATCCACAGGGCCGGCAGGTGCACCAGCGTGATCCCCGCCGATCGCAGCTGCTTCGCGTCGATCAGCAGCTCGCCCCGGACGAACGCAAACGCGCGCTCTAGGTACTCCACCGCGTCGGCGAAGATCGTGCCCTCGGTCCTGAGGTACGAGAAGAGCGTGAAGGCGAGGGTCAGCGCGAACAGCCCGATCCAGGGGCCCCAGCCGCTCGGCGATGGATCGTCGGAGGCCAGCTTGGGGTGAGTTGCGACGGGGTGTTCTGGGGGCGTTGAATGGGCGCGAGCCATGGCCCAACCATACCTTGGGCCGTCGGTCCGGCCATCCTTCGTCTCCGTTGGCCCTTCGGATTCTCGTTGGATGAATCGGCTCGATGCGGAAAGCGCCGATTCGGTTCTTGAATCGGGATCCCCGGCTTTGGTTTCTTCATGCAGCGCGATTCAGCCCCGCACGGCCGTCTCCCGCAACCTCCGCACCTTTCACCGCTTCCAATTCACCGGGCATTGCGCCTGGGGGCTCCATGGGCAAGTCCGAGAAGCTCGTCGTACTCGGCGTTCTATTTTTCGTAGTTCTCCTCTTCGTCTGGTCGCTGCAGAGCGACGGTACGTCCGCTCGCCCAGAGGGCAGTGGCGTTCAGGCAGCGGAGCGTGACCCCGTTACCGCTCCGCGAATGGACGGGCGCGCACCGCGCCGCGGGCAGCCCAGCGGGAGCTCGACTCCGGCTGGTCAGTCCGAATCCGCAAGGGGCGCTAGCAAGCTCGACGAGCGCAAGCTGAAGCAGTCTGACATAGCTGATTCCAATGTGGCATCGCGCGGTGCGAACGAGGGCGCGACCCGCATGCTCCTCGCCGAGACTCGCCCGCAGGTTCCCGGGTCGGCATCGAGCCCAGACGGTGCCGCTCCGCGCTCCGTCCAGGTCAGTTCAGGCACCACCCGCCGGAGGGAGGGCGCATCTTCCCTCGCCGATCCCGCGGCGCGGGGTGTGGATGAGGGCGTGACGAAGCGCAGCGGCATCAGCCGAGCCCGCGTCCGGATGCAGCCTGGCTGGGACCTGATCACGACCGCCGGCCTCCAGGGCACAGTGGACCCATCGATGTTCCTGTACCAGGTGACCAAGGCCGACGCGACCTGGGAGTCCCTCGCGAAGGACCTTTACGGCGATGCCACCAAGGCGGGCGTGCTCCGCCACAACAACGAGGGGCTCACCGCCCCGACCGGCTCCGTCTTCGTCCCGGCGAAAGATGAGCTCGGCGTGGCCGCCTCCGTCCGCACAGTCGAGGTGCTCCAGGGCGAGAGCCTCTGGCAAGTGGCCAAGCGGACGCTTGGAAAAGGCTCGGAGTGGAAAGCCGTTTGGGAGGCCAACCGCGACGTGATCGCCGACCCAGACCTCCTGGCACCGGGCACAGTGCTCAAGATCCCGATCCGGTAGACGACTACTTGAGGTCGTAGCGGTCGAGCTTCTTGTAGAGGTGCGAGCGCTGCATTCCTAGCTCTTCCGCGGTGCGCTTGACGTTGCCGTTGTTCTGGTTGAGGCGCGTTCGGAAGAACAGCGCCTCGGCTTCATTTTTGAAGTCTTCGAAGGTCGCTGCGCGGAACGGCACGTCGAAGGGGCTCTCTGCGTCGGGCGCTCCAGACGCAGAGGCTTGCCCTCCGCTTGAGGCTGCACCAGCGACTCCCCCCATACCCGGCCCGGTCTCCAAAACCCGCGCAATGTCGGCGGCGGAAATCTGTGCGTCCTCGGCGAAAATGGACGCTGCCTCCAGCACGTTGCGCAGCTGGCGAACGTTGCCCGGCCAGTCGAAGCCGACGAGCATTTCGGCGGCTTCCTCGGAGAGCACGTCGGGGCTACGGCCGATGCGCGCCGCCTGACGGTCGAGCAGGTGCTTGGCGATGAGCGGCACGTCGCTGGAGCGGTCTCGGAGCGGCGGAACGTGCAGTGGCACGACGTTCAGGCGATAGAAGAGATCGAGGCGAAACGTCTTATCCTCGACGCTTTGGGCCAGATCTGCGTTGGTCGCCGCAATGACGCGGATGTTCACCGGCTGGGTCTTGCTGCCGCCGACTCGCATCACTTCGTGGGTCTCGAGGGCGCGGAGGACCTTGGCTTGGGCGGCAAGGGGCATGTCTCCCACCTCGTCGAGGAACAGGTTGCCGCCGTCCGCCGCTTCGAAGTGACCGACGCGGTCTTCGTGGGCTCCCGTGAACGAACCCTTGAGGTGCCCGAAGAGTTCCGACTCGACGAGCTCGGCCGGGATGGCCGCGCAGTTGACGGTCACGAACGGCCCGCTGGCGCGCTCGCCACCGAGGTGCACGTTGCGCGCCACGAGCTCCTTACCCACGCCGTTCTCGCCCGTGATCAGCACGGAGGACTCGGAATTCGCCACGCGCGCGATGGCTTCGCGCAGCTGCTGCATCGGCTCGGACTCACCGATGAGCTCGAAGCCCGATCGGAGGCGATCCTTGAGCCCCTTGTTTTCGGTTTGAAGGCCCTCGTTCTCCTCAAGGAGAGCGCGCTCGCGGAGTGCCTTGTGAATCGTCACAAGCACGCGGTGCTCGTCGAGGGGCTTCTCTAGGAAGTTGGCGGCGCCTCGCTGCATGGCGTCGACGGCAACGGGGACGTCCCCGTGCCCGCTGATCATGATCACGGGGGGCGCATTCTGCGGACCCTCCGCCTCCTCCATGAGCGTGTCCAAGAACTGCAGACCGTCGACCTTGGGCATTTTCAGGTCGGTCAGGATCGCCGCTGGCGGGGACGGCTCGTTCTTCAATCGCGCCAGCGCCTCTTCGCCGTTCTTCGCCGTCCAGACGTTGAAACCTTCGTACTGCAGCGTTCCCTCGAGGGCCTGGCGAATGTCCCCGTCGTCATCCACGACAAGAATCGTCCGCCGGCCTGCTTTTTGTTCGGACCCAGTCGATGCCATAGGCCGCATTCTGTCACCTTGTGGGGGAGCCTGTCGCGATTCATGCACCCATCCCTCGCACCATTATCTGTCACCGCGCTGGCCGGCGCGTTCAAGGGCACGGACCCTGGGCGGGGCCCCGTGGTGGCCGGCGTGCTTTCTGGGACCTCAGCCGACGGGATCGACGTGGTTCTCGCGAGGCCGGAGTATGGCTCGGGCAGCCACGGATCGTCGATTCTCACGGGTGTCGAGCCCCTCGCGTTCGCCACCGAGGCCTTCGAGCCGGGCCTTGCGCAGCGGGTTCGGGAGATCCTCGACGGAGCGGCAACGAGCCTCGGCGACCTTGCGGCCCTCGACCGCGACCTCGGCTTGGCCTTCGGCAGCGCTGCCCGCGACGTGGCGGACCGGCACGATGTGGGGGACCTCGCCCTCGTCGCCAGCCACGGCCAGACGGTCTTCCACCACGATGGGGATCCTCAGCGGGGGCGCGTGACGCTGCAGATTGGGGATGGGGACTTCGTCTCCGAGGCGTGCGGCACGGCGGTGGTGTCAGATTTTCGGACCCGGGACTGCGCCGCTGGTGGTCAAGGGGCACCCCTCGTCGGTCTCGTGGACGACGTGCTTTTTGCGGCAGCCCCGCGTCCCCTCGCGATCCTGAACGTCGGGGGCATGTCCAATTGGACGGTGCTCCTGGGTGCCGAACCCAGGGCCTTCGATGCCGGGCCGGCTGGATCGCTCCTGGACGGGCTGAGCCGCAGACTGCTTCGCGCGCCTTGCGATTTGGGCGGGGCGGCGGCTCTCAGCGGAACAGCGAGCCCGGCGCAGGTGGCTGAATGGTTGCAACATCCTTTCTTCGAGGTCGAAGGGCCGCGTAGCACGGGCCGGGACACGTTCGGCGAGATCTATGTCGACGAGCTGCTGGCGTCGATGGGCCCCGCCGCTATCTCGGCCGACGTCCTTGCGACGGCCTGCGCCTTTGTGGCGGAGGCGGCCGCAAGGGCTCTGGTGGGGTCGTTTTCCAGCGCGCCGCTCCCTGGATCGCTGCATGTGGCGGTAGCGGGCGGCGGGCTCCATAACGCTGCGCTGATGGGGGAGCTGGATCGCGCGTTGCGCACACAGTTGGGCGAGCGGGGCGTCGAGCTCGCCTCCATGGGCTCTTCAGCGGCGTTCGGAGTCCCACCAGACGGCCGTGAGGCCCTGGCGTTTGCCGCGCTCGGCGCGCGATTCATCGTAGGAGAACCTTCCTCATCGACGGTGGCGACGGGCGCCCTAGGCGGGCGAGTGCTCGGCAAATGGACGCCCGGACCCATCGAGTGAGGCTTTTGGGTGGCCTTGGCCCCCTCAAAAGGGTCCAGTGGTTCTCCAAAGGAAGTCGTAGCCCCCCGGTTTTGGCCGGATAGGCGCGGCTAAGGGTGAGCTCTAGGGGCCGGTGCTTCGTGTGCCTTCGCTTCTTTCTGCGCAGCCAAACGCGGGGTTCCTTGACCGACCCACGCGCTTGGCTATCATCCTTCACCTTATTCCGCGTCACACGAACCGCACCGAGCCGCCCAGCGCGGCATCCCCCCACGGTCCCTCCACCTCTGCTATGAGCCGATCGCGCTTCTTGGGTCTCTTGACCCTCCCCGTCCTGACGGCGGCCTCTTCATTTGGCGCCGCATCCTTTGCGGCCGTCCCCCAGGACGTTTCGGGGGACTTCTCCTCCGCCATTGAAATGTGGAGTCAGGGCCGCAAGCAGGAGTCTCTGGATGCGATGCGTCGCCTCCTGGCTTCTGATCCTGCCCCCGAAGACGTCTACAGCGTCTACCTCGCCACCGACTACGACGTCCTGTCCTCGTTCATGGCGGAGGGCGACGAGTTCACGCAAGTGGCCAAGCGCTTCCTTGAGCGCGCGAGCCTCGGGCGCAAGGCGCTCGAGAACGACGCCGACACCATCAACGGTCTCGTTTCCCAGTACATGGGCAGCGAAGACGGCGTCGAGCGGATGCAAATCCTCGCTCAGATCCAAGCTGCACACGGCGAATACGCGACCCCGCGCTTCGTCAACTTCCTCGCCGACGACGACGATCCCGATCGCGTCAACAAGGCCCTGACCGGCCTCGTGGGACTGGGGGGGCGCGCGGTTCTGCCGCTGATCGCCACCCTCGACTCCACGAACGCGACCCAGCGTATGAACGCTGCGCTCGCCCTCGGCAGCATCGGCGATCCGCGTGCGGGTGCAACCCTGCTGGGCCTCGCCCAGACCGACGAAGTCGACATCGTCCGCACCGCTGCGGGCGACGCCGCCGCGCGCTGCGGCTCCACGGGTGATCCCGTGGCCCTGCTGATTCAGCTTGGCGACGACTACCACCACCGCCGGGCCAACGTGCTCCGCGACTACGACTACAGCGACGTGGTCTGGACGATGGACGATCGTTCCCTCGTTTCCTCGCCCGTGCCCCGCGCGATCTACAACAACGAGATCGCGAAGAACGCCTACTACGCAGCGCTCAGCATCGATCCGAACTCGATGGACGCCCAGGCAGGTATCGCTCGCGAGAGCGTCGACATCCAGTCGAAGCTGGCAGCCCTTGAGTCCGCCGGCCAAGACGTCAGCGCCCTCGCGGAGAAGGCCCAGGCTGGCATGCTCGCCGTCATGAGCGCCGGGCCTGGTGCCCTTGACCGCGCACTCGGCTGGTCCGTGGCTGCCGGTGACACGGCGACCGGCGCGCGCATCGCGCAGCAGCTCGGCGGACTCGCCTCGGCTCCCGTGGCAAGCCTCTCCGCGGCCCTTGTGGGCGGCGGCGCATCGATGGCCGGTGAGGCCGCCGTGGCGCTTGCGCACATCGCTGTTCGCACCCAGGGCGCCGCTTCGGCTGAAGTGGTCAGCGCACTCGGAACGGCCGCTGGTCGCCGGGTCGTGAAGGTCGCCATCGTCATCGACGGTGACGCCCAGCGCGCAGCTGGTCTCATCTCCGCCCTCGACGCCCAAGGGGTTCTCGGCCAGCACGCTGGCTCGGGTGTCCAAGGACTCGTCATGCTCGGCCAGCTGGCCGGTGTGGACGCGATCCTCGTAGGCGACGATCTCTCCGACGTGACCACCGACGCAGTCATCGCGCAGATCCGCCAGATGCCCGCTTACGAGAGCACGCCGACGTTCCTTCTAACCGCCAACGAAGACCTGAGCGACGCCTACGGCGATCGCATCCAGGGATCGTTCGCCGGTGCCGACGGCATCGACGCGCTTTCTTCGGTCTTCGAGGCCAAGCTCGACGACAGTCGCGCCCGCGCTGACGCCCTTTCGGGCCGCGCAGCCGGGGCCCTTGCGGCCCTCGCGACCAGCGGCCGCACCGACGTCAGCTCCGCCATGGGCGGCCTGATGAGCGCCATCGACGGCCGCCGCGACGATGTCATGGTTCCGGCCATGGCTGCTCTCGGAACGATTGGAAACTCCGGCGCTGTCGACGGCATCTTGGCCGTCCTCAGCAACGGTGACGCTTCGGACGCAGCCCGCATGGCAGCCGCCGACGCGATCGGGTCCATCGGCAGCAAAGTGGCTCTTTCCGGAACGGTTCAGGAGGCTCTCCGCTCGGTCCTCGGGTCGGACGCCAGCCTCGACCTCCAGTCAGCCGCCGCCCAGGCCATCGGCCGCATGCAGCTCGAAGCGACGGACCGCGCCGGCGTCCTCGAGAGCGTCCGCGTCCGCGTTGGCGAGTAGGCCCTAGCTCCACGGATCGGCCCGCGGGATCTTCGCGGGACGATGCAAAAATCACGGGGTCCGTTCCTTTCAACTAGGGACGGGCCCCGCTACTATTCCCGCCCTCGCCAGAGTAGCTCAGTGGTAGAGCACTGCTTTCGTAAAGCAGCGGTCACGGGTTCAAATCCCGTCTCTGGC
>CAYQKK010000137.1:0-11761 GCA_964417955.1 uncultured Planctomycetaceae bacterium
GGCCCAGCACGGCCGCCACGCGTCGAGCGCTTCGCGCCGACGGCAGGTGACCTGTGTTGGCAGCTCGGTGTTGTGCGGCGCGGTACCGGGAACGACTCAGACCAATGCACGTGGGGCCGAACCGACCTACCGCTGAGACAGCTGTATCTCTGGCATCTCTCCTGACGTCGAGATAGCGATTACGTCCCTGGCGCTCGCCGCGCAGGCGCCCTCGCCGGGCGGGCGTCCTGCCGGACGGGCCACCCTCGCCGGGTGTGGCGTGCTCGCCGCACGGGCCGCGAGGGCGAGCCTCGCGGGGGCCTCGCGTAGGAGCGCGAGAGCCCCGGCGTCCTGGCGGACGCGTGGGACGGCTTGGTGGGTACCGGCGCGGTTCTTTGCCTGACCCAGCGAGCCAGCGTGCTACTAATGTCCCGACATGGTCCCGAAAGAGCCGATCCCAGAACGCCACGCCAACCCCAAGAAGATCCTCGTGAGGCTTCCGGGCTGGGTCGGCGACGTCGTGATGTGCACGCCGGCGCTGCGTGCTCTACGGCAGGCGTTCCCGGCCGCGGAAATCGTCGCTGAAGGCAAAGCGCACCAGGCAGAGCTTGTCACCGGCCTTGCGTCTGTCAATCGCTTCCTCGCCGACCCGGGCCGATCCGCCAAGGCGCTTTGGGCAAGGTCGCGGCTGCTGCGCCAGGAGCGCTTCGACTGGGCCATTCTCTTTGGGGAGTCAGAGCGCGTTGCCGTCGCGCCGATGCTGGCTCGGATCCCCGTGCGCGCCGGATACAGCCGCGGGCTGCTGCGGCGCTCGCTCTTGACCCACGCATTGCCGCGGCCCATCGGCACCGACGGCAAGCCCCTCGCGTTCTCCATGATCGAGCGCTACCTCAACGTCACCCGCATGCTCGGGATTCCCGACGCCGGCGATCAGATGGAGCTGCCGATCACGGAGGAGGTGCGCGTCACAACGAAGGAGCGCCTCGGCCAAGTCGGCATCTCAGACTGCGACAAGATCGTGACCATCATCGCCGGCGCCGCGTTCGGGTCAGCGAAAATGTGGCCGCCAGAGCAATTTGCGGCGGTGGCCGACGCCCTCCTGGAGCAGCGCGGGTGGAAGACAGTGCTCGCGCCCGGTCCAGGCGAAGAAGCCATCGGACACGCGGTGGCGAAACACTCGGTTCGCGGAGTCCACGTTCTCCTGGACCCGCCCCTCGGCCTGTCAGAGCTCGGGGCTCTCTTGGAGCGCTCTGAGATCGCGCTCTCCAACGATACCGGGCCGCGCAGCATGGCCGTTGCGCTGGGCCTGCCCGTCGTGGTGCCCGTCGGCCCCACGGAGACAGGGCACACCGAGCATCACCTCGAACGCCAGCGCGTGCTCACGGAGGGCGTGGACTGTCGTCCTTGCAAGCTGCCCGTCTGCCCGATCGACCACCGCTGCATGACACGGATTACGCCCGAGCGGATGCTCGCCGCTGTGGACGACCTCGTGGGCGCTGTGGGCACTGGCGCAGTAAGGTAGCCCCCCCATGACCGCACAGATCATCCCTTCCTACACGGACCTCGCCGAGCACATCCAACGAGAGTACGGCGGACGCACGCTGGCGATGACGAACGGCTGCTTCGACGTCCTCCACGTTGGTCACGTACGGCTCATCGCCGAGGGAGCTCAGCAGGGCGATCTCTTCATCGTGGCCCTGAACGACGACGCCAGCGTGACGGCGAACAAGGGAAAGGGACGGCCGCTGGTTCCCCTCGCGGAACGCATGGAGGTCATCGCCGCCCTCCGAGGGGTGGACTTTGTCACGAGCTTCGGGGAGCCCACGGCCCACAGCCTCTTGGAGGCGCTGCGACCTGACGTCCACGTCAAGGGAACGGACTGGACGGCCGACGCGGTGCCCGAGCGCTCCGTCGTGGAAGCCTACGGCGGCCGAATCGCGATTGCAGGAGACCCGAAAGAACACTCGAGCACGGATCTCATCGGGCGTATCAAACCTTAGGCTGCCGCCCATGTCAGCCACCAAGCCACCCGGACCCCTCGACGACGGCCGCATTTCCTTCCCCGAGAAGGACCTTCCCCTGCGCAGGGACGTGGGCTGGCTGGGCCGGCTCTTGGGCAAGCTGCTCCAGGAACTCGGCGACGAAACCCTGTTCCCCAGCGTGGAAGTGGCGCGCAAGCTCAGTCGCCGCCGGCGGCGCGGAGATGCCGAGGCGAACGAACGCTTGGGGACGATCTTGGCCGACCTAGATCCCGACCAAGGCTTCGAGTTTGTGCGCGCTTTCTCCGCCTACTTCGGGCTCGTCAACATGGCCGAGCGCGTGCACCGCATTCGGCGACGCACCGATCGCCTGCGGGCCAGGGAGCCGCAGCCTGGCGGCCTGCGCGACGTGCTGCTCGAGCTCAAGAGCGCGGGAATCTCGGCCGATGACGCCGAGGAGGCGATCCTCAACTCAGTTGTCGAGCCGGTCATGACGGCCCACCCGACGGAGGCGGTGCGCCGAACGCTCCTGCGCAAGGAGCAGCGTATCGCACGCCTTCTGATGGAGCGCTTCCATCGGAAGACCTTGACCCCCGAAGAGCTTGAAGCCAACGAGGAGAAGGTCGTCCTTGAGATCGCAACCGGATGGCAGACGGAAGAGCAGCTGCATACGAAGCCCACCGTGGGCGACGAGGTCGAGCACGTCCTGTTCTATCTCTCCGATGTCATCTACCGCATTGTGCCCGCGCTCGAAGATGAGCTGCGACGCGCGTTCCAAATGGCCTACGGGCGAGAGGTCAGCCTCGACTCCCCCATGGCGCGCTTCGCGAGCTGGGTGGGCGGCGACATGGACGGCAACCCTGCGGTTGGGGCAGAAACGATTCGCGCAACGCTGACCCGGCACCTCGATCTCGTACTCGGACGCTATCGCCGTGAGGTCGAAGAGCTCTTTGGGCATCTCTCACAGTCTTCATCGCGCGTTCCCGCGAGCGAAGGCGTACACGCGCTCATCGATAGCTATCGGGGCCTCTTTCCAGACGCCTACAAGGATCTGCCGGAGCGGTACCTCGATATGCCCTATCGCTTGGCGCTGCAGGGGATCCACGCCCGCCTCGGCGCGACGCGCGAGGAGGGCGAGCAGCGCTACCGCTCACCGAACGAGTTCAGCGCGGACCTCCAAGTGCTCAGCACGAGTCTCGACGAACAGCGCGGCCAGAAAGCGGGCCTCAAGCTCTTGGAGCGACTGCTCTCGCGCGTGGCCACCTTCGGCTTCCACCTCGCCCATCTGGATTGCCGGCAGGACGCTGAAGTGCACCGGCGCGTCATCGGAGAACTCCTCGGTGACGCCGAGTTCCCGGAGCGGCAGCGAGAGATGCGCACCGAGCTCATCACGAAGGCTCTCGCATCTGGAACGATCGACGTGGACTCAGGCGCAGCGCCGTCCGAAGAGGCCTTGAGCACCTTGGAGGTCTTCGACGCGCTGCAGGCGGCACGCGCGCGCCACGGTTCCGACGCGGTCGGCACGTTTGTCATCAGCATGGCGCAGGGACCCGATGATGCGCTCGCGGTTCTAGCCCTTGCGCGCGCCGGCGGCTGCGTTGACGACCAAGGGCGCGTCCCCCTCGACGTCGTTCCGCTCTTCGAGACGGTAGACGACCTGAAACGCGGACCCGAAGTGCTCAGCGCCCTCGCGGCGAACGAAACCTACGCCGAGCACCTCGCCCAGCGCGGTGGAAAGCAGCTCGTCATGCTGGGCTACTCGGACAGCAACAAGGACGGCGGCATCACCGCATCCCGCTGGGCGCTTCAGAAGGGACAGGCCGCCATGGTGGAAGCCACCGCCGCCACTGAGATGCGCGTGAGCTTCTTCCACGGTCGCGGCGGCTCCGCGAGCCGCGGAGGGAGCAAGCCCCGCGCCGCGTTCATGGCCGCTCCCAAAGGGGCCATCGCATCCCGCGCCCGTACAACTGAGCAGGGCGAGGTCATTCACGACAAGTTCGGCCTGCGCGGCAACGCGCTGCGCACCCTAGAGCTCATCCTCGGCGCCACGATCCAACGCATGGCCACCGGCGATACACCGCCGACACCCGACCCGCGCTGGGTCCGTGCCATGGATCTGATGGCCACGTCCAGCCGGGCCCACTATCGCGCGTTCGTTCATGACGACCCGGATTTTCCGGAGCTGTTCCAGTCCATGACGCCCATCGACGTGATCGAACGCCTGCGCATCGGCAGTCGACCGGCGAAGCGTCGCGCGATGCGCGGCGTCGGCGACCTACGCGCGATCCCCTGGGTGTTCGCATGGACCCAGGCGCGTGTCATTCTCCCGGGATGGTTCGGAGTCGGCTCCGGCCTTGCAGCCATCGAAGCCGAGCACGGCCTCGAGGTCCTCCGCGACATGGCCCAGGGCTGGCCGTTCTTCGATACGTTCATGGGCGACGTGGAAATGGTGTTGGCCAAGGCTGACATGGACATCGCTGCACGCTACGCGAAGCTCGCGGGACCCGTCGGCGAACGCATGTTCCCCATGATCCTCGAGGAGTTTCACCGCACGGTGGATCTCATCTTGCGCATCCGCGGTGGCAAGGATCTCCTCGACGGTGACCGGACGTTGCAGCGCTCGATTCGACTTCGAAACCCCTACGTGGATCCGATGAGCCTCGTGCAAGTGGACTGCCTTCAGAAGTGGAGAGACACTGATCGATCCGACGAGGTGCTGGAGCGACTCCTAGTGGAGACGGTCAGAGGCATCGCTCGCGGACTTCGCAACACTGGGTGATGCAAGTGGCCCTGGAATCACGTCGCCCGACCCCGCCGTACCGTCCTTTGGATCTCGGATCGCCGTTGTGATGTCCACGTCGCTCAGCGAAACGACCGCGCGCACCACCGTGCCGGTCCCGAGCATAGTGTTGACCCGGAGGGTCCCTCCCACAAGGGTCATCCTCTCTCGCATGCTCGCGAATCCGATTCCTCTACGGCGACTCGCTTCGAAGCGTCCGCGAGGCGGCAACGAGAACCCGCCACCGTTATCTTCAACCGTGAGATCAAGCTGGTCATCATCCCGGTAGATCGCCACGGTGATGGCCGTTGGATTGCCGTGGGTGAGCGCGTTCTGAAGCGCCTCCTGAACGACACGGTAGAGCGCGAGCCCCTTGGCACCGCCAGGCTCGATGTTGCCAAGGCTCCCTTCGCACGTGATCCTCACACCGCTGCGCTTGGACCTCCTCACGCACTCGGAACGGAGCGCTGAGAAGAGTCCCAGGTCGTCGAGTACGGTGGGGTGCAGCTGCCGGGAGAGGGTGTGAATGTCGGTAGCAACGGAGACGACCCCCTCGCGTAATCCTTGAACGGAGAGAGCGAGCTTGTCCTCGCCTAGGCCTGCAACAACGCCCTGGTGGAGCTGCAGGTCGAGGGCCACCGCCGCCATCCGCTGGGAGAGGTCGTCGTGGAGTTCCCGGGCAATCCGCGCACGCTCCGATTCTTCTGCGCGTGCAAGCAAGCTTCTCAAGGACTGGAATTCGCGGCTCACCCGGTCCTCTTGGGCCATGTCCACCACCGTCGTGATGAAAGCCCAGACCGTGCCATCCGGCTTCGTGAGAGGCGCGAGGTGCCAACGGCAGTTGTGGATTCCGCCCCTTGCGACCCGAGTGCGGACCGTCTCGACGCAGTCCCGTTCCCCGTTGAGGACGTGACGGACAGACGATCGCATCGCCTCGACCCCGTCCTCGCCATCGATGATCCCGTAAAGATCAACGGCCTTGGTCTCCACCGCGGGAAGGCCCGCACGCGGGCTCCACCCGAAGAGGTCCGTCGCGCGCTGATTCCACTCCAGCATGTTCAGACGCGGATTCCACACGATGATCGCCATTGGGACGGTCTGGTAGAGACTGCGATAGCGTTCCTCGCTGGCACGCAGGCGCTCATGCATCTGCTTGCGACCGCTGATGTCGCGCACAATCCCAACAAAGCACCCGTCTTCGGAGTTCACATCCGAAGCGATGGAAATTTCAAGCTCGAAGGGCTGTCCATCCATGCGGAGGGCGCTGGCCTCCAACGTCTTCCAACGCTGGCGAAGCTCAGATGATGAGACAATCCCCGCCAAGGAGCTTTCGTTATCCAACCCAGGGATACCGAGGGAAGCCAGCCGTGCCCCCACGATGTCCGCGGACGATGCGCCAAAGGTCCAATGCATGGCCGGGTTGGCGTAGAGAATCTTGCCCGACGCGTCGAAGGCAAAAATGCCGTCGTGGGCTCCCTCTAGAACGCTCTCGAACTGGGCCCGCTGGGCAAACAGCTCGCGCTCCGCGGCTTCCCGCCGACTGACTTCCTTTTCGAGCATCTGGCTCTTGGCGACGAGCCCGTGGGTCCGCCTGATGAAGGCAAGAGCCACGAGGGCTAGCAGGCACCCGATGGCGACCACACGAAACCAGGTTCGCCCAAGCAGGGTCCTCCGAACCGTCACTCGCGCCGAGCGAACGACCTCACTCCAATCGCCTGCGGGCCCGCGCGCTCGAAGCGCGAACTGGTAGTCGCCGGCATCGAGATTGGTGTAGCGCTGGGACCGGCCGGCGCCCGCACTCGACCAATGTTCTTCATGGCCGATGAGCTTCGTTTGGACCTCCACCTGGTGCGAGGACGGCAAGCAGACGATGTCGAAGAAGAATTCAAGGTCCGACGTTCCGACGATATCGACGGCCCCCCCCATCGGAGTCAGTTCATCGTTGATAAGCAGGCTGCGGAGGAACGTCTTGGGAACCACAGGGGGCCGGCTCGCGGCACTGGAGTCCATCGCAATGATCCCGTCCATCGTAGGAAGGACAAGGGTGTTGCCCGCAAGGGATGCCCCCCCGAGCCCGCTCGCTTCACCCGAATTCAGGCTGGTGCACTGCAGGAGCTCACTTCGACCTTCCGCCACCGCGGTCAGCGAGGAGAGCGGGATCTTGAGCGCTCCGCTGTTGCTATTGATCCAAACCTCCGGAGCCCCATTCGTGCCCGGTAGGTGGCCGATCCAGCCGAGGTATCGACAGGGCAGCCCTTCCTCGACCGACCAGTGATCGAGCCGGCCGGTGCGCTGTAGCCGATACAGCCCGTTGCCGTAGGTCGTCACCCAGAGGCTCCCTTCTCGATCGAAGTCGAGCGCGCGCATCCCTGCCCCTTCGGAGCGGAGCACCTCTCGCTTCTTGAGCGTTGCGAGATCGCAGACGAAGAGCTTCTGCCGCTGCGTGAGGTATAGCCGCTCTCCTTCCACGGCAATGGACTCATTCCAGCGGCCCGGGGCCTCCATCGATCGTCCCGTAAGGACGCCACTCTCGGTCATCTCGATGAGCCGATCGTCGCTTCGGGCCCAAATGAGCCCATCCTGAGTCCTCGCCAGGGTCGTAATACTGGGCCCAGACGGGTTCAGCGTCTCAAGGCGTCCATCCCTGAGCGTGCCAAGGCCAGAGCCTGTAGCGACAAGGATCTCCCCGTCGGATGACAGGCATGCGTCATTGACACGCAGCTTGACCCCCGGGGCCGACCGGAAGAACTCCGACTGGGGTTCACGACCTGGCGCGCTCGGTGGCGTGAGCACCAGTGCACCGTCTTCCACGGAACGGTTGATCACTGCGCGCTTGTCATCGAGCTCGATGACCTCGCGAAAGGGGAGTCCAGCTCCCTCTACGGGGGGCTCCACAAGGACGAAGTCTTGGTCCTCGACGAAGAGCAGACCATCTCCGGATGTGGCCAGCCAAACGCTCCCGGGACGATCGGAAACCAAGGCGCGAATGGGACTGCGCAGTTTGATCTCCCGGAGTGACGGTGGGCCCCTGCCGTCGGTGAAGACGAAGTTGCCTGCCCGAGAACCAATGAGGTACCGTCCGTCTCCGAGGGGCTGCACCAACGCCCATTGACCTGAGGGGGCGAGATCGAAGGGATGCCGCTCCCCATCGCAGTAGACCGCGCCGGTGACTGAGAACTCCCAGCGTCGCCCTTGGCTGTCGAAGAACAGTCCGGTTCGCTGCTGATCATGGACAACGTCAAGGACCGTGCCGCTCGTCCAGTGCATGAGCTTCTCGTAGCCGTTGATCCAGATGGACCCATCCGAGGGGTCCTCTGCCATGCACCCGACCCCAAAGCGCTCATCCGCGTCCGCGCCCATCAGCGACGCCGCCCCGATCTCGCTCACGATCGCCGCGTCCTGTGCAGGCGCTGGACACCGGAGCCGCTCGATCCCGCCGGTGGGAGTCCGCCGAACCAGTCCGGTGTCCCCGCCGAACCAGAGGCTCCCGTCGCTCGCTTCAAAGATCGACTTTACGGACGCGAGATCTTGCAGCTCGGCGGGAACGGAGACCTTCCCCTCAAGAACCTGCACGAGACGCCCATCGCTGACCCCCACCCAAAGCACCCCGCGTCGATCCCGATGCAGAGCGCTGATTCGTTTTCCTTGGAGCAGCTCGCGCTCCTCGGCTGCGAGCGCCCGAAAGCGGGCCCCGTCGTAGGAATAGAGGCCACTGCTCGTTCCGACCCAAAGGGTGCCTTGGGAGTCGACCGCAAGAGCGTTCAGGGACAGCCAAGGAAGACCATGGGTGGGACCGTAGGTCGTAACGCGCGCGGACGCTGACAGGTCTTCATCGAAGATCAGCGAATCACCCAGCACGTCGCTCGTTTGCGGAGTGTTCAACGCCGGGCTCGCGAAGGCCGCCGAGGTGAAACTAAACGCCGCGCCCAAGCAAGTCACGAAGGCCGCTGCCACCCATAGGCAACGGGCATGACTCGATCGATTTGCAGCTGTAGCGTCCATTGACCTAAGTATGAGCCCACGTGCTGAAAACGGGGCGACGAAGCGACTATCTCGCGGACTGAAGTCGAAGTATCGACACGATTCCACTAGGCGAGACTCGCCTACCTAGGAGCGTGTTGCGCATTGACGGGTTCGCATAGTGCGCAGCCCGGATCGCAAGACAAGGCGATTCGGACCCTTCGCGTGGCAGTAGTCACGTGGGTTTGGATCAACGCAGGATTGCGATCTGGGAGGCGTGCTAAGCGGATCCGTCAATTCGCAACACGCTCCTAGGTTGATTCCCAGCCGGCCTCAACTACGGCCCCTAGGACTCGACTTTCTCCCGCGTAGCCGTGCCGTATCGCCCTTGACACCTTCGGGCAATCGTCGTCTAGTCGGATTGCGAGGACTTCGTCCCGTTTGCTTCCCAGCACGCATCGCAACTTCAACGAGCCGAGTTCTTTCAACCGGCCTTTACCCTCAAGCCAACATGCCAAAGCCAAATAGCGGCGCACTTCCCGTGGGGGCGGCCAGCAACGTCGTCCCCCAAGCCGATCCGCCAACGCCGGCCGATCCTTCCCTCGACGGACCGGCAACGGATATCGAGCTCGGGCTTGGACTCGCCAAAGTGCCGTCGAATGCGCCGACGTCCCCGGTCGATTCACGCTGCACGATCGCCTTGGCCGATGATCACCCGATCTTCCTCGAGGGACTCAAACGACTCCTACAGACGCAGTTCGAAGTGGTCGGCACCGCTGCCGATGGTGGATCCCTCGTGGACATCGTCTCAGAGAATCCACCGGACATCGTCGTCACCGACTACTCGATGCCTGGCATGACAGGAGTGCAAGCTGTGCGAAAGCTGAAAGAGCGCGGCATTGATTCCAAGGTTGTGGTCCTCACGATGCACGAGGACGTCGAGTACGCCCTCGAGGCGTTAGAGCTCGGGATCGACGGATACGTGCTCAAGCGCGCAGCCTCCTCAGAGCTCATTTCCGCGATCAAGGGAGCCCTTCAGGGCGAACGCTGGATTTCACCGGCGCTTGCCGTGGACATCATTAGCGCCTCGAAGGGCCTCGTCCAAGGGAAGCCCCCAACCGAGAGCGCTCCGCTTGAACGCATCTCAAGCCGTCAAAGGCACATTCTTGAAGGCCTCGTGAACGGCAAGATCGCCAAGGAAATCGCCGGCGAGCTCGATCTGTCCCGCAAGACCGTCGAGTACCACAAGTACAAGATGATGGAACAGCTGGGCGTCAAGTCGACGGCTGAGCTCATTCGATTCGCCGTCAGAAACGGCGTCGCCAGCTAGCCTCGCCCGAGGGCCCCGGGGATCAGGAGAGACCCAGGGGGGCTGACGCCGGGGACGGAGACGCGCTACCGTAGGGCCACGATGCTCGACTACGCGCCCCACCCGCTGCTCGAAAGAGCGGCTTTCGTAACGAACTTCCCGAAGCCACTTGGCGAACTTGACAGTCCGCCGGAGCTCCTCGCACTGCACCGCGAGTCAGAGCCCGAATCGGTGGCAAGCCGAGCCTTGCAGCCAAGCCTCGATGATGACCAGCGCGAGGTTCTGCGGCAGGACGTGCGCGATGTTCTGCGCCACGGGGGGCACAAGCCGACGGGACGAGGGAAGCCGTCAAGCGAGTATTTGCGGCGCGCGAGAGAAGAAGGAAAAATTCCTTCCATCAACCTCGCGGTGGATGTCTGCAACGCAGTGAGCGTCCATTGCGGCCTCCCCATCAGCGTTATCGACCTTGATCGAGGCGCGCCACCCTTCACAATCAGAGTGGCTGGAGAAGAGTCCTACGTCTTCAACGCCAGCGGACAAGAGATCGGGCTGCGCGGCCTCCTTTGCCTCTACGATGCCCAGGGGCCAATTGCAAACGGGGTCAAGGACTCCCACGGCACCAAAACGAGCCCGGCCACGACGCGAACCCTGACCGTTCTTTGGGGTCCAGTGGCCCACGCTACCCACGTCGCAGAGACCGTTGAGTGGTACAGAAGCCTCCTTACTCAGTATGGAGCTGCCTCAACGACGATGATCTCCTGAGACCGTGCTCCCACTATCTGAAGCGATGCGACTCTCTCCACCCCACTCCCACTGGTTGAGCTACGACGCGTTGGTCGACGGCGACCCAGCGCGCGTTGGCTGCAACCTGTCTTACTTTGACCCCGAGACTCGCTCGCAGGGATCAGGTGCGCTGTTCACGCTGGGCGCCAACCTCGACGCCCCCAACGCGGCCGGCTTAGCTGCCCCGCTGGAGGAAGCAGCGATTGAGCGCGCTCGAAACGCGCTCGCGGAGTCACTTCTGGCCTTCCGTGTCTCGCTGGTGGGAACGGTGGTTTCCAAAGGATCGTGGCAGGCCTACTTCTACGGGAGTGAGACCCTAGAAGAAGGCCTGATCCCAGCCGCCCAGGCTCCGCTACGCGCCGAGGGCTGGAGCGAATGGACCCAGGCCGAATCCGACCCAAGCTGGCGTCACTACCTCTCGTTTCTCCTGCCACCCACCGCGGACCGTATCCGATCCCTCAGCCAGCGGAGCACCGATTCCCTGACCTCGACGGGCCACAATCTAGCCCAGCCCAGGACCTTGACCCACACGCTGATCTTCCCTTCCCCGGAAGCCGCCGAACTCAGCCTGTCGTCGATCATCGCCCTGGACTTCGAACGCTCCGCCCCCCTCCGCACCATCAACGCGTCCTGCACGAAGGCCGACGTGTCCCGCGCAGATCCCCCGGACCACGCAGAATCCACCGCGCTGATGCTGTCCGAACTCTGCGCCCCCTACGACGGCGACCACCTCCGCTGGACTGCCACCGACGCCAGCCGCACGAACGAAAAACCACCCGCGCAATAGACTCAAGAATTCGCCAAACCGAAGGCGAAACCAACCAGCGTCTTCGAGCCAAGCTCCAAAGCGCACGCCCCAACGATCCGCCCACCCGCGCGACCCACGTCCCCCGCAAGTTCCGCGCGATCCGCCGATCCGCCGGCCCACTGATCCGCCGGCCCGCATGATCCGCATGATCCGCTTGATCCGCT
>CAYQKK010000138.1:0-11489 GCA_964417955.1 uncultured Planctomycetaceae bacterium
CGGGGGAGTTTAGCTCCCCCGGCCCTCCTTCACTCATGCGGTGGTTCTCTGCCTGGCACCGCATCGCCCTACCGCGGGCGTCAGCGCGACTGGCCTCGGAGGTCGATCACCGAGGTTTCGCCAGCTCGCACGGTGACCGTTTGCTCATGCTCGATCGGCTCGTCGCGCGCCCCAGACGGGTGATACTCGACGACCACCTCCCAGTCGGCGGGCGGTAGATCGTCCATCGTGAGATGATCGAACACGGAGCTCCAACGGGAGCCAAGCTCGTCCGGCGTGGCGTCCTTCGCCAGCGCGCCCTCCTCGGTGTCTGCAAACAGGCGGCGCAGGTGAACGTCACCGTCCATGCCTTCGTCCAGCAGCACCGTGATCCCGCCCGCTCTACCGAGGCGCAGCTCACCGAGATCCACGGTTTCGCCCGGCAAGGCAGTCACAATGACGGACGTAGCCATCACGTAGCCAGGCGCCGTAGCAATGGCCTTGATTTTCTCGTCCGGGAGCACGCCGTCTAGTCGGAACGAACCGTCACTTGCGACGCGGGTGTAGCGAATGTCCCGGAGGGGCGTCTCGGCTCGACTGCCGCCGAGCCTCGGCGTCATTCGGTGCGGGTCGCGCTCGTGCTGTGAATAGAGCGGCGAGATCCTGCCGCGCTCTGGTCGAACCAGCGCCCCGGGAATCAGGTTTCCAGCCTCGTCGACGACTCGCCCGATAAGCGCGGTGGGCGAACGATCGAGATCCACGGAGTTTGCGCCCGGAGCCAAAGTGAAGTTGAAGACCTCGGGCATTCGAAGCTGGGGGTGAAAAACAAAGGCTCGCCAGCCTCCCGGCAGGAGTCGCGCGCGCGACCAGCGCCCCATGCCGTCCGTCCGCTCGCCCTCCGGGGTCGCTTCGTTTCGGTTGTAGGACTTCGATTCGCCGTAGCCATCTGGCGACCAATGCAGCGCCAAAATGGCCCCTGCGAGCGGAACGCCGGCATAGGTAACAGCGAGAGACACCTCCGCGCTTTCAGGTGACCGGAGCGTGATAGACGCCGCCCCCGAGCCTTTGGGCACCCGCCGCCAAGGCATAGCGCGGGACAGCGCTGCCTCGCGGGAGTCGCGCCGCAGGTGCTGCGTGCCGAACAGGTCGCCAGTCAGCTGAAACTCGTGCTCTTCGTCCTGCGCTACGGACCATTCCGTTCGGCCCAAGAGATCGGTCCGCATCCAGGAACGCCTTTTGGAGTCGACCTTCCGGCTTTCCACCAAGACATCGGCGAGGGGCTCATCGGCGCCGTCCACAACCGTCACCACCACCGTTCGCTTCAATTCCGTCTCGGGCTCGGGAACTCGCAGCACCACCTCACCAAAGTCGAAGACTGCACCGCGCCTGAGCCACTCCGTGTCGGCTTCCCACTGGAGAATCACGCGGCCTTCGCCATCCTCCACCACCGCTGAGAAGTCGCTCCCCTTGTCCCACGCCTCGGCGTTGAGTGCGACTACCCACTCCACGGCTCCGCCTTCGAGCGAGTCCATTTCGCCGACGTCCAAGGGCTGGCCCGAAGACCACACCTGGACCGGCGGGTTTGCGTCGATGGCGGCGCGTTCGATGGGATGTCCTGCCTCGTCCACGAGCCGAGCGCGAACCCGCGCCGGAGGAACGAAGGGAAGAGCGACGTACCCGGGCGCCGATGCCTCACGAACGCTCGCCGAGAGCGAAGGACGCGCGACCACCCAGAGGCTCCGCCGCTGCGAGTAGGGGTCCTTCTGCACATCTCCCGTCCAAGCCGCCACGAGGACGGGCTCCCCCTCCTCAAGACCGCCAACCTCAAAGCGGCCGTTGGCGTCGACTAGGACGCGCCGGTAGCTTGAATCGTAGTCCCAGTCGTCCTCGATGTACTCAAGGCGACTCCTAGGGGCGACGCCGACGACTAGCGGCCCCATCGACCCTAGCTCGCTCGGGTCTACGCCTATGATCTTCCCGTGAACACGGGCACCTGCCGCAAGTGTGATCGTGATCGGAGCCCGCGAGCCTGCCCCGGCCCCGAGCTGGCCGGTATGAATCTTTGGACGGAACTCAGCGTGGTGAACGGCCAACGAGTAGCTGGTGAAGAGCGCTCCCACCGGTGCGACGGGCACCGTGAAACCGCCCCTTGAATCGGTGACGGCGAGCACCTGATCGATCGTCTCCCAGCGGTCGGGCCGAAGCGTGTCCGTCGAGGGGTCGTGCCGCAGAATGCGAGCTCCTGCGACCGCGTTCCCTTCCGAGTCTTGGACGCGGCCGGTGACGATGCTGGCTGCCTGCAATACGATATCCCCAAGTTCGAGGTCCGAGTGCACAGGTCCCGCCTCAAGAGCGTAGGACACATGCCCGTCGGCGCGAAACGACAGTCGATTCGTCCCTCCGATCTTGACCGGCAACGCGAACCTCCCTTCTCCATCGGTCAGAACCTCCGTCGCCTCTTCGTCTAGGCTGAGGTTGTAGGGATCCACCGTGCGGTAGGCCACCGTGGCTCCCTCAATCAGCCTCTCGCGGCCCTTGCGCAGGTCACCCACTAGCGCAGCCGTCAGTACGCGACCCATGATGCGCGGCGGCTGCGACTCGGCGGGCTGCTGCTGCTCGTCTGCTGTGATAGGGATCATTCGAATCCCACCTGCGCCCGAAATTTCCGTGCGCGTACCAGCGTCGTCCCTGTCGCTAAGCGCCGCTAGACCGGCTCCTTCTGGACGTAGCAGCGCGCTCTCCCGCTCGGCGTTGGATAAGGCGCCCCCGGAAGTCTCCTGCGCGCCCATAGCCCACACCAACAGCGCGCCAACCAGGCATGCGAGAGCGACCAAAAGGACGGGGGCATCTCGACGATTCAGCACAGTACGGTCTACCGAGAGTAGAAAGCTAGTTACCGAAGCAATGCGTTGGTATCGACCTCGATATGAACTATCTGCAGAGCCGCCGGACGAGTTCAGCTACCCGCAAGAGCCTGCCTGGTGGCGTTGGTGCACGGATCCATGGCCCGAACGCGCTTGGAGGCCCTCCCAGGGCCTATCTCGACGACGTCCCCGTGTGCGCCGGCACACTCCACGGATGAACTCCCGCGTCCATCCGAAAGACAAGACGAAGTACCGCGTCACGAACTGGGCTCAAGGTCATCAAGAAGACCAAGGGCAAGATGTCCAGCGTCACGGGAGACGCGGCCTACGACACGGTGGCCATCTACGACCAGGCTGGTGCTAGAGGCGCGAGTCCTCGTGCCTCCAACTCGAACGGCATCGGTGACTGGTGGAGAACCAAGGTCAGCTGAACGGGACAAGACGATTCGAAGGGTCACCAAGGTCGGGCGCAAGAGATGGAAGGAAGAGTCGGCCTACCATCAGCTTTACGCACCAACGCCTCTCGGCGGTCGGGACGGGCTAGACCTCTCCGCCGCACATGCGATCCAGCATGCCCACCACCGGATCGAAGTCGGCGTAGCGACTCTGACCTTTCAGTCCGTCCGGGGCTCTTTGCCCCACAGGCTGCGCACGAAGAAGTCCTGGCGGCGGCGGAAGAGATAGGGGCCCCCTCCGACACCGTGGCCCGCGCCTGGGACGATCACGAACTCGAAGTCCTTGTCCGCCTGGATGAGCGCGTTGACGACCTGCAGGGTCGACGCCGGATCGACGTTCTTGTCGAGCTCGCCCACGGTCAGGAGGAGGTCCCCTTGCAGGCGGCTCGCGTGGGTGACGTTCGAGCTATCCGCGTAGTGCGGACCCATGCGGCCCATCCACGCTTCGTTCCACCAGATCTTGTCCATCCGGTTGTCGTGACACCCGCAGTCGGCGGCGGCGGCGCGGTAAAAGTCCCCGTGGTGCAGGAGCGCGCCGAGGGCGTTCTGACCGCCAGCGCTGCCGCCAAAGATGCCCACGCGGGTGAGGTCCATGGAGGGGTCCTCGGCGGCCGCGCCTTTGAGCCAGGCGATTCGGTCGGGGAAGCCGGCGTCCTTGAGGTTCTGCCAGGCGACGTCGTGGAAGGCCTTGGATCGCCAGTTGGTCCCCATGCCGTCGATCTGGACGACGATGAAGCCTAGGTCGGCGACGCGGCGGAGCCTTGACTGAGTGCCAAAGCTCTTGGGGACGTGGAAGCCGTGGGGGCCGGCGTAGATGGACTCGATGACCGGATAAGACTGGGCGGGGTCGTGGTTCGAGGGGCGAATAATGTGGCCGTAGATGGGCGTCTTGCCGTCGCGGCCGGGGGCGGTGAAGCGCTCGGGCGCCACATAGCCCGCGGCTTCGAGGTCGCTGGCGTCGTCTTCGCCAAGGCGCGCGATAAGCCTGCCGGTCTCAGCGCTGCGGAGGTCGGTGATCGTGGGCTGGTCCACTCGGGTCCAGCGGTCGATGAAGGTCGCGCTGTCTGGCGACAGGGTCCACTCGTGAGTGCCGTCGCCGTCGGTGAGCACCGTCAGGCCTGTGCCGTCCAGGTTCACCCGCGCGAGGTGCTTGTGGTAGGGGTCTTGGTTCGGGTGGTAGCCCATGATCGTGAACCAGATCTGGCCGGCCTCTTCGTCTACGCGCTCGACCTTGCGCATGACCCAGGCGCCGCTGGTGATCTGGTTCTTGACCTCGCCCGTACTCGCATCGATGCGGTAGAGGTGGTTCCAGCCGTCGCGCTCAGAGGCCCAGAGCACCTCGTCCGCGCTCTCCATCCAGTGGATCCAGCCCTTCTGGGAGTAGTCGATGAAGGTCTTCGCGCGCTCATCGATGACGTCCTTGATCTCGCCGGTCTTGACGTCGATCGAGCGGATGGCGATCCGCTGGTGACCACGTTCGTGAAAGCGCACGTAGACGCGGTCGCTGCCCGGGGACCAGCGCTCGAAGCGCACGGACCAAGCGTCTCGGAAGAGGCTCGCGTCCACGGGGATAGAGGCGCGCTCTTGGAGGTCGAACAGGCGCGGGTGGCGCTGGGGAAGCTCGTCCCCGGGCTTCCGATAGCGGATCGTCTCTAGGCGCGGCTGGATTTGATCTTTGGGGCTCGACTCGACGAGAGGGATGGTCCGATCCTCGACCACGGTCTCGCGAAATCCGAGGGCGTAGCGGCCGTCGGGGGACCAGTGGAATTGGCCTTGATAGGTGAACTTCTTAGATCCGTCGGTGGCAAGCGTGAACTCACCGTCCTCGTCGGCTTGGGAGTCGACGCCAACGACGTTCTGGACGCCGTCTCGGCGGATCCGATAGCGGCGCTCCGCGGCGGACTGGCCCTCGGACTGGTCTGCGGGCCCTCTTCCTCTGCGGGCCTCTGCTTTGGCCGTAACGGCGTCGCGGGAGGCATCGTTGAGCACGGCGACACCCTCCCAAGGCTCCGCCACAAAGGCGCCGGCGAGATCGTCCTTGGCGAAGTCGAGGAACCAGGCGTGGCCTGCGAGGGTGCCAATCGAGTACTCGGCGCCCGGCTCGATTTCGCCGTACCGGCGCAGCGAGCCAGAGGATTCCACCCAAAACAGGCGCACGGGGCGCTCGAACTCGTTGCGGAAGGTGATCTTGGTGGCCTCACGGCCCCGGCCACTCCGGGCGGACCGGCCCCTTGGCTCCAGAAGCCCACTGTTGGGGGCCAATCCCAGGGAACTGGCATCCTTGGATGTGCTTGGCTCCCCAGTAGCAATGTCAACCCGGGTGAAGGTGCCGTCCTGACTCCGCCAGTGCACAGCCTCTAGGTCCTCCGTCCACCGGATGGCGGGGCGAAAGCGCTTGAGCTTGCCGGCGTAAACCTCCGGAAGAGCCTCGGCCCGGGCGTAGTCCGCAGCGGTGCCCTGGGGCGACGGCGAGGCATGGGCCGTCTCTCCGAAAGCCGCGCCTAGGAGAGCCAGCAGAATCGCCGCCCGCTGGGCCGTCACCAGGTGAGTGAGAAGGACGCGAGAGCTTCGTTCCAAATGCTGAATCTTGAGGGCTTGCATAGTGCCGACAGTATGGAAGGGTCTGCTCGAAACCGCAGCCCCACCGCTTCGGCTTTCTGCCAAAGCCAGTGAAGCCGCGCTGCCTTCGCATGGACTTCCTGGAGGTGGTCGGCTGCTCGTCGTCGGCGGACCGGGCTCAGAAGTTTCCCTCTGCGAGGTCCTTCAGCATCCGGTTGTCGAGGGCTTGCTCGGCGACGATGCGCTTCAGTTGGGCGCTCTCCTTCTCAAGCTCCTTCAGTCGCTTCACTTCTTCGGCCTTCATGCCGCCGAACTGGTTGCGCCAGCGGTGATAGGTAGGCTCGCTCACTTCGAGCTTTCGGGCGACCTCAGAGATCGACTCCCCTTGGGCGAGGAG
Organism: uncultured Planctomycetaceae bacterium; assembly: GCA_964417955.1. Lineage (GTDB taxonomy): Bacteria > Planctomycetota > UBA1135 > UBA1135 > Saltatorellus. The sequence goes on from CAYQKK010000138.1 coordinate 6,255, forward strand.
CACATCGGCGTCGCGGAGCTTGCTGCGAGAGGTACCGTCACGGTCACTCCGCCGCCACGAGCATTGGCTGACTCGGTTGGCCCTGAACTGTCGGCGTGCGTTCGTCGAAGCTCGCGTTGCTTGGCGGCGTAGTTGTGAGTTCAAGTTTCGTGGCGGCGGAGTGACCATGACGGTACCTCGAAGCGGCTAGCCTCAGTCCTCGAACGTCGCCTCGACCCCATGGGTCACGTATTGCTCTTAGTGAAATATGAACCCTGGCTCGCTCTGCGACCCACCCATCGACCACGCTACGTCCAACTCCAGGTCGCCGCTGAGTTCACCTTCGATGGACTCCGCCCGATTTGCCGTCAGGTTCCAGAGGATCATGAGCTCGCCCTCTAGGCTCTGCTTGAGCGTTCCGTTGCTATAGCTACTTCTGGCCCCTCGCCTTCGACTTTGCCCTTCAAGCTCCTCGACCACGTCGAAGTCTCCCTCGACGCGGACCTCGACCTCGATCGAGGCGAGACGAACATCCTCAACTTCGGCGACCTTCGTTAGCGTTGCGGTGATCTTGCCCTCCAATTCGCTTTGGCGCTGGATCGTCGCGACCCTGCGGATACGCAAGAAGATCGCCTGCAATGGAGTCCCCACGGCCTCTGAAGGCTCTACCCAGATGCGCTGCCCCCCTGGGTAGAGCACGTCGCTCAGAAAATCCGTGGAGAGTTCCCACGTGGATCCAACTTCAATATCTCCGTCGATTCCTTCCAGCGCGCACGCTAGGTCGACCCTCGGCGCGAGGTCATCGAGCCAGTGCTCTGATCTCTCGGTGTCCTCTGCGTAGAGGGCGCTCCACTCCGCGTCCTCGCGGTCGTAGGTAAACACGACGCGGCTGCCCGCCAGTTCGCTCTCTCGCTCTTCCTGGCCAAACCTTGAGAGCTGACTGAGGGTCTCGAAGGAGCGCACGATGGCGAGCGGAGAGCCGTTTTCGTCCACGTCGGAGTATTGGTCGCTCATCTCGTAAACGCGAGTGGTCGTCGAGACGGCTCCGGTCCCCGGGAGTACAGTCTACGGCACCCCGCCGCCACGACGCTTACTCAGGCGGGCGGCCTCACCCAATGTGCGACGGGTCTACCGACCCGCCTCACGGTTAGGATCGGCCGTCGTTCTTAGCTACAGCGCGATTCGGATGCACTGGAGGCACAGCCTCATAGGGATGGCGGGTTGAACCCAAGCTCCTTCAACATCTCCTCGCGCGGTGCCGCAATGGGGCCCGCTGGGCCCTCGGAGTCAGGATACGTGCGGATAGAACGTTCGACTTTGGAGCGCATGGATGGGTCCTTGGCGGCCTCACGCGGAGTCTTGCCACCCCAGATCGGAGCAGGCTCATCCAGGGTGGCCATGATCTGCTGGTGGATCATTGCGGTCAGCTGGGCTTGGAGCTCCGGGGGAATATCAGTCGCCGCGGGAGCGCTGCGGCCAGGTTCGGCGGCAGGAACCGGGCCCGTCGCGAGGTAGGTCAGGGCTTCGTTCTTTGTGAATAGCTGGCGGATACGCTCGGCCCGGTTGGCTGAGTTGACGTGGGCGTGGAGCTCATCGACCACCGTGCTGAAGTGCGCTATGACGACGCCGTTCTCGAACCTAGGGTCGCCCGGTCGCGCGTCCAGGAGAGTCCACGTCCCGTCTTCGTTGTCTTGGACACCCGGCGTCGACATCAGGAGCGTTCCGACGTCGAGCGTAGGCTGAACGCGGAACGAGACGATGAGGAGCTCCAGCGGGTCGCCATCGGTGTTGTTTAGCTGGGGCACAGGGTCGGGCTCGAGGAAGAGGTTGCCCATGCCCTTTTGGTCTCCCATTAGGATTCCGTTCTCGAAGACGTGACCGAGAGATTCGATGCGCTCGATGGCGGCGGCGATTCGATCAGAACGAAGACCGGGGCCCGCTATAGATGCGAAGGTCCACTCGCGCACGGGGAAGAGCGAAATGATGAGACCCACGCCCTCCTTGGCGGTCTTGGACAGGCCGATGTCGTGCACCTCTTGGACCTTGCCTGTGAGGCAGTTCTCCAGCTCGATCGATGCTCCAGGGTCAACTGCTGTAACGCGCGCGACGATGGTCTTGGCCTGCATCCGCGCATCGAGTACTTCGCGGACTTCAGGGCGCAGGTTCCGTTGCTTCATCAGGGTCTCCGCCACGGTTCGAGCGCCCTTCCTCGCCCGATAAGCCATGAAGAACCACTCCATGTAGGCGACCCGCGGGGACTCGTCGAGATCCATCATCACCGCATCCCGACCCGCGTCGGCATCCGTGAAGAACCGCTTGAGCGCCGCAGCTTTCAGGAGCTTACTAGCCTCCATTCCGGCTTTGACCAAGAGCTCACTGACCTCTTGATCCCAGCGTTTCCAGGAGTCGATGTTGGTGACATCTCGATCTTGGTCGCTCTGTGTCCGGAACGACTCGTACAGGTGATCCATCGCTTGCTCTAGCTCCACTTGGTCGGAGCTCACGGTCACCTTGACGCCGAGTTCATCCAGCGCCGCGCGCATGGGCTCCGCGTAGCGTTCCTCTAAGAAGCGAATCTCCTTCGGAAGGCCGACAGGCTCAGAATCCACCTTTGGATTCTCTTCGAGCAGGTTCAGAAACGCCTCGGCGAAGGCGTCCATGTTGCCCCGTAGAAAGATCCCCGGGCTCAGCATCTTCCCTGACGACTCTTCCCGCACAAGCAGGACGTCGCGCAGAGCGGTATCATCTTCAATCGGTGGCGCTGGGATCCACCCGAGGCCCCAAACGGCGCGCGTCTTCTTTGCGGTGCGTGTCACGTCGTACCAGCGCTGGCCGAGCTGCGGCGGTGAGAGATCGCTCTCGGGTTCGCGGGCGACGGCCAGCTCGGGCCACTTCACCACCGCGTCGGTCACGGCCGCTTTTCTGCCCTTACCAGTCATTCGCAGCTCGAGGCTGCGCCGCTTCCGGCCAAAGGGCTGCGTGGCTAGCTGGCCCGTCGACGCCGCCAAGAGCAGCGTTCGCAGCGCTGCCAGCACCAATCGCAGCTCCGGGCGTGAAGAGGGGCGACCACGTGGTTCCGCCCCTGGTTCGCGCGTCTCCATCGTGGCAAAGGTGGGGACCGCGGAGTTCTTGCCAAAGCTGAGCCCTGATCCCTGGACTGGGCGCAATAACTCCTCTGGAATGCTACCCGCAGGATCGAAGCTCATCGCTACCGTTTCGCACGGTAGGCCGCCCCGAAAGCCGGGACCCCTGAGGATGCAGGTCTCGTACGCTTCTTGGCTGCGTTCGCCGCGCAGTAGCGAGAGGCCGAGCTCCTGGCCCTCGCTCCCAAGCACGAACGCAACCAAAGGGTGCTCTTCACCCTCGACGTGGATCAAGATCGGGTTGTCCGAATCGGAGAGCGTCCAGAGCCTGCGGCGGTGCAGCTCCATGGAGGCCTCTACGACCTCGGCAAAGAGCTTGTCCTTTGTGTCTTTTCTTTTCTTGGCCATGAGTGGCACTACGGTACCCGGTCGTGCCGTCAACGGCGCCCCGCCGCCACGACGCTCTCATCGCTGCCGTTGGAAGCGCTTAGCTGCCATCGCCTTTCGGTCTACGATCGGAACGCCAACGATGGCGCTGACGGCCTGAACGTCGGCCTGGATCTGGGCAAAGACCTTGGGGACTTGCTCCATCACGTCGTCTAGCGCCTCTTCCACCCGAGGCCTGGTTAGACCGGATCGAGCAGCGGTTTCGATCCAGTGTCTCGGTTGGATCTCGAGCCACTTGTAGTGGCGGTTCCGGCCTTCGAGAGCCATGGCCATGGCAAGGTCCTTCTCGTGAAGCTCATTCGCTTCGACAGCAGGGTAGGCACACAGTACGTCGTAGAGAGGTGTCAGCCTGTAGTCAGCCCCTGGAAGGAGAGCGAGACTGAAGTTCTTGCCGTGTCCATCGATAGCGCCCAAGAGCCAGAAGACGAACTGGGATCGAAGGAAGTGGAGCCTATTTTCGAGTGGCTGGATGGCTCCCTGGAGAAGCTCAAGCACCCCTCGGATGCCAGGTCCGCCGTCGGACTCGTACTTCTTGCCCGCCGCGGTGCCCGTCGCCTGGGTCACTCCTGCGTGCTCTGCAAGGAAGGATGGCGAACTCCACAGCTTGGACAGCGCAGCCTGATTGGCGACAAGTGCTACGGGTCGGTGTCGCCATGATTCGAGCGGCGTGATCTCGGAGCCATCTCTTCAAGAACCGGGCTTCCTGGAAGCTGAGCAGCGCGGTGGCGGTGAACGAGCAGAGCGATAGGAACTAGCGTGACCGCTGCCAGCAGCAGGGGGCCGAGAAGGCCTACATACCACGCATCGTTGTGCCACATCGCCTCTTCGATGTCGGGGGCCCACGTGCCGGTCTGGGTCAGAACCAGCGTGGCTGCGATGGGAGGCACCAGGAGCCGAAGGGGTTTGGAAACCCAGCTCGTCCTCATGAATGCCGTCAAAAGCGAGAGTCCAGCAAGGAGCGCCATCCAGCCGGAGCCCAGCCAAAGTGCGCCCATACTGACGGTGACATCTCGCTCCGGCGATCCCAGGCCCCGCTCTAGCTGTCGGGAGTGCTGTGGGAGCATTGAATCAGGGACGGGGCCGCCGAATCCGTAGTGGACCACATCGGCGAGCGCGCCTACTAGGCTACTCCCCGCGCGTGCGGTTGGCTCGTCCGTCCCTCGTAGGAGGAGCAACGCCAATGGGAGGATCGTGAGAACTGCGAAGACTCCAAAGAGGACGCCCGGGCCCCAAAGTTCCTTCGCTTCTCGTGGCCTTGCTCTGACGAGAAGCAATCCGCTCGATGCCACGAGTCCAAACATTGGGAACTGAATGGCCCAGATCAAGTGAACCCAGTCTCCAGCAGCGCCTAACGCCAGCAAGACGCTGAGAGTCGCAAGCGCTGCCCAAGCTATGCGCCCAACCTGGAGTACCTTCGTCCACAGCTGACCAGACGCGACGCTGGCCACGACTGCGCAGATCGCGGCAACCACGGCTAGCGGGAGCGCAAGGGTGATGAGGACGTTTGGCATTGGAGGTGTACGGTACAGCACCGCTTGTCAAAAGAGTGTTTGCGCCTGAGTGAGCTGCCAAGGGCTCCTGGGCGGTCGCGCTCTCATATTGGTGAATCTGCCTCTATCGGATCGTAGCTCCGCGCGTACCTTCGGTTCATGCGCTCGCTCGTACTCACCGTCGACGGATAGATGGAATGAGAAGGCCAGCCTCCAGCCCGGGTTACCTTGACGGG
>CAYQKK010000139.1:0-11382 GCA_964417955.1 uncultured Planctomycetaceae bacterium
AAACCAGTGCGCCCCCGTTCCATTGTTGCCGGCCTCGACTCGCGCCCGAGGCGATTCCGACGCGAGGAGCTTAGGGGGCCCAGGGGGATACCTCAACCTTCGAACCCGGCTAAGGGGCGGTGTCTGGGGGCTCGGTCCCTATGCTGTTCCTCAACATGCAGTCAGGGGATCCTTCATTAGAACAGCCGAGCGGGCCTTCGGCGGCGCTCGTCTTCGGGCTGCTCGTGCTGCTGACGGGCTTCCTCGTGGCCAGCGCGCTCTCGTTTTGGCCCTACACCGTCGACGACGCCTTCATCAGCCTCCGGTACGCCCAGAACCTCGTGGAGCACGGGGAGCTGGCCTGGAACCTTGGCGAGCGGGTGGAAGGGATCTCCAATCCCCTTTGGACTCTTTGGTCGGCCATCGGGCTGGTGGTTGGGTCCCCCATCGTGATGTGGCTCAAGGGTTCCGGGCTGCTGGCCGGCGCGGCTCTGGTGCCGTTGACGTATTTACTAGCGCGGCGCGTGGGGACGAGCGCGGCCGTCGGGCTGGGCGCTGCGGCGATCGTGGCGACGAATGCTTCGCTAGCGCTGTGGGCGATCGCGGGGCTGGAGACGGCGAGCTTTGGGATGCTGCTCGTGCTCTTTGTGCTGCGGTTCGAGAAGGAGCTGAGCGCGCGCGCGCGGGATCCTGAGGCGGCGCTCCTTCCGCTCTCGGCGGTGCTGTTCTTTCTCTGCTGGGCGAGCCGGCCCGAGGCTCCGGCCTACGGGCTCTACATCGTGGTGCGGCGCTTCCTTGCGAAAGACCGACCCGCATTCGGGCGCGCTGACCTGAACTGGTTCCTTGTGGCGGCGGTGCCGATCGCCGCGTACGAGGTGTTTGGGCTGGCGTACTTTGGCGGGCTGCTGCCGGCCACGCACACGGCCAAGCTTGGCGGCGGAAGCTCATTCTTCGGCGGCAACTTCGAGAAGTTCCTCGGGACTCGCTTTCTGTTTGGGCAGGGCCCGCTGTTTGCTGGGCTCTGGATCGCGGGAGCCATTGGTGCGCTCGCCGGGCTGCGGCGACTCCCCCCCGCTGCATGGTCCATGTCCGTCGCGGGCCTTGTGTTCATCGCCTACGCGTTCACGGACTGGATGCCGCGCTATCGCTTCTTCGTTCCGCCGCTCCCTTTCCTTGCGATCGTTTGCGCGTTCGGGATTGAGCGGCTTGCGCAACTCCTGTCCCGCGGCCACAGATTGGCAGGACCTATTGCGCTGACGGTGCTAGTCGCAGCCGGCGCCTGGGATCAAGGCACGCGCGGCTACGACAAGCAGCACAACATCAAGATCGCCGTGGAGCCTCGCGGCGCCTGGCCCGGGCGCGTCGCCGAGACCGCGGGCCTTCCTTGGGAGCCTGGGCGTCAGGAACTCGATGCGTGGATGATCCTGCAGGAGACGCCCCAGGGCGAAGCCATCGCCTGCCCCGACATCGGCTTCATCGGAGCCCTCGCGCGCAACCCCATCTGGGATATCCGCGGCCTCGTGACGCCGAATGCGGCCGCGTTCCTCCCTGTGCCTGCCGAGTCTCCAGAGTTCGAGGCAAAGCGCGCCGCGATGCTCGACGACATGTTCGCCCAGAACCCAGCGTTCATTCTCGTGCCCAAGCGGCCCCAGGGGATGGCGCCCGTGGCCAAGCGGTTCGCGGCAGCCCTGCGCAGCGATCCGCGAACGGCCCAGCTGTACCAGGAGATCCCGAACATGCTGCCGATGCGGATCGTCTGGCGTCGCCGCGATCTCGCCCAGCCGTCGCCCCAGGATTCCGCCGCGCGCATCGACAAGGCCGTGGCTCAGTTCCCGAGCTACGCGACGGAGCTCTCCAAGACCCGCGGCCGGCCCGGCGGCTAGCGGCTAAGCAGCTAGTTGTCGTAGCGGCCCGACTTGGCCTGCCGCGCCATCTCGCGCTTGTCGTCGCGCTCGCGCTTGGCCTGGCGCTTGTCGTACAGCTTCTTGCCCTTGCAGAGGCCGATGCGGAGCTTCACGAGGGACCCGTCCCACAGGATCTCCAGCGGAATCAGCGTCGTGCCCTTCTCGCGCACCTTGCGATCCCACTTGTTGATCTCCATGCGCTTGGCGAGGAGCTTCCGCTCGCGGACCATCTTGTGATTATGGATGTTCCCCTGGGCGTACTCAGGAATGTGCATCTGCATCAGCCACAGCTCGCCGTTCCGGATCATGCAGTAGGCCTCCTGGAGCGAGCAGCGGCCGCCCCGCAGGCTCTTCACCTCGGTCCCATAGAGCACGATCCCGGCCTCGATCTCGTCGAGGATCAGGTACTCGTGGGTCGCGCTCCGGTTGCGCGCAATGGTGCGGCGCTCCCGGGGCCTCGACGTGGGTTGCTGGGACTTGGACGATGACATGTCGCGGAGAGCTTAGCCCATCTCCCCCATCTCTACCCTCGGATTCGGGCACCTGAGGGCTTAGGCTCAGGCCATGGCTTCCACCGACCCACGCCCCATTCTCCATGACGCGCTCCGCCTCGACGGCGGGGACGATCATGTCGAGCTTCGCTATCACGCCAAGCGCACCCGCTCCGTTGCCGTGGAGGGAGGCCGCGTCGATCAGGCGAAGGTGTCCGAGCACACCGGCGTGGGCGTCCGCGTTTTGAGCAAAGGCACCTTCGGGTTCGCCTCGACGGACAGCCTCGAAGTGGGCGCGGTTCGCCGGGCCATTGAGACGGCCCGGGCGGCGGCTCACGCGTCGGCGTCGTCGCGCAAGGACAAGCTGGAGGCTCCGCCGAAGACCGATCTCGCGGTCGGGCAGTTCGACGCCATCGGCTACGAGGCGCTGAACGGGGCGCCCATCGACGAGCGGCTGAAGCTCGTGCTGGATCTTGAGAGTCACGCGCGCGGTCAGAGCACCAAGATCGTCAGCGCGTCGTCCGGCTACACGGAGATCTTCGAGGAGAAGGGCATCGTGACGACGGACGGGGCCAGCGCTTGGACGCGGGTGGCCCGGCCCGAGCTGCGGGTCATGACCGTGGCCCAGGACGGGGGCGAGCTCCAGCGCGGCGCGCGCTCGGTCGGCGTCACCGGCGCATGGGACTGCCTCTTCCGCGGCGCGTCCGCCGACGAACTCGGCGACGGAGCCGCCCGCATGGCGGTGGACCTGCTTTCGGCCCCCTACCCGAGCGGCGGCCGCCAAAAGGTGCTGCTGTCTCCGTCGATCGTCGGGCTCCTCACCCACGAGGCCGTGGGGCACACCGTCGAGGCTGACTTTGTGGAAGCCGGATCCTGCGCCCGCGGCCGCATCGGCACGCGCGTCGCGTCGGACCTTGTGACTCTCTGCGACAGCGGCGTGTCGGAGTTCACGGACGGCGCAGGCGGGACGCTCGACGTCGACGACGAAGGCGTTCACGCGTCGAAGGTGACGATCATCGAGAACGGCATTTTGAAGAGCTACCTGCACGACCGGCACACGGCCGCCCGCGAAGGGGTCGCCCCCACCGGCAACAGTCGCGCGTGGGAGTACGACGACGAGCCGCTCATTCGCATGCGCAACACCTACATCGCTCCGGGCGAGCAGGACCTCGACGAGATCATCGCGGGCATCGATGAGGGGATCATGGTCGACGGGCCCAAGAACGGCCAGGCCGACGCGAACGGGGAGTTCATGTTCGGCACGCTGCAGGCCTGGCCCATCAAGAACGGCAAGCGCGGCGAGCTGCAGCGCGGCGTCAACATCTCTGGCATGGCATTCGACGTGCTCAACACGGTCGACGCGGTCAGCAGCGACTTCCGCTGGGACCTCGGCTCTGGGTACTGCGGCAAGGGGCAGCCCGCCAAGGTCGATGCAGGCGGGCCGTGGCTTTCCTGTGAGATGCTCGTGGGAGGACGCGACCAATGAGCGCTTCCACTGATTCTGGCACCGAAGCCTCGGTGAAAGACGTCTCGGCAAAGCTGCAAGAGCGCGCCGCGCAGCTCATGGACATGGCCAAGAAGGCGGGCGCCGCCGAGGCCGAGGTGTATGGCTACGGCGGTACGAGCCTTTCGGCCAAGGTCGAGAAAGGCGACCTCGGTCAGGTGCAGGCCGACGAGGGCACAAGCCTCGGACTGCGCGTCATGATCGACGGGCGGCTTGGGTTCGCCTCGACGAATCAGATGCGCCCCGAGGCGCTGCAGGCCGTGGCCACGGACGCTGTGGCCATCGCGAAGCTCAGTCCACCGGACGAGGCCAACCGCCTGCCGGACCCGGGCGACGTCGCCGATGACCAGCGCATGCGCCATCACTTGGACGATACCGTCGCCGGGATTCAGGTGGCCGAGGTGGTCGAACGGGCCCAGACCCTAGGGAACTCGGTCATCGGGCACGACGCGCGCGTGTCGGTGGATCAGGCCTCGTTCTCCGCGGTGACTGGGGCCTCCGTCATCGTGAACTCCCGCGGTGTGCTGCAGTCCGACGAGGACGCGGCGCTCACCATGAGCGTCATGGCCCTCGCCGTGGACGGCGACGACACCGGCGGCTTCGACTACCGCGGCGCCGTCGTGCGCAGCGGGGCCGAGGTGGAGGCCGAGCTCCAGCGCATCGCGCGCGAGGTCGCGACCGCCTGCGTCGGGAACCTCGGAGCCACCACCGCCAAGACCTACAAGGGTCTGGTGGCCTTCGCGCCGTCCGCGTTTGCGTCGTCGTTTCTGGGGCCGCTCCTCGGGAGCGTCTCGGCGATCGCCGTCCAGCGCGGCCGCAGCTTCTTGGCCGAGAAGATCGGCGAGACGATCGCGCCGGGGCTCACGCTCGTGGACGACCCGACCGACCCGCGGATGGCGGGCGCCCGTGCGTTCGACCGCGAGGGGCTTCCCGCGCGCCGCACGGCCATCGTCGAGGACGGTGTGCTCAAGACGTTCCTGCACAACAGCTACTCGGCGGCCGTCGGCGGCACGGTGTCCACGGGCCACGCCCAAGGCGGCGCGCGTGCGGTTCCTGGGCTTGGCTGTCACGCCATGCGCCTCGACGCCGTGGGCCCCGACGCGCTAGAGGACGAGGCCGCCCTTCTCAAGGCGCTGGGCACCGGGCTCTACATCCAGCGCTTCTCGGGCTCGGTGGACGCGGCGTCGGGCGACTTCAGCGGCACGGCCAAGTCGGCCCGCTGGGTTGAGAACGGCGAGATCGTGCGCTCGGTCAACGAGGTGATGCTGTCGGGCAACGCGTTCGAGCTGCTGAACGGATCGACGCGGCTTTCCAAGGCCACCGAGCGCGTAGGCGGCTCAAGTCAGATCCCCTGGGCCCTCGTGGACGGCGTCAGCGTCACCGCTGGCTGAGCCTGCGCTACGGCAGGCGGCGCTCGGCGTCGCGGCCGATCAGGTCGGGCTGGTGCTTGAGGCGTTGGTTCTTCGTCCAGACCTCTCCGGTGAACCAGCGGGGCGGCTGGAGCTCGCTCTCCCACTCGTCGAGCTTGCCCATGAGCGCCTGCACCCGCTCGGGCTCCTCGCCGGAGACGTCGACGAGCTCGCCGGGGTCCCGGGCTAGGTCCACGAGCACCGGGCTGCGCAGAGAGCCGTCCTCTTCGGTGACGCGGATGAGCTTCCAGTCGCCCTCTCGAATCGCTGCGACCACGCCGCGGCGGAAGTAGAGGGTCCTCGCTTCGGGAGCGGCGACGCGGCCCTCCAGCCAGGGGAGAATGTTCTCGCCGTCCGACGGGTCAACGCTCGACGCACCTGCGGCGGCGAGGAAGGTCGGCGTCAGGTCGAGGCTCGACACCACGTGGTCGAATCGCTGGGGCGCAAGCCGCGCAGGCCAGTGCACGAGGAATGGCACGCGCTGACCTCCCTCCCACTTCGAGCCCTTCATCCCCCGCCATGGCCCGTTGTCCGAGTGATTGTTGGTCGCGCCGCCGTTGTCCGACAGGAAGATGATGAGCGTGTTGTCCGCCTGCCCGGTGCGCTCCAGCGCGGCGCGCAGCTCGCCCACCCCCTCGTCCAGCGCTGCGACCATCGCCGCGTACTTCCGCCGGCCAGGTTCCTCAATGGCCTCAAGCGCCTCGTACAGATCAGGCCGTGCGTGCATCGGCCCGTGGGGCGCCGTGTAGGACATGTAGAGGAACAGCGGCTCTGTCGATTCCTCTTCGAGCACCGACACCCCTTCGTACGTGAAGAAATCCGTGAGGTAGCCGAGATTCGACTCGGGCACGACTTCGCCGTTGCGCTCGATGCGCTTGGTCTTCCCCGGCGCCTTCTCCATCGGGAAATAGGATCGAGAACCCGACAGCAGGCCGCAAAAGTGGTCGAAGCCAGCGGCAACTGGCGTGTTCTGTACCTGGTACCCAACATGCCACTTGCCGATGGCGGCGGTTCGGTAGCCGGCTCTTTGGAGCTGGGCCGGGAGGGTGATGGTGCCGGGGAGGAGGCCCTCGTTGGGGCGGAGGTTCATCTCGAAGCCCTGGCGCTGTTGGTAGCGGCCGGTCAGGAGCCCTGCCCGGGAGGGGGCGCACACCGACGCGCTGACGTGGCCGTCGGTGCAGAAGACGCCTTCGGCGGCTAGGCGGTCGAGGTGAGGCGTGGGGATGTCCGCTGCGCCCGTGAAGCCGAGGTCTGCGTAGCCGAGGTCGTCGGCGACGATGAGGACGATGTTGGGGCGGTCGGCGCTGCGCTTGGGAGCGTTTCCTGCCGCGGTACTGGAGGCGCAGCCGGCGAGAAGGGCGAGGATGAGAAGAAGAACCATGGTGAGGACCATAGCGCGGGCGGAAGCCCGGAAGCGGATTCCGTGCTAGGGTACGTCCCTGGAACGACACCCCTTCCCTCCGCTTCCATGCTCCGAACCGCTCGCACCGCACTCCTCGCTGCATTTCCCCTCGCTGCACTCTCTCTGACTGGGCCCGTCCTGGCGGCGCCGCAGTTCGACACCGTCGACGTGGCCTGGGAACGAGCGCTTATCTCCCCCACCTACGAGGCTTTCCAACCCATCGAGGTGGAAGCCGCTCCGGATGGAGGCGTGCTCGTGGTGGGGCTCGCTCGCCAGCTGCCCCTTGGCAACTTCGGGCTGCCAGGGGACATGGTGTTCATGAAGTTCAACGAGAACGGCGACCTTGAGTGGAGCGATACGCTTGACTCGCCCAGCGCTGAGGCTGCGACCTACACGGGCGGGAGGTTCGCCGACGCCGTCGTCGATGACGCAGGTCGCACGTTCATCCTTGTCTCTAGGATCGACTCTTCGGTGCTGCGCTGCTACGCGGCAAACGGCGGGATCCACTGGGAGCGCATTCTTCCCCTACGCGGACTCCCCGCGGCGGGCGGCTGGTTCGAGTACAACGCCGCGTTCCTCGGTCTTCAGCCCTCGGGCCACGTGGTCGTTGGCGGCCTCGCGATGCAGGGCGCTTACCCCCGATCTGACGTGCGGGCCTACGACACAAACGGCGTGGAGGTCTGGGAATGGCGAGGGAACGGTGGAGTGGACTTCGCCAGTACGGCCCAGTCGTTTCCGCGCGGCATGTCCATCGGGCCGGACGGAACCGTCTACATGCACGGCCAAAGCGACGGGCCGTTCTACCAGCACGTGGGTCAGATCAGCGCCCTGGATCCGAATGGCAATTTCCTCTGGACGGAGTATCCGGGACCAGCGGGCGTCACCGCGGTGACCTTCGACTCTCTTGGGCGGCCGGTGACGCTTACGAGAAGCTCCTTCGGAGGCTTCAATGTGACCAAGTACCAGTCAGACGGCACCGCCGCGTTCAGCAGCAACTACAGCGAAGCGGGCTACTTCACTGAGGGGAGCTGCATCGCGCTCGACGCCTTCGACCGGATCTACGTGGGCGGAGGGCGAGTGATGGATGGCTTCGGCGCGAAGGACGCGACGCTCTTCCGACTTGATGCTGCAGGCGCGTTCCTTGGGCTCTCCAGCCCGAGTGTCCAAGGGATCGCCCAGGATGGCTCCTTCCAGGAGCTGCACGTCACCACGCGCAACGACGTGGTGGCCCTCGGTTTCTCCAGAACAGGGATCGACGACATCATCCTCGCGCGGTTTGCGCCCGACGGCTCAGAGCGCTGGGCCCGGCGGCGGCGCGGTTTCCTTCCGCAGGCCTCCGGCTCCACGGCCGTCGGTCTTGGGCTGACGGTGGACCCGCGTGGCAACCTCTTCACCCTCGCTGAGACCGTGGAGAGCGGCTTCTACCCGAACCAAGTGCTGGGGCTCGACCTCGTGAAGCACGTGCAGAACGGCCCCGCCAGCAACTCGTACTGCGGCCCCGCTGTCCCCAACTCCACCGGCAGCCCCGCAACGATTCAGGCCCTTGGGCCGCGCCTCGTGTCCGCTGACAACATCACGCTGCGGGCGGACCAGATTCCCGCGAACTCGCTCACGCTGCTGCTGGCCTCACGGACCCAGGGCAACGCCACGGGCGTCGGCGGCGGTCAAGGCACGCTGTGCCTGGGCGGGTCCATCGGCCGCTTCTTCGGCCCCGGTCAGGTTCGCATTGCAGGCGCGGACCAAAGTGCCACGCTTCAGCTCACCCTCGGGGACCTCCCCCAACCGAACGGGAGCGTCGCGGGCATGGCGGGCGAGTCTTGGAACTTCCAGGCCTGGTACCGGGACGCCAACCCAGGCCTGACGAGCAACCTGACCGACGCGGTCGAAGTGACGCTGCAGTAGCGCCTACTGAAAGCGCACCGCGAACCCCGAGGTGAAGTTCGAGGTGGCTGCGCCTGCGAAGATGTCTCGGAACCAGCATTGGAAGGACCACGTCTCGCCGCTGACGGCGGCTACGTTGCCTAGCGGCTGACTGATGGACTGGGCGTCCACGATCAGGGGCAGGGTGCCCGTTGAACCTGAGTTTCCAAGCTGGTGCACGTACCTCCCGACGGTTCCACCGAGGCAGATGTTGCCTTGGCTGCCAGCGGGCTGCTGGACGAAGCCTTGGTCGCGCGACACCAGGAAGTAGCCGGCTCTGTTCAGCGGAAGATCGTAGGCCTCAAGGGTGAGGTCGTTGTTGGCGATCAGCGCCGAGCCCGCGCTGCGAATCGACGCCCTTCCGCCGCCTGAGTGCAGCGCGGCCGAGCTGCAGTAGCCCGCGCCGAGGCCGCCCTCGTTCTTCAAGACGTTGACGCTGTCGTTCGTGGGAGCCGCAAGGAGCAGGTCGCTGTCCAGGTCGCCATCAAAGTCGAGCGCGGTCATCTCGGGGAGGAAGCCCAGTCCATGGAGGTACTCCCCCCCGAGCGCGAACTGGCCCGCCCCAACGTTCACGACCCAATAGAGTCTCGACGGCCCAAAGAACTCCGTCTCTGCCAAGACAACATCGGGCCTTGAGTCGTTGTTGACGTCCATGACCGCCGTGGCATAGGCGCGGGCCTGGAGGTTGATCCCATCGATGTCCCGGACGGGTTCAAAGGTGCCGTCCCCAAGGCCGCGCGACCAACCGGTGCCTAGCTCGGCGCTGCTGAAGTAGTCCAGCAGTCCGTCTTGATCGATGTCTATCGGAACCGCCGTGTGCGGCTCATAGACGGTGGAGTAGCTGATCGGCGCGCCGAAGGTGTTGCCCGGGAGCGACTCCAAGTAGAAGAAGAAGGACCCGAATTCCTGGTCCACGATCAGGTCGTCATCGCCGTCTTCATCGAAGTCGGCGGCAGCAAACACCATCGCGGTGTACTGAAAATTGCCGGCGACCACGGGCGGACCGACAGGGGGGCCGCCCGGTGCGCCGAAGAAGACGGTTACGTCCTTTGTGACGATGGAGTTCGCGATGATGTCAGTGAGCCCGTCTCCGTTCAGGTCGCCGCTCTGAATGACGGTCGTTGCGTGGGAGTTGTCCAGCAGGGTTTGCCTTGGACCAAAAGTGAAGGTCGACGAACCAAGGTTCTCGTACCAGTAGACTCCGCCCGCGGCTACCACCACGTCAGGGTCGCCGTCACTGTCGACGTCGACCGCCAAAACGCCCACCTCATAGAGCGGCAGGTCGTAGCCAGTGTCCAGCGTGATAGCGGACGAGAAGAGATTGGTGCCCTGGTTCTCCCATGCGCTGGCCTGCCTGTCGAGGTTCGAAACCGCCGCCACGTCCAGGTCGCCGTCTCCGTCAAAGTCCGCCGCGGCCACAGCCCTCGGGTCGCCCAGCTCGAGGACGCTCAGGGACTGCGCTGGCCCGAACATCCCGGAGCCGAGGTTGGGCTTCCACCTGGTGGCGTCGGCGCCGAACTGGGTTGAGTAGAGCACGTCCAGCGTGCCTGAGCCGTCGAGGTCCGCCAGGTAGGCGTCGCCATAGGGGAAGCCGCTCTCGATCTCGTGGGTGGCAAAAGCGCCGCCGCCGAGGTTCTCCTGCCAGTCGACATTCGCGCCGAACATAAGAACGTCGAGGTCGCCGTCCGCGTCGATGTCGTCGACGGTCAGGGACCGGCCGCCGCCACCCGTAAAGAACTGCTGGCGGTTGCGGAACACCATCGGCGCGATCTGGTCGTACCAGTCGAATCGATCCGCTCCCGAAGCGGCCATGATGTCGAGGTCACCGTCGTTGTCGAGGTCTCCGAAGGCGAACTCGGTGTAGCGCCCCCAGAAGGTCACGTTGGGAGCAAACGAGCTCGCCCAGGCTCCGCCTCCCAGGTTCTCAAGGACCCGGAACCCGTAGGGCGTGTCGAGCAGGAACCCCGCGACCACGTCCTGATCGCCGTCGCCGTCGAGGTCTGCCGCATAGACCGAGGCCACAGGTTCTGGGGAGATCTCAGTCCGAACAGAAGAGAACACGCCGCCACCGACGTTCTCGTAGTAGAAGACCGAGGAGCCATTGAAGTCGTGGGTCAAAACGTCAAGGTCGCCATCGCCGTCCATGTCGGCGGCCTCGGCGTTGCTGCAGACGAAGTTCGACCCCAGCGTGACGCCAGGCGCGAAATTCCCTGCTCCAAGATACTCGTACCAGTTCACCAGCCTCCCGGAGCCGTTCGTTCCAGCGACCAAGACATCTAGATCCAGGTCGCCATCGAGATCCGCGACGGTGAACTCAATCACCGAATCAAAGAAGTCGATGACGCGGGGCGTTGCGAAGTTGCCGCCCCCGACGTTCGGTCGCCAAGCCACCTGGCCAAGCGAGTCCCCGATGATCACGTCTTCATCGCCATCGAGATCGACGTCGCCCGCTTGGATGAGCTTGCCCCGCAGCGAAGTGCCGTTGACCTGAAGCGGCTTCCCGAACTGCGCCAGGGCCGGGCTGACGCTGAGAGCGGTCAGTGCGAGAACTCTGAGGTAGGTGCGAATCATCGGCTGGATCCTTGGGAAGGAGGTTTCGACTTCCCAACCCTAGCAGAAGTGCGACCGGTGGCATCTTCCACGCCTCGTCAGGGACTAAGGGCAACAAGGCCCGTCCTGAAGACCGTTCTAGCTGGCCCAAGGGATCGCCTCTCAACCTCGTCAGAGGTTGAAGCAGAAACAACACCATCCCTTGGAGCGGCAAAGCCGCTCC
>CAYQKK010000140.1:0-9977 GCA_964417955.1 uncultured Planctomycetaceae bacterium
CACGTGTACCGTCACGGTCACTCCGCCGCCACAAGACCTACGCTGCGACGCGCGGTTCGGTACCGCAGACAATCCCGCCATTTCTCGGCCCAAGAGCTTCGCCCCGCGGCCCAGCCACAGCGCGCGACCTTGTGTAGGCGTCTAGCCCGTACGGCGCCTAGTTCAGATCGCTAACTGCTGTACTTGCGCATGCTCGGCTTGTCCTTGCGGATGCGTGAGTCGCGCTCGCAGTGACAGTTGGGACACTCGAGTTTGAATGCGCTGCGGGTGGCTGCGGTGTGGGTGGGGGTGTTCATCAGTTCGGACAGGCGGTTCTCGTGGAGGTTGCCCATGTCGAAGGTGACGTAGCAGAGCTTGACGGAGCCGTCGGCTCCGATCCAGATCATGTTGTAGACGTCGCACGGGATGCGCATGTCGGGGCCCTTCATGAGCCAGTCCGGGATCGAGCGGATGCTTTCGATCGCTTCCGGGATGCGCTCTGGGTTTTGCTCCTTGAGTTCGATCAAGCGGTCTGTCACGGCCTGGAGCGCGGGAGCGTCCTCCGGTCGGAATTGAATCTCGGAGTCGAGGCCTTCCGTGAAGTAGGGCAGCGAGTAGTGCACGAGGTCGGTGTGGAACGCCATGTCGTAGCGGTCCGCGAAGTCCCAGGCGTTCTGGAGGGCTTCGAGATCGCACGACGGGCGCATGATCAAGAAGTTGAGCTGGAGGTCCATTTCCTTGCCGTAGCGCTCGCGCGTGGCTGCGATGCCACGTTCCATCTGAACGAAGCGATCTTCCCGCTGGACGTAGGCGTCGTAGCGCGCGCCCGTGCCGTAGTAGCCGAGGGTGATGTCCCGAAGTCCCGCGTCGTAGAGTTCGTCGATGCGCTTCTCAAGCAGGACACCGTTGGTGGTCACGTAGACCTCCAAGCCGATGCTGACGCCGTGCTCGATCATCGCGGGAAGGTCCTTGTGGAGCAGCGGTTCACCGCCGTAGAGACGGATCGTCTCGACGCCCGCCGCGCGGCCGTCGTCCATCAGACCCTTGACCATGTCGAGGGAGAGGATGTGGCCCGGCATGAAGTCGCGCCCGTAGCGGCAGCCCACGCAGCGCAGGTTGCACTGGGCGGTGATCGCGACGGTCATCTTGCGCGTTCGCGGCTTGATGACCGACGGGAAGCGCTTGGCGATCGTGTGCTTCCACTGCTCCAAGCTGTTCTCCACGCCCACGAGCGGCGCCTTGATCATCGGCTTGTCGCGAACGGTGTTGCGCAGGATGTCGCGGCCTTTACGAATAATGTGTCCCATACTATTTCATCTCCCGGATACCGCTGAGCTCGCTGCCCGGCTGGCTGTACCTGCGCCAGCTGGGACCATGTCGTCGGATACGACTATCCACTTTGCAGGTGCAGTTTGGACACTTCAGCGCGTAGCCATCCCGCGCTGCGCGCTTGTGCTTGTCGGTGAAGACCAAGTCCTTGAGCCTGGATTCGTTGACGTTCCCCAGGGGAAACGCGGTGTCGCAGAGCTGCAGCGACCCGTCGGCGCCGATCCAGAGGAGCTGGTAGGCGTCGCATGGCACGCGCATTTCCTCGCACTTCACGACCCAGTCTGGGATAGAGCGGATGAAGGCGTCGGCGTGGGGGAAGCGGTGGGGGCGCTCGGCCTTGAGCTCCAATAAGCGATCGACCAGCGCTTGGAGCATCGGCTCGTCGCCGGGCTGGAACGCCAGTTCATCCTCGGGGCCGCGGCTAAAGAACGGCACAGAGTAGCCGTAGAGGTCAAGGTGGAAGAACAGGTCATGCTCTACCGCGAAGGCCCATGCCTCCTCAAGCTTCTCGACGCTCGCCAAGGGCCGGACGACCACGTAGTTGAGCTGGACGTCGAGGTTGTCGCGATGGCGCTCGCGGACGTTCGTCACGCTCGTGATGAACTCTTCGAACTTGCCGGGCCTTTGGGTGTAAGCGTCGAAGGTCTCGCCAAACCCGTAGAAGCCCATCGAAACCCACTTGAGCCCCGCGTCCACCAGCTCGTCGGCGCGACGATCGAGCAGCACCGCGTTCGTCGTGACGTAGACCTCAAGCCCAAGGTCCGACGCGTGCCGCACCATGTGATGCAGATCCTTGTGCAGCAGTGGTTCGCCGCCGTAGAAGCGAACGATGTTGATGCCCGCATCCTTCGCGTCGTCGAGCACGCCCTTGACGACCTCAAGGGAGAGCTGCTCGCCGACCATGAAGTCGCGGCCGTACCGGCAGCCGATGCACCGGAAGTTGCACTGCGCCGTGATCGCGATCGTCAACTGGCGCGGCTGGGGCTTGATCATCCCCGGGAACTTAGCGGCGAGTCCACCCCGCGCCCTCGAAGCACCGTCGTCGAGGTTCTTGAGGGTCTTCTTGAGCCGCGGGTGTTCATCGAGGAACGGCCGCAGCGCCCGAATGGCGTGGGAAGGATTGGGCATGGCACCCGTCAGCCTAGCCCGGATGGTCCAACCCCGCCAAAAGGAGCGCTTACACCGTCCCAGTGGGAGACCGCCGCGACTCAATGCTGGTCAGTTGCCTGAAGTCGAGCCCGTCGAGCCCGCGGACGTCGAACGCGATCCGTCTACTGCCCCACGAGCAGCTGGATCAGCGCATCCAGATCCAGCACCGATGGAACCGCCGGGTTGTTGGCGTCGAGCTTGACGGTCTTGAACTTCAGGTTCTCAGCGGCCTGGCGAGCGATCATGATGCGCCCGCCATCCGACTCGAGGGCTTCGTTGGTCAGCCGCTCGCGCAGGGCCGCTGCTTGATCGAGAGCGGTGCGCCCCTCGGTCAGGCTCTTTTCGTACGCGTTCGAGGCCGCGGTCTTGCGTTCGAATTCGTATTCAAGCGTCTCGGCCTTCACCGCCGTGATCTCTTCCTTCAGGCGCGTACGCTCCTGCTCGATTTCGAAGTCGAGCTCGGCCGCGCGTGCGCTCTCGGCGGCCTCGACCGATTCCCTCTCCGTCAGGAGTTCATGGTTGCGTTCATCGCGGCGAGCCAGCATCGCGTTCGTGAGAATGCGCTGCTCTAGGAGCTTCTGCTCCATCACTTCGACCTCGTAGCCCGGCGGAAACCAGGTTGATGAAATATGTACGCCCAGCGGCTCAAGGTGGAACGGCGCCAGCTCCGTTCGGAGTGAGTCGAGAGCGCGGCTCTCCACGCTCTTCCTCCGCGCGACGTCCGACCAGTCTAGCCGACGGAGCGAACCGAGCTCGTCGAGCAGCACTCGCTCAGCCGTGGCCCTCGCCAGGGTCCGATAGCTGGACCGCAGGCCGTCTTCTACCAGCCGGTGCGCTTCACCGCTCACGACGCGATAGGCGACCGCAACGCCAGCGCGGACCTCTAGGCCGTCCGGCGTTCGCAGCTGAAGATCCTCTTCGTCGTTGCCCTCGCTCTTCATTCCAAAGCGCACGAAGTGGATGCGGCCGTCGACGCGATGAAGCGTGCGTGCACCCGGGATGATGAAGCGTTTGGAGGGCGCGAGATCCTCGGGCAAGATGCCCGCGTCGTCGTCCCAGTCGTTTTGGACGACGCCGATCTCGGTGGGGACGATGGTTTGGGTCGTGGCCCGCAGCCCCGTGATGCTCATGGCTGCAACCGCGGCGGCGACAGCTGCGATGCGTACCAGCGACGTGGCGGGGCGCAGGACGGCGCGAAGCCGTCGGCTGTGCCACACGGCTAAGGCGCCCGCGCGGCTTTTCTTCAGCGCCCGAGGGACGAACCAACGGGCCAGCCGCAGCGCGGACTGCGCAAGTCTCGTGCTCGTTTGCCGGATAAGGACGATACTCTTCTGGAAGTGACTCTGCTTGACGGGTGGTTCCATGGTTGGGCTCCTACAGGTTGCGGCCGGCCCGCCGGGCGCGATCGCCCTCCGGGAGGTCAAAGGGGGCGATCTCGAAGGTGACCTTCTTGAGGCTCTCGACGAGGGCTTGACGCACCGCCATCCGGCCCTTGGCGGCCAAGGCGTCGGCTCGTGCGACGATGCCCTCGGCTTCGGCCGTGTACTTCAGGGTGAGGGCGTCGGCGCGGCTCGCCATCTCGGCGCGCTCACGCGCGCCTGCGGCGATGCGAGTCTTGAAGTGGCCGTCGGCTGCGCGCCGCGAGACGAACGCGTCCTTGCGCGCGCTCGCTAGGTCCCGCGCAACCTTGGAGCGCATGCGAGCCAGCTCGAGCGTCTTGTCGCGCTCCAGCTTGGCCACTCGATCGTCACGGGATGCGCGGAGCTGCTCTAGCTCTTGGGCGATCTTCAAGGTCTCCTGCTCGGCGATCTGCCGGCGCTGAACCACCGACTCGTAGGCCTTCGGGAACGCGGGCTTCGAGGTCGACAGTTCGAGCACCACGAGTCCGTGGGCGTCGAGCGCGGCGTTCAAGCGATCCTTCGCGTCGATGCGCGCCGCGCGCAGGTTGTCCTGCTGAACAATCTCCTCGGCGGAGTAGACGCCCAGAGCATCCCGAAGGCAGGAGCGCGCGTAGGAGTCCATGATCCCATGGCGCCACGCGTAGTCGCCTCCGGCGCTCTTCATGACGTCCCAGACCCGCATCGGCTGTACGCCGTACTGGATGCGGACGTCCTCAAACCAAACGTTCGATCCGTCGGCGGCTCGGACGGCCAGCCGAGGGACCAGGTTGTCGTTCGCCCATTCGTTGCCCGTCATGCGGTACTCCACCGGGCTCTTCACGACGCTGTAGCTGTCCTCTAGGAACGGTCGAACGATGCGATAGCCCGGGGTGTCGTCGATGACGACCTCCCCGTCGAAGGCCCCGACCACCGCAGCGACCATGTGATCCTCGACCATGAGGAGGGCGCCGGTGCGGGAGGAGGAGTTGATCCAGTAGGCGACGAGCCCGACGGCGAGAGCGAGGCCGAGGGTCCACTCCCAGAAGGAGGGAGTGAGGCGGAGGGCCCGCCGTGGGGCTCGCGCCCTGGGTGTTGGTTGGGATGGGGTCATGGGGGGAGAACGGCGCCAGCGCCAGATCGGCGACACGGATTTCGCTGCCCATTCCGGGGCTCGGGCGCCCCCGCGAAGAAAGTTCAGTTCCGGTGTCGTCGATCCGATCCGGGTACCGTGTTCCCCCCGTCATGACGCACTCCTCCCCCGCCACCGCCTCCAGCGCCGACGCCCTCCTCAGCCGCATGGAGCGCGTTCGCGTGCTCGCGAGCCAGCTCGTGCGGCAGGCAGCGGACCATGACGACCTCGTGCAGGAGGTCGTCGCCAGGGCCCTGGCCAATCCCACCCAGCTCGTGGGCGACCCTGAGCCATGGATCCGCCGCGTCCTGAAGAACCTGGCGATTGATCGCCAGCGTTCCACCGCCCGGCGCAGCGCCCACGAGGAGGCCGCGAAGGACAAGGACGCCGTGGCCCAGTCCACCGCCGAGTCGGTGGAACGAGCCGAGAAGCAGCGTGATCTCGTGAACGCGGTGCTGAAGCTCAACGATCCCTACCGGACCGTCATTTTGAAGCGCTTCTTCGATGGTCTGCCGCCGCGCGAGATCGCGAAGGAGCTGGGCGTTCCCGTGGCGACGGTGAAGAAGCAGCAGGAGCGCGGGATGGCGATGCTGCGCAAGGAGCTAGAGGCACGCTACGGCGACAAGGGGAGCTGGGCGGTTGCGCTCTTGCCGCTGCTTCCGAAGAGCGCTTTGAAGGGACTGACTCCGGGCGGGGTGGCTTGGTTCGGTGTTCGCTCGATGGCCGTGGGAGCGGCAACTCTGGGGGTGTGTGCGTTCGCGTGGGTCATCGTGGGGCCGGGCAGGAGTCAGCAGGGAGCCGAGCTGGGAATCATCGAACGTGCTCCCGCCCTGGTAGCTCCCGATGACGCGGATCAGGTCGATGGGGTGGCTCTCGTCGACCAGGCCCCATCGGGGCTGGTACCGATCACTCGGACCACGGGAGTCGCTCCGTCCGTCACGACGACGGCGCGCATCTTCCGCGGGACATTTGTGGATCTGCAGGGCGCGCCGGTCCAGGACGTTGTCGCGCAGTGCCGGTTGGAGACGGAGCCGGACGATGCTGACCTTGGGGAGCGCAGCGCAGGATCGGACGCGGGCGTCGTGGAGGCGAGGCTGGCGGCGGAGTGGGAAGGGCTCATCGTCGCCCGCGTCGAAGCCGCTGGCTACGCGCCAGCGGAGTTTCGCTTTCGGCCGGAGAGCACAGAGTGGGACGCCGCGTCGGCGCTCGACGTGGGCGTCCAAACGCTGTTCCCCGAAGCGGACCTCAGCGTTCGCGTGCTGGATCCGCAGGGCGAACCGCTCTTGGGCTGGACCGTGAGCTACTTCTACTACGGAGGCGGCGATCGCCTAGAGCTTGGACAGGCCGCCGCAGATCCGATCTCCGGAGCCGCGCGGTTCGACGGGATCGCGGCTGCGTCCGTCGAGGTACGGGCCGAACATCCGTCCGGGCTCAGTCTCAACCATCCTCGCAGGCGTTTGAGTCCAGGCGAACTCAACCGTATCGACCTTGTGCACGTGGGGCCGAATCCCGACCAGCGCTTGGGGATGAACGTCGAGTTTCCGGGGGCCGCCGCGGCTTCCGAGATGGAGCCAGTGGAGTTCAAGCTTGTCCGTCTAGGCGAGATCGTACGCACACTCGAGGTGGGCGCGACGGATCGTTACGCGGCCTTTGATGGGCTTGAGCCCGGCGCATACGAGCTGCGCGTGGACGACCCGCGCTTCGAGCCGGTTGCGCTGGCCGCAGAGGTGGGCGCGTCGCTGAAGGTACAGCTCGAAGGCAGCGCGACTCTCGAGCTCGTGGTCACGGGCCGGAGAGGACAAGCGGCAGCGGACCTTGAGATCGAGCTCGTCGACTTGGAGGGCCACGCCGCTCAGCGCCTTCGACTTGACGATGTCGATGGGGCGCTGACGGGTCGGCTCATGCCCCAGGCGGGATTCTCCTTGGTCGTCACGGCACCGGACGGCAGGCGAGCGGCTATTGCCGTCGAAGCGCTTCGGCCCCGCGAGACGCGGGTGCTCAGCGTCGCGCTCGGCGAGGGGGTCAGGAACCTGACGGCCACGGTGGTCCGGGGCGGAAAGGGCGAGCCGGTGGTGGGCGCCGACGTCGCGTTTGTGCGCGGGATCGTGTCGCAAGATCCCGTCGTCGAGGCTGGTTTTCTGGAGCAGCTCCGCACCGGCGTACCCCAGCCCGGGGTTCGCTTCCTCGGTCGCGGGCGAACCGGCGCGACGGGTTCGGTCACGCTGCCGGTGCCGAGCGCAGAGGCGGACGGGATCGTCACGGTGGTGGCGCTTGCGGGGGATTACGTTTGGGGAGCGGTGCGAGGCGACGCCGTACAGCTGCGGCTGGCGGCCCGAGGGGGCTTGAGCGTTGCGCTGGAAGGTGCGCCGGACGGGCTCCCCGAGGGAGTCGCCCTGACGGTGGGGGACGCTAAGGGGGGGCCGAACCAGTCCGCGCGATTCGGGCCGGGCATGGTGCTCGCGCAGGGAGACAATGGGCTCTGGGTAGCCAACGACGTCCCCTGCGGCGAGGCGACACTCCGGCTCATGTTCAGCGATTTCAATCATCGAGGGCGCGGCACAACCCTCGGCGGCGTCTCTGGTCCGGTCGGCTACCCCCTCGGCGCCGTGTCGATCAAGCCGTCCTCGGTGTCGGAGATCGCGATCGACGTTCGCGATTGGATGCCGGGCCGCGTCGACCTTGAAATTCAGCACGCAGGAAGACCGGTGCGGGACGCCATCGTAGAGCTTGAGCCGTGGGACTCACACGACGGCCTGCCGCAGCCAGCGAAGACCGGCGTCACGGTTTCGCGCCGCCTTCTGCGGCTGACGGCCGGAGTGGGGCGTGCGCGCTTCCCGGTGGTGCCGAAGGGTCGCTGGCGCGTTCGCGTGCGCGATGCGAACTGGCTTTGGACCACGGAGCTTGGCCAGCTGAACGTTGATGCGGGAGCCAAGATCGAGCAATCGCACTCGCTCGAGTTGATCGAAGGCAGCGTCACTCTGCTCGACCCGACCAGCGCGGCGCCCATGGTCCATCGATCCGTTTGGGTCGAGCTAAGGCCCGGCGCACGCGCCATCTGGCCCACGGATTCTCAGGGCAAACTGAGCCTGCGACTCGGACCGGGCACCTATCGCCTGTTCGAAGCCGAAGACGCCCTGTCTCCGATCGCCACGCTTGAGTGGGGGCCTGCCGGCGGAGTGCTGCGCGACTGAGTCGTCACCTGCCCGCCTCGACGAAGTCGTTCCACTGGGTTCTCGCGGCGCGTAGTTCGTCCTCGAGTCCGCGCGCGGCGAGCCGTGCTTGGTCCTTGGGAACGCTCTCTTGGAGGGCCTCCTGAAGCCGCGCAAGGGGTGCCTCAAGGTTCGCTTGTTCGCCGTCCACTACGAAGGCGACGAGGGCGCCTGATGAGAGGAGCAGGTGCTGCGCCCCTCTGACGTCCGTTGGATCCAGTTCGAATGCGAAGAGCGCGTCGAGGTCAACGGGTCCGCCAAGCTCTCCTAGCGCGGCAAGGGACCAGCTGCGTGTCTCTAGGGGATCCGCCGCGCTGGGCTGCACGAGGAAGCGCTCGCAGTACATCGCCGCGCCGTATCGAAACCAGAGAGGTAGTTTCTTCTCGGACCAAAAGGCCGCCGCGGGGAACGCCCCTTCCGGTTGCTCTTGGAAGTTTGCGATCGCGGCGGGGCTCGGGTCCAAGGCCTCTGCGAACGCTTGGGCGGTGGCGTGCCGGACCGCGTAGGGGCCCCAGCCGTTTCCGGCCGCGGTTCGGTCGTCCCAATAGGCGCAGGCGGCTCCGGGATGTTCGTAGTCGCGGTCCTTGTCGAGCCACTGGTCGCACGGAAACGCGTAGTGGAAGGCGGCGAAGCCTTGGGAGTCCGGTGGCAGCTCGCCGATCTCGGCTTGGGTGACGGCGAACGCGTTGTACTGCTCTTGGCTGCGCAGGAGGATCACGGTGGGGGGCGCGGGGGGAGCCTGACCGTAGATGCGGGTGAGCTCGGGATAGATGTGATTCATCCACTCAAGGGCCACCTCCGTGGTGCGGCGACTGCACGTGGAGTAGGCGACGAAGTGCTCGCTCGGGATCTCCCACCAGTGAAGCGTGCGGCTATGGAAGTCGTTGGCGTCTTCGAGCTCTAGCCATTCGTCGCCGCAGAGGTAGCGGCCAGGAACCGCGGCCGGGGCGATCTGGACTTCCGGCTGGGTCGCCTCCTGGGGCACGCTGCAGGAGGTACCAAGGGCGACGATGATAGTTGTGAAAAGGCTGCGCGGCATGGGGCGGGGGTTGGCGGGACGCTAAGGATCACAAATCGAGCGGTCACCGGGGCGCGACGGGGGCGAATACGTTCCCATGGTGCCGATGCGACCGCTCTTCTTGATCATCCCAGGGATCTTCGCCGGATGTCAGACCCTGAGCCCGATCCAGACGGAGGGCGAGCCTCCATCCTTCGCGTTCATCCGTGAGCGCTACGACGCCGACGGCGACGGAAAGGTGAGCCCCGAGGAGTATCGTCGCGAGGGCGGGGAGTTTATGCGCCTCGACCGGAACGGCGACGGGGCCTTGGACGCCGACGACTTTCGCTTAGCCGGGCGCCGCATGCTGGGCCTACCGCCGTCTGAGGCGCGTCGGCAGAGGGCGCGGCACCTCTTGGCCTGGTACTTCCAAACAGACGGCGACGTTCATCGCGTGGAGTGGTCGGAGCTTGAGAAGGCTCTTGAGGAGCTCGATGTGAGCGGCGACGGGCGAGTGGGGCGGTCCGAGTTCGAGGCCCTTGCGCGAGAGAGAGAAGCTTGGGGGCGATTCCCCGCCGGTAGGTGGGCGGGGCTCATTGAGATCGAGACCACGGATCCTTGGGAGCGCATTCTCCAGGGAGTGGATCGAGCAGAGGACGGGTTCCTCGGCGCGGCGGAGCTGCGCGCTTTCTTTGATGAGACGGCCGCGCTCGACGGCTGGGCCTTCGACAGCCGAGACGGGGGGGCCCGGGGGGGGGGGGGGCCCGGGGGGCCCGGGGCCCCCCCCGCCCGCCCCCCCCGCGCCC
>CAYQKK010000140.1:9987-11185 GCA_964417955.1 uncultured Planctomycetaceae bacterium
GGCGGCGCGGGTGGGGTGGCCCTCCGCCCCCGCCCCGGGGGCGCGGGGGGCGGGGCGCCCCGCGGGGGCCCCGGCTCCAACCCTGACTCTCCCGTCGCTCGACGGGGGCGCAGATCCCGTCGTGCTCGGCGCCCATGGGGGGGCGAAGCCCGTCGCGCTGATCTTCGGCAGCTACACATGACCACCCTTCCGCGACTCGGCCGGTCGGCTGAGGGAACTCTATGCTGAGTACGGCGACGACGTTCAGTTCTACGTCGTCTATATCCGCGAGGCCCACGCGCTCGACAGCTACCTGCCGAAGGGTGGCGGCGTGGATCCCATCGTGGAAGACCCCACGACCTTAGAGGAGCGGCGCAAGGTCGCGGACGTCTGTCTTTCCAAGCTGGCCCTCAAGGGGATTCCCGCCCTCGTGGACACCCTCGATGACGCAGCAAGCCGCGCCTACGACGCCTGGCCTGATCGCCTAGCGCTCATCGGACGAGACGGCCGCGTCGCCTACCACGGCGGCCGAGGACCCGTGGGCTTCCTTCCCGACGAGCTCGAGTCGGCGATTCAGCGGGAACTTTCGAGCTCTGATTGAATAGAGAACATCACCGCGGGTACGCCGTTCCTCGACACCCGGACCCCAAGGCACCCTGACTTCAAGACACCGTGTCCATACGATTTCAACCCATCTGGATAAGCACTAGCTCGCACATGGAGGAGCACTCGCGCATCACGAAGTCGGCTTCGTGGTTCCGCAAGCTCTTGGGCCGCTTCGACTGCCCGCCTGAGTTTCCCCAGATCAACCTCCTCGGGGGTGTTCTGGGCTCCGCCAAGTGCCCGCTCGTCTACTTCCAATACGGTGATGTCACGGTGGAAGAGGGAGCGCTGAACTTCAGCTCGAAGCGCCCGAAGAGCTCCGGCGGAACGGTCAGCGGCCACTTTCCCGAGCTACAGTTCCAGCTCAGGGGAGAACAGATCACGAGCATCGAAGCGTACCGCTTCCCCGACCCCTAAATGAAGTGGGCGAACGTCGACTGGGTCAGGATTCAAACCACGGAGGACGTCCTCGGCGGCGACTTCCTGATGTGCGTCGGCGGAAGCTGGCCCAAGACGATCAACCAGCAGACGGCAACTCTTCTATCCGCTGTTGAGACGATGCTTGCTGCTCCGCAGGCGTCTGTTCTCAGTGGCAAGTAGCGACGGCTGCCGCCTC
>CAYQKK010000141.1:0-4183 GCA_964417955.1 uncultured Planctomycetaceae bacterium
GGGGGGGCGCGAGAGCCCGGGCGTCCTAGCGGACGCTTGAGACGGCTTGGGGCGGCTTGGCTTCGTGGCGGCACGACCCAAGCCGGCTCGGATTGGGGCCGCTCTCGCCTCGCTGATAGGGGTAGACTTCTGCCCCGGGGTATTGAGACCCGGTCCCCATGAGCACTTCCAACGATCACGGCACTGGTGACGCGTCTGCGGCGAACGCGCAGGCTCAGATTGAGCTTCACCGGGCGCTGGCGCCGCGTTACGCCTACCGGTACTCGTTCAAGTTCAGCCGACTGTTCCAGGAGGAGTGGCACGCTGAGATGATTCGCCACGCGCCGAAGTCGTCGGAGCGTCTCCTCGACATCGGGTGCGGAACGGGGTTTTTCTTGGCCGAGCTAGAGGCCCAGCGCCCTGGGTCGGTGGGGCTGGATATCAGCCATGAGATGCTCAAGGTGAGCGAGCAGTACGTGCCTGGCGCGCGGCTCGTGACGGCTGACGCAGAGCACATGCCGTTCAAGCCAGAGTCCTTCGACGTGGTGTTTTGCAAGGGCAGCCTGCACCACATGCGCGACCACGTGGGCTTCTTGGAAAGCTGCAACAGCGTTCTTGCGACGGACGGGCTGCTCGTGATGAGTGAGCCCTGCAACGACAACCCGATCATACGCTTCGCTCGCGCCGTGATGTACCGCAAGAGTCCGCACTTCGACGTGGGCGACCAGGGCTTCACGAGAAAGGGCATTGTGGAGCTGACGGAGCAGGCCGGCATGGAGGTCTTGAAGACGAAGAAGTTTGGCGTCCTCGCCTATGTCTTCGCTGGCTTCCCCGATCACCTCGGGATCCTTCGCTTCATCCCCGGCGCGGCACTGATCACGAAGGGCTTCATCGGCCTCGACCGGCTGCTCTGTGCGATCCCCGGGCTGTCGCTGCTGGGCTTTCACGTACTCGTCGTGGCCAAGCCCAAGGGGCGCTGAGGCTGCCTAGACGCCGCCTGCGGAAATTCCTGCGACCGCAACAGGGGATAACCCTTCGGCAAAATCAGGCTTCCTGTCGATAGCCGGGGTGTATGTGCGGCATTTTCGGCTCCATCACCGCGTTCGGCGCGGCGCCCGATCTCAAGGACTCTGAGGTCGATCGGATCTTGGACGCGCTCGATCACCGCGGCCCCGATGGCCGTGGGACCTGGGGGCGGGAGAACTTCATCCTCGGGCACACTCGGCTCGCCGTGCGCGATCTTGGGAGCCGAGCCGCCAATCAGCCGCTGGTGACGCCGGACGGGCGCTTTGCCCTCGTCTACAACGGCGAGCTCTACGGCGATCGTGAGCTGCGTCAGCGGCTGGAGCCCGCCGTCCTGAGGGCCACCGGAGGCCAGGGGTTCGCCACGACCTGCGACGCGGAGACGCTATTGTGGGCCTTGGCCCTGGAGGGGCCGGCCACCCTCGACCGCCTACGGGGCATGTACGCCCTCGCCTTCGTGGACTTGAAGCAGCGGACCATGGTCCTCGCCCGTGATCCTCTGGGCGTCAAGCCGCTGGTCTGGGCGCGCACCGAGACGGGCGGCCTCGCCTTTGCCAGTGAGCCACGGGCGCTCCTGCAGCATCCTGGGGTCGCGCTGGCGCCTGATCCCGCGATGATCGGCGCCTACCTCGTGACCAGCCGGCGCTCGTTCGCCGGACGCACGTTCTTTGAGGGGATCCAATTCGTGGACCCTGGCTCCGTCCTGGAGATCCAACTCGCGTCGGGCGACCCGGCTCCCAAAGAGCTCGCGAGTGGGGTACGCTTCTCCCGTCCGGTGGACGAAAAGGCCGCGCCCGCCGCGGAGTGCGCCGACATCGTGGACGACTCGATCCGCGCCCAGCTCGTCAGCGACGTTCCGGTCTGCGCCTTCCTGAGCGGCGGCCTCGACAGCGCCATCTTGACCCACACTGCGGCCGACGAACGGGCACGCCACGGCGCGTCGCCCTTGGCTAGCTGGTGCGCGAGCGCCATCGAGGACGGCGTCGAGCTGGGCCCCGATCCGCCCATAGCCCGCGGGTTCGCTGACGTGCTCGGCTCGGTGCACACGGACGTTCACACGAATGAGGCCACCTATCTGCGCGAATGGCACGAGCACATCGCGCACCTGTGGCAGCCGCTCTCTACGCCGAATGAGATCGCGATCTCCGAGACGGCGCGGGCGATCCGGCAGACGGGGGCCATCGTCGCTTTGTCCGGCGAAGGGGCCGACGAGCTCTTTGCCGGCTACGACGGCGCCCTCGCCGCTTTCTGTGCCCATGCATCGATGGACGACCCGCCGATCGATGCGGCGCGGTTTCACCTCGAGATCGGCTCGTGGGTCTCGCCTGCAGCGCTGGGCCAGGTCATGCGCGGACCGGACACAGATGAGATCAGCGACTACCTCGTGAAGACGAACTGGGCGGCCTTCGAATGCGCCAAGGAAGAGGCTGGCGTCCACGGCACTGCGCTCGATGCCCACCTCAGGCTCCAGTGCTCCATGAACCTGACGCCTCTCCTCGAGCGCCTAGACGGCGCCCTCATGCGCCACGGGGTGGAGGGACGCACCCCCTTCGCGGACGAGGCTGTCCTCGCGTTCGCGAACAGGCAGCCCTTCGCAGCGAAGTTCGAGGCTCACGCAGGCGGTGCCCACGCCTCCAAGATGATCCTGCGCGATGCGTTTCGATCGCAGCTGCCCCAGCCCATCGTAGACCGTCCCAAGGCGTCGTTTCCCATGCCCTTCGAGCGCTGGTCCGCCCACGTGGCCGTCGAAGCGGCGGCCTCTCCGTTTGTCCGGGAGTGGGTTCAGCCCGCCGCTCTCGCCGCTGTCCAATCGGACCCGATCAAGCACTGGAAGCTCTCCTGGCTCATCGGGAACCTAGGTCTCTTCGGTGAGGCAGCGTTCGGAGCGTCGAGAGTCTCGCAAAGAGCCGCTTCGTAGGCAGATGACAATCCTGTCGCCTTGAGGGGCACTCGATCCCTCGCTGGATCAACCCAGCAAGTTCGCGGATCTGTTGGTAGCTGCGGTGGGGAGCGTGTGATTCCCTAGCTGGCAGAAAACCGGAGCGATCGGCTCTCGGGTCCCCCAACTCCCCGTCTATTGCGATGACTGTCAACCTCCTAGAACTCGTTCAATCCCAGCTCTCGGGCTCCGTCATGTCCAACCTCGGTGGCGTCCTCGGCACCGACAAGAAGGAGACCGCGAACGCTGTGGCCGCCGCTGCTCCCTCCCTCCTCGGGGGCCTGATGAAGCAAGGCTCCACGGACGAAGGGGCCGGCGCCCTCGGGTCGATCCTCGACAAGTTCGACGGCGGCCTCCTGGACAACCTCGGCGCGATGTTCGGCGGCGGCAAGGAAGGCGGCATGATGGACATCGGCGGCAACCTGCTGGGTGGCCTCTTCGGCGGTTCCCTCGGCAAGATCACGGATCTCCTCGCGAGCGCGACCGGCCTGGCCGGGGGCAAGATCGGCTCGCTGCTCAAGATGCTGGCGCCCGTTGTGTTCGGGGTCCTCGCCAAGCAGAAGGGCATCCTCGGCCTTGGGGTCGCGGGACTCGCCAAGCTGCTCATGGGTCAAGGCCAGTTCCTCAAGGGCATGCTCCCCGCTGGCATGGGCGAGACCCTCGGCATCAACAGCCTTCTCGGTGGATCCGAGGTGAAGCCGCAGGCTGCTCCCCACCAGGCTGCTCCCCATCAGTCAGCGCCTGGTTCCAAAGGCTCGCTCCTCAGCAAGCTCGTCCCACTCGCGGTCGTCGCCGCCCTCGGTTTCTTTGTCTACAACAAGTACGTGGCAGGTAGCAGCGTCGAGGCTTCGGACTCGGGCGCAGCGGCCATGACCACCGAGCTCGGCGAGACCTTCGACGGCATCACTTCATCGCTGGGTACCGTGACGGACAAGGCCTCCGCGGAAGCCGCCCTGCCGAGCCTCGAGACGGCGGCCGCTGGCCTCAGTGGAATTGCGACGTCCGCCAACGCGCTGCCCGAGGCGGCCCGCGGCCCTCTGCGCGCGGTCGCATCCAAGTTCCTGCCGACGCTCCAGGGCACGGTCGACAAGGTGATGGGACTCGGCGGCGTTCGCGAAGTCCTGGCGCCGATCGTCGGGACGATCCTTGAGAAGGTGAAAGGCCTCGCCGGCTGAGCCGTTCTTCCCTACGAGAAAGGCCGCCCCCCCCAAACAATACGTATGCGCGGGCGGCCATATTAGT
>CAYQKK010000141.1:4193-10839 GCA_964417955.1 uncultured Planctomycetaceae bacterium
TTTCCCCCCCACCCCCCCGCCCCCCCCCCCCCACCTTTTCGGTAGGCGCGGGCGGCCTTCTTCGTATCCGCGCCGGTCTACTCGACCGTGATCCGAACGCGGTCTGACTTGGCAATCCGGCTGGGGATCCCGAAGTCGCGGATCCACCACTGGGCCTCATAGCTCAGGCCGATGAGGACTGGCACGAGGGCTTCCTCGTCCGACCAGGTGATGGTGCCGTCGCCAGCGCCTTGGCCCGAGGTCATCATGGCGAAGGGCAGGCCGTTGCGCAGATCCATCGTGGTGGCGCCCGCAGGGACGTTGAGGATGTCTACGTGAAGTACGGCGAACGTGTTGCCGAACGTGTTGTAGCCGCCGACGCGGAAGCCCGTGTTGCCCTCCTTGGGCGGGGCCGTAGCGATGATCTGTGGGACGAATCCTCCGGAGCCAGCCTCGGCGCCAAAGCCGAGCGGCAGCGGGTTCTGCGCGCCGAGCGTACGCTCGGACCACAGCGTGGGTCGGTCGAACGGAGCGGTTTCAGCCGCCACGCGCGGGTCCGTCAGGGTGTTGAGGAACGCGATGATGTCGCCGCGGATCTGGTTGGGAACCCGAATGTTGTCGAGGAGGTCATCCTTGTTGTTCGGGAAGTCGCCGCCCTCGTCGTCATAGAAGTTCAGGACACCCAGAAGGTTGTTGATGTTGTCGCCACCCGTGTGGAAGAAGCGCGGCCTGAGAGCGACGTTTCGCAGGGAAGGCGTCTTGAACTGACCGCGGTGGTTGAAGTCCCCGGTCACGCTGCGGCGGCCGTCGTCTTCACCGACCGGGCGAAGCCCAAGGTTGTGGTACTCGTCGTCTGAAAAGAGCGTCCCCGAGTGGCACTCGTCGCAGCGCGACTGGTTGCTGTTGAAGGCATTGCGTCCGCGGTTCTCCGCCTGGGTGAAGTTCGCCTGGTTGCGCATCACGCGGTCAAACTTTGAGTCGTCGGGGATCAGCGTGCGCTGATACGCGGCGAGGGCGAAGGCGATCCGCACCGGGGTGACTTCGGTCGTGCCGAAAGCAGCTTCGAATAGCTCGGGGTAGGTGGCATCCACGGCGAGCGCCGCCGTCATGTCCGGCGTCAAGTTCGTCGCGAGGGCCATCGGGCGCATGCCCGCCACCTTGGCGGTGATCGCCGGCCACGTGCGGCCTTCGTCGGCCATCTCCACGTCGGAGATAATGGGGTCAAGGGACTGACTTTCCAGGGCGCCCCCCTGGGGAATCACTACCACGCCCGTCACCGGGTCGAGGAACTCGGAGGTCGCGCGCCCATCCCAGAAAAGGTCCTGGAAGTAAGCAGCGGCGATCATGCTGGGCGTGTTGCGGCCCGTGGACTGCGCGCCGAAGCCGAAGGTCGCGTCCTCGATGAAGTGACCGAAGCTGTTGGCTCGGTGCATTCCGGGAGAGCCGTGAATGTCGTCATCGGTGCCCATGATCCCGTCTGGCCCAGGGTTGGTGGGCGTGTTCGTGATCCGTGGGTCGGCACCGCCATGGCTCGGCTGGTGGCAGGTACCACAGGCCATCGACCCGTCGCTCGACAGCTGCTCGTCCCAGAACAGCATCTTTCCCAGGACGGCCTTCTCGGCGGTCGTGGGGTTCTGGGGAGGCGTGGGGGGCGGCTGTAGCGCGCCCTGGGGCGCGGCGCTGGCAGCGCCGCCGAGCGTGATGAAGGCGGCGGCTACGGCCAGGCCGGATCGGGTCACCGGGAAGGTCAGTTTTCTCATGTGTCGAGTAAGCGCGGGGTTAGGGCACGGATTCTTACCTGGAGAGGATCCTCCGCTTGCATGACCCACGCAAGTCCACCCTCACAGTGCTCTCATACAGCCCGTTAGGTGCCGTTAGTCGTTTGTTTGGATTGCCGTGAACCAGTCTCACGTGCCTGCCGTTGACAGGTCCGCTCCCCTGTCCCATCCTCCTCGGCCCCGAAACCGCGGGAAGTTCCTGCGTCACCGGCGCTCCAGGACTCGCTAGCGCGAGCCGAACGCCCTTGACCGCCCAAGAGTTCCCGTTGGACTCCTGTCGATTGCCATCGTCCTTTTCTCCATGCAAAGAGCCGCAACCGCCCTCGTTACCCGCGCCGTCTACTCCACGGCCGCCCTGTCCCTCTTGCACGTCGCCGCTGCTGCGACGCCCGACAGGATCTACCAGTCGGACGGGTCGATCCTTGAGGATGTGACCATCGTCAGCGAGGGGATCTCCGAGGTGACATACAAGCCGGCGGACTCGAAGAAGACGTCCACGGTCGACTCCGACCTTGTTCTCAGCGTCGAGTTCTCCGCCAAGCCCGAGGAAATCACCCTCTCGGACGTCGATGCCAGCCAAGAGGGCTTTGGCAGCGCGCTCGCGGGCATGGAGAACTACCTCGAGAACCAAGGGGATAAGAAGGACAAGAAGTTCCCTTGGGCTTCGAGCTACGCCCGCTTCCGCATCGTCGAGCTCACTGGGCTCATGAACGACCTGCCGGCCATGGCTGCCGCGGTGGACTCGATCATCGAAAAGGACTCTGACTCCCGCTACCTGCCCCTGGCGATGATCCTGAAGATCGACCGTCAGATCGCCAACGGCGACCTCGCGGCGGCTAAGGAGTCCGGCACCGTCTTCAAGAACCTGATCACGGACAAGGGGCTGACCCAGCGCTGGAAGCTGGAGCAAGAGCTCTTGGCCCTCCGTGCAGACGGATCGAAGAAGGGCGCCGACCTCGAGAAGGAGCTGCTGCGGGTCTCCAAGGCCGCTGCGGTGTTCCCCACGGTCACGAACGCAGCCGACGTCGCCGCGGCCGAGTCGATGCTCTCTCGCTCCGAGTTTGAGTCGGCGGAAGAGCTCTTCCGCGGTGTTACAGAGGACACCAGCGCCAACAACAGCACGCTGGCAGCCGCCTGGACCGGGCTTGGGGACTGCCTCTATCGCCGCGCCGAGGCCAAGGTCGGCGCAGACGACGAGGGGGCAAACGCCCTCTTCGCCGAGGCCCAGCGTGCCTTCATGCGCACCGTCGTCAACTTCCGCTTTCAGTACGTGCACGTGGCCAAGTCGGCGTTCTACGCCGGCCGCTGCTTCCAGCTGATCGATGCGGAAGGCGCCAAGGACAAGTCGAACAAGCTCTTCTTCTACGTGATGCGCAACTTCAAGGGATCCAAGTGGGCTGACTCGGCCCGCGACTTCCAGCGCAAGAACTGAGTTCCCCGCTGGACTCTCCGGGAACTTGCCCGGAATTCCAACCGGCGGAATTTCAGGTGCTCCCAAGGCGACCCGCGAGGCCGCTCCCCGATTCGGGGAGCGGCTTTTTTCGTCTCGCGCCCGTCAGGCGGGCGGCCCCCGACGGTGGGGGCGTGGGAGGGGGACAACTCGAGTGGAGGATCCGGGATCCTCCGCACTCATCGGAGCGGACTCTCCCGGGCGAGCTGTCCACAGGTGAGGGGGGTGTTACCTGGGCGCGGCTCGACAAGGTCTTTTGGAGTGTCACCGGACGGAAGCCTCGGCTCGTCGTCCAGTGCGTTGACCTCCCCCCTCGACCCTTCACCACCCCGCTTCGCCTGATGCTCGACTCCTCGGCCCATCCTTCGCTTTCGACAGACGACCCGACGACTTCCACCCTGACGGCTCCACGGCCGCGTGATGCCGCCTGGGACGTTCTCGCCGAGTATCGCCTCGCCGTTGTGCGCTTCCTGCAGCGCAAGTGCCGCGACATCCATCAGGCAGAGGACCTTGCCCACGACACACTGATCAAGGCCGTCCGCTACGGTGATTCTCTGGGTCGAGTCGCGCGGCCAGGCGCCTGGCTGATGCAGATCGCGGCGAACGTCCAGCGCGACTTTGTACGCAAGGAGGTGCGGCACCGGCACCAGCCGCCCTCCGATGACGTGTTCCAGGACATCTTGGGCACGGAACCGATCCCCGGCGAGGTCTCCGAAGCGAACTTCTATGAGATCGATGGAGCCCGCTTCGCCGAGGACGACCTCGTTGCGGAGATCCGGCAGCTTTGGGAGCAGATGTCCCTGAAGGACCGCACGATCCTCTCCGGGTACTACCGTGAGGGCGGATCCTCGGCGCTCGCTGCCCAAAACTGCAGCATCGATCGGAACCTGGTGAAGATCCGCCTGTTTCGGGCCCGTCGACGACTCGAGTCGAATCTCCGTCAGCGCTTGCGCTGTGCGTAGCGCGACTCCTATCGCTCGCCGGACCACGTGGATGATCCTCATGATCAGGGCCCGGATCGTCCTCTGGCGAGTGCGATGGGCGTGGATCGCGTTAGCTGCTGCGATTGCGCTGCTAACGGTGCAGGCCGCGTTGGGCTCCCACGAATCTGAGACGCCCAATGCGCTCGCGAAGTCCATCGTCGCTGCCGGTCCAGCCCGTTTCTCCTACGCGAAAGCGGCCCTTACGCTGTCGCAGGCCCGATTGAAGGAGGCAGATGGACTTCGTCGCGACGGCCGTGTCTCCGAGGCTATCCGCAGCTACTCCGCGGTGATCTTGACCCATGGGGCACGCCTTGCCGACGTGCAGTCAGCCAAGGCGTGGCGAGCTAGGCTACGACTCGAACGGGGCGAGTCGTCTGCGATGGACGATCTCTTGGAGCTTGCTTCAAGTCATCTTCCACCACGGCTCTACGCACATGTTGCATCCAGTGTCTTGCGTGCCAATGGTGCGCATGACGACGTTGACAGTCCTGCTACTTCCGTGGCGGTCTTGCGGGCGGTCACTCACCGATTGGAGCGCGCGAGTGACGTCCGCGGTGCGTCTGGAGAGCGCGCGAAGTGGTGGCTTCATCGAGTGCGAACGAGGTGCGCCACATTTTTTTCCCAATGAACGCTCCGGTTTCGTTGGGTTTTCAACGAAGGAACACGTATCTATCTTTCTGAGTTCAGTGTTTGTGCCTGAGCATCGACGGGATCACACCAGCTCCGACGTGCTCATCAAAGGGTGCAGGCAATGTGCTCGGTTACGGCCACGACATCGAAAGGCGGCCCTCCCCTTCTTGGGGAGGGCCGCCTTGTTCATGCCCGGTTCCTGCCTTGCTCCTTAGGGCGGCGCCGCGCGCGCCCGTCGGCTACCGGCCGACGCCGTGATACGTGAAGCCGAGGCCTTCCAAAGTCTCCCGCGGGAAGATGTTCCGCCCGTCGAAGACGATGGGGGACTTGAGCGCGCTCTTCAGGGCTTCAAAGTCGGGCCGGCGGAACTCGCTCCACTCAGTGACGATGATCAGAGCGTCCGCATCTTTGGCCGCTTCCATAGGGGTCGCCGCGTACTCGATCTCGTCCCCGAGGTAGTGAGTCTTGGCTTCGTCCATGGCTTCGGGGTCGTGGGCGACCACCGTCGCGCCCGCGGCCCTCAGTGCGCGTGACAAGACGATCGCGGGTGCTTCGCGCATGTCGTCCGTGTTGGGCTTGAACGCAAGACCCCAGAAGGCGAAGCGCTTGCCGGAGAGGTCTTCTCCGAACTGCTTCGTGATCTTCCGTGCCATCAGCAGCTTCTGATCCGCGTTGACGTCTTCGACGGCCTTCAAGATCTTGAAGTCGTAGTCGTGGGTCTCTGCGGTGTGGATGATGGCCTTGACGTCCTTCGGGAAGCATGAGCCGCCGTAGCCGATGCCCGAGAACAAGAAGCGCGATCCAATGCGATCGTCCGAGCCGATGCCCTTGCGCACATTGTCGACGTTGGCGCCTACGAGCTCGCATACGTTGGCGATCTCGTTCATGAACGAAATCCGCGTCGCGAGCATGGCGTTGGCGGCGTACTTAGTGAGCTCTGCCGATGCCACGTCCATGGTGTAGATCGGGTTGCCGGTGCGCACGAACGGCTCGTAGAGTTCCGTCATGACCTTAGCCGCGCGCTCGGTGTCGGCGCCGACGACGACGCGATCCGGCTTGAGGAAGTCGTCGATCGCCGCGCCTTCCTTGAGGAACTCCGGGTTGGATACGACGTCGAACTCGTGCTTCGCGATGGGCTTCATAGCCTCGACCACCTTCTTGGCGGTTCCAACCGGCACGGTGGACTTGTCGACCACCACCACGTAGTCCGTCATGTGCTCGGCGATGCTGCGGGCAGCGGCCAGCACGTAGCGAACGTCCGCGCCACCATCTTCGCCCGGCGGAGTACCCACAGCGATGAAGACCACTTGGGTGTCCTTCATGCCCACGGCGTAATCGGTCGTGAAGTGAAGCCGCCCGTCACGCACGTTGCGCTTGATCAGCTCCTCCAGACCGGGCTCGAAGATGGGGACGATGCCTTCACGGAGGCCGTTGATCTTCTTCTCGTCGATATCGATGCAGGTGACAGTGTTTCCGCTCTCTGCGAAACAAGTGCCAGCAACGAGCCCAACGTAGCCAGATCCGACGACGGTAATGCGCATTTTGATGAAGGTGGTGGTGGAGGCCGGGGCCGCCCGATGGAACGAGGAGAAGATTGCGCCCAGGAGGGCACGGGAACGATCCAGGATCATGCCCGCATGAAATTTGTCGGGCAGAGGAGGCTAGACGTTGTGGAGCCCAGGAGGATAACGTCTGAGACGGCTCAGGCAGCGCACAAGCGCGCAGCCTGGCGAACAGTCTGCATCCAAGGGCGATTAACTCAGCGGTAGAGTGCCTCGTTTACACCGAGGTGGTCGGGGGTTCGAATCCCTCATCGCCCACCATTC
>CAYQKK010000142.1:0-10192 GCA_964417955.1 uncultured Planctomycetaceae bacterium
GATGCCGCGGGGCGTTTTCTCTCGTGGCGGCGGGGTGCCGGTGTCCGTACCGCCACGACCCCCGTTGACGGACCCTGTGGGGCGAATGCGACGCTTACACCGATTCCGCCACCTTTCCTGACTGAACGCCGGAGACCTTGCGGATGCTCTGGGTGGGAGTGAGTTTGGACCCGCAAACCTTGGTGGTCGGAGTGCTCGCGACCAGGTGCAACGTCAGGGCGGGCTGGTAAAAGTGGCGGCTTTGGTTCCGGTTCGGTACCGCCGAGCGCAGTCGCTCCTTACAGGCGCGAGGATCGGCGTAGTGACTCCGTTGCTGGACTTGCGGTAACCTCTGATACCTAGAAGGTGTTCGCCGTTGGTGGGTCTCCTGCTAGACGCGTTGGGAGAGCTGTAGTTTGCTGTCCCCTCCTCCATCCAACTCCTACATCCCCGAGAAGTAGCATGGGCCTAAGTCGTATCCTCAAGCCCGCAGACGTCATATCGCGCAGTGATGACCCTTTCGAATTCGATCGCCTCGAACGCGAGCATTTCGTTCACTATGTCGCAGGACTAAGCATGGCAAGCACCGGACACTGGTGCGTTGCACTGAACGGAGAGTGGGGTTCGGGAAAGACCTCGGTTCTTCGGATGCTGAAGTCCACCATCAAGAGGGACGGGGGAACCTGTGTCCTCATTGACATCTGGCAAGAGGACTATTCGGAAGACCCAATCTTGCCTCTGGTTCGTGCCATTCTCAAGGCGTGCGACGAGGGCGTCGAGTTGAAGCAGCGCATTCAGGACTCTGCCGGGAGAGTTGCCGCCAAGGGCCTTGCCTGGGTCTCACAAAAGGCCAGACTCAAGGAGCTCGCGGCCTTGACCTCGCTTGAGGCTAGCTCCGTCAAGTCAGACTCCAGCACCTGGGCTCTCTACGAGGAAGCGAGAGAGGCCCGAAGTAGCCTCAAGAGGGGACTAGAAGAACTTGCGGGTCAGCGCTCAAGTGAAGACCCCGTTGTGGTAATCGTCGACGAACTCGATCGGTGCAGACCTCTCTACGCCGTCGCTCTTCTTGAGCGCATCAAGCACTTCCTGGACATCGACTCGATCTCGTTCGTGCTGGGAGTCAACCTCAGACAGTTCGCGCATACTATCGAGGGGTGCTACGGCCCGAAATTCGACGGGCCCGCCTACTTGGAACGCTTCTTCGATCGCGTCATCGAACTCCCTTCCGAAGACGTCGCGCTCTTGGTGACAGAAGAACTTGATCGCAACTACGACGCACCAACGATCCCCGATGCCGGTGAAGAACTCCAACCTGCCGTTGCTCTAGCAACTGCATGCAAGCTCTTGAATTTGACCGCGCGTAAGTCGCTTGCAGCCACGACCGACTTCAAGGTCACTTGGGGACCCTCTCAAGACGCCTTCAACTACTTGGCTCCAGCGGTAGCTCAAGCCATCGCCTTGTCACACGCCGATCGCGACCAGTTTAGGTCTGTAGTCGAGATGCTGAGATCAGGTAGGAGGCCGAACGTGCCTTACAAGGAAGGAAAGGAGCGCCACATCGGATTTCACCTATACGTCACTCTGGCTCTACTGTCAGATGACGGAAATCGTCTCCTGCGCGACGCTGCCCTCCACCCCGAGAATACTCGTATCAGGCAGATTGAGGAGATGGTTGGCCTACTCAATCGGAGCCTCAGCATTACAGTCCAGGTCATGCGAGACGGCACAGCCAACCATCATGTCCGACAGGCCAGAGCTTTCATTCTGCAAGCGCTTCGGTACAGGACGTGAGATCATTCAAGCGGTACCGAACCGTAACTGAAGCCGCCACCTTTCTCCGATACGGTATCGTAGCCAAGGCTTCCACGAGCCCGGACGTAATCAGAGTGGAAAGGTGGCGGAATCGGTTCGGTACCTCCCCGATGGTGCCTTCCAGATCCTTCCCCAAGAGGCTCTACCCAAACGACCGGCCGCGCCTGGCGCCGGCCAGGTGGAGTACCTCCCGCCGTTCAATGAGCTCTGATCAGGCTCGCCGCGGGTACGGCGCGTCGAGGCCCATTTCTTGCCGGAAGAGCTCGTCAAGGCGGTACGGAACCGTAACCGATTCCGCCACCTTTCCTGAATGAACGCCGGAGTCCTTGCGGCTGCTCTGGGTGGGAGTGAGTTTGGACCCGCAAACCTTCGTGGTCGGAGTGCTCGCGACCAGGTGGAACGTCAGGGCGGGCTGGTAAAAGTGGCGGCTTTGGTTCCGGTTCGTTACCGCCTCGGCTGGTACCGCGGTGGCGGCGGGCGATAAGCTGATTACGTTGGCTGCTAAAGAGGGGTAGGGGGCGGGCGACGCAGCCTGTTTTCCCGTGGATCCGCTAGCATAGTTCCATGGGACCCCGGACCCTCTTACTCGTTGGCGTGGCTGTCGCCGCGCTTTTGGCTCTGCTTTGGCGATCTCCATCCAGCAGTGGTCCCGGCGAGGTGGTGAGCACGGCATTCGCTGCGGATGCACGTGCCGAGCCTAGTCCCTACCGGGTTGTCGATCAGCTCGATCCACTCGCAGCGGCTGCGCCGATCGAAGTGTTATTGGGATCAGACGCCCTGCTTTCGACGGATCGGGAACTGGCGCACGTGCCGGCTGGACGGATACGTCTACGCCTCGTCGGAGTGTCGCTGGAGCGCCTTGAGGCTGCGCGCTACGGCGAGGTCGTGAGTCTCTTATTCTCCCGGGAGATGATTGGCTCGGTGGACCGTTCCGTCACATGGAAGGGCCCGTCGAAGGTCGAAAATGGCGCCCTCGAGTTCGAAGACCTCGAGGAGGGGGACTACATCGTCTCTTGTAGGTTGGGTAGAAACTTTCGCTGCGAGCCGACGCGTATCCGTTTAGGCGTGGGAGAGAGGTTGGACGTTGATCTGCCCGTAAAGGTCTTGTCGCGGTTTGCATTTCAGATGGAGGCCATCGGTGACCTCTCACCGGGCCCAAGCGGTAGCCGCTGGTCCGTCCGGGCCCTGCAGTATCCCGACCAACGGCTTCAGAGCCCTAGGGTTGCCGGGATGGAATCTGCTCGGAACACGAGGTCGCTTGACTTGGAGCTGAGGCTGTATCCAGGCACTGTTCGCTTTGAAGCAACTGTGAAGCCTGAAAGCAAGTGTCCCGTTGTGCCTCCAGCACGAGCGGTGGTGGAGTTGACGCTGCCAGAGGCACCTGAGGGCGGGCTGTACCAGGCGAAGGAGTGCATCAACGCCGAGCCTCTTTGTGTGGAGCTCGACTTCGGTGGACCCCATGAGCTAGTGACCTTTCATGGCCGGATCGGGAATGACCCAGATGTCCGGGGCCGCCGAATGCAGCTGGAAGGAACGTCGACCGACAACGTTGACTTCAGCGAGAAAGTGATAGTGCTCAAGGACGGCAACTTTGCTTTTTCGGTCGATCTCGCCCGCTTAGCAGGTCCCCAGGTGACGTTCACTTCCAGGAAGTACACGGACCAGATCGGGCCTGTTTCGTTGTCGGGGGGCAACGTTGATTTGGGCACGTTCACCTTTGTGGACCCAGCGGTTGCGGCGCCCGCGACCACCGATACCGATGGCTTGAAGTAGGTGAATAGCGCCAGAAAGTACTGCGGCGTTAGATCGTCTTTGAGGGAGCTAAGTGGGGCCACGCGAGCTCCGCGCTCGCGGCCCGTACGGCGAGCACGCCTGCCCCGGCGAGGGGCTCCCCCGCGGGTAGCGGACCCGTCCGGTAGGACGCCTGCGCGGCGAGCGCCAGGGGCTCAATAGGTATCTCGATGGCAGGAGAGATCCCAGAGATGACGAATCGCTGGCGGCATAGCCAGGGAGCTGGGCTCGGATCAGCGCGTTGCACCCGCCTCCCAGAGTTGCCTGATTCTGTTGATTCTTGACCCACCGACAACCGATCCTCGCGCGATTCCTCGGCAACGAGAGGTGCCTACGTGCGAGCGCTGTCGCGCATAGGCGAGATCAGGCACACTGGGCGAACTATCGCATACTGGGCGGCTGTGACGAATACGCCGGGAGGACAGCGAAATGCCAGAGCCCGCGCGGTCCAATGACCCATCCGTGGGACGGCGTCATTCGAACGTAAGACGCGTGTTTTTCTCTTTTTGCCCTCCGGGCAAAGGTGCTCTACGTGTAACCTAATAGTCTTCCGCAAGCTCGCCGCGATGCTTGCCATTCATTGAAGTCCCGTGCCACTCTCTGCAATGCAACACCACCATCAAGTTATCTCTCGCGCTGTCGCGATCGCCGCTGCAACCGTCTTACTCTTCTCGTTCAGTTTGCTCTCTGCGTCTTGAGCTTCCGGCGTTGCATGGCAACGCGACGCGGGCGGGGGAAGCCCCTTCGATTCGCACGCCTGCACCGAAACGTCGGGCGCACTCTGCTCAACGCCAAGCTTCGGTTCCAGCTGTGGAGAGTGCACGACTTGCGACGGCAATATTACTTACGCCACTTGCTCTGCTGACGGAATCGCCTGCCTGTATGACACGGACGTTGGGGGGTGCGGTACATCGAATAAAGGCACCTGCCGAAGTATTTTTGGATTCTGGCTGTGCGAGAATACAGCTAACACAACCACGCCGTGTGATCGCATTGTCTGCGATAATCCGTAGTAAACTCCGCCTCCTGGGCGCGCTTATGTAGCAGTGACGCGCTCAGTCATACGACCCCCTCGCCGCGTTTGACTCCCACTTCTAGTGTCTCGGGGGGGGGCTTCGATGTTCGCGCTGCTGGTGCGCCCGTGCATCGTAGCTAACCCCCTCTTTTTCGCAAATGGGCTGGAAGTCGTCGTTTACTCTCGCTGCTCGCATTCTTGCGTGTGGAATCTTCGGCCTTAGCGGTGCAGGTAAATTGATCTCGCCTGAGCCGGGAGCATTGTCCCTTGTTCATAGCTTCGATTTTGGCTATGAAGTGGCGCTGCAGTTCACCCTGAGTCTTGCAACTGTCGAGCTCCTTGTACTGTGCGGAATAGTCATTCCCCGATTTGGAAGGTGGTTCGCTCCTCTGCTAGGGGCGATATTTGGCGTTGGCTTTACTGCTTTCGCTCTGTATCGAATTCTAATCGGGGATAATTCGCCCTGTGGTTGTTTCGGAGCTCTCCTGCCCGAGCTCCACAACAGTGCTCGTCTTGCTATGACGCTCTTACTGCTGTTTTGCAGCCTACTGATAGCCTTCGAATGCCGTACTGTCCGCACCGAAAACTCTGCGCTATGATCTGCATCCAGTCTTTACCAGAAGGAGCGGTGAGCAGGTTGGAATCTTTCAGTTGTATAGACGGCAAACAAACAGAACCTGTCGCGACCATTTGAATGCTCTTCTTTAGCTCTATTTCTGCCATCGCACTCGTTATGTTGCACCCCTCGGAGCCGCAACAACTCGACTCTAGTGTTCCCGAGGCAGAACAAGTGTGGTTCCAGCTCTTCAAAGACGGCTGTCGCCGCCGAGAGAGTATGGTCCGAAGCCTCCAGGTTGTTGCCGTATCGCACCACGGAGATCCGTTTGGTGCGATCGAATTGACTACTGTTTCGCAACAGGGTGCCTTTGAGAAATGGACGAAGTACAATCTAAAGTATGAGGAGGGCTTGGATCTCGACACCTTCGACGTCCTCGAGCTTTATGAGCTCGCTAGGGAATTCGATTTCTTTCGACTCGCCATAACCGACGGCAGTCGTTACCTTGGGGTTCAACCAACCACGCGCACTCGCGATGGCAAAAAACTCGTTGAAGGCTCTCTCTCTGCCCACCAGTTGGACACTTCCTTTCGTTCAGGGGCGCTGCATTGTGGGCTCTTGTTCGGTGAAAAGTGGATTTCGGAGTACGCATCTGACTATG
The DNA here is from genome assembly GCA_964417955.1 of uncultured Planctomycetaceae bacterium. GTDB lineage: Bacteria > Planctomycetota > UBA1135 > UBA1135 > Saltatorellus. The sequence continues at coordinate 5,815 of CAYQKK010000142.1, forward strand.
TTTTTGACGGCACTTCTCCTTTTGCTGAGCAGGCAAGCTGGTTTGATCAGGAAGCAGCCTGGATCAACCTGCGTGCTTCCGAGGAATCTGGGAAAAGAAACCTGTATGCATTGGTCGATTCCCGAGGTATGATCCGGCGAGTTGAGCAACGGGACGATGACTCGTTTCGCGTCCGTTTCACGGTTGAAGAAACTGTTGAAGTAGATGGCGTTGAATTGCCATCCAGTGGCGTTCTGGCCTATTCGTACTCTGAGGTAGAACCCCTCATAGTGTCGCTCGAATATGCTAGAGATAGGCGGGCTGATGAGAGTGAGGAATGGGACTTGGTGCATCTTCCGTCGGAATTCGACCCCGCTGTCTATACGAGCAGTGTGTTGGATATGAGTTCAGGTGCTATGTTCACGCTCATCTCCAAGGAGGACAAGCAAGAGGAAGAGGCGTCGACACGGTTGCCCTCCAGTAGTGCCCCTCCCGCTACTGACGATGTCAAGTCGAGTACCCAGCGAACTGGTGAAGGGACCCCCATGGAGACCCCGAAGCGACTAGATTATGGTCTAGTTGGAGCTGTATTGGCCGCGTTCGTGGCGCTTTTACTTCTACAACGCCTCCGCAGGTAAGCGCAGAGTTGCGACGATGAATCAGAAGGGAATATTTTCGCTTGCTCTGGCTATTTCATTCTTCTGGCCGTTTGTGTTTGTCGATATTGCTGATGATCGCATTGATCTTGAGGTCCAGCCAAGCCAGTCGATTGAGAAAAGCAGCGAAAGGCGAGGCGAAGTTGAAGCCGTCACGTTCGAGGTCACGAACCGTGGAGCTAACACGATCGCACTACAGCTAGCTGCGCAAAGTTGCGCGTGCGTGCGGATCAAAGTTGCGCAGGCCGAGGCCTTGCCGGGTGAAACGGTTGCAATAGTTGCCTCCGGTAGGGTGCCACCGTCGGGTTCTTCTAAGCATTCGTTCAACGTTCTTGTTGTTGAGGAAGGCTCGATGAACCGCGCCAAGAAGGAACGGATGCTATTATTCCATTTTGCGTTGTCCTCGGAACAATCGACCCCACTTGAAATTCACCCACTGGAACTATCTTATCCGGGGCACGCGTGGGCTAGTGGCGTTTCACCTGTGATGACCGTTAGGCTAAAGGGAGTGGTCCCGTCAGCCGATCCGAAGGTGACATTGCCTAATGTCGGCAATTTAGATGTAGAGCGCATTAGCTCTTGGGAATCAAACGGCCAGGGAATTGTGAGCTGTATTTTTAGGGTCAGAATGCCGCCTATGCGACTTGATCTGCCTTTGACGTGCGAGGTGTCGCTTCAGACCGAAGTCGGGGTGACAGTCAGAGCGAACATTCCTATGGTGAACCGAGGATGATACCTTGAGGCGTCAATTGACTAACCTCGGATTGAGCTACCGTTGGCCACTCTCGCTAGTGCTGTTGGTGCTCGCGGCTATTTTAGTCTTAGTCTGGTCGACGCAAACCAGCACCTCGGCTGGCATTTTGCAGCGAGTCGCCGAACCAGTACACGCCGAGATGCCAGCGACACATGTCGCACTGAGCGAAGTACCTGACGTAAGCCGCAGACAATTGTTTACAGCACCGTTCGCAAGCTCGTCGGAAGGTGACGAGCCTCCTCTGGTGGCTGAGAGTTCAGGATCTCACGAGGCTGGAGTTGTTAGCGGTTGGATCTTTGATACATCGCGTGGGGAGCCCCTAAGGGGGCTTGAGCTTGAGCTACGTTTGCGTGGGAGCTCGACTGCACTGCAGCGTGCCATAAGCGGCGATGCTGGAGAGTTCTCGTTCGTCGTGGACCTAGGATCAACAGTGTTTGAGAGTCCGACGGAACTCAAACTGCTCTGCCATGCGGGAGTCGAGTTGGAGATTGCTCACGGACGGATTTGGATTTCCCGTCGTTTTCCAAACCCGGCGCCAATCACGGTTCGTGCGTCAACTTCTTTCGTCAATGTCTTTGGTACCGTCTCGGATGAAGAGTCTCTCGGGTTACCTCGTATAATTGTAGGCGGGCTACGGGGCGAAACGTCGATCTCCGATTCCAATGGGCGCTTTCAATTCCGTGCAGCATGCTGGGGCGATCGTGTCGCCATCCATTACGGCAGAAATGTTCATGGAGAGGGTTTAGTCGGAAAGTACGCCGAAATTCGACTAACCGACGACCAATTAAGAGAGCAGAGAATTGAGGGCGTAGTTCTTAGGCTCCCGCGTACCTCTGGTAAGATATACGTAACGGCGATGTATTTGGGCGTCCCAGTTCCTTCTTCTTTCTGCACCGTCAGTGGGATCTGCGGAACGTTCCGGGCCAATACCAGTGGAATAATTGAGGTTCCTCGATTGCGCTCTGGGGCGATGAACGCACAGGTGGGTGCCGATGGTTTTCTCTTGAGAGAAGTCCAACTTCCGGATCAACTCCAATCGCTAGAGGTTGAGTTGGATCCTTGTTTTTCCGTGCCACTTGCTATCCTGTTACCAGATGGAAGCCCTGCAGTCGGGGCGGAGATATTGGCTGGAAGCGGGGTCATGAAGGGTCCTGACTTAGGCGGTTTTGTCGCCGACGAGGAAGGCTGTGTGCAGATCCCGGTCCGGTCTACCACTCTGACTCTTTCTATTGAGGTACCCGGGCAGGGGGCGGGCGAATTCGTCCTTGATATCGAAGCCTCCGGGGACAGCCATCGGACTGTTCAGCTAGATCCGATGGGGTCGATTTCAGGTCAGATCCTCACCCCTAGTAACACTCCTGCAATTGGTGCGATAGTAACCGCAACACGGCTAGACAGATTTGCTGGGCACCCGATTCTCGTGCGTGCAAACGTGGAGGGATACTTTGAGTTTGCATGTTCCGGTTATGGTATTTACAGGATACGCTGTTCCTTTCCAAGGATGCAGACGTCTGTTTTCGACGAGCGAGCTGGGGCGCACCAGGCGATCCAGTTGACGCCGGCTGCTTTCGTCAACCTAAAACTCGTGGAGCGCAACGGTACACCGCTGCCTCAGGGGGAGGCGATACTGGAATTTTTCTCGGTTGGCTCTAGTGGACCGGGTACATTGCTAGACCGTGTGCGCTTGCAGATTCGTGATAGTGGACTCGTTTGTTATCGGGTTGCGAGAATATCGTTCGGAGAAAAGTGCCGCGTGCGGGTATCGGTGCCGGGCTTCGGCGATGCCACTATTGTAGCGATAGGAGGCACGGCAGACGATCAGCCAGTAGTTGCTCATTTCTATTGACCCCGTCAAACTCAGGGGCTTCAGGAATTTGAGTGGAAGGCGCGCGTCGGGTAGAGGTCGAGGCCCCCGAGGTGAAAGTAGATCGCATCTCGGAAGCGCGCACGGTTGCGGTAGCCATTCGCTCGCTTCTTGAGCGCTTGAACGCGGCTGTTGACGCTCTCTGAGGCTGCGTTCAACGTGTTCAGCGTGATGGCGTTCAAGATGCCGTAGAGGTGGTTGAGGATCGTATCGAAGGCCCGATCTAGAGCCGGGATCCGCAGCTGGAAGGTACCTGTCCGGTCATCCCATGTCGCTGGCCTGTTGACTTTGCAACGGCAGCCGCTTGGCTGGCCAGCGTAGCGCCCTGGCCCGCCGCCCAGCCCCAAGACGTGAGCTTGGCGATCTCCGACGCAGGCGTCGTCCCAACGAGCCCCAGAGCGTCCTCAAGGTAAGCCTGAACGTCCACGCCGTTGAGCTTGCAGCTCAACGCAAGCGAGTACGTAAGCGTCGCATACGCCTCACATTGATCGAGATCCGGATTGCGCCGACGATAAGTGGACGACGAAACACACCCGACGCGATCCCGACCAGTACCTCGACCTCCTCGCCCGCCGTGAAGCCGAGCGACTCACCTTCGCCCAGCTCTCCGAAGAGAGCGGCGTCCCGGTCGCGACCCTTCAGTACTGGGCACGCAAGCTCCGCGAGCCCAAGCAGCAGGACGACGCGGCAGCCCGTGACGATTCGAGTCAGTTCATCGAGGTCGACATCGGTGACGTTGCAATCAGCACGATCGAAGTCGTCCTCGATGGCGATCTCCGGGTCGCCATCAAACCGGGCTTCGACCCCGCGACGCTCCGCGCGGTAGTCAACGCGCTCGTATGCTGAGCCTGCCGGCATCAACGCGCGTCTTCATCCAGCGCGAGCCCGTCGACTTCCGCAAGTCGCACGACGGCCTCTCTGGCATCATCCGCCGCGACCTCAAAGAGAACCCGTTGAGCGGATGACCATGCCCCAGTAAACCGCTCCAGCAGTTCCTAGGAAGGCGGGGTACAACCGTCCCAGGAGGACACCATGCGAAAGAGCCGATTCCGACTGCTAGCTTGGATTTCCTATCCGTCTAGACGCACTACCCAAACGACCGGCCGCGCCGGGCGCGGGCCAGGT
>CAYQKK010000143.1:0-6606 GCA_964417955.1 uncultured Planctomycetaceae bacterium
GCTAGTCAGGTGAGTTCTCGAAGCGAAGCGCAAGGGCCGCGGACGCGGTGCTGCTGCGCGAAACGCAGTGGTCTGTCGATTCTTAGCGCTTATTTCAGGGCTAGTCGATTGGGGTTGGATGCCCGCTGATCGTCGGCGCTTCGGTTCTACCGCTGGGCCACTTTGGATCCCACAAGCTCCAGCACCACGAGCTGCGGCCGGCAGTTGAACCGCACCCTCGGGGCGTGCCTGCGCTCCATGCCGATGCCGCGACTGACGAGGAGCGTGGTGTCGCCGCGCTGGGCGAGCGTGCCCGCAGCGAGCCAGCGCGGCACCCTCGACAAGGTGAGCGGAGGGCCGAAACCCGGGATGGCGACCTGCCCGCCGTGGGTGTGGCCGGCTACGAGAACGGCCGGCTCGTCGAAGCGGCCCTCCAGCACCATGTTCATGTAGTCGGGCGCATGTCCGCAGATGATCGTGAGGCCGTCGAAGCTCTCTATCTGCCCCACAACTTCCGCGGAGAGGTCGCGCCTAGAAGCCGACGTGCCTAGCCCAATCACCTGCAGTCGATCGTCGTCGAACCGTACGGTTTCGTTCGTCAAGCAGCGGGCGCCGGTGTCCGCCAGCGAAACCGCCGCCTCGTCGACGTCGCCGTCCACGGCCACGACCCCAAGGCGCGGAACATGCTCCATCGAGCGAAAGAGCCCGACGAGCGCGGGCTGGACCGTGTCGAACTTGCGCAGGTCGAGGAACTGGAGATAGTCACCTGGCAGGAGAATCAGGTCGGGCTTTGCTTCGTCCATGGCCCGGAAGACCTCAGCCTCGTAGGCGCCGATCTGATCGGTTTGTAGGTCGGCGAGGATCGCGACCGTGATGGACGTATCGATCCCGACGGGCAGGCGGTCGCTGCGAACGACGTGGCGCGTCACCTCTAGGCGAAAGGGCTCGACGCGCGTTGCGTAGAGCGCGACCCCGAGGGCCGCTGCTCCGATCACCGCGCAGGCAAATGCCGTGAAGCTCGCCCGCTTCCGCAGGCCTGCGAGTCCGATGAAGCACAGCAGCGGAGCAAGCCCAAGGCTGGCGCCGTCGAACCAAATGCGCAGCACAGCGAACCCGTTGTGGATGACACCTACGCCCACTGCCAAACCGCAGCCCGCCACGAAGGCGCTGATCAAGAACCACCCCAGGATGTCCCGCCGCAGGACGGATTGGGGGGAGCGTTCGGGGCGTCGCCCCCTCCGCATCCAAAGGAGTCCTACGAGCCAGATGGTGGGCACGATGAAGAGTGCGAGGGTTCCGGCATGTGGCGGCATGGGCCCATCGTACCCGCGGGGCGCCGCAGTCAATTCCAGCTTTGTGTTGGAGGTCGGGCATCCTGCGCCTTACACCGACCGGGTGATCGCGCCCCGCCGCTTCAGCCGCTTTCGTATCGCCGTCTTCGCGACGATCGAGCGGATTTGTGTGCTGCTTGGCGGGCGGCACTTTTATCGGTGGCGCTACCTGAGCCCCAAAAGGCTCGGCGTCCGAGATATCGAGCTACCGATTCCGGCGGGCGCGGCTGCGCTGGACGGTCTCGTGATCGCTCACCTGTCCGACATTCACGCGGGCCCCTTCCTCGCGAAGGGGGACCTTGGGGCGGTCGTCGATCTGATTGAACAGCGGCGCCCTGACGTGGTTTGCTGGACCGGCGACTACGTGACCCACGGGATCCACAACGTGCAGCCGGTGATTCCTGAGCTGCGTAGGTGCGTGGGAAAGCTCGGGACGTTCGCCGTGTTCGGGAATCACGACTACAAGAAGCGGCGCGAATGGGAGATGACCGCGGCTCTTGAGCCGGACGGCTGGACCTTCCTGCGGAATGCGAGTCATGAGCTTGAGGTGAACGGGGGAACGATAGCCTTCGCGGGCATCGAAGACCCCGAGGAGGGCAAGGTGGTCGACGTGGCTGCGGCGATGGCCGAGGCGCGATCGGCCGACTTGGTGATCGCGCTCTCCCACGGTCCGCGCGGCGCACCGGCCTTCGCCGAGTATGGAGTCGCAGCGGTCCTGTCCGGGCACACCCACGGGTCCCAGGTCGACCTACCGTTTCTCCGCGACCTTGGACCCGCGCATCCGGGGCTACGCATCGAGCTTGGGAGCACAACGGTTCTTGTGTCGCGGGGGCTCGGCGTAGTGGGGATGCCGCTCCGCACGGGGGTCCCTGCGGAAGTCTCGTTCGTCACCCTTAGGACGGCCGCGAAGTTGAGCTAAACTAGGCCCGTGCAAGGCAGCCTTCGACTCCATGGCGGTGTCCTCTTTGTGGGGCGCCAGAACCTGACGGCGGAAGTGGCCACCTACGATCTAGGGGGTCGGCCCTTGGAAACGCGCTTCACCTTCAGGGACGAAGCCATGGGGCGCTCGAGCGTCAGTGGCATGGACGTCGACGCGGATCGTCGCCTGTGGATCGCCGACGCGGCTGGCGAGGCGATTCGCTGCTTCAGCCTCTTTGGCCAACAGGTCGCTGCCGTGAGCGACCGCGAAGCGAGCGCAGCCGAGGGGCCCGCGCGCCCCCGCATCCAGAGCCTCGGCGCTTCGGATCGTCACGGCTTGATCGGTTCCCCGGTGGACTTGCGCGTGGTAGGGGAGGACGATGACACGACCTTGATCGTCGCGTCCGGTGGCACGCGGCGCCACGGACTCCAGGTTCTGCACATCGCGTCGGGGCGCGGCCGTTCGATCGCTCCCCTCGGAGATCCCGAGGGCAAGTTCCAGCGCATCCGCGGCCTTGACTGGCGTGGGGAGGAACTCGCAGTCGTCGAGAGCGGAGCGCGGCGCGTGCAGATCTTCGAGGGCGAGGTCACAGGACGGCTGGTGTTCCGCTTTGCCTTTCCGATTCCAGAGGCGCTCGGTGAACCGGAGGCGGTGGCTCTCGTCGGAGATGGTCGTGTCGTGGTGGCGACCGCAGGGGAAGCGAGCGGCGTTTACCTCTTTGACTCCAACGGACGACGAATAGCGCAGCTAGCGAAGGACGGTGCCGCCGATCCCGCTGCCGAGGAGAGCGGGGACGCCTCCGTCGACCAGCCAGGAGGCCTTGCTCTTGAGCTGGGCCGCAACGACCGGGACAGCCGGCTCTGCGTCTTGGATCGGGACGGCGAGCGCGTGCAGATCTTCTCTTTAGATGGCCGCAGCTTCGGAACCGTGCTCGAACCGAGCGGTTAAGATCGCAGCTCTCCCATGCGTGCCACCCCTCGCCCACAGCTTCTCGGCCTCCTTGTCATCGCGTTCCTCGCGATGGGGGGGCTTCTTTGGGCTTGGCTCGATGCTCAAAGTGACGGGTTTCGCTCGGCGGACGAGCCGCTCCACTGGGTGGCGGAGGGGTCGACCGATGAACTACGCGGCGGAGGAGCGCCTAGCGAGGGGACGCTGACGGACATCGAGCGCGCAGCGAGGGATGATGCCTCAGAGGCCCTTCCCTTGTCAGGGGCGATGGCAAGGGAGCGCACCGCTAGCCAGGGGCGCGTGGCGGCTGGCGCCAAGAGGCTCGAGTACCGCGCGGTGCTCCTCGTTTCCGATGGCGCCAGCGGGCAGGCCGTCACCGGCGCAGTGGTCACCGAGGTCGTCTGGGGCGGCGTACCCCTCGCGCGTGAATCCGGCTGGCGTGCGACCGAAGCGGACGACCAAGGCTTCATCGAGGTGATCTGCCGCCTTCCGGAGGAAGGCGAGCCGGATGCTGAGGATCCAGGGCTACGCCGCTTCGATTTGAAAGTGGCGGCGGCGGGCTACGTCGGCGTCGCGGCGATGGACGTGCAGGCGGAGCTTGACCTGGACCTCGATTCGGACTCTGCGGGAGGGCGAGACCGCGACGACGGCAGGATTCGGGATGTCACCCTCTATGCCTCCGGTTCCCTCGTTCTCGACGTGCTTGGGGCTCCTTCGACGGCGACCGGCGCGCTTGCGCTCTGGTTCGCCCCAGGCGTGCGCGAGCGAGATCCCGATATCGAGCTCGCTTGGCCCGTCCTCGACGCTGAGGCCAAGGTCAAAGGCGTCAGCCTCATGCCCAGCGTTGGCGGAAGCACGCGACTGGTCTTTCACGATCTCCCCCCAGGCCCGCTTTCCGTTGCCCTCGCCGTGGTCGGATCGCCGGTCGCGATGGAGCAGGCGCTCACACTGCAGTCCGGAGAACGGGTCGAGCAGTCGCTCCGGCTGCTCGAAGGCGAGGTCGCGAACGGCATCATTCGAGAGCTCACCACGCGGGTGCCGATGCCCGGTGTGACGGTCGTGGTGTCTCCCCGCTTGGAGGAACTCTCTGAGCGCATCAACCGACTGCCCTATCCTCCTCAGGTGACGGATGAGCGCGGCGCGTTCTCGATCCTCGGGCTTCCCCACGGCGAGCTCGACGTCGAGCTGCACACGCCGGATGGAGTCAAACACCCGCGCAAGATCTTCATCGTCGAGGGCAACATGGCGCGCCGGCACGAGCTCAAAGTGCGCGGCTCGGCCTCCCTCTCGGGGAGGGTCATCGCCACCGACGGGCTGACCCTGTCGCAGGTCAAAGTGCTTGTGACCACGGAGGAGTCCTCGAAGAACGCTCGGCCGAGCAGCACAGGCTTTTCGATTCGGGAAGGGCTTGATCGCGGGGTTTACGCCGAGGTGGATCCCACGACGGGTCGCTTCGTGGCAGAGGCCGTTCCGTCGGGGCGCAAGCTGGCCGTGCATGCCCTATCCGACGGGAGCGACTACGCCATGGCCCTCATTGGCGCCCTCAAGTTGGACGAGTCCCGTGAGGACATCGAGATCTCGCTCGGCCCGCGGCCTGCGGTCCTCTTCCGGGTGGAAGCGGCGAACGGGGAAGCCCTCGATGCGATCACGGTGAGCTTCCTCGGAAACGTGGAGGCTGGGATCCCTGGGGGAGAGACTCGTTCCGTGAACCGATGGGGCCCAGCCGAGAGACTCGAGGTTCAGCCAGACGGCCTCGTGGTCGCGGGTTCAGCGTTTCCAACTCTCAAGAAGATCCGGCTGAACTGGGAGGGCCGGGCGCGCACTGACGAAGTCTGGCCCGAGGGCACACTCGACGAGATCCCAACGTTCACGCTCGTGCCCAATCCCCGCGTGCTCGTGCAGGTGGTCGGGACGGAGGGCGAGGCCGTGTTCGGAGCGAGGGTGCGTGCATCCGTGCCCAAGGCCGCGGCGCCTCCGCGTGGGAGCGGCAAGAGACCGTCGTCGTCCGTGACGACGGACGGGTTCGGGAGGGCCTACCTGCGCCTTCCCTTCGGACAGGATGGAACCGTTCCGTCGCCCTTGGACTTGCGCGTCGCGGCGAAGGGGTACTTGTCGGCGAAGGAGCTGACCATCGATGAGGGCGATGCCCTGCCTGCGCCCCCCAGGGTCATCGTGCTTGAGCGCGCGGAGCCGCTGGTTCCGGCCATGATCACTGGGCGTCTCGTGCGCGGAAACGGGGAGCCTCTGATCGCGCCGCGTTTCGACGGACTCCGCGGTGGTGCAGCCCACGTGGACGAGCACACGTTCGAGCTGCGCGGCATTCGGCCGGGTCGGGTGAAGGCGATCGTTCACTGCGATCGCTTCGAATCCAAGTCCCTTCCACGGCTGAACCTGAGACCGGGCGAGCGCTACGACGTCGGCGAGATTGTGATGCGCGCGGCGACGAGGCTCTCCGTCACGGTCAAGAGCTCCCAGGGCCGCACGCTCAAGGATGCTCAGGTGCTGCTTTACCGGCTTCCGGCTCGTCAAGCTGGTCGCAAGGGACTGCCCAAGAGTCTGAGCTTCCCCGGAAAGCCAGACTCCCGTGGGCTGTACACGCGCGCTAACGTTCCGAGGGCGAAGTGGCGTCTCGTGGTGAAGCACAGGGGCCATGTGACCCACCAGGAGATCGTAGAGCTCAAGAAGAGCCTGCAGAGCGTCCAAGTGCGCCTGAAGGCCAAGCCTTGAATGCGGCCGGATTGGCATTGGGGAATGACGATTCAGGTCGCCATTGAGCGGGGTAGGATAGCCAAGAGGAGCGGGAACCTTTTCTGCCTCCCATGCGTCTCATTTGAGGCTTCCTATGCGTTTGCTCCACCTTCTACTGCCCCTCGCCGCTTTAGCGGCGTCGTGCTCAGAGTCACAGTCGGTTCGCGAAAGCGTTGACTTGACCGAGACGGATTCAGGTGAAGCGGGCGGCGATAGCTTGGAAGACCTGGTGCGTATGCGCTTGAGCGGTCCCCCGCCGACCATGGACAACTATGGGCCCTACCAGGTCCAGATGGCCAACGGCACGTTCGCCTACATCGAGCGAGTGGCGAATTCGGCGGAGGCGTCGACGCTGCTCCTGACTCCCATGGGAGGCACGGTCCTCACCTACAGTCTCTTCGTGGACGAGACGCAGGCGATGGAGTACTTCTCACTCTTCGTTCCTGCCTCACAGGCTGGGATCGAGCGGCCGCTTCTGACGGCGTTCCACGGCTTTTCGACGTCCCACCGGGACATCGATGTCCGCACGAGCTTCTTCCAGGAGGCCGACCAGCGAGACTGGTACTTGGTCGCGCCGCTCCAGCGCAACCTAACCGGCCCATGGGATATCAGCTATTCGAGCGCCCAGAGCCAGCTGCACGTTGAGGCCGTGATCGGCTTCGTCATGGAGCACTACGCCAT
>CAYQKK010000143.1:6706-10136 GCA_964417955.1 uncultured Planctomycetaceae bacterium
AGTCAGGCCGCGCTTCTGCTCGACGGCCAGCACATGGCCATCAACCTCGCCCACGTGCCGACGCAGACCTGGTACAACGCCAGCGACTCCCTGGGCTACCTGGTGGAACAGTCCATCGAGCTGGACGGCTACCTGCAGAGCCTTCCGGGGGCGAACCACGAATCGGTGCGGGTGGCCAGCAGCAGCGCCTGCGGTAGCTCCCAGCACTGCTGGGGCTCGTTGGATCAGGCACTCGCCTGCGACTGGCTTGAGCAGCAGACGCTGGACTCCGCTCCGCAGTTTGGCTCGATCCTCGCGGACCGAAGCGGGCGTTGGGAGTACTTCGACCTCGCTCAGGTCCTCGAGGGCGAGTTCTCTCGCCTCGCCTTTGAGGTCGACGTGGTCTCGAATGCGCTATGGCTGTCAGCGCCCAGCAACATGGCGAGCGTGACGGGGTCCATGTCGAGGCTCACGCTTGACTCCGCTCAGCCCCTCAAGCTCACCCTCGACGACTTTGGCGGGACATCGACCGGATTCGTCATCGACAACGTGGCTACGGCGCCGGCTTCCGTCATCCGTGAAGGCGCAGTCCTTGCCGATGACTGCTCTGGGGGCGCTGCAACGGCGTCTTCTTGGTGCTACGACCCTGCGGCTCAGACCCTTACGCTCTTGGAAGCAGACCCGGGTGCTGTCACCTGGCGCGTGAACTTCTGAGGGCGCGGTGAAATCGAGCATTCGCCGTCAGAGGCGACGGACGCGCTCCCTATCACTTTCATGCAGCCACCCAATCGAACGCTCCTACGCGCCTCTGGTCTAATCCTCGCAGCGCTGGCCTCCGCTGCCTGTTCCGATGAGGCTGGGACGGTGGTGGGGCCCACGGCCTTAGGGCCAGTGGGAAGCGTCCCCGGAGCCGGAGAGGGCAGAACCTTCCAGGGCACCCTCCCGGCCGGTTCGACCTGGGACGATATCGGCCCCGCGGAGCTCGCGCAGAGCCAGGCTGGTTACGCGTGGCTCTCGTCGGTGGCGACCGCCACGGAGATCGCCCCCCTCATCGCGGCGGGGGTCGGCGGCACGATCCTCAACTACAGCGTATTCGTAGAGGCGACCGGCGGGATCGAGCTCTTCTCGCTCTTCGTGCCAGACACGGATCCGAGCGTGCCACGCCCGCTGCTCACGGCGTTCCACGGGGCGGGGAGCTCCCATGGCGACATCTACTTCCGCGCCATGGACTTCTTCGTGGAAGCCGATCAGCGCGACTGGTTCTTGATCGCGCCCCTCCAGCGCAACCTGAACGGGCCAGCGGACACCAGCTACGCGAGCGCCGAGAGCCAGCTCCACGTCGAGGTGTTGATCCAGCTCATCTTGAACACCTACAGCATCGACCGCGATCGGCTGTACGCGGCTGGGTTCTCGATGGGGGGAGGCAACGCGCTAAGCTACGCCGCCCGTCACCGGGACCGCCGCTCGGGAGCGATCAGCGCGGTGGTCAACCACACGGGCTCAGTCGCCCTGTCGAACGTCTACGTGAACGCTCCGACGATCGTGGCGGACATCATGGAGGGCATCTTCGGGGGCCCTCCCACCGGTCCCGTATTCGAGTGGCAGCGATCTTCTTTGATCGAGGTCGACGGTGCGGGCTCGCTGCTTTCCCAGGGCCGTCATATGGCGCTGAACCTAGAGCACGTACCCGTGCAGACCTGGTTCAACTCCATGGACAACTTCGCTTACCTGCAATCCCAGGCAGAGACCCTCGACGGGTTCATCACGGCCTTGCCCGCAGGGGATCACGAGCTCGTGACCGTTCCAGGCGGCGTGCCCAACTGCGTCGATCAGCACTGCTGGGATACGCTGGACATTGCGGCGGCCTGCCAGTGGCTTTCCGCCCAGTCCTTGGAGGCGAACCCAACGGCGGGAACCGTGCTCGCGGATCGGGACGCACGCTGGGGTAGATTCGACGTGGCTCAGCGCCTCTCGGGTGCCTTCACGGAATTTGAGTACTCCGTGAACGCCACCGCCAACCTCGTAGCGATCACGGACACGGACAACGCTCTCAGCGTCAGTCTGCGAGTGCAGAAGCTAGGGCTCGACCCCTCGCAGCCGCTTTTTGTCTCCACGACGCGCATGGAGAGCCAGGGGAACGCCATCGTTCTGCGTGGGTACACCACGGCGCCGACGACGGTCACCCGCAACGGTATCTTCCTAGGTCCCACCTGCGGAGACCCTCCAGCGACCGTCGGCTGGTGCTATGACGCCCAGGCCGGCACCGTCACGATCGACGAGTCCAGCAACCTGAGCGCCACGTGGCGCATTCAGTAGAGCGCCCTCGCCCTACTTCCCGGCCTTCGCCGGGACCGCCACGCCAGAGCCGACGCGGGTGACGGTGTAGCCGCGCCTGCGCAGCAGTTCGACGACCCCAAGCTTGGGTGCCCCCGAAGCTTCGCTCCCATCCGTTGCGGCCGCTCCAGCCGCCTTGGGAGCCTTCGGCGCGTTGGGAATGTGCAGCGCCCCGACCGCAAAGAAGGCGGTCTTCGCCGGAGCCGCCGCCATCGCGGCCTCCATGCGCTCTGCAAAGCGCACGTTCCGCTTCCAAAGCAGCGCCTGCTCCGCGCGCTCACGAATCGCCGGATCCGTACCAAACCCGTCGTCCAGCAGCGCCACAAGCGCAGCGCTATCCCCCGACATCCAAGCCGCGATCATCTCTTCCATCACGTCCCGCCCGGCCGCTTGGTACTCCTCCAGAAGCGTCAGCGAGTCCCGCAGCATCTGCACCTGCTCGTCCCGCGTGAAGGACCGAAACAGCTCGACCTGCTCCTCAACCGTCTCCAGCCCCGCGACGCTCTTACCAGCCTTCTCGGCGCGCTGGTACAGCATCTTGTCGAGCGCCGGCCGAGCCGCCATCTCCTCCAGGGACCCAAGCATGGGCAACAGCGAACTAAACGCCCAGGGCTCAAGCCGCGCCATGCCCTTGGCCATCATCGCCGGATGCCCTGCCTTAATGAACTGAGCCTCCACCCGCTTCCAGGTCTCCGAACCCACAAGGACATCGAGCGACTCCCCAGCCGGCATCATCGCCATCTTCTGCACCTTGGCCTCCGAAGCCGCCGTCGCCTCAATCTCGGCGAAGAAGGAGTCAGAGAGATCCAAAGCCGCCGTCACCGACCCCGGCAGCGTCACCACCCGCTTGTCCGCGAGGTGAACCGTGCCGTACAGAAACCCGGAGGTCCCTTTCCCTTCAATCTGAAACAGGAAAGGCGTAGCCACCTCCCGAGCCGACGAACTCGCGACCTCCTGAGCAGAAGACGTACCAGCGAAGAGCAAGAAACAGCCCGAGAGGGCCCCAACAAGAATGCGATGTGCCATACCCAGATCGTGGACCAAGCCCCCTCAACACCGAAGCATTTCCCGCCCAAACCCAACCCCAACCGAGAACCCCAACCGAGAACCCCAGCCG
>CAYQKK010000144.1:0-10035 GCA_964417955.1 uncultured Planctomycetaceae bacterium
GGTCCCGTCAAGGTAACCCGGGCTGGAGGCTGGCCTTCTCATCCCATCTATCCGTATCCGCCTTGGCCAAGCAGGCGTAGGACCTCGAATCGATTGATCGTCTCCGGGAGTGGCTCCACCGGGTCCACGTCCTCCAAGAGTCGACCCACCTCCTCAAGGGTTGAGATGAGCTGTAGCACCCCTTGGCCTCTGGCCACAGCTCCCCAGCGTCCCCCGGCGCGCTTGTGATCGTGCCTTCGACGCCTTCTTCTCTCTCGGCGAGCCGCGCCTCTATGTATCTGAGGAGCCTCTCTTCACGATCCTCAGTGCTCATCCGGGGGGACCATGGCTCGCTGCAGTCGGAGGAGCACCATGGCGAGCCGTCTCCGGAGCGTTGCCTCAGGCTGTCCCCACTCGTGGGCGATACTCCGAACGGACCTTCCGTCAAAGAAGTGTCCTTGAACGAGGTTCAGATCTCTTTCTTCGAGCTCGGTCAGCTGGGTGACAGCCGTGGCCATGAGGTCTCGTTGATCCACAAGACTGAGTTCGCCGTCATCGTCAGCTAGACACTGATCGGGGCCTGTGCCTCTTGACGCGAGAGCTGTCTCGTTGCCCACGTCTCGCTTGAGCGCGCCGTGCTGACGGAGGCGCGACTTTAGACGCCGATCAATGATGGCGTGCATCCAGCTATCCAAGCTCCCCTCGCCTCGATATCGAAAGCGATCCAGGTGCTCATAGACGCTGATCACAGCCGACTGGAGGACATCATCTGTGTCGAATCGCTGCCGCATCCTGCTTGGGATGCGGCTTCGGACCACGAGTTTGAAGCGCCGACGAAGCCTCTCGTCAAGTTCACTCCAAGCTCGCGGTTCATCTTCTAGGCAGCGCCCTACGAGACGAGCGGTCTCATGGGAATCGTTCCGGGGATGGCCGGTGCCGGACAAGGGCGTCATGCCCTGATGGTAGCGCGCCCGCAGCTGACTGCCTACGGCAAGGCTGGGGCCCGTGCCCCATGAGGGATTCCGCAATCAGGGGTGCTAGAGCCCAACAGGCGCTGGAAAGAGAACGAGTGCCTCATCCTGGAGCGAGCCGTCGAGCACGGAGACCTGGATCTTGGGGTGGCACACTCGGCGCAGCTGATCCCCAATGATCGCCCAGGTGTAGTAGAACTCGCCTTCGTCCACCGTCACTGACTGGTAGGCGGCCAAGAGGTCTAGGCGAAGCTCGGACACGTCGTCGCTGGAAGGCGGGGTTGAGCTGAGCGCCTGGGACCAGAGACTAACGATGCTAGCCAGGTCTTCGATGGCGGCGTCGTCCCTAAGCCAGGTGGGATCAGATTGTTCATGGGCGTAGGTGACTTCAGGGAACCAGGGGATATCGAGAGGCCCGTCGGGGGCCGCAGGTGCCGCGCCGGACGGCATGGCGATCCCAAGCGCCAGCGTGAGCATGGCGAGGGCGGCGGTAAGGGCTGCGAGTAGACGAAGTGGGCGAGGGAAGGTGATCAGAGTCGGAGTCACGGTGGGTTGCATGGCGGGTCGACCTCCTTAGTCGGTGCAAGAGACGCCGAGCAGAGCGCTCGGTCTTTCGCGACTCGCCTCGCAATCCCCGGCCGTCGCCGGAGATGTTTCTTTGATTTCTATGGGCGCAGGATCGATGGTGAAGAATCGCATCGGCCCAGCGGACGCCATGGGCTATGCTCACGCCATGAACCCCCTTCGACGCAGCGCGTTCCTTGCAACAGTCTCCCTACTCTTCGGTGAGTCACTGGCGGCCCAGGACCTTCACGCCTTCCGCGAGTTTCCTCCGGCAGGCGTGCGACTCGTGGGTGAAGAAGGCCATCACATGGTTCCTGAGACGGACGAGGTGAGCCAATGGACTTTCGAGGGAGGCGTGCTCACGGCATCGCCGGCGTGGGACAGCGTCGTCACTCCCGAGGCCTACGGCGACTTCCGCATGCACGTGGAATTCCGGGTCAACGACGTGGACAACGAGAAGCGGGAGACGAACGGCAACTCAGGGGTCTATATCCAGCAGCGCTATGAGCTGCAGATCTTGGACTCCCATGGGATCTCCGCCGCGGACTACCAGGCGTGGGACTGTGGGAGCCTGTACCGCCTGAAGGAGCCGGATCAGATCGCGAGCCTGCCGGCGGAAGCTTGGCAGAGCTATGACATCGTGTTCCGCGCCGCGCGCTTTGAAGGGGAACAGAAGGTCGAGGACGCCCGCGTCACCGTGTTTCACAACGACCTGCTGATTCACGACAACGTCGCCCTTGCTCGCAAGACTGGTGCCGGCCAACCAGAGGGACCAGAGCCGCGGCCCATCAAGCTGCAGGGTCATCACAATCAGGTGGGCTTTCGCAACGTGTGGATCGAAGCTCTGAATCTGGCGGCGATGCCCAAGCTGCCCGCGGACGATCCCCGCCGCGCCGTCAAGGTGCTCCCGCGACTGGGCGAGGTGTTTGGGCTTGGGGGGCGCACGGCCTTTGTGATCGAGCCTCCCACAGCCTCCCGCCAGCCCGGTCCAAGGCCCTGGGTTTGGTACGCGCCGGTGAGGCCCCGGACGCCGGCGGTGGAAGAGCTGTGGATGTTTGACCAGCTGCTGGAGGCGGGCGTTGCCATCGCGGGGATCGACGTGGGGGAGTCCTACGGCAGCCCCGCGGGGATCCGCGGCTTTGAAGAGCTCTACGGCAAGCTGACGGGTGAGTGGGGCTTCGCCAAGCGCCCGACGCTCCTGGCCAGAAGCCGCGGGGGCCTGATGCTCTACGGGTGGGCCACGCTCTATCCAGATTGCGTCGCCGGGGTCGCCGGTATCTATCCCGTGTGCGACCTCACAAGCTATCCAGGCATCGAGCGAGCAGCGCCGGCCTTTGGCCTTTCGGCGGAAGAACTGAGGGCTGAGATCACAATCCACAATCCGATCCTGCGACTCTCGGGGCTCGCGAGTGCGGCGGTCCCCGTGCTGCATATTCATGGCGACCAGGACACAGTGGTGCCCCTGGACGCGAACTCAGCGGCCCTGGCTGATGTCTACGGAGTGCTAGGGGGCACCGCCAACGTCCTCGTCCAGGAGGGCCGCGGCCACGACATGTGGAGCGGCTGGTTCCAGTCCAAGCCCCTGGTGACGTTCATGATCGAGCGCTCCCTCGCGGGGGCTGAAGTCGAGTCGGGGGACTAGAGCTTCGGCTGCCACCAGGCGTTGAGCTCAGCCAGGAGCTTGGCCTCAACCTTGGCGCTGGTGACGGGCGTCTTCTCGAAAGGGTCGTCGACCAGGTTGTAGAGCTCAGGCCTGCGCTCGGGATCCACGTGCATGAGCAGCTTGTGTGAACCGCTCACCACCCAGCGGGTGACGAGGTTGCGCGCGGGATCGTCGATGTCCACGGCGTTGTGGGTATAGGCAGCGCCAAACACGGGGCGCGCCTTCGCTCCTGGAACGCGCAGGTCGATGCCAGGCATGGTGGAGGGAACGTCAACCCCGCAGGCGGCCAGGATGGTCGGCGCAATGTCCACGCTGCTCGCTAGCTCCTGTCGCTTGGCCGTTGGAAAGGTGCCGGGCCATGAGAAGAGAATCGGCGTCCGCACGCCCCCTTCGTAGGCCGTGCGCTTGCTGCGCGGCGCGTAGCCGTTCCGATCGGGGCGCTGGATCCAGCCGTTGTCGGTGACCAGCACCACGAGCGTGTCCTCCGTCAGGCCCTGGGCGTCGAGGTGGTCGAGCAGCACGCCGCAGGTCTCGTCGAACCAGGTACACATGGCCTGGTACTTCGCGATGGAGTCGGTGACTCCGGGCTTCTGGTAGCGCTCTAGCAGGCGTGCGGGTGGGTTGTGGGGCGTGTGGGGCAGGAAGGGCGCGTACCAGAGGAAGAAGGGCGTCTCGGTATCAGCGCACGAGTCCATGAAGTCCAGGGCCGGCGCCATGGTCTTGCGTCCGATCTGAAGCCCTACGTCCCCGTGCCTGCCCCCGCGCTTCGGGTCCCCGTGGGTCATGCCCTCCGTGAAGCCTCCGCACTGGCACTCTCCCTCCCACCACTTGCCCGTCTGCTGGCTGCGGTACCCGGCGCTTGCCAACAGCTTGGGGAGGGTGTCCACCGCAGCGATGTGCTTGAGCATCTTGGCGCGATCCTCTCCCTTGGGAGGATCGTTGCCGGTGATCTTGTGCTCATGGGGATAGAGCCCGGTGATGATGGTGGCGAGGCTCGCCCGGCACAGGGCGGTGGGGACGTAGCCCCGTGGGAACGAGAGGCTCTTGCCAGCGAGCTCGTCCAGGCGCGGCGTTTGGATCGCTTCGCTGCCCATGAAGCCAAAGTCGTTCCAAGCCTGATCGTCGGAGATCAGGAGGAGGACGTTGGGACGCTTCTCTTCCTGGGGGGAAGGAGCGGCCGGGATAGAAAGGAACGCGGCAACGAGGAGAGCGTGCATCCAAGCACGATAACGTCCTCGCCATGCCGCGGCGATTCGTTAGCGGCCGGGGCGCAGCTTGCAGAGGCGAATGACGTCGCCCACGAGGCCTGACGTTCGCCCCGTAGGGAGGGGCTTGAGGCTGCCGCCGGCGGCCTCGACGATGGGCGTCCACACCAGGAGCTCTTCCTCCGTGGTGGAGAGCAGCGCGTTGGGGGAGGACGCCGAGAGGGTCCTGCGCACCAGGTCACCTGCCTTTTCCGGTACTTCTGATTCGATAGCGCCTTGATAGGGGCGGTGTAGATGCAGCGGTGCCCCGAGCGCACGGCGTCCTCAATCGCGTACTCAGCGACGAGCGTCTTGCCAGCACCCGTGGGCGCCGACACAAAGACGTTGCGCCCCTTGCGGATGGCCTCGACGGCGTTGAGCTGGAACAGAGAGAGCGTGAACCCCTTCCAGCCGACCACGCGCCCGTCTTTGCCGAAGACCTCGGTGGGCGGCGGAAGCTCAGCAGGCTAGCCTGCGGGCTGGCCTGCGGTGAGCGCTTTCGCGGGGCCTTCCGGAGAGGGCTCAGCAGCAGCCCCGAGAGGAGCCCCAGAGGATTCTTGAGCCGGACGCCCGGCGGAAGGGGCTCTGACGAATGTCACCGGTGCCTCATCAGGCTCTTCTTTCGGAGCCCTCTTTCTCCGCGCCTCGTCCTTGGGAGCCCTGGCGGGCTCGCGCCTCTTCGGAGTCGTCTTTTTGCGGGCAGAAGAACGACCCTTCGGGGCCACGTCGTCTGGAAGGTGCCCAAAGGGCAGGGGCTCACCCTCGTGGGCGCTGTCGTTGGAGGAATCGACCATATAGGCGGACAGCCTGCCCGTTTGACACGTCCGTTGCCACCTTTCTGCGGCAACGCCTTGATCCAGAAGGCCGATCGTACGCTCAGTGCGGCCGGACAGGCCAAATAGCGTGTCCCACCTGGCTTCAATGGCCAGGCTGGCACGAACATGCGTTCTCATTGGGGGCATTTGTCGACTCCGTTTGGCTCGCGTGCCGCGCCTTACCGAATCCCAGCCCCCTGGGGCTAGCATGCGGCCCGTAACCGAGACAGGGTTCGAGTGGTCCGACTCCATACGATGGAGTCTCCACCGGACCAAATCCGAGGCACAGGCGGCCGATCCACTCTTCAAGAGATTGTCCGCGCCCATCTCGGAGCGTTCCAGGCCGTCTTCGAGGACGAGCGCGACGGCCGCCCTCTTCCGCAGTACGTCCTCTCCGAGTTCGAGGCACTCGTCCAGTGCGGCGACCCTGCATTCGGCTTCACGCGCATTCGCTGTCCCTCTTGCGCCTCGGACATGGTCCTGCCCTTCTCGTGCAAGGGCCGCACCTTCTGCCCTTCCTGCGGCGGCCGCCAGATGGCGCAAACCGCAGCCCATCTGGTCGACCGAGTCCTCCCTGACGTCCCGGTTCGCCAGTGGGTGCTCTCGGTCCCCAAACGGCTGCGGCTAGCCATGGCCATGAGCGCCGATCTCTGCCGCGACGTCGGTCGCGCCCACATCCGCGCGGTGTCTGCTTCCTATGTACGTCGAGCCAAGGCTAGCCATGAGCCTTCGCTTGCCGAGGTTCACCCGATCCATGAGCCGCAGTTCCACCCCGGCGCGATCAACTCCACGCAGCGATTCGGGTCGAGCTTAGAGCTCAACGTACATTTCCATTCTCTGTTTCTGGACGGGGTCTACGCCACGCGCGGCCCTTTCCAGCCGCCCGTCTTCCAACCAGCACGCCCTCTCGAGCCAGCCGAAGTCGAGCGCGTGCACAGGGACATCATGACCCGCATCCGCTGCGTGCTGGAGCGCCATGATCTGAACCCGCTGGCACTTGGCCTATCGCCGCGCCCAGGGGATGAAGCATCCCCAGACCAGCACGACTCACCCGAGTACACCCAGCCGCTTCTCGATTTCGGCGAAGCCCAAGAGGGCTCGTTCCTGCCCGGCCTCAAGGCTGCCTCCATCCAATCAGCCGTCCCCTTCGGCCCGAGAGCGGGCCAACCGCTGCGGCGTCTTCTAGATCCCGATCTCGCCCGAGCGTACGCCGCGGCCGGGTGGTCAGGCAGATCCCAGCGCTCGGCTCCTCCGCTTGTCATGAACTCACAGGGCTTCTCCCTGCACGCGGCGACGCTGGTCGCCCAAGGCAATCGCTCTCAGCTAGAGAAGCTCTGCCGTTACGTGACGCGGCCAGCGATCTGCCTGAAGCGGCTGGAGGTCCGCGCAGACGGCATGATCTCGTGGAAGCTGCGTCGCCCCTGGCGCGATGGAACGCGAGCGTTCCTGATGACGCCCTATGAGTTCATCGCGCGCCTCGCGTCCCTGGTGCCGCATCCCCGGGAGCATCAGTTGACGTACCAGGGAGTGCTGGCGCCGGCTTCGCCGCTGCGTGACTATGTGATCCCGCGGCCGCCGCGGCGGGCGGAGCCAGCGAACGCAAGGACGCCAGACGCAGCCGTGATTCCTGAGCACGCTGCTAGCGAAGGGGACACGGATTCGTCAGCCGATTCGCCCTTGTGTCGGCGCTACATTCCGTGGGCGAATCTGCTGGAAAGAGTCTTCTTGCAAGATGTTCTCCGCTGTCCAAACTGCGGAGGCCGCCGCCACATGATCTCTGTGGTGACGGACCCCGCGTCTGTGGGGAAGGTGCTGGAGGGCGTGAGGCTAGGGGCAGCGAAGCGTGCGTCCGCAGCGCGCGGCCGCGGTGGGGGAGTGGCAACGGCAGAGGAGCCGAGCCGCGCTCCGCCCGAGACGTCGCCGCCCCGCATTCCGATGCCGCCGCGCCAAGGGCGGCTGGACTTCGGCGGGTAGGGGATGAGTTAGGGGTGAGGGTCCGCGCGGCCGCCTCGACCTCGTTTACCGAGACGGCAGCAGCCAGCACCTCGAAGGGAGGTGTTGGCTACAGGTCGTTGGTACCGCAGCCGCGGGTCGAGCCGGTGAGGGGCACCTGCGGCCTCCGAGGAGGCCGCGGAGGATCTAGGTGGCGGTCCGCGAAGCGTGGGGGAGGGTGTTGTGGTGACCTGCCCTAACAGACGGCCCTCATGCCCTGATCGACTGCCAGCTTGGAAGACCTATCCGTTTACTGACTACCAATAAAACCGGCCCACCCACGAGCTGCGTAGCAACAATCCGCGGATGGGCCTAGCGAACCGAGTTCTGCTTAGAAAGTCCACTCAACCCATTTGATATCGTCAGACATCGGGTTCGGGACGAGCAGGGAGTCCGCCGCCGTCAGTGGCTTCGCGAAGTCCACACGAAGAGTCGTCTCGACTTTCCTCAGATTCTGACCGGAGCCAAAGAAGCGCGTCGTTTTGACAAGCAGCGGGCGTGTGTCTCCAGAACGAAATTCGGTGAAATTACTGTACTCGTAGGTGTTCCACGCGAATCCAGCAACGTCATAGTCGGAGCGACTGAGAGGAATGGCGGGAGTCACACGAGTAGAGAGTGTGTATTTCTCGCTCACGAAGCTTTCTCCCCCCACAAGGGGATGCGAGCGCGTGACGTCGAGTGTGCTCGGCGCAGCGCCAGGTGCCTCGGCGTACGTGATACCGGGGAAGAGCGGGATATCGTAAGTATCGGTGCACCAGGTGTAAAGCTCCATCAAACCCTCAAGGTAAACATCATCTACCCAGCTTGAGGTGGGGCTGGTCATATCAAATCGATTGCCCGTCTCGGCCTGCGCAACGAACGAACGAAGGTGGTGACCATCAAACGTCCTGCGCGAGTTCGTAGGGCTCGGTTTTCCGTCGTAGACCGCTGGAATGATGGTCTGAACGTCAAAGCGCCCATCAGTACAGAATTTGCCCCAGTAGACAATTTCCCGGCTGTGCGAGGTCTGAGTGGCGTTCGCGTCGTCGAAGTGCTCGACCAACAGCGAAGCATGGAACTGAACTCCGTCAACACCTGTCTGGGCTGCTGCGACCGCGCCTAGTGCTCCCCCGAAGGCCTGCGGTGTGGCTGTCTGAGCAGCCTCGTAGGGAGTCAGAAACGGGTTAACCGTCCCGGCCGGACCTTGCGTTCCCTGGGCGACGGTGCCGTTCCAGGTTGCGGTACCTTCTGAGGTGTTTGCGAGGACCTGGCCCTCAAGTGGCTCCCCACCTCCTCCCGTGACGCAGTTCTGGGAGGCTGCGGAGTCGCTCTTCTCGGTTGTCGCTTCCGGCTCTTGGCAGCCCAGCGCGGCGATCAGACGCGGAATCGCTCCGATGATGTCGCCAATGGACGTCCAGTCGATGCCGGTCAGGTCAGGAATCTGTGGGCATCCTCCACCAGCAAACTTTGAGATGGTCAGCTTGTAGGCGTTCCACTTGCAGTAGGTCGAGGGTGCGCCCTGCCCGCAGCTGTGCTGTTGAATGTCGAAGTGTGTGTAGCCTTTGGTGCACTGTGCGGGGGTGATAAGATTCCCGTTGATATTCACTTGGACGCAGTTGTCCGTGAGTTCTGTGCCAGGAATCTTGCCCGGACCTTGCCCTGGTTGCTCAAGGAGCCCGTTGCAGTTCACGGTCTGCGCTGAAGCGAGCGCGAGATTGAGGGTCAAAGCTGTCGCAAGGGAAAACCGAACGATATGGGGGAAGTGGTGAGACATAAGTGAGTTGCGAATCATGATATGGAAGGTGCTGCTACTGAAACTGTACGAGAGCAGCACGGCCAACGAACCTGGGCGCGACCCCAGACGGTGCGCAGCTAGAGGATACCGAGCCAATCCCAGAGTTGGTATGCGCAACTGAAGCAACCGACGGGCCTCCCCAAAGGGGGGGGGAAGCGGTGCCTACATCGTCGACGGCCATCAGGGCGTCTCGACGCCGTTCGACCCTACTCCTTGCTTTTGAGAGTTCCGGTCAGGGGAAGGAACCCGGTGGTGACTGCCACCCCCCTCCGATTCCCTCTCGTTCCCGCCAAAATTGCAGGACTGTCCGGCCGCGCTTCTGCTGATTGTCACCAAGCTCGGTGAAAGACGTCGCATCTTGCGGCTTCTGATGGCGAATTCTGCCCCTTGTGCATGCGCATGATAAAACGCATTATCACTCGCATGGATACACCACGCAGACCTAACTCAGCATCCTTGGCGCACGAGGCATTCACGCGACCGTCGGAATGCGCATGGACGCAATCATGGCACCCTTCAGGGAGCATCAAGCTCGGCTTGATGCTGCAATGGCACCGCTTCGCAGGCACCAGGAGCAACTCGGCCGGGTGAATGCTGAGCTGGCAGGCATCCGCGCCGTCTCAGCCAGTGTCGAGGCCCGGATGAAGCCACTTAGAAAGATACAAACCCAGCTTGGGCGAGCTTTCGCTCCGCTCGGCCAGGTGAGCCAGCGCCTCGAAGGACTCAATGCAACGATGGCCGGTGTCGAACGCGCAGGTGCCAAACTCGGCCTTGAGCCTCGGCGAGAACGAGCACCTGAGCCAGTTCTTGTGCCACGCAGCATTCATTCAGCTTCCAAAGAGCTTGCTCAAAGCCGCGCTAACGAGGCTCTGTATCGCGCACGACTCATGGCCACGGCGACCGCTGTGCTGCAAGTCGAGGTACTTGATGAAGATGGTGACGGGATTACCGCGTTGGTCGAACTCGAGGGGCTTGAGCTTGGCTCGCGTGCCGCGCCTTACCGAATCCCAGCCCCCTGGGGCTAGCATGCGGC
>CAYQKK010000145.1:0-9824 GCA_964417955.1 uncultured Planctomycetaceae bacterium
CCCCGCCCCCCCCCCCCCCGGTTTTTTACGGGGGTGGCGGGCGCGCTGCTTTGCCTCATCCAGCTTAGAAGCGCCAGACGAGTGAGGCCATCCAGCGATCGCCCCAGAGGTCGTTGTTGTCCGTCAGCGCCGTTTCGTACGCGCCGCGGACCGCGAGGTCGCGCTGGAAGCGAACCTCGCCACCGACGCCGATGCTCAGCGCGTCTTCGTCCTCGTTGCCACCGAAGTTGACGAGGTCCAGTCCGTTGAACGGAGTCACGAAGTCGCCCTCGCTCAGGGTCCTGTAGTAGTTCAGCTCGACGAGCGGGCTGAACATGTCGCTGACTTCGTAGTCGTAGTGAACGTGGACCGTAAGGCGGTCCGAGTCGCCGAGCGCATCCTCGGAGCCAGTGGAGAAGAGTCCGTTGACCGTGACACCGACGTGGGAGCGATCGAAGCCTTGGTTCCAGGCGCCGTAGACTCGAACTTCCGAGTCTCCCGCGAGGAGCTCTTGGCTGCCGGTGCGGAACTTGTATCCGAGTCCGATCGCGGCGTGGGTCTGGGCCTCCCAGTCCTGGAGGAACGCGTACTTGACCGCGACGGCGACGTCCTCGGTGCCGTGGTGTGTTTCGTCGTTGATGTGAAGGTCTTCGACGTCCAGCTTGTTGACCAAGACCTGGAAGGACTCGCTAACGGCGTAGCGAAACTGGGCGCCGTAGATGAGGGCACTGCTGTCGTCATCGATGTCGGCGTTCGTGGGGAAGTCGTGGTTGATGTAGTGCGCGCGCACGTCGCTCGTGACGTAGGCATCCTCGTGGTAGGTCGGGGAGGTGACCGGGTGCACGATCCGGCGTCCGTTCTGCGAGCGCCAGAAGGCGCGCGGCTCTTCTCCGTCGAAGAAGTAGCTCTCGCTCGGGATGTCGGTGACTTCTGACTCTTGGCTCAGCGTGGGGAACGAAGCGTTCGTCGTGTCGACGTTCTCCTGAAGGCTGCGCTCCATGTCGATCTGAGCCTGACGGGCAGCCTCTTCGATCTCTAAGCGTGCGGACTCTTCAATCTCGAGCGGAGTCTGGGCGGAGGCGGCGGTCGGGAGGAAGAGCGCGCTTAGGGTGCACAGCACTGCGCTCGTGCGGGGGCCTTGGGTTCTCATTTGCATTGGAGTAGTTACCGCTTGTGCCGGCCGTCTGGGTGGCGGGTCGGTGTGGGGCCTGAATAGGATAGTCATCCTGGGACAGCGCTGCCCGCAAGGAGGTCAAAGAGGGCGCTGGAGAGCGCCGAGGACGCGTTCTTTTACGCTCGTCATGGGGAGACAGCCGTTTTCGCCTGGTGAGGGCGTGGCTTCTGCCCCATCGCCGAAGGGGAGCGATGAGAGCCAAACCGGCCCGTCAGCTGGATCCTCGGGAATCAGGCCGTGGCTACCGCGGATCAGGTCTGCATCCGTTGGGATGAGGTCCATCAGGTATCGAAACCCGAGCTTCTTTTGGGCGAGGCGCCGGACCACCCGCAGCATCGGGATCTTGAGGGCTGGGTCCAGGAACATCTCCAGCGGGTCGTAGCCCGGCTTGCGGTGAATGTCGACGGTCCTGGCGAAGTCAGGTTCGGACGCGGGGTCTTCCCAGTAGTAATAGGTGAACCACGCATCGGGATCAGATAGGGCCACGAGGTTTCCACCGTTGGGGTGGCCGATGCCGGCGTCTCGCTGGCCTTTTGCGTCCAGAACGGATTGGACGCCGGGGAGGCTATCTAGGACCCTTCGGGCTTCGTCGCGAGCAGCGTCGTCCTGGGTATAGACGTGGGCGATCTGGTGGTCAGCTACGGCGTAGGCTCGGCTCCCGAATGGGTCGAGCACGTCTCCGTTCGGCGTGGTTCTCGCGTGCAAAAGGCCCGCGCGGCGCAGCGCCCGGTTGATGTGGACCGGCTTCGAAACTTCGGTGATGCCGTACTCGCTGACGACCACGACGGCAGCGCCATGTTCGTCGGCGGCCGCGACGAGGTCGCCGATGATCGTGTCGATCTCCGTGAGCGCCGCCAGGGAACGGGGGGCCTTGGGCCCGAAGCGCTGGTGGTCGTAGTCGAGGTGGGGAAGGTAGGCCATCGTGAGCGATGGGCGCTTCTCCTTCAGCGTGCGGATCGCGGCGTCGGCGATCCAGCGGCTCGACGGCAGTCCGGCTTTGGGGCCCCAGAAGTCGAAGAACGGGAACGCGCCGAGTGCGTTCTCCGTATCGGTGCCAAACTCAGGCGGCCACGCGTAGATGGCCGGGATCTTTCGGCCGTCTGCTGGGTAGTAAGGACGCGGTGTGATCGAGAGGTCGACCTGCGCGCCCATGTTCCACCACCAGAAGAGCTTCGCGCAGGTGAACGTGGGGTCGAGGCGCTTGGCTGCCTCGTAGATCTTCTCGCCCTTGACGAGTGCGTTCGACTGGCGCCAGAGCGCGATCTCATAGCTCTGCGGATCGCGCCAGCCGTTGCCGACGGCCCCGTGCTCCGAGGGCATGAGCCCCGTGAGCATGGTGGCTTGGGCGCTGCAGGTGACCCCTGGCAGGATCCCCTCCATCGGAGCCATGGATCCGCGCTGGCTAAGGGCGTACAGATGGGGGGTGGCCTCGGCTGAGACCTGGGCCTTCGT
The DNA here is from genome assembly GCA_964417955.1 of uncultured Planctomycetaceae bacterium. Taxonomy (GTDB): domain Bacteria; phylum Planctomycetota; class UBA1135; order UBA1135; genus Saltatorellus. The sequence goes on from CAYQKK010000145.1 coordinate 2,606, forward strand.
CAATCCGACGACATCGATGAGCAGGACGGGCTGCATGCAGAGATGCTACGGCGTTATCATGTCCCCATGCTCCAGAAGCTCCTGAGACTCTTCTCCCGACAAGGCGTCCTCGTCAAAGGAGGAGCCACCCTCGACGAGGGAACCGCGCGCACCGTGGACATCGGCGATCCCTTGGCGGGCGGCAAGCAGGTGGTCCTCTGCAAGGTCGAGGGCGAAGTCTACGCGCTTGATTCCTACTGTCCCCACGACTCAGGTGGGCGCATTCAGGCCGGTGCCCTCGAGCACGGCAAGTTCGCGATGTGCCCGCTGCACCGCTACATGTTCGACCCAAAGACGGGGAAGGCCGAGGGGGTCGCTTGCGCCTCGGCGCGCAAGTACAAGACGAAGCGGGAAGGCGACGACGTCGAAATCTTCGTCTAGCGCTGAATCTCTAGCGCCGAGTCTCTAGCGAAGGGTCACGCGCTCGCGGATGTATCGGGCGATGTCGGCGTTCGTGGAGTTCACGTGGACGATGGTGCGCTGCGAGTCGTACGGTTCAACGAGCACCGAGAGGTCTTCGCCGTTGACCGTCGTGGAAAAGGACTTCTCGACGCCTCGGTTGTAAAGGGGCTCGCTCGTCATGCTGGCGACCGTGGTTTGAACCTCGTTCCAGATGTTCTCGATGTCTCCGCGGACGATCACGCCCTGGGTGCTCATAGCGCCCTTCGACGGGGTGCGCACGGCGGAGGTGGTCTCGGTGATGCACGCCGGCAGGGTCGCGAAGCAGGCGACTAAGGACGCGGCGGCGATGATGCGGCCGATGGCCGGTTTCAGTCCGCGCTGGCTGCGGGTGAATCGAATCTCGAGCTCGCGGCCGGTGGCGGCAGCGACACGGCGCAGCATCGGAAGGTCCACGCCTTCGTAGTCGGGGGACTCCCAGAGCGCAACGATGTGCTCTGGCACATCGAGGCGGGCGCCTAGCTGCTCGCGCGTCAGGCCTGCTTGATTGCGGCACGTAGCAACAAGTGAACCGTCGTCGGTTCGGGGCGTGGGCTGCGCGGGCTCTGGTGCTTCGACTTCGGGCTGGGGAGGGTTCATTGCAAGATCCGAGCACGCGCGGTGTGACCTAGGGGGGACCCAAAAGAGAGCTTGGGAAGGATCGCGCGTACCGCCCGTTGTATCGGCCGCTTTTCCTAGGAACTCATGGCCTAGCTGAAAGATGCCTTGGGCCTCGGCCTCCTGCGTTCATCGGGGGGCGGCTGCCAGTGCCCCAGATTGCGAGGACTGGGATGTGTCAGGGTTCTCCCCTCCAGAAAGGGGAAAGTTCTGCCCGATAGGGGTAAGTGCGTAGCGGCCGCGGCTTCTCAGCGGATCGATGCGCGCCTGCCAACCCTGTTTCGAGAGGAACGCTTCAGACAACGAGCCATGCAACAAGCAAAGAAAGGTCCCGACGACTTTTGGAACCAGGTGATCGAGGAACGATCGCTCTCTCCTGACCTCGTGGAAAACTACCGACGGTCGAGGTCGGATACCTCAAGGGTCCCCCTGGGTCGCATTCTCATCCGCGAGCGGGTGCTCAGCGTCCGGCAGGTAATGACGCTGGTGAGCATGCAGATCGAGGAGCCTGATGTTCTTATTGGGGACCTAGCGGTGCGCGAGGGCTTCTGCACAAAGGAGGCCATCGACCAGTGCCTCGATGTTCAGTTGGCGACCTGCTCGGCGTCCGTTGAGGACCTTTTGCAGGATGGAAACGTAAGCGAGCCCCTCCTCGTCCACGCGCTTGTCGGCTATTTGCGCTTCCTCGAGCAGCAGCTGGAGATCAAGAACGATGAGAGGGGGTTGCTCGGCGTGGGCTAACGGCCCCGCTCAGACGCCCCTACGATCCGGAGGGGCGGGAAAAGGAACGCCCATTCTGAGGGTGTTGGCTTACGTTGACCGGCCATGCCCGAGCTCCCGGAAGTCGAAACCACCGCTGCCCTGATTCGCCCCCACCTTGAGGGGCGGCGCATTACGTCGGCCCGAGCCAGCTGGGTCCGCTCGCTGGGCGGCCCGACGGAGTCAGATTTCATGGCCCTCGTCAAGGGAGCGCGGGTTCGGGAGGTCACTCGAAGGGCGAAGTGGGTGGTGATCCACCTAGAGCGGCGCGCACGGCCTGCCGGGTCCTTGCTCTGTCACCTGCGGATGACGGGCCGCCTCGTCGTGGATGCCGAACCGGACCACTGGGCGCGCGCGGAACCCTACGAGCGGGTGGCCCTCAGACTGGTCGACGACGGGAAGAAAGGCTCGACCCTGCGCTTCCTAGACGTCCGCAAGTTCGGCCGCTTCAAGTTCGTGGAGGACCATGGGGAAGCACTGGCCGAGCTCGGCCCCGAACCCCTGGGCCCCGAATTCACTGAGGAGTGGCTTTCTCGATCGCTCCAGGCTCGCCGGCGGGTCCTGAAACCCCTGCTCCTCGACCAGACCTTTCTCGCGGGCCTCGGCAACATCTACGTGGATGAGAGCCTTTTCCTGGCAGGCCTTCACCCTGAACGGTCCGCCCATCAAGTTCCGAGGGCCCGGGCGGCAGCGCTCCACGGGGCCATTCAGTCGACCCTCAAGGCGGCCATCGAGCGCGAGGGGTCGAGTTTCGACACCTTCTACCGGACCCCAGAGGGCCAGCCAGGGTCCTACCAGCACCTCTTTCGAGTCTACGGCCGCGAAGGAAAGCCCTGTCCGAACTGCGAGAGGCCGATCAAACGCCTCGTCGTGGCGCAGCGGGGGACACATATCTGCACTAGATGCCAACCGGCCCCTCGCAGGCCAAAGCTGCCCCGCTAAGATCTGCCCGCCATGATCGAAACCACTGACTTCAAAAAGGGCGTGTGCTTCGTCTACAAGGACGAGCCCTGCATCATCGTTGACTACACCGTTTCGACGCCTACGGCGCGCGGCGGCAACACGATCTACAAAACGAAGCTCCGCAACCTGAAGACGGGCCAGCTTTACAACGACTCCATCCGCAGCGGCGAGAAGTTCGCTGACGTGGACCTCGAGCGTCACAAGGCGAGCTACCTCTACAACGACGGCTCGCGCTGGTACTTCATGGACGACGAGTCCTACGAGCAGTTCGATCTCAGCAAGGAAGACCTAGGCGGCGATGAGATGTTCATTACCGACGGCGTCGAGGGCATCCAGGCGATGCTGATCGACGGCGTGACGGTGTCGATTCAGATGCCGCTCAGCGTCGTGCTTGAAGTCACGCAGACGGACCCCACCATCAAGGGCGCGACGGCCCAGGCTCAGCTTAAGCCCGCGACCTGCTCGACGGGCCTACTGGTGCCCGTCCCCGCCTACGTCGAGAACGGAACCCGCATCAAGGTCGACACCCGTGATGGGCATTTTCTCGAGAGAGAAAAGTAGAAGTAGATCCGGCTCGAGAGAGAAAAGTAGAAGTAGATCCGGCTCGAGAGAGAAAAGTAGAAGTAGATCCAGCTCGAGAGAGAAAAGTAGCCGAATCTACCCGCGCATGCGCCAGACGGAATCGACCTCTGGCACGGACGGCCACTGCTCGGCGGCCATCGCGAGGTAGAGCGTCACATCGCCGGAGTCGAACTTCTTGTCGAGCTCGGCGACCGTGGCCGCCACCTTGTCGCCGGCGGGCTTGTGGTCCTCGATGTTCTGCACCATGCCGTCCTCGTGCTCCACGCCGGTGCCATCGAGGAAGTCGGTGACGAGCTCCTTCGCGTTGGTCATGAGGTAGGTGCCGAAGAGTTCATAGCAGAGCTCCGCGTTGTTGCCGCGTACGAGGAGCGACTGGGCGGTCTTTGCTCGCTTCGGAAGCGGCAGTTTCTTGATCGCTTGAGGCCGGAACTTCAGCGCCTTCGCGACTTCCCCGTCGAGGGGGCCGAAGCCGTCTTGGCTGAGCTGTTCGTAGATCGCCAGGAAGCGTTCTTCCTTCATGGCCTTGAGCTGTTCGATAACCTGCATGCTGCGCTTCGGTGAGCCTTTTCGGTGATTCAGTGGGGAGGTCGCGATTCTGCCGTCGCCTGTGTGGATTGGTCGCAGGCGCGGGAATCGGGCGCGGACTCTAACAACTCAGACGAGCGATCGGGGAGAATGCCCCCATGCAGGAGGCCCGTGACCCGTTCCCCCGCGCCGAAGCCACCTTCGCGCTGCTCGCTGGCCTCTTCATGGTCACCCTCGTCCTGACCAACGTGATCGGGACCAAGCTGTTCGAGGTGGGGGTGCCGGGCTTCCTCGCCGGCCCGCTATCCGGCCTGCTGGGCGGATCGACCATCACCCTGACTTCGGGGATCATCACCTATCCGGTGACTTTTCTGCTGACGGACACGGTCGCCGAGATTTGGGGCCAGCGCCGTGCAACCTTCATGGTCTGGTCGGGTTTCGCCATGAGCTTCTTCATGCTTCTGATCCTGCAGATCGCGATCCACCTGCCCGAGTCGCCCATTTGGATGCTCTCGGGCTTTGGCTTCGATACGCCCGAGGCCACGCAGAACGCTTTCCACGCCACCTTCTCCGCCCCGGGCACGCTGCTCTTCGCCTCGATGACGGCCTACCTCGTCGCCCAGCTCTTCGACGTGCGCCTCTATCACTTCTGGTGGCGCGTCACCGGGGGGAAGCACCTCTGGCTCCGCAACAACGGCTCGACCTGGATCAGCCAGCTCGTGGACACCATCATCGTCAACTCCATCTTCCTACGCTTCGGCCTCGGGATGGAGTGGCAGCCCATCGGCGCCATCATCGTGGCGAACTATCTGGTGAAGATCCTGATGGCCCTCATCGACACGCCGCTCATCTACGCGGCGCGCGCGGGCCTGGAGCGCTGGCTGGGGATCCAACCCGATCCGAACCGAGCGTCCGCGCCGCTCGCCTGAGTCTTGAAGTGTCAGATTCCTCCGCTCCAAGACTCGAATTCCTCTCGTCGCGTTCGAACGAAAGATCGACCATTTTTCACGGTGCCGAAGTCGATGACACTGCTGCGCGAGACTCCGGCTCGTTTCGCCGGACGAATGTAAATTGAGAGAAACTCTTCACCAGCGAGTATCGTCATCCTGAGGAAGGCCATTGTCGGGCCTAGGCTTCAATGAGAAACAGATCTTCGCCCGGGAGGGACAAGCATGAGTGATGGAAGCAGCATTGAGTGGACCGACGCGACCTGGAACCCAGTGCGTGGCTGTACAAAGATCAGCCCTGGATGCAAGCACTGCTATGCGGAGACCTTCTCCGAACGCTGGCGTGGAACCCCTGGACATCCCTATGAGCAAGGGTTCGACTTGCGACTTGTTCCTGAGAAGCTCCTAGAGCCTTTCGGATGGACTCGCCCGCGGACAATTTTTGTGAACTCGATGAGTGACCTCTTTCAAGAGGCCGTTTCCGCTCGATTTGCGAAGGCTGTCTTCCGAGTCATGGCCGCAGCGAACTGGCACCGTTACCAGGTGCTTACAAAGCGAGCGGAAGTGATGCGGGAATTCGTCTCTACGCATCATTCGAGCTTGGAGGAGAATCGGAACATCTGGCTTGGAGTAAGCGTTGAAGATCGAAAGTTCGGCTTGCCTCGAATCGATGAGCTAAGGCGGACGCCAGCAGCAGTCCGGTTCCTTTCAATTGAGCCACTTCTTGAAGATCTTGGAGAGATAGACCTCACTGGGATCCAGTGGGTAATTGTCGGCGGCGAGAGTGGACCCGGAGCCCGTCCAATGCGCAAGTCGTGGGTTCGCTCGATCCGGCAGCAATGTAGATCTGCTGGCGTGCCGTTCTTCTTTAAGCAATGGGGCGGCGTTCAAAAGAAGCAAGCTGGACGGTTGCTAGATGGGAGGGTATACGATGAGCTGCCTCTTAGCGAATCGGAGACCGTCCCTTCCCGTTCAGAACGACACACTCGCCGCGATCTCGTCCGTGAAAGAAATCTCTTGGTATAAGGGTCGTGAACAGACCTATCTGAAGCACGTTTTTCTAGAGAACTATCTCGAAGCAGTCGCGTTACACATTGGTTGGTCCCAGCGTCGGTTCATTTTCATCGATGGCTTCTCAGGGCCGTGGGAGTCGACTGATCAAGACCTCGAGGATACTTCATTCCAAATCGCGCTCAACGTGCTGAACAAAGCCCGTGGGATCTTGGAAGCCCGAGGGAAGACACCTGCCATCGAATGTGTTTTCATCGAGGAGAGAGCTGATAGCTTTCTTCGGTTGGAGAGCGCTGCCGCGGCCAGCGAGAAGATCAAGGCGACGGCCATACATGGCACATTCGAGCATGCGATGTCGAATTTGCTGAAGCTCGCGAAGGAGCCGTTCTCCTTTACGTTCATCGACCCTACAGGCTGGACTGGATTCGCACTGGAGACGATACGGCCTCTCCTTCAATCCAGAGGTGAGGTCTTGATCAATTTCATGTTCGAGCACATTCGCCGGTTTATCAACTCGCCGCGTGAAGACTTGAAGCAGTCGTTCGATCATCTGTTCGGTGGCCCGGGCTGGGAAGAAGCTTCCGAGCAGGGCGAAGAGGCAATGGTCGCATTCTACTGCCAGCGAGTGAGGGAGCTTGGCTCGTTCGCTTATGTGACATACACGAAGGTTCTGAACCCTCACGCTAACAGAACGCACTTCTATCTCGTCTACGGAACGCGGCACTCCAAGGGCCTCTCAGTCTTCCGAGATGTTGAGAGGAGGTTCTGGAACAAACAGGATGAAGTACGTGCCGACGTACGCCAGGAGCGGCGAACAACAGCGACAGGGCAAACGGAGATGTTCCGCGAAGCCGACTCGAAACGATCTACTCTTGAGCTCCAGCGTGAAGCCTCGCGGGCAAAGGCGACAACAGAGCTACTAGCTCTTCTCTCTGACGGGAAGCCCAGGAGCTACGCGCGGGTCTTCCCGCAGCTTCTTTGCATCCCCCACGTGAGCCTTTCTGTTGCTAATGGCATCGCGATGGACCTCAAGCGCAATGGGAGTATTACGATCGAAGGCATGCCTGCGGGCGCAAGAATACCGCGCGACGACTCTACCCTGTGTTCGAGGAGGACTAGATGAGCACTCATGAATGCTGCTCTTTAGCACTGTCTTGTTCTCCGCAATGTAGGAGATAGAGCGGAGCGACTGGCGGCCTGAAGGCTACGTCCTCAGACTGTGGAACATCTCATCGCGTGGCAGGCGAGTATCGCCCCCTACGAGATGGACGTCACGCGCATGCGGAAAGTCGCGGTCTTGCCGGCGAGGGGGTGGTTGGCATCTAGGATCACGGCCT
>CAYQKK010000146.1:0-9681 GCA_964417955.1 uncultured Planctomycetaceae bacterium
AGCTCGGCAGCGGACCGGTGCGACTCGTGGCTGAGGCGCGCTTCGCGAACGGCGGGCGTGCCGTCAGCGCTCCGTTTCTCCTCGACGTGGGCGAGTCTGTCTCGGGCGCCGCGGACGTTGCGCCCGTGGCCTTCGGCTACCGCCGGACGCTCACTCAGCCAGGGCCCTTCGTGCTCGATCTTCCCGCCGCCTTCGGCGGCTTGCTCGACTCCGCGACCTACGAACTCGTGACGCTCCCGAGCCTGGCCACGGCACTGACCGATCCCCAGGCGTCAGTCGTCTTCGAACCCGATCCCGACGCTCGCGGCGTTGACCTCGTGCAGTTCCGCGTCACGACACCCGCGGGCATTTCTGAGGTCGCAACGATCCAGATCCAGTACGCGGGGCTCGGCGCCACCGATCCGGTGCTCTTCTGCCGCACCAGCCCGAACGCGGATGGACCCGGCGCGCGACTGGGCTGGGCCGGAACGAGCTCGCTCTCCATGGACAACCTGGTGCTCAGCGCCGCGGGCCTGCCCACAGAGGCCTTCGGCATCATGTTCCGGGGTCAGGGTCTGGGTCAGGTCAGCGTGGGAAATGGCCAGCTGTGCGTGATTGGATCCCAGGTGCGCATTGCCGTGGTCCAGGCGGACACCGCAGGCCTCGTCCAGTGGCAGGTCGAGAACACCGGGGGCAGCACGGCCGCCACGGCCGGGTCTACCTGGGGCTTCCAGCTCTGGCACCGGGATATCGGGGGCGCAGGCTACGGCTTCACCGACGGTGTCCTCGTCACGTTCGAGCCATAGAAGCCATTGGGGGTCTGGTGCAACGCCGCGAGGATGGATCCTGGCGGTGCTCACGGAGTCGCGACCCGTGGCGCAGCCTCCTAGTCCGGCTCTCCTTGTTCCACTGGAATGAGGGGGTCTCAACCCGCAAGATGAAGCCCATGTTCACCTACAACGGGATCGAAGCGCTCTTTGCCCAGTCGACGCCTCCTCGCGCGGGATCGACGCAGTGGTACGACGCATGCGATCTCTTGGCGACGGCCGTCAAGGGCAGGCTCCGTGAGCTCTTTGATCGGGGGTTTCACGTCGAGGTCTACGGCGACGAGGTCAGCGTCATTCTACGCGTGCGCGGCGACGGCTGTGGAGTCGAGCCCTGGAGCGTCGATCGATCGATCAACCTGGAAGTCCCCCTCGACGAGCAGGTGAACGAAGCCGTCGCGGCGGTGGCGATCCGCGTGGCGGAAGCCTACGCCTGAACCGCTCGCTCGTAGGGCCACTGACCTCAACGATGCCATGACGAGCGGCAGTGCACCGGAGTTGGAGCGGAGTCTAGGTGTTCGATCCGCGACGCTGCTCGGAGTGGGGTCCATCTTCGGGACCGGCGTCTTCGTGAGCATCGGCATCGCTGCGGGCATCACGGGACCCTCCGTCGTGCTCGCCATCGCGATCGCCGCCTGCGTCGCGCTCTGCAACGCGCTCTCTAGCGCGCAGCTCGCGGCCATTCATCCGGTGAGCGGCGGCACCTATGAATACGGATACCGGTTCCTGAATCCAGCGCTCGGATTCACGGCCGGCTGGATGTTCCTTGCGGCGAAGTCAGCATCTGCGGCGACGGCGGCCTTGGGAGCGGCGGCGTACGGGCTGCATCTCGCCGGTATTGACGGGCGCTTGCCGCGTACCGCGGTTGCGTTCTTGAGCGTAGTTCTACTGACATGGCTGACGACGCGAGGCATGAAGCGCTCGGTCGCCGCGAACTCGGTCATTGTGGGAATGACGGTGTTGACCCTCCTTGCGTTTGCGATCGCGGCGCTAGCAAGCTTCGATTCGGCGAGCCTCGATCGGCTCCAGCCCGCTTTCCCCACGTCGCCCAAGGCGTTGTTCCACGCCTCGGCCATCATGTTCGTGGCCTACGCAGGTTACGGGCGCGTGGCCACACTCGGCGAAGAGGTACGCGATCCAGGTCGTACGATCCCCCGGGCGATCCTCGCGACGCTCGTCCTGAGCGCGGCTCTCTACCTCTTGGTCGCGGTGGCAGCGATCGGCACCGTGGGCGCGGCTGGGCTCTCCGGTCCGCTGGGTGAAGCCGCGACGCCCTTGGAGTTTGCGGCGTCGGCTCTCCCCATGCCATGGCTCCGGCTCGCCGTGGCGCTGGGAGCGATCACGGCCATGGTTGGCGTGCTGCTGAACTTGATCCTCGGACTTTCACGCGTCGCCCTTGCCATGGGGCGCCGCAGGGATCTACCCCGGGCCCTTGCGGTCGTTTCAAGCAGCGGCACGCCCCTCGCCGCCACTTGGGGGGTGGGGGTCCTGATCGCTGGCCTCAGCCTGATCGGGGACGTGCGCACCACCTGGTCGTTCAGCGCCTTCACGGTCCTGATCTACTACTCCATCACCAACCTCTCGGCCCTGCGCCTGGGCCCGGACGAGCGCCTCTACTCCCCGCTCTTTTCCGTGGCCGGCCTCATCGGCTGCCTCTCGCTGGCCGCGTTCATTCCGCCTTCGGTCCTGGTAGCTGGATTCGGGCTGATCGCCGCGGGTCTGGCGTTCCGCGTGATCTACTGACATATCACAGAGCCTCCTTCCAAGGTGAGCTTCAGCTGATGACGCGGCCGCCCGTGGTCGGGACCCATGAGAGCCCTCGCCATGGCCGCGGTGACCTTGCGCTCGATCGCGCGCTTGAGGGGGCGTGCGCCGAGTTCGGGGTCGTACCCTTCACTCGCGATCCAGCGGACGACCTGGTCGTCCACTTCAAGGTCGAGCCCGCGCCGCGCAAGTCCACTGCGCTGGGCGAGGTCCTGTAACTCTCGTCGGGCGATGGACTCCACGGTGTCGCGGGACAGTGGCCGGAAGGGAATCACATGGTCGAAGCGGTTGAGGAGCTCTGGGCGGAAGATGGTCCCGAGGGCACGGTCGACCGCCTCGCGGATCCGTGTTTCCTCTTCATCCGCGCGGAATCCCAGCGACTCTCGCACCCAGGCATCCGCGCCGGCGTTGGACGTGGCGATGATCACGAACGAGCGGCAGGAAATGGTCTGCCCGGTGCCGTTGACGAACTGTCCCTCGTCGAGGAGCTGCATGAAGTGGTCGTGGACCACAGAGTGCGCCTTTTCGAACTCGTCCAAGAGGAGAACGCCGAAGCCGCGCCCCGCCAGGGTCCTCGTCAACGTGCCCTGGCGGGCACCTGAAGACATGGCATAGGGAGAGCCGAAAAGCGTCTCCGCAGCGCGCGGCGACTGATGGTCGGACATGTTGAGGCGCAGCAACTTGTCTTCATGGCCGAGCAGCTCGGTGGATAGAGCCCGGACGAGCTGTGTCTTGCCGACGCCCGTGGGGCCCGTGAAGAGGAGGCTGCCAATCGCTCGCTTGGGGTCAGAGAGTCCAGACTTGAACAGGCCCACTGAATCCACGAGGGCGCGAACCGCTTCGGACTGGCCTACAACGGCGCGAGCGAGCCGCCCTTCTAGGTCGTCTAGATCAAGGGGCTCCCGCGGATCGACGAGGGCGGTGGGAAGGCCCTGTGCCTCCGCGGCTCGCGCCACGACCTCTTCGAACTGAATCGGGCGGGAGTCCTTCTTCGCCGACTTGCGCTCGTTGAGCTCGCTGAGGGGCCCGAGCAGGGTCCGCGGCAGCCGATCTTGCACGTTGAAGCGGCGCGCAATGTCGATGGCGCACTCCAGCGCCTCCTCCGTGACCACCGTGCGCCACTTCGGCTTGCCGCCGCGCTTCACGGACGCGCGACGGGCCCATTCCTTGGCGAGCTTGGCTGCTTCGAGGGCGCTGGGTTCTTCCAAACGGACCATCGTCACCGCTGCCTCGACGCTCGGGGTCGAGCGCAAGAGACATGCGATCGGGCCTGACTCACCTTCGCAAAGCCACGGCCTCTCCACGCGCAAGAACATCTCGTCCACGCGCGGCTCGAGATCGAGATCCCAGGCGACGTGGAGATCGCGGATGAAGGGGATGACCTCAGGGCAGTGCAGCAGAGCATCGATGAACCGCTCGAAGACGCGAGTGACCTGCGCTTCGTTCTTGGCTCGTTGCCGGAGGCTCCGGAGGGAGAACTCCATGACTCGCCAGCGCGTGGGGGTTGCGGTCTTTTGGTCGGAGCCTCGCCCCTCCAATAGGCGAGTCGCGACGCCCTCAACGAGCGTTGTTTTTCCGACGCCGCTACCGCCGACGATGACGGCGCTGCGGCCGGCATCGATCAGTTCGAGCAGTGCCTCGACGCGCTCTTCGATGTGGACGCCCGGTACGAGGTCCTTGGAGTCTGCGAGCTTGGATAGGTCGCGAATGGCGAGCCGCTTTAGAAGCGCCTCAGAAGCCTCGCGGGGGCTTTGTTTGACGGATTGCGTCTTGGCTTGATTGCCCATGAAGGTGGTTGCAACGACAGCGACATTCGCCGGCAGCCGTCACGCATGACAGATTCCTGAAGACGTCGATGGGGAAGCCGTCGCGCGGTCGCGCGGACACAATGCTTCCATCAACGGTGGCATAGCGACGCAAAGGCGTCAGCTGCGGGACCTGACCGCGTCGGCAGACGCTACCGAAGTGCGGGATCTGCCGGGATCAGGAGGGTCTTCGCCGGCCTCAGCCAGCGGCGCGCCGCAGGGGCGCGCGACCTCAGGAATTTGTGATGAACAAAAGCATGACGTCCGGAGGCTATCCCGCTTCGACCGTTCCGTCAAGCGGGCCATTCGGAAGAAGGCTCTTTCGTGGTTGAGGCTAGAGCGGGCAGCGCACTACTCGAACCCCTCAATGCACAACACGCTCCTGGAAGCAGCCAGCGATCGCATCGTTCCGAAGCGCAACCTTCGGACGATCCTTCGGATCCGGCCGGACGTGGTCGTGAAGGCAATCCCGGGACCCCACTTGGCCCTTGCGCTCAATCCTGAAGCGGCGGCCGCCGAGCTCGACGCCTTCGTGCGCAATTGAGTCTTCGTTCGTTTCCGGGGGTGGAAAGCCGGTGATTGGCTTCGGTCTCGGGTGATTCCAGTGGAGTGATAGGGGAAAGCTGCCGAATCAGTAGTGATAGCCCACCTCTACCCGACCCTCCCCGGCGAGCCGATTCCCATGCAACTTGCAGACTTCACCCAGCTAGCTTCCACCTACACGCGCTATCGCTCGGGCTACTCCACGGACGTTCGAGACTGGATCATGGGGCGGCTCGGGAAGAGTCCCGCCGAGTGCAGCGCAGTGGACGTTGGAGCGGGCACCGGGATCTGGAGTCGAATGCTTGCGGACACTGAGATCGGTGAAATGACGGCCGTGGAGCCCAACGATGCCATGCGCGCGGAGGGAGAGGCCGCCGGTGGCGAGGCCCCGATCACTTGGCGAGCCGGAAGCGGAGAAGCAACGGGGCTCGAGGATCACCAATTCGACCTCGTCACCATGGCCTCGTCGTTCCACTGGGTCGACTTTGAGCGCGGCGCGAAGGAGTTCCATCGCATCCTGGCACCCGGTGGTCACTTCTGCGCGCTTTGGAACCCGCGACTTTTGGAGCGTAGCGACCTCCTCATGGAGGTCGAGGGCTACCTCAAGGAGCTGAAGCCTGACATGGCGCGCAACTCGTCGGGGGCCTCGACCAAGACCGAGAGGCTCATGGCTCGCTTTGAAGATCACCCGCTGTTTGAGGATCTGCAGTACCACGAGGGAGAGCACAACGTCGAGCAGTCCACCGAGCAGTACCTTGGCGCTTGGCGCTCGGTCAACGACATCCAGGCTCAGCTCGGTCCGGACAAGTTCGAGACGTTCATGCAGCGCGTTGAAGATCGCGTGGCGGGCCTGGAGTCGGTTACCACGACGTTCTGGACCCGGGCTTGGATGGTGCGAGTGGCCACGCGCTAGTCGAGGGACCCATGAATCTCCGCGAGATCCCCCTCTTCGGATTCAATCGGTCCGGAGGGTGTTACGTCACGAACATCCTGCTGGAGCTAGGGGTGTGCGTCTACTCCCTCGACTTTGACTCCGGGTGGGAGGTTCAGCCAGGCGGCTCGTATCGCCTCAAGCCCAGCTACCGTGAATACCTCGGCTGCTTCTATCCGCGGTTCATGGAGCAGGACGAATTCGAGTTCCCCGCCGGCGTCGGGATCCGATTCACCCACGGTCCTCCGGCGGCTCGCGAGCTGGAATCCCGCGCGCTTCACCTCGTGCGCGATCCGCGCGGCGTCGCGCTCTCGGTCTACGACCGCTACAGCGGCGGGCGAACTCTCGAGGACTTCCTCGGCAGCTCGTGCCACCGGGACGGCCCGAGGCCCCGGCCGTACAGCTACTTTGGCCTCTACCCGACGGAGTGCTGGGCGCTGTTCAGCTCCGCGCTAGAAGCCGCCTACGCGGATGGATCTGAATCGCTCTTGAGCCTTCGCTTCGAGCAGCTCAAGGAGACTCCCATCCAGGGGATGCACGCTATTCTCGAACACTTGGGGCTGTTGGCCACGGACGCTGAGGTTCAGCGAGCCGTTGATCGCTCGTCGAAAGAAGCGATCGCGGAGGCCGAGAAGGCATGGCGGGCCATGCACCCCGGTGTTGACTCCGATGGGCTCATGGGGGTCAAGCGCAGCAAGACAGGGGGCTGGGCGGAGCTCTTTGGTCCGGCGGAGATGCGCGCGCTCGGGGCCATTACGCACGAGGTCATGGGCGAACTCGGCTATGGCCCCTACGCTGCGGAAACGTCCACAGCAGCGGTGGAACGGGGCCGCCCCTGCGAAGGGCCCCAGGAGGTGTTGACACAGACCGCGCTGGCCCTCAACGGCCGTGCAGGCAGCGCGGCCTCCAGATTGGAACTGGGCCTACGCGTCCGGGCATGCGATCACGTTCAACGCATCTTCGGTGATCAATCCGACAGCGAGCCAGCCCGTCGAGCCTTGGCTCGAATGCTACAGCTGTACCGGCTCTCGGAAGGGAGAGCGCTCCACTGGCTCTCCGCACGTGAGGGCCTTCAGGCGATTGGAGACACTGAAGGGGCGCGCTTCGCGCTCGAGGTTGGCGTCGCGCGCTCGAACACGTCCGGCGAGCTCATGGAGTCAGCGCTCCAGCTCAGCCTCCACGGCGACCCAAAGGCTGCCCTCGACTTGGTCGAACGCGCAGCCGACATCTTCGGGACCGAAGTTATCCAGGCATGGGGCGAGCGCGCGGCGAAACGCGCCAGCCTTGTGCGCCATGCATCGCCGGCCGCGGGCCTGTTGGCGCGCATCGGCTGGGCAGCTGCTGGACGAACTCACGCCCGCGTTGGAGCGTGAGTTTGAACAGGCCGGCGCGGCCTGGGTCTATCCCTTCACCGCGATCGTCACGAGGCGGCCCGGGATGTACTTGAAGACCTTCATCTCCTTGCCCTCGACCCAGCCCTTGACGGTTTCATCGGCCAGCGCGAGCTCCTTGATGGAGGGTTCGTCGATGTCCGCTGCCACTTGGAGCTTCGCGCGCACCTTGCCGTTCACCTGAATCGGCACTTCGATCGAGTCTGCCACCAGCTTCGATTCGTCTGCCTCAGGGAACGGCACGTAGGCGATCGATTCTTGGTGCCCGAGCTTGTTCCAGATCTCTTCGGCGAAGTGGGGTGCGTAGGGGCTCAGCACCAAACAGAACGATTCCATGGCTTCACGGGGCCGTTCGTCCTTCTTCAGCATCTCGTTGACGAAGATCATCATCTGGCTGATCGCCGTGTTGAAGCGCAGGCCCTCGGTGTCCTCCGCAACCTTCGCGATCGTCTGGTGCACGAGGCGCGCAACGTCATCGGACATGGGCTCGTCCTTGATGGATGCGTGGAGCGCACCCTCGTCATCGCAGTAGAGTCGCCAGGCTCGGTTCAGGAAGCGGCGCACGCCGTCGAGGCCGTTCTTGTTCCACGGCTTCTCCTGTTCGATGGGGCCAAGGAACATCTCGAAGACGCGCAGCGTGTCCGCGCCGTACTCCTTGATGACGTCGAGGGGGTCCACGCTGTTGCCGTAGCGCTTGCCCATCTTGCGGTTGTCTTCGCCGAGGATCATGCCTTGATTGACGAGGCGCTTGAACGGCTCTTCCACCGGCGAGACACCGATGTCGTACAGGAACTTCGTCCAGAAGCGCGAGTAGAGCATGTGCCCGACGGCGTGCTCTGCTCCGCCGACGTAGAGGTCGACGGGCAGCCACGCCTTGGCTTTCTCCGGGTCGCACAGGGCGCCTGAGTTGCGCGGGTCGATGAAGCGGAAGAAGTACCACGAGCTGCCGGCGCTCCCGGGCATCGTGTCGGCTTCGCGGCGCGCTGGCTTGTCCGGCTGGCCTGGCACGGTAGTCGCCATCCAGTCCTTGATGCGGCTCAGCGGCGCTTCGCCCGTTTCGGACGGCGTGTAGTCGACGGTGTCGGGGAGGTCGAGCGGCAGCTCCTCGAACGGCAGGGGATGCACCTCGCCGCCCTCGTCGATCACGACGGGGATCGGCTCGCCCCAGTAGCGCTGACGGGCGAAGATCCAGTCGCGCAGGCGGAAGCGCACGATGCGGCGGCCGAGCCCTTCGGCTTCCAGCCACTCCGACATCTTGGTGATGGCGTCCTCCTTATCGAGCCCGTTGAGGTCGAGCCCGTTCGCGCCAGCGGAGTTCACGTGGGGCCCGTTGCCCACGTACGCGGCCTGGGTCACGTCGCCGCCGGCTACGACTTCGACGATCGGCAGGTCGAACTTGGTCGCGAACATCCAGTCGCGGTCGTCGTGCCCGGGCACGCACATGATCGCGCCCGTGCCGTAGCCCATGAGCACGTAGTCGGCCACCCAGATCGGCACCTCGGCGCCGGTCGCTGGATTGATGGCGAAGGCGCCCGTGAAGACGCCGCTCTTGCCGGCGTCGTTGCCGGTACGCGCGATCTCCGACTTCGCGGCGGCTTCGGCGCGGTAGGCGTCGACCGCCGCGCGGCATTCGCCCGTCGTGATCTCGGAGACGAGGTCGTGTTCGGGGGCCAGCACGCAGAAGGTGGCTCCGAACATCGTGTCCGGACGCGTGGTGAAGACCTCCAGCGCTGCGTCGTGCCCCTTGATCGCGAAGGTCGCATCCGCGCCCTCTGAGCGCCCAATGCGGTCGCGCTGCATGGCCTTGATGGACTCGGGGAAGTCGACGTCATCCAGCCCATCGAGCAGCCGGTCCGCGTACTTCGTGATGCGTAGCATCCACTGCTTCATCGGCTTGCGCTCGACGGGGTGCCCGCCGCGCTCGGACTTGCCGTCGATCACTTCATCGTTCGCGAGCACCGTGCCCAGGGCGGGGCACCAGTTCACCAAGGCCTCGGACTGATAGGCGAGGTCGTGCTCCAGCAGCTTCAGGAAGATCCACTGGGTCCACTTGTAGAAGTCAGGGTCAAACGTGCCGACCTCGCGCTCCCAGTCGAACGAGAACCCCACGGCTTTCAGCTGGGCGCGGTAATTGTCGAGGTTCTCCGTCGTCGACTCACGCGGGTGCACCTTCTGGCTGATCGCGTACTGCTCGGCCGGGAGGCCAAACGCATCCCAGCCCATAGGGTGCAGGACCTCAAAGCCCTTCATGCGCTTGTAGCGCGCCACGATATCGCTGGCCGCGTAGCCCTCGACGTGACCCACGTGGAGCCCCGACCCGGATGGGTAGGGGAACATGTCTAGGACGTAGTACGTGGGCTTGTCCGGTCCGCCGGGGGTGCCGGCGGATGTGTCAGTGCGAAAGGTGGCGTTTTCTTCCCAGAAACTCTGCCACCGCGGCTCGA
>CAYQKK010000147.1:0-9561 GCA_964417955.1 uncultured Planctomycetaceae bacterium
CGGCGCTCGAAGAAGTTCGACAGCTCTTGGACGTCCTGGAGCTCCATGAAGGAGAAAGGGTTCTTGGACCCGAAGTAGGCGGGCATGCCAAGGTTGGCGAGGCGCTGGTCGGCCACGAACTCCAGGTACTTGCGCATGTCCGTCTGGCTCAGGCCAGCGACGCCGCCGGACAGAAGATCCTCGGCGAACTGCATCTCGCAGTCGATGGCCTCCTTGAGCATCTCGATGACTTGCGCTTGGAGTTCTTCATCGAAGAGCTCGGGCGACTCGTCGCGCACGGTCTTCACGACCTCGAACGCGAAGGCCATGTGGCAGCTCTCGTCGCGGAACACCCAGTTGGTGCCGGAGGCGAGACCGTTGAGAAGCCCCTTGCTGCGCAGGAAGTAGACGTACGCGAAGGCCGCGAAGAAGAAGAGACCCTCGATGCAGCCCGCGAAGCAGATCAGGTTCAGCAGGAAGCGACGCTTCTCCTCGGGCGTGTTGCAGGCCTCAAGGGAGTCGACGGAATCCATCCACTTGAAGCAGAACTCGCCCTTACGCTTGATGGAGGGGATGTTCTGAATCGCGGAGAAGGCTTCCTCGCGCTCGGTCAGATCCGGAATGTAGGTGTCGAGCAGCGTCAGGTAGAACTGCACGTGCAGCGCCTCCTCGAAGAGCTGGCGCGACAGGTACATCCTCGCCTCGGGCGAGTTGATGTGCTTGTAGAGCGAAAGCACGAGGTTGTTGGAGACGATGGAGTCCCCGGTGGCGAAGAACGCGACGAGTCGGTTCACGAGGTGGCGCTCGGCGGGCTCAAGGCGCTTCTGAAGGTCCACGGTGTCGGTGCTGAAATCCACCTCCTCCACGGTCCAGGTGTTCTTGATGGCGTCCTTGTACATGTCGAAGAACACGGGGTACTTCATCGGACGCAGGGTCAGGTCGAATCCAGGATCGAGGATCATCTTGCTAGCTCTCGGAGTTGCGGGGGGGGGCGGCCCATCGGACGTTTTGTCTTCCCTGACTTGGGAGGGAGGACAGGGCAGCGGCGAAAGGTCGCTGCTGCCCAGTGGGGAGCAAGCGCGGTGGACCGCGCCCGCTCGCCGCGGCATTCGAATGCCAGACTCAATCAGTTGCAGGCTTCGCAGCTCTCTGGGTTCTCCAGTGAGCAGGCGAGCGCCTCGGCGTCGCGCGCTGGGGATCCGGCGGGCGATGCCGACGCCCCCGCATTCGAAGCACTGTCCGACTGACGGATCTTCGTCGCCGGACGCGAACGCAGGTAGTACGTCGTCTTCAGACCCTGCTTCCAAGCGTACATGTACATGCTGCTCAGCTTGCCGATGGTCGGGCTGGCCATGAACAGGTTCAGCGACTGGCTCTGGTCAATGAAGGGGCCGCGCGCGGCGCCCATCTCGATCAGTGCCTTCTGGGGAATTTCCCACGCGGTGCGGTAAAGCTGTCGCACCTCGGCCGGAAGCTCCTCGATCTCCTGGATCGACCCCTCGGCTCGCTTGATACGTGAACGCACGGACTCGTTCCACATCCCGCGCTCCTGCAGCTCGTTCACCAGGTAGTTGTTGATCTGCAGGAAGTCGCCGGAGAGCGTCTCGCGCTTGAACAGGTTCGAAACCTGGGGCTCGATGCACTCGTAGCAGCCCGCGATGCTCGCGATCGTCGCCGTGGGCGCGATAGCGATGACGAGGGAGTTGCGCAGGCCGGTCTTGGCGATCTGCGCCTTGACCTCGGCCCACTCCTCGGTGAGGGTCGGCTCGACGCCCCAAAGGTCGAACTGCAGCTTGTTCTCAGCCGCCCAGGTGTCACCGAACGCCGCGTGGGCGCCCTTCTCGGCGGCAAGCTTCGCTGAGGTGCGAACCGCGTTGAGGTAGAGGTGCTCCTGGATGCGAGCGGTCAGTTCCTGGGCCTCGGGCGCATCGAAGGCAATGCGCATTTGGAACAGAACGTCCTGCAGACCCATGCAGCCGAGGCCCACCGGGCGCCAGCGACTGTTGGACGCAGCAGCGTCGTCCGTCGGGTAGAAGTTGATGTCGATCACGCGATCGAGGTACTTCACCGCGGTGCGCACGACGGCGCCCAAGGACTCGTAGTCGAAACTCTTGTTCCCGGACTCGTCCGTTTGGACGAACTTGCCGAGGTTCACCGAACCAAGGTTGCACACGGCGGTCTCGTCCTTCGACGTGACCTCCAGGATCTCGGTGCAGAGGTTCGACAGGTGGACGACGTTGCCCGCCACCTTGGCCTGGTTGCAGCGCTTGTTGCTGGTGTCCTTGAAGGTCATCCAGCCGTTGCCCGTCTGGGCGAGGGTGCGCATCATCCGCGAGTACAGTTCGCGTGCGTTCACTTGGCGCTCGTACTCGCCGGCTGCCTCTGCTTCCGTGTAAAGGCGCTCGAACTCGTCGCCGTAGGTGTCCGTCAGCTGCGGGTGCTTCTTCGGATCGAAGAGCGACCACACGCCGTCGGCCTCCACGCGCTTCATGAACAGGTCGGAGACCCAGTTCGCGAGGTTCAGGTTGTGGGTGCGGCGCGCTTCGTCGCCGGTGTTGTCGCGGAGCTCCAGGAACTCTTCGATGTCGGCGTGCCACGTCTCCAGGTACACGCACGCGGCGCCCTTGCGGCGGCCACCTTGGTTGACGGCGGCGACGGAGCTGTCGAGGGTCTTCAGCCACGGCACGATGCCGTTGGACTCGCCGTTCGTGCCGCGGATCAGCGAGCCACGGCTGCGAACGCGGTGGTACGCCACGCCAATGCCGCCCGCGAACTTGCTCAGTCGAGCGATGTCCTGGTAGCGGTCGTAGATGGACTCAAGGTCGTCCTGGGGGCTATCGAGCAGGTAGCACGAGCTGAGCTGCTGGTGGTGCGTGCCCGAGTTGAACAGGGTGGGGGAGCTCGGAAGGTAGCGCAGCGACGAGATCAGACGATAGAAGTCGCGGGCCTCGCTCGGGGTCTCAGCAAGCCCGCAGGCGACGCGCATGAAGAAGTACTGCGGGGTCTCCGTGACCATCCGCGACTCAGGGTGCTTGAGGAGGTAC
Organism: uncultured Planctomycetaceae bacterium; assembly: GCA_964417955.1. Lineage (GTDB taxonomy): Bacteria > Planctomycetota > UBA1135 > UBA1135 > Saltatorellus. The sequence continues at coordinate 3,024 of CAYQKK010000147.1, forward strand.
CGGTCGTAGACCGTGCGCAGGCCGAAGTACTCGAAGAGGTTCGAGCTCTCGGTGTCGATCGTATCGTTCAGCTTGCGGGCGTTCTTCGCGACGAAGGCCGCGGTGCGCTCGTTGATGACGCCCATGTCGGCGCCCACCTTGATCGACTGACTGAACGAGTAGATCTCTTGGTTCTGGACCTCCTTATCGATGTAGGTGGCCAGGAGGCGCGCCGCCAGCTTGCTGTACTGGGGCTCTTCGGCCGTCAGTGAAGCCGCCGTCTGGATCGACAGCCGGTCGAGCTCCGCCGTGGTCGCGCCGTCGTAGAGCCCGCTGATGGTGCGGGTGGCGATGCGCATGGCGTCGACGTGGGCGAGGCCCTCGGCGCAGCGGCTCACGGCCTTGACGATCTTGTTGAGGTCGACGAGCTCCAACCCGCCGCTTCGCTTCTGCACCTTCATGCCGGGGGCACTGGTGCCTGAAGTAGAGCCTGAAGTAGAAGCTACGCCGGAGCCTCCGGACTCTGAAGATGCGGACCCAGGGGTCGTGTTGGGGTTGGCGGGGGGAATGGTTCCGGTCGGCGTTGCGTCCGGAGCGTCAGCGTGGGTGCGGTCCATGCTTGGCGGAGAAGAGGCTGAGAGGGGGGTGCGGTCGGCGAAGAAGTGGGACAGGGTGGCAAGCAGCCTTGAACGCGGCTTGCCGGGGTTGGGTCCAGTTGGGTTGGCCCAATTGGTGGATACAGCTGGTGGATACAGTTGGTGGATACAGCTGGTGGATACAGCTGGATCTCCCAGCCGGGGGCAGCCCGACAAGCTCGGGCGGCACGCTGGCGGTCTTTCCAGGTAACGCAAGGGCGCGTAGCGACCCTACAGGGGCGGTGAGCTACATGGATGTCCCAGAGCACAGTCCCTATGGTGTGCCCAGGCGATGACCCACAACATGTTGGGGGTCGCGGTTCCCGCCCAAGATATCAAATCATTCATCGCTGAACAATGGACCCATCGGGAGAAGTGCACCAGATCCTGCGGTTTTTCCGCCCGCTTCTTCGAGGGCCCACAAGATGTGGGGGCATACCTCTTCCCCGGTGATTCGTCCTATGGACTAGGGGGCGAGGCGCCACTCAGCGCGCAGCAGCCCCATCGCGCCGAGGTGATAGGACACATGAAAGAGGTGCCCTTCAAGGAAGACCATACGGGACGTCAGCGTGGACTGGAAGGCCTCGCGGACCCGGGTCAACGGTGGCTTCTCCAACTCTCCATCCGTCAGTGACTTGAGCGCGGTGAGATGAATCGAAGACAGCCGATTCCATTCGCGGGTCAGGGTCCCAAGCTCCACGGGCGTGTAGGAGATCGCATTTCTACGGGCCGCTGGGTCACGCCTGCGAGCCGCGGCCTGCACGTTGGCAGCCACCTCGATCGCGCTCTCTCCCAGCGCCACCGCTTCGGCCGTGCTGGCGACGGCCGAAGCTAGGTGCGCCGCGTGCCAACCGATGGGTGGACGATCCCCGAGCCGCTTCCAAAGCAGCTCGTCCGACAGCCCATGGCCGAGGCACCGCTCGACGACGCGATAGCGATGCTCGAGCTGGCGGATCATGAAGGAGCAGAGCTGTGTGGACGTCATGGTGGGGCCGAGGGCCGGCCCTCGGGGCCCCACGCTATCCGTCGAGGGCCCCAGGCTCAACGGGCGCCGGTCAAACGCGCGTAGCGGTAGTACACCTCCAGGGACAGAACCATGGTCGCGGTCGCGTAGACGCGGCCACCCTGTGGCCCCCAGGGACCGGCCGGATCCCAAGACCCCTTGGCCGACCCGTCGGGCCGCTGGGACTCAACCACCGCGCCTTTCATGGCCTTGTTCCAGTTCTTCCAATGGTGCCCGCCCATCTGGAACATCGCGTAGCTGCCGTAGTACCAGTAGTACATGTCGCAGGCCCCCGACTCTGGATCCCAGCGCGGCGGCGTCTGGGCCAGGAGGTCCGCCTGCGCTCGCATGACCGGGTATTCGTCCGGCGTTTGACCCAAGAAGAAGCGGGACAGGAGTCCCACCGAGGTCAGGGCCTCGCCGCGATCTGTGGGAAACTGATCGTTGATGCCCGGCACCCGCGAGCTTGGGCTGCCGCGCTCTGTGTAGCCCACGCGGCCCGTCCCCGGGTCCGTCATTTCGTCGAGCCAAAGAAGCGTCGCGGTGAAGGCCTCCTGGTCCACCTTCAGTCCTGCGTCCTGCGCCGACTTGAACGCGAAGAGCGCCCAGCCCGTGACCGACGTGTCGGAGCTCCCCGAGGGAGGCGGCTGATAGCCCCACACCCCATAGGGTTGGCGGTGCCGGGACAGGTAGTCGATGGCCTTTTGAGCGCGGGTCTTGACGATGATGGAGCGGTTGATGCGGTAGAGCTCGCAGAGGCTCAGGGTCGCCAGCGCGTGGTCGTAGATGAAGCTGTGTCCGATCGCGTCCCCGATCAGTCCCGTCTCTTTGTTTTGCGAGCGGCTGAGGAAGCGCGCGCCCTGGACGACGACGCCTTGGTGCGCGCCGTGGGTGAGGCTGTGCCCGTCGCCGAGGAAGGCGAGCAGCGCGAGGCCTGTCAGGCCGACGTCGTGGTTCGGGTCGCCCGGGCCACCCGTGCGATCGTCCACGGGATCGTGGAGCATGAACTCGTCGGAGTCCCAGCTTCCGTCGCTGTCTTGGTGATCCGCGAGCCACTGGAGTCCGTCGTGCACTGCGCGCTCCGTGCTGCGTGTTGTTCCGCCCGGCCCACCGCGTCCGCGCGGTCCACCCGTGCCGCCGAAGGGCCCGCCTCCGATACCGATCACTGGGTTCTCACCGTCGTTTTCGAACGGGTTGTCGGAGATCGCGACCGCGTCCGTCACGGCGTCGTTGACGTCATTGGAGTCGGTGACCACCTCTGTTTCGGTGAAGTCCTCGAGCACCGGAACATCCTCGGTTTCCTCAGGCGAGATCTCCTCCGGCTCCTCCGGTGGATCCTCTTCCGGCTCTTCGGGGAGCGGAGCTTCGATGTCCGCGACGATCCTCCGCTCCTCCGTTGGCTCGAAGACGCTCCACGGAATCGCTGCCACGATCAAGAAGAGGACGAAGTGAAGTCCGCCGGACAGGAGGATCCATGGAGCGCGCTCCATCCAGTCGTACAGGACATCGTGGAAGCTCTCTTCTTCCTCCCACGGCTTGGGCAGGGTGCTGACGATTGGGTCTCTCGAGCTTGGCAGTTCCATGGTCGTTCCTAAGGTCGCGTTTCGGAGTGGGCATACGTTCTCCCTAGGTCCTCTTCGAAGACAAAGGCGCAGCGCCTGCGCGGCCTCGCCGCCGCGCACTTGGCCGCGGCGCTGACGCTTCTCAGGCGCGCGCTGCTGGCACCTAACACAACGTGTTCACGCCGCTTCGGTTCACGCCCAAATGCACCAGCAAAGAGAAACGCCCCGCGCGGCCTGGCGGCCGCGCGGGGCGGTGCCGTTAGCGACCCCGCGGGAGGTTCTAGCGTGCGCCCAGGGCCGTCGCGGAGCGGAAGTACACCTCGAGGCAGAGCACCATCGTCGCGGTCGAGTAGATGCGGCCGCCGGCGTAGCCCCAGGGGCCGACCGGGTCCCACGAACCCTTGTAGACCTTGCCGCCGTCCGTGCGCTGACTCTCCACCACGGCGGGCTTCATGGCCTTGTTCCACTCTTTCCAGTACTTGCCGCCCATTTGGAACATCGCGTAGCTGCCGTAGTACCAGTAGTACATGTCGCAGCCGAACTCTTCGGGGTTCCACTCGGGCAGACGGCGGAGCAGGAGCTCTGCGTGGTCCTTCATCACCGAGTTGTCGTCGGGGTTCTGGCCCAGGAAGAAGCGGCACAGGAGCGACACAGCGGTCAGCGCCTCACCGGAATCGGTGGGGTACTGCTCCTGGTTCATGCCGGGCACGCGGGACGAGGGTGAACCTCGCTCGGTGTAGCCGACGCGGCCGGTGCCTTCGTCCGTCATCTCGTCGAAGAACTGGATGGCGGCGGTGTAGGCCTCCTCGTCGATCTTCAGCTTGCCCTCTTGGGCCGACTTCATAGCGAAGATCATCCAGCCCGTCACGGACGTATCGCTATCGCCATCGGGCGGTACGGCGTAGCGCCATGCACCGTAGGGGTTGCGTGCCTGGCCGATGTAGTTGATCGCCTTCTGAGCCTTGGTCTTCAGGATGATCGACTTGTCGATGTAGTACGTCTCGCACATGGCGAGGGTCGCGATTGCGTGGTCGTACAGGAAGTGCTGGCCGATCGCCTCACCGAAGAGACCGGTCTCCTTGTCCTGTTCTTTCGCGAGCCACTTGACGCCCTTCGTGACGACGTCCTTGTAGGCGCCGCGGGTCATCGTGTGTCCGTCGCCGAGGAAGGCGAGCAGCGCGAGGCCCGTCAGGCCAACGTCGCTGTTCGGGTCGCCGACGTCAGCGCGGTCGTTGTTGTCGCCGTCGTCGTGCTTGAAGTACTCATCGGCGTCCCACTTGCCGTCGTCGTCCTGGTGGTTCTTGAGCCACTCCAGGCCGTCTTTGATGGCCTGCTCGGTGCCGCTACCGCCGGCCGCACGCAGGTTGCGGCTGCCGCCGAAGCGCCCGCCGTACTTGCCACCCGCGCCGCCGCCGATGCCGAGCACTGCGTTGGAGTTGTTGCTATCGAAGGGGGAGTCCGCGTTGGAGTCATTGCCCTCGGAGGACTCGTACTCCTCGTTGGTGTCGGTCTCGTTGTGGTCCGAAACCTCGAACTCCTCGATGATCGGCTCCTCTTCGGTCTCCTCTTCCTCGATCTCCTCGGGCTCTTCTTCCTCCTCCTCGATCTCTTCGGGCGGTGGTTGCTCGATGCTGGCTTCCACGTTTTGCTCCTTCGACTTCTCGAAGACGCTCCACGGGATGGCCGCGACGATCAGGAAGAGAACGAAGTGCAGGGCGCCTGAGATCAGGAGCCAAGGGGCACGACTCATCCACTCGTAGAGGACGTCGTTGAATGACTCTTCCTCCTCCCAGGGCTTGGGCATGGTGGAGGAGATTTGGATGTCGCTGTAGTCGTTGCTCATGAGCGGTTCGCTGGCGCTGGGGGCGGCCAGGGGGATGGCTTCTAGCGGTCGAGTGGCCCAGGGGAGACCCCAAGCCGCTTTCAAGGCCCAACGGAGGGGGGCGGAAGCGGTTCAGAGGTTAGCCAGGGAATCTCGGCGTGACTACCGCTCGTCTTCGGAACCGGGCGGGATTGACCCGCGATTCCGCCTCACTGGGAGCGGAATCGACGGCCGTTGGCGAGGAAGTCGCTGCGCAGCCGCTCCGGGGCCAGGTGGGTGGTGCGCACGAGCTCCGCAAGTCCGCGTGAGATACGGACTTCTGACGCCTCCTTGCGCATCTCTTCGCGCAGCCGCGTCTGGAGTTCGAGGTTGGTGAAGGGCAGGGCCTCGGTGGCCAGGGTGCGGTCGACGACCTTCAGCAGCATGTAGGCCTGGGGCGGGCCGGCGGCGTTGAACTCAAGGACGGTGCTGATGGAGCCGGGGGCGGCCTCTTCCACGAAGGCTTTTGCTTCTTCGCTCTGGGTGGTGAAGTCCCTTTGGAAGGCCTCTGAGAGGCTCTTTGTTGGGAAGTCTCGCACGATGCTCTCATCGCCCTGAAGTTCGGGAGGTACGAACGTGTTGACGGCTTCCTCGAAGGTCAAAACTCCTCCGGCGATGCGTTCCCGCAGGGTGGCGGCTTCCGCTTTGATCTCGTCGGCGGTCTTGCCCCCGGGGGAGACCAGCAGCACGAGGCGCTGGAGGGTGATCTTGCCGGTGCGAGCCTTGCCGACGATGGCGTTGTCCTCGTCCCGGCCGGACTCCACGTACTCGCGGTAGCGAGCCCATTGACGACCGGGGCGGATGAAGGAGTCGACGTAGACGCGGCCGGTGGAGCCGGGCATGTCGCCGGTGATGGATCGCTCCCAGAGGTTGGCCATGAGGCCCTCGCCGAGGAGCTCTTTGTACTCCTGGGGGGTGATTCCCATGCCCTTGAAGCGCGCAGCGGCGTTCTGAGCGCCGCCCAGCCGTTCGATTTGCCGCCTGAAGGTGCCCTCCAGCTGGGACTCGACGAGCTCTTCCTCGTAGCCCTGGGAGCGCCCCCCCTGGATCTTGAGGCGCTGCTCGATCAGCTGTGTGAGCGCGGCCGTGGTCTGCATGGCCTGACGCTGCTGCGGCGGCAGGTCCGGCTGGTCGGCTGTGGGATCGTCGAACTGACGGCTCCCTAGCCAGCTGAACACGTCAAAGCGCGTGATGATCTCTTCCCCAACGACGGCGACATGGAAGTCCCCGAACTGGTCGAAGAGCCGCCGCTCAAGGGGGGTGGTCGGCTTCCACTTCTGCAGCAGGGGGTCACCCGTCTTCGGTGGCTCAAACCCCTGGACCTGGGGGGCAGGGGCCAGTGCCGAGCTCATCAGAAGGGCTGAGCCCAGTATCGAGAGAAGCGCCATGGCCCCAGCTTCGCCGGTTGCTGGGCACATCTCAAGCTGTGACCCTTGTTTCGTGGGGGGGGGTCCCAGCCGCCCCAGCCGCCCCAGCCGTCCCACGCGTCCGCCAGGAC
>CAYQKK010000148.1:0-9511 GCA_964417955.1 uncultured Planctomycetaceae bacterium
TGCCTCGTTTACACCGAGGTGGTCGGGGGTTCGAATCCCTCATCGCCCACCATTCTCGATTTGGCCCCCAATCATTGGGCTTTTGGCCGGATCTGTCTCGTTGCTGCACGGGATCCGGGATGCCCGCGGTGGAGCCTCTCTATCCCAGAGATGACAGCGGTGGAGCCTCTCTATTCCAGGATGACTGCGGCGGAGCCCCGGTACCCAGAGATGACAGCGGTGGAGCCTACCTATCCCAGGATGACTGCGGCGGAGCCGCTGGGAACGCGGAAGACCGCCAGGAGCCCTCGCCGGTCGCCCTCGCCCTTGAATTCCGCCTCCAACTGGACCGAGCTCTTGGGATGATTCCGTTTCTTGACCGTTGTGGGGCCCAGTCCGTGCTTGCGTAGGGCCGCCCTGACGCGCTTTCGGTCGGCCTTGACCGCGTCCAATATCGGCCAGCTGCGGGCCAGGGGCGAGGTGGGCTCCTCGCTTGCCACAAGGAACATGCCCCGCAGCTCCGTTTCGATGGGCGCGAGGCCGTGGCGATGACAGAAATCCCCGGCAAGCTCCGACTGCCAGAGTGTGGGGTCGAGCTCTACCAGCCAGGTGCCAGCCTGAACCTCAGCCAACGGGCGAGGGGCCGGCAAGGCGCGATGGGGGGAGCACCCGCCCAGTGAGGTTGGGTCGTCCCCCTCGGGGAGCGCAGTCATGAGCGCGGTGGCACGCCGTGGGACGCCCCCTTCGGTATCGCCCTCAGCCAGGTCGCCCGTCCATAGGGCGAGCTCCTTCATTTCGCCGTCAAGGCTGATCCACTCCAGCGAAGCTGGCTTCGATCGGACGCGGTCGAGGCCTGAAGCGGTGGCGTCGAGGCTAGGGGGGAGCTTGACGCATGCGCCTCGGGCCCTGAAGGCGAGGTCGAGCGTGTCCGAGAGCGACGGAGCCCAAAGCTCTGGGTTGGGCTCTCGGTGCTCACCATCCGGCCTTCGATCGGGGTCCAAGAGGACGTGCGCGTCGCCGAGTACCTCCAGTCGGAGCGGCGGTCGCCGTAGATCACACCGCATGGCAGCGAAAAGCCCTCCGGCTGAGCCTGACTCCTCTTTCGCCAACGAAAGGTTGGCGGCGGCACAGCGAGCCGCATCGCCGTTCCAGTCCGTGGCGATCACCGAGCAGCCGCTTCGCAACAGAGCGACCGCGTCCGATCCGACGCCGCAGCAGGCGTCCCAAACCAGATTCGCCTTCGCCGAGGCAAACCGAGCGGCGCGGTAGTCCGCGACGACGGCGGGTGTGGATTGTTCCAAGCCCTTCCCGGTCCAGAATCCGATCCGCCCATCGGGGAACCGTCGCCGTGCGCGCCCGGCGAGCTCATCCTGCATCGAAGCGAATCGGGCAACGTGGGCGCCGCGCGCTTTCCTCAGTCGTGCGAGGTCGCCCATGGAGAGGGGTCCATCCGCCTCTGCGTCGCCTCCGCCCGCCCGAAGGTTGCGCCAGCGTTCCCTAAGTCCAGGCTCCCCACCGCCGAGCAGTCTCCAGACATCTTCCTCCATGGGCCCATCTCAAGGGGCGGGCCAACCCATGTCCGCCAACTTGTCGAGATTTCTTGCGACCATTTCTCGCGCCCACCCATTCACCCACGCCCCGTTTCCATAGGACCCGCGACGCCTTATCCCATTGCACTCGATCGTCATCATCGACCCCGATCCCGACGAACGGGATCGGTTCACCCTAGAGCTTATGCCCCTCGGGCGAAAAGTTGAGGCGGTGTCGTCCGCTGGCGAGGCCCGGGATCTGTTTCGACTCCCGACTGTGGAAGCCGTCTTGATCGTCATCGATCCCGCACGGGTGGCGACCCCAAAGACGGTCGAGTCCATTCGCGAAGTGGCTTGCTGGACACGGACCGCTGGGCGCCAATCAGCACCAGCGATTTTTGCCGTGGAGCGAAGCCGCACGGACCCCCAAGTGATGGTGGATGCGCTCCACAGGGGCGCCCAGAGCTTCGTGACCTCCGATCAGCTCTCGGTGATTTGCCAGCTCGTCGAGGCGCAGCTCTTTGCGCGTGCCGCATGGCTGGTGAGCCGGCCCGAATGCGAGCCCAGTGCGGATGAGGTCGTCGGAGAGCTCCTACCTAGTTACTTCGTCGCGGATGGCTCCGAGCCTGGGTCGACGCTCGACGCTGGTCACCAGGGATCGGAACTGGAGGACAAGCACGAGGCTGGGAGGCGAGTGAGTGACCCGCCGGTCCATGAACCGGGGTGGATTCCGCGCCCAGCCGACTTTGCGATCACCGAGTCCGACCCCATCGACCTCAAGGTCTACGAGAACAAGGCCGTCCTGCGGGCGATTGCGGCAACGGAGGGCAACCGCACGTTGGCTGCGGAGCTGCTCGGGATCGGGAAGAGCACGCTCTATCGACGGTTGTCGGAGTGGCGCTCATCTTTGGGCTAGGAGCCCAGGTTGGGTGAGGCTCAGAGGGTAGGACCCAGAGAGTCAAACTCAGAGAGTCAAACTCAGAGAGTAAAACTCAGAGAGTAAAACTCAGCGGGGCGGCAGCAACCGCGCTCGGTGACGTACCCGCCTGATTCTGGGGGGCGGCTCCCATCGGCCCGCCCGTGGGCCCCATCGTATGGTGATAAACCCGCCCCTCGAGATACACAGCTCGGGCCTCCCCTTCCTGCGGCGACAGCGCTTCCTTCGAGATCCGCGCAATCGTCACGGGCCGAATCCAGTCTGGGTCGATGACCATGCCGCTGATGGAGCGCCGCCTGCCCATGCCGCCGGCGACCCTGGCTCCCGTGGGGTCTAGCAAGATCGCCGTTCCCTCCTCTGTTCTCAGGCTGATGTCCGCGTCGAAGAGCTGGACGAGTGCTCTCACCCGTCGCTCTTCTCCGTCCGTCTCGTCACTCGGCTCTTGCGGCGGCCGGTCGAAGCCCAGCCGCACCTCGAGGAAATCCCCCCGCTCGACGGCTGTGAGGCGTGGCGCCGACTGGATCCCTCGCTTCCGGAAGAGCACGAGCGGCTCAACGGGGCGTACGCGGCTGCCCCGCGGAGCGTTGAGCGGGATCTTCTCAAGCGGGCGCGTTGTGACGACCAGGTCGTAGCGAGCGAGTCTTCCACTCACGGCGCTTCGCAGCTCTTCGATGCTTCGGCCTTGGCCTTCGAGGAGCTGGACCGGCAGCATTCCGACGAGCTGACCCTTCGGGATCTCTGCGATCTTCTTCGCCGTGGGAAGGATGTAGTCCGGCTCTTGCGCTAGAGCGCCTTCGATGTCGACGGCCGGAGAGTTCCTCGACCAAGGAGTCAGCCTCTTGCCGGGGAGCGGGGTGGTGCGTCCGAAGAGATCGAGCACCGGACGGCGTGAGAGATAGCCGAGCGCGCCCGGCCATGGGGTCATGACGGTCGAGCCCTCGGGAAGGCGCAGGCGCAAGAACGATCCCACCTCGCGCAACCGCTCGGTCAGGCGGATCTCGTTGAATAGGGCTGAGCGACCGAGCAGCGAACTGCCTCCGACCGGCGGCGTCGCGCTGGCCGCGTAGAGCTTCTCCTGAACCCGCTCGAGTCGAATTTGTCCGAGGTTGCCGGGGAAGCGACTGGCCACCAGCGATATCAGGATCGTCAGTACGATCAGGATCCAGGCGCCGCGCTCCATGCTTCGCCTGTACGTGTCGAGCGCGCGAGTCATGCCCTGCTGGATGGCGATGAACGACATGCCAAGGGCAGGGACAAAGGCGATCCCGAAGCTCTCTGGGTCGCCTCCGCCCATCAGAACCGTAGCCGTCGCCATGGAGATCGACAGCCAAAAGGCGCGTCGCCCGACGGCAGACAGCTCACCGAGGAGCATGGCGATCAGGGGGACGATCAGGAGAACGGGCGAGGCTGTGGTGACCACGAAATCCCGCAGCCGTTCGAACCCGTGCTGGATGACTTCAGCGTCAAATTGCAGCGCGAACGAAAGGTGCGGGAGGAGCGATGCCCCGCTGCGGTCCACGAGGAACAAGGCGATGCCCGCAGGTACAAAGACGAGCAGGCTCGGCGCTTCCCTCACCGGAACGTTGCGCCTTGCCGACGCCCGTACGGCGGGGGCGACCGAGTCGGATTGACGCGCGTTGCGACGGCGGTACGCCAGCTTGCGAATCAAGGTCTGGATCGCGAGCGTTACGGCGGCGATGGTACCAGCGGGCGTCGCCAGAACGAGTCCCATGAGGCTGACGCTCGCAAAGCGCGGCCGGCCATGCTCGAGCGTGACGAAGGCCATCGCGGTCAGGAACATGGCGATGGGCCACTCCGTGCCGCTCGCTCCAGCCGCAGCGACAGCGCCGCTGAAGACGAGGAGCAAGGCCGGAATCACTCCCACGTTGCGCTCGGTATCGAAACGCGTCGACATGAACACGGTGCCGAGGGCGCAGCTGATGCCGATGACCTGGACGCTGCGGGTGACCGGGAAATAGACGCCCTCAAGGAAGGCCGAGACGGCCTCAACGAAAGCGGAGATCCAGATCAGGAGCGGCGAGGGGTAGGACCCGAGGCCTCCTATGCCGGTTCCCGTGGCGGCATCGAAGCTCCACCAGGCTTGGCCGTGGTGAACGAGGTTGCGCCCGAGGTTGAACGCTGCGTGGGCGGAGTCGTACGGTTCCCCGAAGGCGCCCAGCCCGTTCCGGTGCAACACGAGGATGTGCACGAGGAGCGCAGCCATCGCAAGAAGAATGGCGGTGATCCGATTCATGGGGGCGTCGTGGGGTTACAGGCCCGAAAGATCGACGTTGACCGTCGCTACGTCTCGCTCGGGCACAGTGACGTCCCGAACGCGTCGCTCGCGCCCGGCGACCAGGGTAAGGCGATAGCGGCCTGGTGGTAGGTCACGCAGTTGAAAGTCACCGTTTTCATCGCTGCGAGTCGCGCGGAAGGTCACCTTGTTGACCGTCTCGTCAGTTTGGATGGTCCCTTCATTTGGCTCGGCGTTGTTCGGTGCGTCAAGCAGCGCCGCGTCGGAGAACCCGTGGGGAATCGAGGCGCTCGTTCGCCAGCCCTCCAGGCTCGCGGAGGATTCGCCGAGTCGTTCCAACTTGACCAGCGCGCCGCGGATCGGCGCCTTGGCCTCGGGCTCCTCCGAGCTTTCTTGCCCGGCAGAGCCTAGGGCTTGGCTGGTAATCACCCTGCCGGTGACGCCGCCCATGGTGGCGACGAGCTCGAGCGGCGGTGTGTCGCCGTTCGTTTCGTGGACGATCGTCCTTGGCTCTCCGCTCGCGGGCCTTAGAAGGTCTGGGCCGGTGGCGCCACGGTCGACGGGGGACAGCAGAATCACGCGATACTCGCCGGCGTGCAGCAGGTCGACGCGGAAGGAGCCGTCGATACCGACGCGCACGCGACGCGGGAAGCCCCCGCTAGGATCCGACGGTGCCGTTGTGGGCTGGAAGAGGATCTCGTACCCAAGTTCCGGCTCCGCGAGCGGGCCGAAGCTCACCGCACCCGTCAGGTCGCCAAGGTTCAGGGGAGGCGGCGCTGGCGGATCTCCGATGCGCTGGTCGAGGACTAGGGTCTCGTAGTCATTCTCATCCGTCGGTGCGGCGGCCGCGGATGCTTCGATCGCGATGTTGAAATGAGTGGCCTCAAAGTTCAGCGCCACGATTCGAAGCAGCAGGGGCCCCGGACGGAGCTCGGTCAGGGCGAAGGTCCCCTGCCCCGATGACCACGTCCAGATGGGGCGTCCCGCCTGCTCTGTGGTGATGCCCGCGTCGGCGATAGGCTGCCCCTCTTCATCCACGAGGCGGCCGTAGAACACGTGGTTCCCCACGCCGAGGTCCACCGCTGGAATGTCGGCGTCCTGGGGCGGGACGGTGAATTCCATCCCTAGGGGTTGGTCGTGGAGGACGCTGATCGCCACCACCGCGCAAACCGTGGCAAGGGAGGCTAGGGGGATGATGTGTGTGAGCTTCACTTGGAAAACCGCCTGCTGCGGATGACCGAGAGAATCTCTTCGGTGACCGGGAACTCAGGGCCTCGGGCCGCTGCCTCTGGCTGGCTGGGCTCCGGGTGGAGTCCGCCCCAAAACTCGTCTAGCCCACGTTGACCGGCGGTCTCGTAGGCGAGCAGCCGAACACCGAGCTGAACCCGATCGCACTGCTTCACGAAGCGAGCCTCGCGGGTGTCGTGACGGAAGTAGTCCTCGAAGGCGGTGAGGGCGGTGCCGGACAGTGGGCCGAGCAGCGACTGGGCGACGCTCCGCTCCATCGCGTGCTTAGCGCCCGGGGGCAGGTGCTGGGCGGCCGGGAGGGGGAGGTCGCCGGTGACGGCTTCTGCCGCGTCGTGGACGAGGGCCATCGACAGGACCCGGGCGAGATCGAGCTCGGGGGTCACCCGCGGGGCGAGGGTGAGGGCGACGAACGCCACGCCGAGGATGTGCCCGGCGATGGACTCGGGGGGGTCGATCCCGCGCTGGGCCCAGCCCGTCCGTGGGAGGTGGTCGAGGGAAACTAGCTCGAGGAGCGAGCCCAGGGCCGTCTCAGCGTTCCACTCGTGCATCGCTGATCCAGGTCCGGATCCAGTCGGGGTTCCGGACGCGCCGCTCAGGTGCGGGTGGGGAGCTGGGCGGTCGGTGGCCATGGAATACGGGTACGAATACAGACTTTCAGGCCTTTCTGCCGGTCCCTGCCCTGGGGCAGCGTGGATTGCTCCCTATAATGCTTCGCTCGAACGCCCCCGCGCAAACGCTTATTGCGTCCCCGCGGAAAGGCTCTCCCTTACTCCTTACGGAACCTGCTGTGAGAACCCCCTACGTCGCCGGAAACTGGAAAATGAACCTCGATCGCCGCTCGGCGGGCGAGCTGGCGGCTGCGATCCGCGACCACTCGGCCTCGGGGGTCGACGTGGGCCTCTTTCCAGCGATGGTCCACCTAGACGAGGTCATCCGCCAGGCAGCGGGCTCCAGCGTCCGCGTCGGCGGCCAAAACTGCTCTGACGAGGTCAAGGGCGCCTTCACGGGCGAAGTCTCGGCCGACATGCTGAAAGACCTCGGGGCCACGGTTGTCCTCCTCGGGCACTCCGAGCGGCGCCACGTGTACGGCGAGTCCGATGAGTTCATCAACCGCAAGGTCCAGCGCGGCCTCGATGCGGGCCTTGACGTCATGCTCTGTGTCGGCGAAACCATCGAGCAGCGCCGCGCAGGGGAAACCGAGGCCATTTGCCGGGCCCAGCTCGCCGCTGGGCTCGCGGGCGTCGATCGGGACGTTCTTGGCATGGATTCGTCCCCAGGCCGCGTTTCCATCGCCTACGAGCCCGTTTGGGCCATCGGAACCGGCGAAACGGCCACTCCCGAGCAGGCCGGGGACGTCCATACGTACCTCCGCGGCGTTCTTGCGGGGCTATACGATCAACACGCGGCCGACGCGACCCGTATCCTCTACGGCGGCAGCGTCAAGGCTGCGAACGCCAAGGAGCTCATGGCGGTGCCCGACATCGACGGCGCCCTCGTCGGTGGCGCTTCCCTCAAGCCCGATCTCTTCGTTCCCATCATCGACGCAGCTGGCTGAGCTGGTTCTTAACCACTTCTCAGCTGCTCCGTCCGCGCTGCATCGTCCGCATCACTTTCGACTGACCTTCCATGTCCACCACCATCGTCCTCCTCTACATCCTCTTCGTCGCCGCGGCGATCATCCTTACGGTCGTCATCCTGCTCCAAGAGGGCAAGGGCGGCGGCTTCGGTGACGCCCTTGGCGCCGCCGGCCAGCAGGCCTTCGGCGTGAAGGCCTCCGGTGTCCAGAAGTTCACGATGTACATCGCCATCGCCTTCTTGGCCTCGGCCGTGCTCATCCACGTTCTGAACAACAAGCGCCAGTCCTCCGTCGACATCGGCGAGATCGATCTGGACACCTCGAGTCTCGTGGTGCCTGACAGCACTCCTGCGCAGCCGAAGTAGTCCGTTCTCTGCATTCCCGTAGGGCGGAACCGTCTCCATGACCACTGAACCGATGGGCGCTGGAACCGTCTACTCCATGACGGGCTTTGGGTCGGGGCGGGTGGAAGCGGTCCTCGAGGACGAGTGCCAGCTGACCGTCACGGCTGAGATCAAGACGGTCAACCACAAGCACCTCCAGGCGAAGGTGCGCCTTCCCCAGGAGTACAGCTCCTTGGAGCCTGCCATCGACAAGCAGGTGCGCGCCGCCCTCGCGCGCGGCGCGGTTCAGCTTTCTGTCGATGCGTCGCGGATCGGCGGCGATGCAGGCATGCGGCTCAACGGGAAGGTCGCCCAGCGCTACCTTGAGATGCAGCGCGAGCTGCAGAACCAGCTCAAGGACGAAGCCGGCGCGCTGGCGCTCAAGCCCATCGACTCCATGGTGGACCTGATCCGGCTGCCGGGGGTGATCGTTCAAACCGGAGGGTCTGCGGCTGAAGCCGTCGACGCGGACGGGATCGAGATCAAGGCCGTCAAGGAGGCGGTTTCCCTCGCGCTGACCCAGCTCAAGAGCATGCGCGAAACGGAGGGGGAAGCGATGCGACGCGACCTCACGGTGAACGGCGACGCCATCGCGCGGCTGGTCAAGGACATCGCCGGGCGCATTCCGGGGGTGGTCGCACATCATCGCGCCCGCCTCGTGGAGCGCGTGGGCGAGCTCAGCCAGCAGCCAGGCACCACGGAGGCCGACATGGCGCGGGAGATTTCGCTCCTCAGCGACCGCCTTGACGTTTCAGAGGAAATCACGCGCCTCGAGAGCCATCTCAAGCAGCTCACGTCTCTCCTACAAGCCGGCGGAGCGGTCGGCCGCAAGCTCGATTTCCTCGCCCAGGAGTTCTTCCGCGAGGCCAACACCATCGGATCCAAGTGCAGCGATGCCGACGTCGCGCACCTCGTCGTCGAACTGAAAACCCATGTCGAGCGCCTGCGCGAGCAGGTCCAAAACGTCGAGTGAGGCCACTCCCATGAACCAGCAGAAATCAGAACGTGTGGGCTCGATGCTCCTGATCTCGGGGCCCTCTGGCTGCGGCAAGAGCACGATCTGCAAGCAGCTGCTTTTGGATGACGACGTGGTGTTCAGCGTGTCGGCGACGACACGCACCCCGCGCCCCGGCGAGATCGACGGCCAGCACTACCATTTCCTCAGCCCCGAGGAGTTCCGCTCCAAGATCTCAAGCGGCGCCTTCATCGAGCACGCCGAGGTCCATGGAAACATGTACGGCACCCTGAAGCAGCCGATGGAAAAAGCCATCGCCGAGGGCAAGGTTTACCTCGTCGAGATCGACGTGCAGGGTGCGCTGCAGCTCAAAGCTCTCGAGGTCGAGGGCATCTACGTGTTTGTGGCGCCGCCAGATTTCAACGTGCTGCGCGAGCGGCTCTCCGGGCGCGGCACGGAAACCCCAGAGGTCCTAGAGAGGCGCCTTAAGAAGGCTGAGGACGAGTACCGCGAGCGTGAGCGCTACGACCACATCGTGGTCAACGATTCGCTTGAGCGCGCCGTAGCGGAAATTCGCAGCATCTCCGGCCTCCCAGCCGAGGCCGCCCATGGGTAACGTCCTCCTCGCCGCTTCCGCGTCCGTCTCGATT
>CAYQKK010000149.1:0-9315 GCA_964417955.1 uncultured Planctomycetaceae bacterium
GATCTCGAGCAGTGAGTCGCCGAGGTCCACAAAGTCACCTGCCTTCGCGCGGTTCTCGGAAGAGTGCTTCGAGATGCAAAGGTCGAAGATGCCGAGGCGGACGGTCAGGAAGGAAGTTTCAAGGAGATCCTCCGGAGAGACTTCCTCGATGGGCGTATCTGCCAAGCCAGCGCGCTCGATGACGGCTTGGCCGAGAGCTTCATAGTCGACCTCGTACTTGGATACGTCGTCGTCGGGTGCCCGATAAGGGGCGCTGGAAGTGGCGGAAGAACACAGGGCGAGGGCCCCTGCTGCGAGCAAAGAAGGCACAAGTCGAGTCAACATAGTCGTGAGGGAGAGGTCGAGGCGAGGCAGAAGGCCTGGGGAGCCTGGCAGGTTGTAGTCCGTGCGGACGCATTACCTACGGTTGGGCTGGGAGCATTCTTGTAACGAAAAGGAAAATAGCGCGAACGGTGGAACCCGTGGAGCCAGCGGAGCCCACAGGCTCTATCGCGCGACGGAAAGCACCTTTCCTAGGCGCAGCGCGGTGGGCGTCACATCGAGCTCGGCGGGGACACCGTCCACGTAAACCTCGAAGGCCTCGACGCGCGCCTCGCCCCCGAGCCCGGAGGGATCCCGGCTCCCAGGAGAAGCGTAGGGCACCCGAAGTCGGAGGGCCCCGTCACCGGTTGCTTTGGCCGCAGAGTCGCGCCAGGTGACCTGCGTGCCGTCCTCACTTCGCAGCGTCACCAAGACCCGCAGGGACTTGGCGCCGACGGCCTCAAGGGTGGCCCCCTCCACGCGCTCGAAGAGCCGAATCGTTCCCCCTACGCCGTCCGACTGCAAAGCGACCAGCGCGAGGAAACCCGGGACTGGGAGCGCGGCCTCCCCCGCACCGTCGCCCATGAGCCTCGCCGCGATCGTCGTGCGCCAGTAGGCCGGATCATCGAGCGCGAGGGCAAGTTCGCCGCTCGCACCATCGCGCGCGAGCGCGGCGCCCATGGCCGCACGGTTCCTGTCCCCGTCGATCAGAACGTAGCGCACGTCACGGGCAGTCAGGATGGCCTCGGCCTCCGCCGGGTCCGTGGAGCACAGGAAGCGCCACGGATCGAGGAACGCATCCTCTCCCACGTAGAGCCCAAAGTTCGTGGCCACCGTGCCGAAGCCCGCCCGCCATTCGATCGCGTGCCCAAGGTCCCAGTGAGCGAGAACGGCGGGCGACGGCACCTCATCAGTGCGCAGGTTCAAAAGGAAGCGCGCGAGCGCAGCCTCTTTCATGACCTTGGGCGAGGTATTCGGAAAGGCGAGCTGGGTCTGCGCCTCACGCTGCAAGAACCTGCGCGTGTTGCCCAGGGTCCACGGGTGAAGCGCCGCCGCGAGGACCGCCCCCAAGACCACCGAGAGGGCGATGATCGGCAGCGACTTCCGGCGACGCGACCACGCTGCGAGCATCCCCCCTGCCAGCCATGTCCCCAACGCGACCGCCATCGGCGCGGCTAAGGATTCGGCGAACCTCTTTTGCAAGAGCGCCGCGATCACCGCCACAGGAAGCACGGCCAAGAGTGGCAAGAGGCTCGGCATCCGCCCCACCGCCCGCAGCCAACCGAGCCACACGAGGGGCGCCGCGACAACGCCGATACCGCAGTACTTCAGGAACGGCGCGAGCCCCTGCCCGCCGCCCACTAGAGCGCCTGACTCGTTGATCGACGCCATGAACGAATTGCCGGCGGAGGCCCAAGAGAATGCGCCGCGCAGCGAGTCGAGCGCCGGGGTGAAGAACACCGTGGCCAGGGCCACGAGCACCGCCGGGGTGAACGCCACCAGCTGACTCTTCGCCGCGGTCTTCGGCATCAGCGCGTAGGGTGCAAAGATGAGCCAGCCGACGCTCAGCCAGGCGAGGTGAAGCCACGATAGCTCGACGAGGCTCCAGGGCTTCAGGTTGGAAAACGGGCTGTGAATCACTGCGGGCACCACCCCAAGCAGCGCCGCCTTGTGAAACGACGTCGCGAAGACCGGCAGCCCGCGCGCCGAAAAGCGCCGGCCGTCCCGCGACCGAAAAGGCACCACGAGGCGCGCGACGAGGGCCACCTGAATCAGCGCGACCCAGAGAATGGACGCCGTCCAAGACGTGATCAGAGCCGCCGCGATAAGCCCCGCGAACACGCCGCGCGCGGCGCTCCAAAACGGCTGGACGATGCGCTCGTGATCGAGGGCCCGCACCGTGATGCCGAGCATGGCGATGTGCAGGAAAGAAACGAACGCGTGGTGGTCGCCGTTGCCGAGGTGCGAGTAGCGAAGGTGCCCGAAGTTGAACGCGACGGTGACCCCGGCGACGGCGGCGGCCGCGATGGCCGCAAGCGCAAGGGCCGGAGCCGACGGATCGGCGCCACGTTCGAGCATCCGCTGGCCCCCAAGGCGGCGCGCGCGCCCCGCGGCGATCAGCGCCGCGAGCATGGCCGTAAGGGCGCCAAGGACCATCGGAACGCTTGCGACGAAGCGCTCAATCCGGCCACGTTCAGCGCGATCGAGGCGCGCGCCCCTCGGATAGTCGTCGGGCTCGATCAGCGCGTCAGAGTTCGGCAGCGCCTCGCGGTAGATCCCCGTGAGCAGCAGGTCGTAGAACGGCGGCCATGGAATAGGCGCACCGCGCAGCGGATCGATCAGGGGAGCGGGCGCATCGGGGCCGCGCTCCAGCAGCTCCGTACCGCTCGCGAGCAGCGGATCGTAGGAGGCAATCCAGCCGTGGTCGCGGACGCCGCGCTCCACCCGTCGCGCGTGATAGAGCGTGTCCGGATCGTAGGAACCCCAGGGCCCATCCACCGCTGGACTCCCAGCCTGATCGAGACCGATCCCCGTCGTGCTCTTTGCGCGCACCCACAGCGCCAGCGCGCCCACCAGTAGCACCACAAGCACCAATCCTGCGCGGGCGGCCCCTGGGGACAGTTCGCGCCGCTCCGAATCATGGGACGACATGGGCGATTGAGTCTACCGGATCAAGGGCGCGCAACTACTCTGGCACGTGGAGGAAGCGCACGCACTCTACGGCCATTTGCTCCAGCGCCGAACGCTCGGCGCGACAGCGCGCCGCCAGGTCGGCCTGGGGGTTCCATTGGCGGTCGTAGCAGTCGATGTCCTGCACCCACCCGCCCATTCCTGGCGCGGTCAGCGGCAGATCAAAAATGCCCGAGTCCGTCCACAGCCCGATGTCGCTCCAGCCCGCGACCACGCGCTCGCGCTGGCCCACAGGGTTGAGCAGGTCAGCGCCGAGGCTGTAGCTCGAGCGCAGGGCGGGGTCCACTCCAAAGAGCTCCAGCAGCGTGTTGGAGATGTCGAGGTGCGAGGTGGGTCGCGTCTCCAAACCAGGCTCGATCCCAGGACCCCGGAAGAGGAAAGGAACCTGCACCTGCTCCGGCGAGAAGCTCGACGTGTGACCCCAGAACCCGCACTCAAAGAACTCTTCCCCGTGATCGCCCGTCACGACGGTGAACGTGTTCTCTGCCTCCCCCGCCCGATCGAGCGCCGCGAGGAAGCGGCCCGCGGACTTATCCGCGTGGTGCACCGAGTTCATGTACGTGTTGCGCACGCGCAGCTGAAGATCCCGCAGCTCGGGGCCCTTCGTCGTGCGACCTAGCTGGATGTAGTCGAGCTTCTCAACCGTCGGTTGGTAGGGCCCGCCGGGGTTGGTGTAGGGCTGATGCGGCGCGTCGAGCAGCACGAAGGTAAAGAACGGGCGGTGATCCTGTTTCTCTTCCCTCGTGTCCAGCCAGCCTTCAAAGGCCTCGCTCAGGAGCTCGTCCTTCTCCCAAGCGACCATATCGAGGGGAAACTCGTCGATGATGTTCGCCTCGGGAACCCCTGACCAAGCCGTATCGCGGAACTCCGGGAAGTTCATCGACGCGCTGGAGAAGACGCGCACGTCGTAACCCACTTCCTGAAGCGCCTCGATCATGACCGGCGCACGGCCCTCGGCCAGCATGGGGAACCAGTAGGAGCCGTGGAGCCCGTAGAGCATCGTGAACAAGCCGTAGCGCGTGCCGTTGCCACCGGACAGGTGGTCGTCGTAGACGCGCGCGTCCTTCGAGAACGCGTGAATGTTTGGGGTCAGCTCGGGCGTGAACATGTCCCGCCTCCAGGAGTCCAACACGCAGATGAACACGTTGCGGCGCGGGGCGTCCGCTGGGATGGTCGGGCGCTCGAGCGGCCAGTTCACGGTGGCGTTCTCTGGCAGGAGGTCGAGCTCGGGGGGACGCGGCTCGCTGGGCTCCAGAAAGGGATCCAGGACTTGACCAAGGCGCACGCGGGGCACCATGGGAATGGGCTGGATCGCTCGCAGCGCTTCGTGGTTCTGCGCGACGTCCGCGGCGGCGCTCACGCTCTGGCTAAATAGAAGCGAGGGCAGGAAACCCGCGAGCAGAACGGTGCGCGGCCGGAGCATGAAGTGCGGCCGCTCCGACGCCGCCTCAAGCCCCTGCACGCGACGAACGAAGTACATCGCGCAGGCGGACTGGGCGATCGTGATGAGCGAGATCACCAGCGCCGCGGTGGTCCAAATGTAGGAGCCGAGGATGATGGAGTCGCCGCTTCCCTCGGTGAAGGCCACGTTGAGGACCGCGCTATCGAAGAAGTGATAGCGCAGGAGGCGATAAACAATCGTGTCGGTGTAGAGCACCGCGAGGAACCAGGCGCCGACGAAGCCCGCTGCGACGCAGGCGAGGCGCCAGTGACGGATCCACCGGTAGATCCCGAGGTAGGCGAGGCCTGGAATGAGGGCCAGGAAGGCCACCGAGGAGATGAGCGCTAGGCCCACGTAGAGCCGAATCCAGGGGGCCCGGTCCGTCGGCGCATCGAAGAACCAAAGGGATCCCACGAGCGTCGCCGCCACCACGTTGAGGAGCCACAGCCGAAAGAGTCCCTGGCTCAGGGCGCTCCTCGAGGGCGTGGGCAGATTCTGGGTGGTGGAGCGGAACATGGGGCGGCAGGAGCTACGGCGCGATTGACGATCTATTCTGACGATCTTTGGCGCCCTTTGACGAGCCTGAGAGGCGGTTCTTGCGTCACAAGGCCGTCATGGCGGTCGATCCGCGACCCAGGATCCCAGTCGAAGCCGCTGACGGGAGACGCTGAGCCGACAGAACCTCCCATAGGGTCGAAGAAATCTCGGGCTCCCTACTGGGCAGGAGGCCGCCCCCATCGCTATCCTTCTCGCCCGCGCGGAGAGGTGGCAGAGTGGCCGAATGCGCTGCCTTGCTAAGGCAGTGAGCCTTTACGGGTTCCGAGGGTTCGAATCCCTCCCTCTCCGCCATTCCAACTTCCCCTCCGGATGCCTCTTCCCGGAGCGGCTGGAGTGCTCTGCTGGAATGCTCTGCTGGAGTGCCCTGCCGGGAAGGGCTACCGGAACGGACCGCGGGAAAGAACTGCCAGTCGAATGCTGCGGTCGAATGCTGCGGGTTGGTTTACTGGCGTGGTGAAACTCCTCCGGATCAGCACCCCTAGGTGGGCGACGCTCTGCGTGCTCGCCCCACTCCTCAGCCCACTCCTTTGCGGCTGCCGCGGCGACCGAATCCTGCGGATCGAGTCGGTGCCGCCTGGCGCCACGGTGCGTCTGGACGACCAGGTCATCGGGCGAACGCCCCTCGAGATCGACTTCGAGCACTACGGCCAGCGCAGGCTCGCGCTCTACAAGGCGACCTACCGGACCTACTCCGAGCCGCTGATCCTGAAAGCCCCGTGGTGGGCCCGGTTTCCCATCGATCTCCTCACCGAAGTGGTCCTGCCCCTCGGGCTCGACGACGTGCGGGAAGCCAGGATTGTGCTCGCGCCTGATGCTGGCGAGGAAGAAGCGACCACCGCCACCCAGGAGTTCATCGAGAACGCCCTCAGGGCTCGCGGTGGAGATCGGTTGGAAGAAACGTCTTCCGGCGAGTAGGAAGGGCCGCTTGAGGGAAGCGATCCAACCGACGGGGGACTGGAGCGGCAAGGCCGTGACCGTCATGGGTCTCGGTCTCTTCGGCGGTGGGCTCGGGGCGGCGGCGTTCGCCCTGGACAAAGGCGCGCGGGTAACGGTCACCGACCTGCGGGGACCGGATGTCCTCGCCGCTGCGTTGAAGTCCCTGCGCGAACTACCCGGCGCGGAGAGCATCGAACTCGTCCTTGGGGAGCACCGTGACGCAGACTTCGCGGAAGCGGACATCGTCGTTGCGAACCCGGCCGTGCCCCCCACTGTGCGTCATCTTGGCGTGGCTCGACGCGGCGGCGCGCGCGTGACCTCAGCCATCGAGCTGCTCTTGGGCGAGCTGACCTGCCGGGTCGTCGCAATCACGGGCACCCACGGCAAGTCATCGACCGTGCACTTCACCGCGGCGCTCCTTCGCGCGAGCCTCGGTCCAGGCGTGCGCGTGGTGCTCGGCGGGAACATTGGAGGGTCGCTGCTCGGCGAGATCGAGTCCCTGGGACCGAGGGACGTCGTGGTGCTGGAGCTCTCCTCGTACCAGCTAGAGAACCTCAGCGCAGAGTTTGTGGCGGCGGCGTCGCGGCACCGCGCCGTCGACGTCGCAGCGATCACCACCATCGGCGTCGATCATCTTGCGCGCCACGGCAGCGTCGAGGTGTACCGCGCCGCGAAGCTGCGCATCGCGCAGCTAACGGGCCAAACGGGCAGCGACGCCGGAGAGGTCATTGCGGAGGCGGCCGAGGAGAACGCGCTGCGACAGCTGCTCCCCGAGACCACAAAGCTGACCTTGATCGACGGCGACGTCCCGCCCGCCGAAGCGTCCGTGCTCGCTCAGCTTCAGGTCCCCGGCGACTTCCAACGCAAGAACCTGCGCGCCGCACTCGCGGTCGCGCGCTCCCTCGGCGCGATAGAGGCGCAACTGGAGCGCGCGGTGCCGGCTCTCACCGGGCTCCCCCATCGCATGGAGCGCCTGACCCAGTGGACGATGACGCCGGGTGGACGGCCGCTTGCGGTGTACGACAACGGCGTCTCGACGACCCCCGAGTCGACGGTGGCGGCGTTGGAGAGCGTCAGCGATGGAGCGAGCGCGAGAGACCTCCGCCTGGTGCTGGTCGGCGGCCAAGCCAAGCGGGGGTGCGACATGGAGGCCCTCGGGAAGACGGCGGCCGCGCTCGGATGGGTGCTCGTGCCCTTCGGCGCAGCCTCGGAGGAACTCGCCGCCATGGCTGCCGCCGCGGGGGCGACGGTGGCGGACGGTGACCAGGATCGGGACGGCGGCTGCTCCGGGGTGGAAGAAGCGGTGGAGCGAGCCCTGCGGTGGGTGAGCGAGGGCCCGGGCTCTCGCCGCGGATACAGCGCCGGACCACAGGCCTCCCAGGGTGAGGGTGACAGTGTTCACCTCCTTTTTTCGCCCGCTTGCGCCAGTTTTGACCGCTACTCGAACTTCGAGGAACGAGCCCTGGCGTTCCAGTCTGCCCTCGCCACCTGCCTAAAGCAGGCCCAGTCCGGCTGAGACCTTGGGGGCCGCGACCGAACGCGCGCAATCGAAGGATTGACCGAGACCAAACTTACGTCTACATAGAAGGGCGTCCGCGGAGGCCCTTTGCGCTCCGATGAGACCCCGTGTCGCTGTTTGTTTCCATCGTCGAACCCTCCAACCTTGTCGTCCATGCTCTGCCAGAAATGCCAGAACGCTCAGGCCACCGTCCACATCGACGAAGTAAAGGCCTTCGAAGCACCAGGACACCCGGCAAACGAAGTAGACGAGCACCACCTGTGCGAACAGTGCGCCCAGGAAGCGGAGATCCCCCACATCGCTGTACAGCAGAAGTCCATGGACGAGGTTTGGAAGCTTCTGAAGATGTCCGCCATGCAGGGGCAGACGAAGGCGGCGCCGCGCAAGACCCTGACGTGTTCAGGGTGCCAGACGACGCTGGAGCAGCTTCGGCGCAAGGGCCGGCTCGGCTGCCAGGCCTGTTACACGACCTTCGCGCAGTATCTCCAGGGGCTCTTGGAGCGCATGCATGGGTCAACGAGCCACGTGGGGCGTGTCCCCGGCGTCGACGGCGAAGAGCTCGCGCGTCGTCGGCAGATCGAAGAGGCCCAGAAGGATCTCGAGCGCGCGATCTCGGAAGAGGCCTTCGAGCGCGCGGCCGAACTCCGCGACCAGCTGAACCGGCTGACGGAATCCGGTAGCACCGAAATGGCGAGCGAAGATCACGCCGACGACGGCGCATCTGCAACTTCGTAACGATCCCTCGCGCGCCAGCCCAAAGTGCATGGCGGCACACGGGTTAGGGGGTTCTCTCCCAGCGCCGTAGGAAGAGCGCACGTGCCATGGCATTCTGTGCCGCACTTTCGGGGGACCGACACCGATTCTTAGGCAGGCTGGTGCACGTTCTGGACGCCCTGAGGCGTCACGGAGAGTGATCTGCACCGCATACACGATCCCGGCGTCAACTCAGGCGCCTTGAAGGCCGATGAATAAGAGACCACAAGCTACTGCAGCGTGACGTTCACCTGAACGGCCGCTCCTCACGTGACCGCACACCCGGGAAATCCCTTCCCGGACACCCGCCTCAACGGGCCCTTCCGGCCCCCGAGGCTCAACGAATCCCCAATATCTATGTTCGATCGCTTCACAGATCGCGCCAAGAAGGTCATGAACCTCGCCCGCCAAGAGGCGCAGCGGTTCAACCACGAATACCTCGGCACCGAGCACATCCTCCTTGGCCTCGTCCAGGAGGGCAGCGGCGTGGCCGCCAACGTCCTGAAGAACATGGGGATCGATCTGAACAAGATCCGCATGGAGGTCGAGAAGATCGTCAAGACCGGCCCATCGATGGTCACGATGGGGCAGCTTCCGTTCACGCCCCGCGCAAAGAAGGTGCTTGAGCTCTCGATGGAGGAAGCCGGCAACCTCGGCCACAACTACATCGGCACCGAGCACCTGCTCCTCGGCCTGATCAAGGAGAACGAAGGCATCGCCGCCCAGGTGCTGCTCAACCTCGGCGTTAAGCTGGAAGACGTGCGTGAGGAGGTCCTCGACTTCCTCGGTGCTGACTCCGGCGACGAGGACGACGACGAGACGACCGTCGGCGAGGATGGGCCCTCGGGCACCGCGTCGAACTCGAAGTCGAAGACCCCCGCCCTCGACAGCTTTGGCCGCGACCTCACCGAGCTCGCCAGCGAAGGCAAGCTCGACGTGGTGATCGGCCGCGAGCATGAGATCGAGCGCGTCGTGCAAATCCTCTCGCGTCGTACCAAGAACAACCCGGTGCTCCTCGGCGAGCCCGGCGTCGGCAAGACGGCCATCGTCGAGGGTCTTGCGCAGCAGATCATCGACAACACCGTGCCGGAGATCCTGCGCGGCAAGCGCATCGTCG
>CAYQKK010000150.1:0-9308 GCA_964417955.1 uncultured Planctomycetaceae bacterium
GGCGCGGGCGGAGAGCTCACCGGCGCCGTCTCGATGATCGCTATCGACCCTGCGACCGGAGCGACGTTGACCGTGCCCGGCCGAGGTTTCGTAGGGGGCCAGACTGTGGTGCTGGAGAACGGCCAGCCCCAGGTCCAGACCTGGGCGACGTTCGATTCCGCCGCGGGAACGCTCGTGCCGAACCCATCCATCCCTGAGGCCGAAGGCTTTCCCGGAGTCGGGGCACCTGCTGTCGCATCCGAGATTCTGGTCGCCGATAGCACGATCCTGTTCGTAGCGGATGACGACGCCGACCTCACGAGCTTCGAGACGTTCCCCGCGGGCGTCACCCTTCGATTCCGCGCCACGACCGCGCTGGCCGCAGCCGGAGGGGGCGCCCTCGAAGAGCCGCTGCTTGCGTCGAGCACCGTGGGTCAGGACTTTGCGACGCCCGAGCTGCTCACTGCGCCGCCGCCCACGAGCCAGCCCCTCATCACTCCCGGCAACGGGGACGTGAACGTGGATCCGGAGACGACTATCCGCTTTGAGTTCTCCGAGCCGGTGCAGCCGTACTCGGTCGGCGAAATCGAAGGGCAGGGTCCCGCCTTGCTGTCGTCCGCGATCGAGATCATGTTCGGGCCTGTCACGGGCTCGTCCGTCATGCCGATGAACGTGAGGCCGATCAGTCCCTATGACCTCTCCGTCTTTGAGGTCATCCCGGGCTTCCAGTTCCCGGGGAGCAGTTCCGAGGCACTGAGCTGCGGCGGCTTCTCATCGATTGACGTGACCCTGCGCGTCGCCCAGATCGAGGACCTGAGCCAGCAGCCCAACCCAGGCAATCCGGGTCAGACGCTCTCGAACCTCAACACCCGGGGCGCGAGCACGTTCTTCGAGACGGCCGAGGGCCCTGGGATCGTGAACGCCCCCGTCGCGCCTGACGTCATCTTCGTCGGCCGCACCGGCGCCGCACGTGGTCTCTCGGTGGTGGACCTGAACGGCTTTGGCCAGTCCACGGGCAACCCGATCTCAAGCGCGCCGTTTCCCCTCGAGGGAGAGTCGCGCTTTCCCTATGACCCCAACGTCACCCTGAACCCTGGCATCCGCCCGCTCCTGACCCCCGGCTCCTGCACCGTGGACGGCGGCTCGGCGGGGGTCTTCACGCTGACGCGAGATTCCAACCTAGGCGACCTTCTCTCAACGGCTCCCACGCTCGCGACGATCACGGACGTGCATTTCGCCCACGCTCTCGACTCAAGCTTCCGCAACGCTCCGCCGCCCTTCGGCTGCCAAGCAGGTGGCGGCAACGTCTGTTCTCTCGACGGCCTGAAAGTGATCGCCTTCGACGAGGAGCCCACGCAGCCCAACACGCTTCAGCCTGAAGTTGGGAGCATGTTTGGCGACCTTCCCGTTGGCTACGAGAACATCATCTCCTGGGCCCCTCACCCCAACCCGCCCGGGGCCACGTTCCCTCCTGTCTGCGTGTCGCCCTTTCTCGGGAGCGCTGAGCCCACCTCGGTGGACAGCATGGCGACCAACCTCTTGGTGACCGGCAACCCATTCCCGCTTCCCCAGGCAGGGATCCCGCCCACGGGCCTTCTCAGCCTCGAGCAGAACCAGTTCTTCGTCGGCCCGTCCTTTGGCCAGGTCGATCCGCTGCTCTGCCAGACCTATCAGATTCGCCAGCAGGTGGGTCACTTCCTCTACATCGCGGACCGCATCAGAAGCGAGGTCGTCGTTTTCAACTCCAACCGCATGGTGGTGATGGAGCGCATCCCGGTGCCCGACCCCGCGTCGATGGCTGTCGCCCCGAACCTCGATGTGCTCGCCGTCGCGAACCAGCTCGCGGACACCGTCACTTTCATCGACATCAATCCTGGATCGGCAACGTTCCACGGGATCGTGAGCGAAGTGCCCGTCGGCGACTCTCCGCGCGGCCTCGCCTTCGAGCCGAGCAACGAGGACCTCATCGTCTGCAACGAGCTCGACAGCTCGCTGTCCATCATTTCCCTCGCGTCCCTCGGCGTTCGCAAGACCGTGTCCGGGTTCCTCGACCGGCCGTTCGAGGTCGCGGTCACCCCGCGCATGACGAGCTTCTCGTTCGAGCGCAACGTCTACCTCGGCTACATTCTTGAGCGCGATGGCTCGTGCGCGGTGTTCGAGTCGGGGCCGAACGGCACGAACGGATGGGGCTTCGACGACATCGTCGGCGACGTGCCCTATACGTTCCTAGCGCCGAAGGCGATCCAGATCGACCCGCTGCGGCTGAACGCTTCGGTGTACGTGGTGCACGAGGGTCCTATCGACCAGGGCACGGGCGCACCGGGAAGCCTCGGGGACGGCGCGATTTCTCGTCTCCATCTTGCGGACGCATCCATCGGGCAGGTCTCTTTGGCCGCTTCCACGGGTGCAGGGCCGAACTTCCGCGACCTCGTTTTCAACGTCGCAGAGTCCCTGGCCGAGAGCCGCGGAGAGCTCTCCGGAGTTCCTGTGGATCTCGCCTTCGACAACCAGCGCAACCTCGGTGGCCTCAGAGGTCCGAGCACGCCCTTCAGCGCGGGAGTGCCCCTTCCGGGCAACAACAAGGCGACGCTGCGGGTCGAGACCCAGCTGGGAAGCGAGGCGCGCAACACGAGCACGCCGTCCTACCTCTTCGCGGCCGTGCCAGAGCTAGACGGTGGAGCCAGCGGCGTGATCGACGTGCTCAACCTCGGCCTGCTCAGCACGCCGCTCGTCGACGTGAACCCCTACATCGACGGAACGCAGTCCATTCCGGCGCCCGGGGCCACGGTGCTGAGCGACTACTTTAGGCAGTAGGCGCCTACGCGTGGCGGTTCCATACCGCCACGTGCCTCATTGGAACGTGATGCTCAAGCCCGACGTGAAGTTCGACGTCGGGCCTGGGTTCGCGTCGCGGTACCAGGCCTGGAAGTGGTAGGTCTGGCCTGCGACGAGGCTAATGAATCCGAGGGGCGTGGGGGTGGCGTCTAGATCGAGTACGAGCGACCCCGTTCCCTGGCCGCGCGTGAAGAAGACTCCGTTCACATACCGGCCGATCTGGCCGCTCAGGCAGAGCTGACCCTGGCTGCCGGGTACCTGGGCCACAAACCCTGGGGCAGGACCATTCAGGAACATGCCGAACCCGCCAGGCGGCAAGCCGCTGGCGCGCAGCGTGACCTCGTTCAGAGCGGCCTCATCCGAGCCAAACGCAGTGATCCCTGAGAACAGCCCCGCGCTGTTGGGGTTCATGGGATCGCAGTAGCGCGTGCCAATGTGTGTATTTTCGTACCAGCTCACCTGGGAGAACAGCGAGCTGAACACGCTGGTTCCGAGCACAACGTCTAAGTCGCCGTCGCCCTCAATGTCGGCCAGGGCGAGACCGTACGTTCGGGGCTCGCGATTCGACAGGGTCTGGGCGGAACCAAAGACCCCGCCCCCGAGGTTCTTGTACCAGGCCGAGCGGTTGAAGTCGAAGCTGGAGGAAACGACGTCGAGATCTCCGTCACCGTCCATGTCACCGGCTCGCACCACGCCTACGCTGTGAGCCAGCGCCGAGACGACGTGCTCCGTGCCGAACTGGCCATCGCCAGGGTTCTCGAACCACGAAAGCGTGTTGTTACCCACGGAGCTACACAGGAGATCTAGATCGCCGTCTTGGTCGAGGTCCGCCGCTTCCATGCCGCGTGCGTTGGGTACGTCAGACGAAATCAGCACTTCGGGTCCGAAGTTGCCACTCCCGAGGTTCTCAACCTGGATGAGTCGACCCGGGAAGGTGACCGTGTACGCGATGTCAGGATCTCCGTCCCCATCCCAATCGCCGACCACGAGGTCAAATACGCCGGGGATCGAGTTGTTCTGAGGAATCGCGATGGTTTGCAGCGGACCAAACGCTCCGGCTCCGGTGTTCTCGAACCACCCGACCGAGGCAGGGAACTCCACGCTCACGATCGCGTCCAGATCCCCGTCGCCATCGACGTCTGCGGGCTCAATGGAGCGGCCGCCGTTCACGGCGCTAGGCAGAGCACTGGACGGACCGAAGACTAGCCCACCGAGATTCTCGTGCCACGCGAAGGTCTGAGTCTGGTTGTCCGCAACCGTCAGAATGTCGAGGTCTCCATCGCCGTCGATATCGGCGCTCGAAGCGTCTAACGGGCTAAATGTGGGACTGGATAGCGCTTGGAGAGCGCCGAAACTGCCTTGCCCGAGGTTCTCGACCAGCCCAAATCCACCCATCGCGCCGGCGATCACGCAGTCAGGGTCCCCGTCTCCGTCGAAGTCCGCCGTGAGCACGCTTCTCGGACTGGAGACGGAGTCCGTGAGGGTGCGCCGATTCGCGATCGCGCCTGGCCCGGTATTCTTGCACCAAGTGAGCTCGCCGCGCGTTCTTGAAAGGAAGAGGGCGTCTGGCGCGCCGTCGCCATTGAGTTCGATAGCGCTGACGAAGGTCGGAAGAAGTTCGCTGCTGGTGAGAATCTGCGTTCTGGTAGGGAACGGTTCGGTGATGTTCTCGAAAGCGCTGCCGTAGAAGGGTCCGGCAAGGAGCAGGTCGGTATCGCCGTCGCCCTCAAGATCGGTCGGAGCTACGGCACGGAAGCCGCGCACATCGTTGAGGGAGAGCGACTGTTGCATGAAGGTGCCGCCTTGATTGCCAAATTGCAGGACGCTCGCACCTCGAAGCACGAGGATGTCTGGCAGGCCGTCGCTGTCCATGTCGGCGGCGACAGGAACGCTAGGTTCCGGGATCTGCTGGTCGATCACGAGCCGGTTACCGAACGTGCCGGCATCAACGTTGGGGAACCACCAGAGCTGCTGCTGGTCCGGAGAAGTGCAGACGACATCGACATCGCCGTCGCCATCGAGGTCCGCGACTTCCAAACCACGGACCCCTGGGACCGTCCAAGGCAAAGGCTGCGCGGTGCCGAAGTTGCCGCCGCCTTGATTCGCGAACCAGGCCACCGTGTCCGTTCCGGTGAACGCGGCCAGCACGTCCAAGAGGCCGTCGCCATTCACATCGGCGACGCGCACACCGGAGGCCACGGGAGCTTGACCTGTGATCAACTGTCGCGGGCCGAAGGCACCCGAGCCGACGTTTTCAAACCAGCTGACCGTGTCGTCGCCGGACGAGGCGACCACCACATCCGTGTCACCGTCGCCGTCGAGGTCCGCCGCGCGCACGTCCTGGGGATCGACGCACTGGGTGCTGATCGTGAGGCGCCCACTGACCTGTCCGAGTCCAAGGTTGCGGTACCAGGCGACCCGGTCGTCGCCCTCTGAAGTGACCACTACGTCAGAGCGTCCGTCACCGTCTAAGTCAGCGACGAAGAACCCCGTGGCCTCGGGGATCTGGCTTGCTAGCACATCGTGCGTGCTGAACTGAGCCAGCGCTGGAGCGGATGAAGCGAGCAGGAGCGGGAGGAGGCAAGTGCGGGCGCGAAGCGTGAGGGAAATCATGGGTCGAGGATACTCGCCTCCGATGAAGCGAATTTGAACTAACTCTGTCTGAAGTTGCCTCTCCCCGTTTCACAATGAGCACGGGGCTGTGACCGTTCGGGGCGGCCTGGCTACTGATCCCATGAAGATGACCTTCCTTACGGCTGCGATGGGGCTCACCTGCCTCGGCCTGTGCTCGACGGCATCGGCCCTCCAGAGCGCTGCGTGGGAAGCCTCCAGCGGCGTTCCGCCGCAAAGCGCCGATCCCCCCTGGGGAGTCCTGGACTCGGTCGCTCCGCCAGCGACCGGGCTCGGACAAGGAACCGTGACCTTCGGGGCGGGTGGTCTCGTCATCGACAGCAGCGCGAGGCCGGAGGACCTGACAGGCGTATTCCACACATCGTCTACCGCAGTCGCGGGGCTACCGCCGGCTGTGTTCTTCGAAGTTGAGCTAGCGATTCCCCAGGCATCGGCGGGCCTACCCGCTACGGTTTTGGAGCTCTGGCGCTACGGACTACCGGGCCGGTGGGAGCTCTACGTCGGAGCCGACTCCCTGACATCCGTGCATCGCTACGCGCTCCCCATATCCCAGGGCGCATCCCAGGAGACAGCGGTCATTGGATCCACCGCGATCAACCGGACGTACCGCATCGAGATCGACACGACCACCCACGTGACGACGGTGAGCGTGGACGGAATGCCGGTGATCACCCACGTCGGGGTCGGTGCCGCGTTCACGCAGAACACCAGCGTTGCCTCTGTCGGCGACGGCTCAGGCAACGGGACGGCCACCATCGTGGTCCAGCGCATGGAGCACAACTTGGGGCTCGACGCTCTTCAGTACTGCGGCGGGACTACCTCGGGTTCCGGCAACGCGCCGACCACCTTCTTCACCGGCAGTGCCGTCCTCGCTGATGCAAGCGCCAGCTTCACGGCGCTCAACCTACCCGCGTTCGCCCGCGCCCTGCCGCTCGTGTCCTTTCGCGCAGCTCCCATGCTCGCCAGCGCTTCAAGTCACTCTCAGTTGCAAGGCCTCTGTCTCGGGCGGCCCTTCTCTCGCTACCTTCCAAACGGCCAAGTTCCCACGGCAGACGCTGCGGGAAGGCTGGACTTCAGCGTCGATCCATCACAGATCCCCAGTCCAGGCGGCGTGGTCAGCCTCCAGCCTGGGGACTCTCTCCACGTGCAGCTGTGGTTTAGGGAAGCGGGTGGAGCCGCCGCGACAGGCTTCAGCGCCGCCCACTGGATTCAGTTCCGCTGAGCATTCTTCGAATCGTGAGCGCCCCAACGTCCCGGCGCTCGCTCGGCATCAAGGGGCCGTCGCTCGCCCACTCTTCGACGGTTCCACCCGGGAGCGAGTAGCGCAGAACGAATTCGCCCTCGGGCGCGTACGGGAACTCGAATCGTCCGTCGGCGTTCGTTTTGAAATGGATGTTCGTGGCAGGCGTCGTCTCCACTCGGAGCTCGACGATGGCACGAACGGGTGCACCCTCTGTGTCCACAACGCGGCCAACGAGGGCCGCAGTCGGCACCTTGGCCGCGGGCACCCTAAGCTCCAGCAACTCGCCTGTTGGCGCGATACTCCCAAGCAAGACGGCGGGCTCGCCGCTGAGCCCGCCGGGCGAGAAAACTTCCAGTTGGAACCGTTCGCCGAGCTCGGGGGCAAAGCTAAAGGAGCCGTCTTTGCGGGTGAGCACCGTGAGGTTCGACCCTTCGGCAGCGCCGTCCACGATGGGGGAGCTTGAAACCCACCATCCCTTGAGCGGTTCCCCCGCCTCCGAGGTCACGATTCCACGGAACTCCTTCGACTCTGGAAGGACGGGATCCCACGGTGACGTAACCCCGTCAACGACCTCGAGGCTGGCCATGATGCTGCGAGAGTAGTCTGGGCTCTCTACCAAAATCTTGCGGGTCCCCGGCGTTAAGTGCTCGAAGCTGAAGTGCCCCATGGAGTCCGCCGCTACTTCCACGCGTCCGAGGACCATGTCGCTGACGTCGTCGCGCAGCGACAGCATCGCGAAGGGCACAGGCTCACCGTCCGCCAGGCGTACGGTACCCTCAAGTCCGCCTCCCATTGAAAGCTCGACGAAGGCCCGAGTGTCGCCTCCGCCTGTGATGGTCACGGTTTCGCTCCAGAGAGAAGTGCGCGAGGAGCGCACCTCGACGTGAGCATCACCCACGCGAGCGTCGCGGAAATGAAACTCACCTCGCTCACCTGACGTGAGGGTCTGAACTGGAGTCGTCCAATAGGGGCTCAGCCCTTCGCCTTCGTAGGGAGCGGGCCCGAGTAGCTCTCCAAGCGCCACCGTCGCGCCGACCACAGGTTCGCCGTCCCGATCCACAACGACTCCGTGCAACGAACCGCGGGTTCGGCTCAGCTGAAGCACGACGTCGTCGCCGTTCTCTCGTCCGATCGTGGCAGACCCGGACAGTGACGGAGCATAGCCCTCCTTGCTGGCAGCCACCATTTGGGTCCCGTGCACGTATCGAAGCGCGAAGCGCCCGTCAGGCCCCGAAGTGCCGGCAACATAGCCCGTGTAGGTTCGGCCTGGCTGACTTCCAACCCAGAGCTGCGCTCCGGCGACACCCTGTCCGTTATCGTCGACGACCACGCCGTTCGTGGTGAGAGTCCCGTCTACCTCAAAGTGAACACTCGCCCGCGCACCAGCCACGACGTCGAATCGCTTCGCTTCAAAGCTATTGCCAGGTGCCACACGCCCGAGGTAAGCCGAGTGCTTCCCAACGGGTAGGCCCTCGACGACGGCAACGCCTGCGGCGTCCGTCACCCAGCTTCTTGCTCGGTTCCATTTCGCACGGAGCGACCTGTCGAAGAGCCTAAACCCCACGCCCTCCGCCGGTGCCCCAGTGACAGCCTCGGTAACGAGAACTCGTACCGACCCTACCTTGAGCATCCGCTCCGCCGCGGGTTCAGACTTTGGTTCGGTGGTGGCAGCGACCGGGGCCTCGAGGGCCACCCGGGCGTCATCCTCAACGACGTTCCTTGGGGGGGCACTCACCCCGGCCCTCGGCTCTATCCCCACCAAGTTGGCCAGCGCTTCTGGCTTGGCTGTCACCGCGTCCCCGCGTTGCACTGGCGACATCCTCCAGACAGCCACCGAGCCGAATGCCGCGATGATCAGAACCAGAGCGGTGATCGTTTGCTTCTTCATGAGGACAAGTCCGAGGGAAACGGAGTGGGACGTGAACGCAGCTATTGCAGACGCAAGCTTGGGGGTGACCAACAGGAGCGCCGAGAGTCCTCGGGTGGATTCTTCAGGCGGGTCGAGCCGTTCGCGCACCCGACTCAGTGCTCGCGAGAGACGCGACGAAACGGCATTGGAGGATTCGCCGAGACTGAGCCCGATCTCCTTGGGAGTCAGGCCGGCGGCATAGCGAAGCGCTAGAACCTCTCGGTCGCGCTGGGGCAGGCTAGCCACTGCATCATGCAGTTGGCGCCCCAGCTCAAGTCGTTCCATGGCGCTTGCGGGGTCAAGCTCCACCGCCTCGGGCCTCGCCATCACTCGCTCGCGATACGAGCGCCGCTCCTCCGCCCGCCGCGCCATACCGAGCCGGCGGCGCAACGCGAATCGGAGCCACCCGCGGCCGAGTCGCTGCGACTCTTCGGCGCTCTGTTCCTGGGCCGCCAGCAAGAGCGTCTCTTGCACCGCGTCCTCCGCCGCACTCGGGCCGTAACCCAGCTCCAACGCGCAGCGATGAAGCCAGTCGGCCTCACCCCAGAGCTTCTCAAGCGCTGGCCCGTCGAATGCCGGATTGTTCGCCATCAGCCCATTGGTGCCACGAACCCGCAGCTCTTGCAGAGAAACCCGTCGATTTTCCCCGCCCTCGGCTAGGCCTGAAATAAGCGCTAAGGATCGTCAGATCGTGCAGCAGTGCCGTGGCCG
>CAYQKK010000151.1:0-8998 GCA_964417955.1 uncultured Planctomycetaceae bacterium
TCCGCGAGCTTTCACCCCTCTACGAAATGGTCCAAGAGGGCATCGACCTCTCGACGATCGCCTGGACAGGTCACTAGCCGGAGCTGCGCTCCGGCTGTCATATTCTTTGGCACATCCGCTAACTCGGATGTCGCGACCGCGCCGACTCCACCGAATACTCACACTCAAGACCGCGCTTCGCAGATTCTCTTCCGTGCTACGCGGGCGCACCACCACTGCAACTACCATGGCTTATAGCGACAAGGTCCTCGACCACTACGACAACCCCCGCAACGTTGGCTCCCTTGACAAGAAGTCGAAGGACGTCGGCACCGGCATCGTCGGCGCCCCTGAGTGCGGCGACGTCATGAAGCTTCAGATCCAGGTCGAGGGCGACACCATCGTCGACGCCAAGTTCAAGACGTTCGGCTGCGGCTCCGCCATCGCTTCGTCCTCCCTCGCCACCGAGTGGATCAAGGGCAAGAAGGTCGACGAGGCACTCGCGATCTCCAACACCGAGATCGTTGAGGAGCTTGCGCTTCCCCCGGTCAAGATCCACTGCTCGGTGCTCGCCGAGGACGCCATCAAGGCGGCGATCAAGGACTTCAAGGACAAGAACGGCGCCCCTGCGGCGGCCGAAGCGCAGAACGCCTAAGGGGCGGACTGGATCCCTTCCCTTACACTGCTTAGAGCGAGACTGAACCTATGGCTATCGGAATCACAGAACGCGCGAAGAACGAAGTGTCGCGCATCCTCGTGGATCAAAACATGCCCGACGGCACCGCGCTACGCGTGGGCGTCAAGGGCGGCGGCTGCTCCGGCTTCTCGTACACCCTCGGCTTTGACGACGAGATCCGCCCGACGGATCAGATCAATGACGAAGAAGGCGTACGCGTTGTCTGCGACCCCAAGAGCTTCCTCTATCTGAACGGCACGGTCGTCGACTTCGAGGAGAGCCTGATGGGCCGCGGCTTCAAGTTCACGAACCCAAACGCCGACAAGAGCTGCGGCTGCGGCGAGTCCTTCAGCGTCTAGATCAAGCTGAGCCATGTCGAGTCAAGGCCATCAGCCGGGCCTGTGCGCCAGCTGCGACGCCCCACTTGAAACGCCGCTGGCCTGCGGAGCCTGCGGCGTTTTGGTTGATGTAGCGGAGAACGAGCCCACGCCCTTCGCGGTGCTGGGCCTGGAAGTCTCATGCAGCGTTGACCGCAAAGATGCGCGAAAGCGGCTGCGGCGCTTCGCGCACCTCGTTCACCCCGACTACTACACCACCGGTGGCGCGGACCAGCTAGCCCTCGCCGAGCACAACAACGCGCTGCTCAACCACGCCTTTGACGTGGTGACGAGCGACGTCACCCGCGCTGACTGGATCGTGCGTCACCTCGGCGGCCCTGGCGAGAAGGACCTCGGCTGCATGCACCAGGAGTTCCTCATGGAAGTCATGGAGTGGAACGAGATCCTCGACGAGAACGAGCCTGGCTCACCGGAGTTCGAAGCTCTCGGATCCGACCTGCGCGAGGAGCGCGAGCGCCTCGTAGCTTCCATCGAAGGCTACCTGACGCCGCTCCCCAACCCGAACACACCCGAGGGCGAAGAAGCCCTCAAAGACGTCCGCAAGGACCTCAACGCACTGCGCTACATCGACCGCGCCCTCAACCGCGTGGCCGACCTCCCCGCCCCCATCTGACCCAAGAGCCGCAAGCATCCCCGTGGGATACATCGAACTCGACGTCCTCGACAACCAGCCCAAGCGCATCGTGATCGGCATCGATCTCGGTACCACCAACTCGCTGCCGGCGATCTGGTCGAACGGCCGTCCCGAGGTCCTACGCATCGAAGGCGAGCCCGCGCTTGTTCCTTCGGTTGTGCACGTGAAAGAGGACGGCACCGCCATCGTCGGACGCAGCGCGCGTGCGCGCTCCCTCGACGACCCCGAGCACACGATCCACAGCGTGAAGCGCTTCATGGGCCGCTCCCTCACGGACGTGGACCCCAAAGACATCGCGCGCCTTCCCTACGCCGTCACTGAGACCGAGCGCGGACTCGTCCAGGTGGAAGTGCGCGGTAAGAAGCTGACGCCCCAGGAACTCTCCGCCCTCATCCTGCGCGAAGTGTGCGCCCAGGCCAGCGTAGCCATGGGCGGCGCCGAGGTCATGAGCGCGGTCATCACGGTCCCCGCGTACTTCGACGACGCCCAGCGCCAGGCCACCCGCGACGCGGCACGCCTCGCGGACATCGACGTCCTGCGCATCGTCAACGAGCCCACCGCGGCGTCACTGGCCTACGGCCTCGACCAGCGCAAGGAAGGCACCGTTGCGGTCTACGACCTCGGCGGCGGCACCTTCGACGTGTCGATACTCTCGATCGAGGAAGGCGTCTTCGAGGTGCTCGCCACCAACGGCGACACGCACCTCGGGGGCGATGACGTCGATGCGCTGCTGATGGACCTCCTCACGTCGGAGATCGGAGACGGCGTGGACCCGCGCGCTCTGAAAGATCCGGCCTTCCTCCAGGCCGCGCGCCTGAGCGCCGAGAAGACGAAGATCGAGCTGTCGTCGCGGCCCGAGTCCGACCTCGTGCTCTCCCTGCCCGACTACGGCATCAACGTGCGCAAGCGGATCACCCGCGACGAGTTCGACGCAATGATCGCGCCCCTCGTAAAGCGCAGCCTCGACTGCGTCCGCCGCGCCATGGCCGATGCGAAGCTCGCGCCGTCGGACGTGGACGAAGTGGTCCTCGTGGGCGGCTCCACCCGCGTCCCCCTCGTGCGCTCCGAGGTCGAGTCGTTCTTCGGGCGCAAGCCCCACACAGAGCTTGACCCGGACCAAGTCGTCGCCCTCGGCGCGGCGGCCCAGGCCGAAGTTCTGATGGGCGGCAGCCGCGAGATCCTCCTGATGGATGTGACGCCCCTGGCCCTCGGTCTTGAGACCGTCGGCGGCGCCGCCGAGAAGCTCATCCAGCGCAACAGCCGCATCCCGTGCTCCGTCAAGGAGGGCTTCACCACCTACGTCGACGGCCAAACCGCCATCGACTTCCACGTAGTCCAGGGCGAGCGCGAGATGGCCGTCGACTGCCGGTCGCTCGGGCGCTTCAAGCTCACCGGCATCCCCCCCATGGCGGCGGGCATGGCGCGCGTCGGCGTCAAGTTCCACTTGGATGCCGACGGAATTTTGACCGTCACCGCTAAGGAAGAGAGCACCGGCGCTACGGCGTCCATCGAGGTGCGCCCGTCCCACGGACTCTCCGAGGACGAGGTGGAAGCGATGCTGGAGGCGTCTCTGGCAAACGCCAAACAGGACTTCGATGAGCGCAGGCGCGTCGAGCTGATCGCGGAGATCGGCATCATGCTGCGGCACTCGGAGGCGAACCTCCCCATCGCAAAGGAGCGGCTCGACGCCGAGTCCGTTCAGGACTTGAACGAAGCCATCGCCGCCGCCAAGACCGCCCAGAAGTCTCTTGAGCTCGACGAGGTCCAGGCCGCGCGCGACATCCTCGATCGCGCCACGATGCCCCTGGCGACGGTCCTCATGGACAACGTTGTGAAGGAAGCCGTGTCGGGCAAGCGCCTGGGCGACGTCTAGCCCCTCCTCGATGGGCAAGAAGAAGCGCTCACCCGGCGGCACCCCCGCCACCGCGAGGCTCGAGGCCCTCGGCATCGAGTTCCGAACGCTGACCTACGATCCCGCTGCCCTAGGGGACGCCCCTTCCCTGGGCGAGGCGGTCGCCGACGCCCTCGGGGTTGACGCCGCGCGCATGTTCAAGACCCTCATCGCCGTGGTCGACGGCGAGCCCGCCTGCGCGATCGTGCCGACGTCTGGCACGCTGTCGCTGAAGGCCCTGGCGAAGGCCGCCGGGGCAAAGCGAGCGGATATGGCCGCCACCTCCGACGCCGAGCGCTGGACGGGCTACGTCACCGGCGGCATCAGCCCCGTGGGTCAGACGAAGCGCCTACGCCGGTTCCTGGACGCGTCCGCGCTGGAACACAGCCAAGTCGTGGTCAGCGCGGGCAAGCGCGGCCTCCAGATCGAACTCTCCCCCGCCGATCTGCGGGCAGCGGCTGAGGTCGAGGCCACCGCGCCGCTCGGCGAGGTGTAACAAGAAAGGGCCCGCCACTGCGTTCGCAGCGGCGGGCCCTTCACGTCACGCGCCAGAGCACGTGAGGCTCAGATCACGGGAGCGTGACGCCCGGCGGGATCAGGACCGTGTCGATCACGTGCACGACCGCGTTGACGGCGAAGACGTTGCCCATCGTCACCTCAGGCATCGTCTCGTTGGCGCCGCCAGCGTCGCCGGTGAGCGTGATGACGCCCGAGACGGGGTCCACGGAGATGGCGATCGGATCGGTGTCAAGGCTGTCCACGCTGGCCAGCGTGGCAATCTCTTTGGCCTGGATCGCGTCAGCCACAACGTGGTAGCGAAGCACCTGCTCGAGCAGCGCGTCGTTGGAGCCGTCCTGGAGGTTCACAAGCCCAGCGTCGGCCCAAGCGGCATCCGAGGGAGCGAACACGGTCAGGGCGGCCGCGCCGCCGATCGTGCCAGCAAGGTCGTTGCTCTGGGAGGCGTCGACCTGCGTGATGTTGCCAACGAGCGTCGTCAGTCCCTCGGCCGTTGCCACGTCCACCACCGAGTCACGAACCGTGATCACGTCGGCGATCTCGTGAACGAGGCTCTGCGTCGTCGGGACGTTGAACGCCGTGATGTCGATGCCGTCGACCGTCGGAGCCGATCCTGCGTCCAAGTTGAAGAACAAGAGCGAGCCGCCAGCGCTGGCTGCGTCACCCGCACCGACGACCGTGGTCGCCGTGTTGCCAGCACCACTCACGATGTGAGCGTTCAGGAGCGCGTCGATGTCACCCTGGGGGGTGTTCATGAGGAAGTCAGCGAAGTTAGCTTCGCCGGCTGCCACTGCCAATGCCTCGAAGGATGCGTCGCTCGGGGCCAAGACCGTGATCGGCGCTGCCGACAGGTCGAGGCTCGATGCGGTCGCAGCAGCCACGAGGTTGTCGAGGCCACGCTCGGCGAGGGCCGTCGCGATGTCCATGGGCGGAAGCAGGACCGAGTCCACAACGTGGATCAGGCCGTTGTCAACGGTCACGTCAGCGTTGGCCACCCGTGCGTCGTTGAGGTAGAGGCTACCGTCGACCGTCTCGATGTTGAGCGCATCACCGTTGTTGGCGTTGGTCGTCGAAAGCGCAGCCGCGTCCGTGCTGGACACTGCACCGTCAAGAACGTGGTAGCGCAGCGCGTCCTCAAGGACGGCGACGTTAACGGGATCCGTGAGGAATGCCAGCGTGGCCGGGTCAAGGGCGTCGAAGGCCGCGTTCGTCGGCGCGAGAAGCGTGAATGGACCGTCGCCCTCAAGCACGGTGTCAAGGCCGGAGGCGGTGAGGACACTCGCAAGCGTCGTGAGGCCAAGCGAGTCAACGCCAGCCGTCACGCTCGCCGGGTCCGACGGGGGAGTGGAGGAATCGTCGTCGCTGCTGCTGCAGCTAGCAGCGAGGATCGCAGCAAGGGCCAGTGCAGGCGTAGTGACGTTGGAAAGCGTAAGGTTCATAAGTAGTCGCAGTCGCAGGGAGTGAGGTTTGCCAAGAAGGCGCGGGGAGCACGTAGAGGCGCCCACCGTCCCAGGGTTCGACCCATGGATCAGCACCGGATGCACCGGACCCAAAGGATCAGGTGAAAGCGCTGCCTCCGCGGGTCGGCCGCTGAGAGACAACAGGAGACAATCTTCCGCACCGGGATTTCAAGGGTCTTGAGGCTCAATGAATACAGAGTCATCGGCCCGGGGATTTCCCGGCAAACCGCACGCCCGTGTTAGATTCCCAGCCCATGAGCAAGAGACAGAAGAAAAGCCGGCAAGCGGCCAAGAAGGCGGCCGCCCCCACGGCGGGTCCGAAGCGAGAAGAGGCCATCAACGCCGCCCTGAAGGCCTCCTTTGAGCGCCTCCAACGAAGGCAGTTCGAGAAGGCAGAAGTCGTGCTTAGGAAAGCGCTAACGGACCTCGGCCGGGATCCGAGGATGATGGGCAACCTCGTGGCCTCCCTGGAAAACCAGGGGCGCGGCGAGGAAGCATGGGCCGTGGCCCGCTCCGCCGTGGAGCATTTCCCGGAGGACGCCCAGGCCCACAACAACCTGGGGGCCATCACTAAGTTCCAGGGCCACCTCGGGGACGCTGAAGCTTCCTTCAGACGCGCGGTAGAAATCGCCCCCGACTATGCCGACGCGTGGCGAAACCTAGCCGGGCTCCGCACCTTCACAGCGAAGGACGACCCCGACCTCGCCCATATGCGGGACCTCCTCGGCCGCATGCCCCGGAACAACCCGAACCGGGCGGCCATGTATTTCGCGATCGGGCGCGCCCTCGATCAGGTGGGCGAGCTGGACGAGGCCTTCACCCACTACGAGCGGGGCAACCGTGCCCGGCGGGGCACCCTGCGCTTCAACGCACCGGACATGGGCCGGCTCGTCGACGAGACGATCTCTCTCCAAACCGCCGAGCTGGTCCAGCAGGGCCCAGCTGCCGGCGCCCCTGACGACGCCCCCATCCTCATCGTCGGCATGCCGCGCTCGGGCTCGACGCTCATCGAACAGGTCCTGAGCAGCCACCCCGACGTCGAAGGCGTCGGCGAGGTCTCGGACCTCCCCCGCGCCCTCGACCCCCACATCGATGAGCCCAGGTTCCGGATGCAGTCCCTCGCTCGCCTCGGCGATGAGGATCTCTCCACCATCGGCCGCGCCTACACGCTCGCGCTGAAAAAGCGCGCGCCGGACGCCAAGCACGTCGTGGACAAGTTCCTGACGAACTTCGTGCACCTCGGCACGCTTCGGCGCGCGGTGCCGAATGCGAAGATCCTCCATGCGACGCGGGACCCCCTCGACAACGCGTTCGGGTGCTACACGACGCTCTTTACCTCGGACGTCCCGTTCGTCTACGACTTCAAGGAGATCGCGGCCACGATGTCGCACTCGCGCTCTCTCATGGACCACTGGAAGTCCGTGATGCCGGACGCGATCACCGAGGTCAAGTACGAGTCCATGGTGAACGACTTAGAAGGTGAAGCCAGGCGGATCCTCGAATTCGTAGGCCTGCCCTGGGACGATCGCTGCCTGGATTTCCACAAGACGGAGCGTCGCGTGAACTCCGCGAGTGCGACCCAGGTGCGCCAACCGCTCTATCAGTCGTCCGTTGGGCGATGGAAGCGCTACGAGTCGCACCTCGCCCCGATGAAGCGCGCCCTCGCGGAGTTCGGGTTGATCGACGCCGCGCAGTAGGCCTCCCAGCCGAGACGCAACCTATGACGGAATCCATGAAGAGGCTGCAAGACGGATCCGCCCAGTGCCCCTGCTGCGACTACTACTCGCTGCAGGAGCGCGGTGGCTTCGAGGTATGCCCCGTTTGCTACTGGGAGGACGACGGCCAAGACCTCGACCGACTCGACGAGGTGTCGGGTCCGAACCACATCACCCTGCGCGCCGCACGCATGAACTTCGAGCGCATGGGCGCCTGCGACTCCGCCGCGGTCCCCCTCGTGGCAACGTCCGAGGAGCGCTACGGCCTGCGCCGCGAGCAGCGCGCGACCTACTTCTGAGCGGTCTCCCGTTCAGAACGGGCGCGGGTTTCTGGGTGAGTTCACCGCCAGAACTGTCGATAGCGTGCGGGTTCGCTAAGGGAGCGCGCGGGTCAAGCCAGCACCAAGAGGCTGCTGAGCCGACGTTTGACTCAACACTTCGTCCCCAGACCGCCACCATGACGACCACCCTTCACAGCCTCATTTTCTCTGGATGGGGAAACGGAACTGACCTCGACGATGTCTCTGCGCTCATCGAGGCTGGCGACGACATCAACGCCCAGGTGGACGGCAATACTCCACTGCATATGGCCGCGATGGTCGGGGCATTCCCTGAGCGCAGTGAAGCAGCGACGCGCCTGCTCCTCGCCCACGGAGCCGAGCCGGAGACGATCTCTGGCTGCGGACGGTCAGCTCTACACATCGCTGTGACGACCCTCGCCACGGGGACGGTGCGGGCGCTGCTCGAGGGGGGCGCATCGCCGGACGCTCTGTGCAGCAAAGGGGCTAGCCCGCTCCACCACGCCCTGCATGAACTTCGGAAGGCCTGGGCCCACGAAGATCTGTCCAACCCAGATGGAAACGCGAACACCGCGGCGAAGTTTGTCGCGGAGAACTTGAAGGCCCTCGCTGAATTCGGAGCTGACTTCGGAACACCTGATCCCGGCGGTGGAACACCGTTCCGCTTGGCCTGCACGCTCCCTGAGTGCCCGGAAGAGATCTTGTTGGCTCTGATCGATGGCGGGGCCAACGTGCTGGACGACAGCCTGAGCTACGAAGACGAAGAAATCGATCTCTTGGCGGCGTCGATGGTCAGCGAGCTTCCGATCTCCGTATCGCTACGCCTCTTGGAGGCAGGATGCCCGTTTGACGTCCCCTACAAGCCGTTTGCGGATCGCCCATTCGTCAATGTAGTAGCTCAGTACCAGCCCGATCGCGCGCTCGTGCTCGCAAAGAGCCATGAAGGCTTTCGTGACGCACTCTTAGCCGCACGTACGCATTCAGGCGGCAAGATGCTCAGCGTCGCTGCCTGGGATGGACACCCTGACCTGGTGCAGTATTTGTCGAGCTGCGGCCAAAGCGTGAGCCACATCAACAACGATGGCAAGACCGTCACGGAAGTCATCCAAGAGGCAGCCCCCGAGCACCTCCACCTGCTGGACGGTCTTGGCTAGACGCCATCGCGGGTTGGGTCATCCGCGCGAGCGGGACGCCATGGGCGGCACAGCTTTGAGTTAGTGGTGTGTAACAGGAGTCCCTTGACTATGTACGAGTGCCATTTGCGCCCTGACAAGGCGCATTGACGGCAGCGTAGCCGTAGTTACGTTAAGGAAATGCAACGCAGTCAGGGCTCGAAGGGTGCCGTACATATTCAAGGGACTTCTGTTCCGCACCACTAGCATAGGGCTTCGCCATCCCCGTCACGGCTGGCCAGACCCATGATCCCGTCG
>CAYQKK010000152.1:0-8364 GCA_964417955.1 uncultured Planctomycetaceae bacterium
TCCTGCGGAGGCCGATCAAGCGCCTTGTGTCCGCCACAAGCGCCGCGGTTTCCCCAAGGGTCGCCTCGGTCCAGCGAGCCGCGCGCTACCGCATCAAGCGAGCCGACCGCTACATGCGGCGCAACCAAGGGCCGTACGGCGTGATGACCAAGACGTGGCCGACGGGTGTTATGATGGTGTGGGTGGGGGTGCTCCTAGTGGGCTACCTGATGCTCTACTACGTTCAGTAGGCGCTTAGCTGCGCCCCAAGCCTCGTTGGATCGTGCCTCACCGATCGACAGCCTCAAGGGGCAAGTGTGGCTATGGGCACGACATGCACACCGTCGTCACGACGGTACGCATACCCCGACGCTGTGATGACCGCCAATGCTGCGGGCATGCCGACCTTGCTCGTGTCCACTTTTTCAACGAACGCAAGCAGAGACGCCGCGGCTTCGTCTGCGCGATCCGGGCTGAGCTTCACCTCGAACGCGGCCCACGTCCCGTTATTCAGTTCGACAATAGCGTCTACCTCTTGCCCGGAACTGTCGCGGTAATGCGAAACGACCCCGCCAAGCGGCTGGCTCAGGATCCGCAGGTCTCGGATGACGAGGGATTCGAAGATGAACCCGAAGTAGTTGAGATCACCAATCAGCCCCTGGGCGTTCGCGCCCAGTGCTGCAATGGCCAGTGACGGGTCAATGAAGTGGCG
This sequence comes from uncultured Planctomycetaceae bacterium, assembly GCA_964417955.1. Lineage (GTDB taxonomy): Bacteria > Planctomycetota > UBA1135 > UBA1135 > Saltatorellus. The sequence continues at coordinate 692 of CAYQKK010000152.1, forward strand.
CTTCGCTGTGTTTCGCAACCGGGCCTTTGATCGCAGATGCGGCGCCCATGCTGGCTGATCTTCCAAGATCATCAAACGGGTGAGCGCGTCGAGGTAACCATTGATCGTCTTGCGGTCGACTGTCTCGTCGGTTCCAGTGTCGGCCGCGAGCGTAGCCACTGACGCTTCAGTCGCAATGTTGCGGGCCAACGAGGCCAGGAGCCTGCCGACTTTGGCTGGGTTCTTCGGTTGGAGCCCGACCCGACCGAGGTCCACCTCTTGGGTCTGTTTGAGGTAGTCACGCGCTGCTTGCGCCGCTGCGCCCACAGGCGCATCGCGCTGGGCCGGCCATCCTCCTCGCACGGTAGCTTCGACAAGTTGAGTGAAGGCCAAGCCGGGGTCACCGGCAGCGGTGAACTCACCGCGCATCAAATCGGCCAGACTGACGGTGCCAGCGGAATGCCCAGACTCGTACAAGCTCATCGGCCGCATGGAGATGAACGAGAATCTACCGGCCCCGGTGTGCCGGTTGGTGTCGTCGTCCGGCACCGCGGAGCCTGTGAGGATGAACTGGCCTTTGAGGCCGCGCTCATCCACCGCTCGTCGGGTCAGGTTCCACAGCTTGGGCACGGTCTGCCATTCGTCGAACAGGCGGGGAGTGTCGCCTTCAAACAGCAGTTCGGGGGCGACCGATGCAAGGTCGGCGGCAGCGGTGTCGATGTCGAGCAAGACGGAACTAGCGGCGACTTGGGATGCCGTTGCTGTCTTCCCACACGCTTTCGGGCCTTCGATGACCACCGCTCCGGCTGAAGCCAACCGGCTCGCCAAGATGCCGTCAACGATTCGAGGGTAGTAGCGCATGAGGCGAACTCTAGCCCGAAACGGCCTCCCCGCAGAGCGCTAAATCCCCACTTTGCAGGCGCTGAATTCCCGGTTTTGCAGGAATGCCCTTGCCCAATCTGCAGGTCGGAGGAGCGCTCTTGCAGCTGTAGCGGTACAGAAAACGGCATTTCGCCTCCACGAAGCCTGACTTCCTCGGTGGCCTGGCCAAGGGTACCGTCACGGTCACTCCGCCGCCACGAAACTTGAACCCACAACTACGCCGCCAAGCGACCAGAGCTTCGTCGAACGTACGCCGACAGTTTTGAACCAACCTAGTCAACCCATGCTCGTGGCGGCGAAGTGACCGTGACGGTATCTCGCCTCAAGAATCGACTCTCATTCGCTGGGTGCCGTTCTTCGGGAGAGTGAGCTTCTGTGTTACTCGGAAGATCGCCTTCGGACCGTAACGAGTCGCGCCACTGGGGAGCTCTGTCTCAACCCTCGGGGCTCCCTTCTTCACGGCGGAGACCTCCACTGTCCACTCCCCTGGGCGCAGCCCGCGGACCGTGATTTCACCGTTCTCGGATGTGGCCCAGGGTGCCATAGAGGGGTCGATGGCCCCGCCCACAATCGGTAGCCCCACGAAGGATCCGCTACCTAGCTGGTTGGTAGGACCGGAGCACATCACGTTGAGGCTTCCCTCCTCGGGAAGCTCGATCGACTCACCCAGCTCCAGCACGAGGGTGCTGGCCTCGAAAGTTACCGACGCTCGGAAGGGCGGCCCGTACTTGATTTCTAGGGGAGCGCCGACGTGCTCTAGGGAAGCACCGTGAGGGAGGCGAACCTGAACGAACGCGGCCTCCATCGGGCGAGTACGCGCACGAACCACTCCCCCCTCGCCGACGTCCCCGAGCTTGACCTGGGATCGCCTCCCCGTAAGTACGAAGCTACTTCCGCTGGGAAGCTCTTCGCCCAAGAGTGTGACCGATTCGCCGCTCATTGCCGCGTTGTCCAGGCGCAGCTCCAGCTCGATGTCGATCATCGCTTGGTCGCGCAGATCAAACTCGACGGACGTGACTTCCCCGGCGGTCACGACGGCCTTGGCGCTGCCACCACCTTCGATCACCTCGGGCCGGCCCCTCTGTCCGAGGGTGACTTCACCGGGTGGAACGGCGTCGAATCGAAAGACACCCTCTGAATCCGTCGTCGTGTTGCGGTCTTCTCGCCAGTCGCCCCGGAAGACCGTGATGCCGCCTGGGTCGAGTCCTGGGGGAAGCAGCACTCGCCCGACGATCTCGCCACCCTCCTGAAACTCTAGGTCTCCGAGATCGTGAACCTCGCCTGTCTTCAGCGGTTCCAGGAAGACTAAGAGCGGCGTCTTCGAGCCTGGGCGTCTGGCCGTTAGGCGAACCTTCACCCGGCTGTTGATCCCCGTCGTTTCGAAGCGCCCATCGGGCCCGGCCTTGATCGTGAAGGACGTTTGCTTGTCGGGAGTGAACTGATCTCGGTACTTCGACCCTGGCATGACCTCGATGGGCACGGCGGGCACGGGCTCTCCTTCCCAGATCAGCCTTCCCTTGATCCCTGCTCCGCGGCTGAGCCGGAGGGTCTGAGCCGGCTCGCCGGCGCGAACGGACTCCTCCGTCGGACGAACGTCGACCCTCTTCATGAGGAAGCCTGGTGCGTAGGCTACGCACGCGTCCCGACCGGGCTGAGCACTCTTCTCCAGGACGCCTCCGGGGTGCTCTTTGACCGATGGATGGGAGTAGAACGTCGTCCCACTGGATTCAGACTCAGATCCCTCATCGCGGGCGATGATGATACCGAAGGCCGTGAGTTCCTCGCCGTTCGCTTCGTCCACGGCACTGAACCGGATGGGCGGCAATTGCTTGAGAGTGATCGTTCCAAGCTGAGTATTGGGTTCGAATAGCCGGGTCTTGTCGTGTTCAACACCCCACTGCTCATAGTCCGGATGCGTCGCCTGCATCGTGTAGGGCTCGTCCTGGGGCAGGTAGATAACCACCGATCCGTCAGCCTTGGACCGAGCACCCGCGCCGCGTCCCGAGGACTTCGGCCATCCCCAGAAGCGGACTCCCTCGATGGGCTGACCCGCTTCGTCCACCACCCTTGCCTCTAGCTTCGAAGCATCCTTGAGGATGAGATCGATGGGCCCCGTATCCTCACCCAGCTTGACCGTTACGTCCTCCGCGAGCTCCGACACATAGCCCTCAGCGCGAGCCATCACCATGTAGGTGCCGACGCGCGCGTGGGGAATCACGAAGGACCCATCGGCGCGACTGAGGGAGCCATGGCCATAGGTTGTGCTCCGCTCAGGCCCGGTGCCCATGACGGCCTCGGCAATGGGCTCTCCGCGAACGCTCGACACGGTTCCAAAGATCGAACCGGATGCGGCCAGCCGTATCTCGCCGACGTCCACTGTGCCTTCCACGACAGGCTGCTCTCCGTCGCGACCGAATCGAATTCTAACGGAGTCGTGGAATCTCGATGCGGCCGCCCGCAGCTCGTAGCCAGCCTTGTCCCCGAAGGGAGCTTCCACGGTGAATTGACCTTGCTCATCGGTCTTCGTTTCATAGCCTGTCGACGTACCGCTGAAGGACTCCCAGCCGAGACGGCGAAGCTCGGGTACCTCAACGCCTTCAGGCCAGCGGTACCCCACCAGCTGCACACGGGTAGCAGAGATCGGGGCGCCCTCTTGGTCCACTATGGATCCAACGACGCGGGCGATCGGTCCATCGAACGGTGGCGCCTCCTCCTCGTCAGTCTCAGGGGAGCCTACACTCCTCAGCTCCGACCGGTTCGCTTCCGCGGACTCAGCGAGAGGAGGCGAAGATGGCTCCAGCGACGCGGGTTCCGCCCCCGCTTCTGAGTCCTGCAGCAGAGCCGGTACCGCTGGGCTCACACCTTGCGGTGCGCGCTCAGAACCGGTCGCCAGGAAAAAGGCCGCGACGAAGAGGGCGATCAGCACGACGACGATGGAGAGCAACTTCATGGTTGCCTCCCAGTGTAGACGGTCGCCAAGAAGAACCGGCGGCTGCGTGAAGGAAGAGCCGCGCGGGCTCGGCTGGCCCTACGTGGGGGGGGCCGTCACCGTACCCCTCGGGGAGGGGCTAGATTGGGGTCCGGGGGGGGTAGGGGAGGGTGTTGCGGTGCACTGACCTGACAGCCGCCTCTCTTGCTCCGGTCGACTGCCAGCTTGGAGTCCCTATCCGTGGCGTTGGGTTCGAGCGGGAGAAGCACTTTGAGGTACCGAATTCTGATGATCCGCTAGTCTAGAGTGCATGCCATATCCCAGGTTGAACTTCCCAACGGCCGGTGCTCGCGCGCTCGCCCTCGCACTTTTCGCCACCAACGCTGCTGCCAGTCCTCAACAGACTTCAGCTCAACATCTCGGCCGAGCTCAGGTCAGTCCAGACCCCGGGCTACCCAGCGGCGTGAACCCGAGCGACTGGTCATCCATTCGCGCTTCGATCGCTGCTCACCAGCACGCGATCGAAACTACACACGACGGCTTCGGGGCTCGCAACCCAGGCTTCGACTGGGGAGCTCGGTTCAACGGAACGTCGGCCTTGATTCAACCCGCCGACGGCGGTTGGAGCTTTGGCCTAGCGCTCAAGGCCTTTGGGTACGCCACCGAAATGCAGCATGTCGAGTCACCGGCGTTCGGCACCTGCGTTGAGGGTCAACGGATCACCTACGGATGGACGAGCGAAGTCTCGGAGTGGTGGATCAACGACGCGCGTGGATTCGAGCATGGGTTCACGGTTCACGAGCGCCCCGGAGGTCGAGCGGCAAACGATGTGGGACCGCTAGTCTTCGAGCTCGATTCGCTCGGAGACCTATCGCCGAGGGTCAACCACGCTCGAACGGGACTCGTCCTTGAAGACGACGCAGGCCTGACCAAGCTGCACTACGACGGCCTTGTTGCCTTCGATGCGAACGGCGCTCTGCTATCTGCGTGGCTCGAGGTCGACGGCCGGCGCGTTCGTATCTGCGTCGACGACGCCATGGCTCAGTATCCAATCCTGGTCGACCCCATCGTCCAGGGGGCCTATATCAAGGCTTCGAACACCGATGCGGGCGACTCGTTCGGCAGGTCGATCGCCGCATCCGGCGACACCGTTGTTGTAGGGGCCCTTTGGGAGGATAGCGCCGCCGTTGGAGTCAACGGCGCCCAGTCCAACGTCAGCGGGTTTTCCAATTCCGGCGCCGCCTACGTCTTCGTTCGCTCTGGCTCTACGTGGGTGCAGCAGGCCTACCTGAAGGCTTCCAACACGGGGTTGAACGACGGCTTCGGCGATTCCGTTGCTATCTCAGGCGACACCGTCGTCGTAGGGGCCCCCCGTGAAGACGGCGAAGGCTCATCTTCTGCTAGCAGCTCTGGAGCCGCCTATGTGTTCGTCCGCAGCGGCTCCTCTTGGTCCCAGCAGGCCTACCTCAAGGCCTCTAACGCCGGCATCGGGGACCGCTTCGGAGAGGCCGTCGCCGTCTCTGGCGACACCCTTGTGGTGGGAGCCTTGGGCGAAGGCAGCAGCGCCACCGGGATCAATGGAGATCAGGCTGACAACTCCGCGAGTCTCTCCGGCGCCGTCTACGTCTTCGACCGCACTGGCTCCGCGTGGACCCAAGTGGCCTACATCAAGGCCTCTAACACGGACGCGTTGGACCAGTTCGGCGGCTCGATCGCTGTCTCGGGTGACACCCTCGTTGTTGCCGCGAGAAACGAATCCAGCAGCGCCACTGGCGTAGACGGCGACCAAGCCGACAACTCCGCGGACAGCTCCGGCGCGGCCTACGTCTTCGCTCGCAGCGGGTCTTCGTGGTCGCAGCAGGCCTACCTTAAGGCCTCCAATACTGACTCCTTCGACGGATTCGGGGTCGCTGTGGCGGCCTCTGGCGATACCGTCGTCGTTGGGGCCCAGTACGAATCCAGCAGCGCAACAGGCGTCGACGGCGATCCTTTCGATAACGCTGCGGGCCTCTCCGGAGCCGCGTACGTTTTCTCTCGCACCGGTACCACCTGGGCGCAAGAGGCCTACCTCAAGGCATCCAACACGGGCGTGGGTGACGAGTTCGGCGTCGCTGTTTCCGTCTCCGATGACACTATCTTGGTGGGGGCTCCCGCGGAAAGGAGCAGCGCCACCGGCGTCGATGGCGATCAGTCCAGCAACGGTGCCAATCGATCGGGAGCTGTCTACGTCTTTGCCCGTAGCGGCTCTTCCTGGGCGCAAGAGGCCTATCTCAAGGCGTCGAACACCGGCCGGTTCGACGTCTTTGGCGCCACCGTTGCGATCTCTGGAGGAGCTGCCGTGGTGGGGGCCTTTGGGGAGGACAGCAGCGCGACGGGCGTAGGCGGAGACCCATCGAGCAATGCAGCCGGCGGATCTGGCGCGGTCTACGTCTTCGACGGTATTGGGGGCGTAGGCATCGCCTACTGCGCGGCTGCGGTGAACTCCACGGGCGGCATCGGTTCCCTTGCGGGGAGCGGCAGCGCGTCGACCGCGGACAACAGCCTCACCCTCGTAGCAACGGGCCTTCCTCCCATGGTCTCCGGCTTCTTCCTAACGAGCACGGTCCAAGACTTCGCCATGAATCCCGCGGGCAGCGAGGGCAACCTCTGCCTGGGTGGGGCGATTGGGCGCTACGTGGGTCCAGGCCAGATCCAGCAGGCCGATGCGAGCGGCGCCTTCTCGCTGCTGCTCGATCTGGCGAACACGCCGCAGCCAGGCGGTCCCGTCTCGATCAATGCTGGAGAGACCTGGAGCTTCCAGGCCTGGCACCGTGACTCCAACATGGCAGGCAGCACATCAAACTTCACAAACGGCCTTGAGGTCGTGTTTACGATGTGAGCATTCGCCGCGGTCACATGGTCTCTGAAGGGGTACCGTCACCGTACCCCTTAGACGGTCGCCAAGAAGAACCGGCGGCTGCGTGAAGAAAGAGCCGCGCTGGCTCGGCTGGCCCTACGTGACCCGTGTCGCAGCTAGCTACTCGCCTTCTTGCGGAGTCGGAGCGCTCCACACGATCGTGTTCGGGTGGAACTGTTACCAAGCGAACCAGAAGGCCTGGTGCCCACCAACGTCCACGCCGGTGCTGTCGACCGCAAGGAAGCCGCTGCCCATGCTGCGTAGGCTGACGCCTCCGTGGCTGATTTCTTTGCCGGCCTCAAGAGCCTTAGTCGTGGCCTCCACGGGAAACGCAACCGGTTGCCCGTCGGGCAAAATGAACCTACGACGTCGTCCTGGATCTGAAGGCGCGGATCCACGCGCCCGATCGGGAAGATCGGGCCGTCAGCATTTCGGCCGTTGGGGAAGTCAAAGTTGCGGCCGATGGCTAGCCTCTCCCCCGAGACCGTGGTCTTGGGGTGCTCTCGCTTCCACGCTCCCCAAGTCGTGGTGAGCACGCCCGCTTGCTGGAGCTTGATGCCCTTGGCGGCCAAGGGCCCCGTCACCGCGGTCCCGAGGAACGTGTCGAACACGGATTTCATCACGATGTCGTACATGACCTTATTCGAGCGAATCAGCAGCCCGGACGTCCGCAGAATGGGCCGCTCGGCGCCTTCCGGATGCCGGTCCGTGAAGTACGCCTGGGCCGAGCCGCAGGGCGTGCAGTAAAGTATCGCGTGGTCGCGACCACCGAGTGTGTCGTTCACCATCTCGCGCACCTCCATGATCTGCCGAGGGTAGGCACGCGCTTCTCCGCCGATCACCACGCCGAACACGATGTCGTCGACTTCCCAGCATCGGTAGGCAAGTTGCTGGAGGGTATAAGGCTAGCCGCAGCGAAGCGTGCGTCCGCTGCGCGCGGCAGCGGTGGGGGAGTGGCAACGGCGGAGGAGCCGAGCCGCGCTCCGC
>CAYQKK010000153.1:0-8289 GCA_964417955.1 uncultured Planctomycetaceae bacterium
ATCTACAAGGAGACCGGCCGATCCATCGAGAGCCTCGGCTCCAAGCGGAAGGACCTCTACTACCAGTTCTTCATGACGGCCGTGAACATCGACACGGGCGAGATCCTCTGGACGAAGGAAGAGGACATCCGCAAGACCGCCTCGGTGAGCCTCTTTGGTCGTGGCTAGGAGGTTGCAAAATCGATGGGCGGTGCTTCTCGCGCCTGTCCGAACCTGAGACACCTCTCTCTGGGAGCTTTCCAGGGGGCCTCCCCTGGAGACAGAGAATCCCAGGTTCCCCTGAAACCCAAGTTCGTCCCGTTCGGTCTCTGGGTGTTCGCGGCTTCTTTGTGTGTCCAACGCACGAGGCAGTCGTTGGGCAACCTGGCCCGCCCTTGAGAAAGGCAGGCCTTGAATGAGAGTGGAGAACGCTGTTCCGGAGGTGAGAGCCCGGTTCGGCACCCAAAGAGAGAAGCAGCCGCCCCGGATGGTCCGCCATCTGGGGCGGTCTTTCTTTAGGCCTGAGAAACCGCCCCTTAGCCCTTTAGGAGCCTGTCGCGCATAGCTGAATCCGCGTAGCACGCGCCCGATTCCGGTGGGCTGCGTTGCCCCAAGACCCCGGTGACCACTGCCACGAGGGGTCTGGATGCGCCTTGCCCACCAAAATCGGGCACGCACTACGCGAATCCTTCTATGCGCGACAGGCTCCTAAGGGCTGCCTGATGGGTGTTTGGGAAGAAAGTGCGCCCATCAGGGACATTGTGCGTTCGGTTCCGATCACTGCCTGGCTCTGTAGCGCACAGCAATGAGCTGTGCTGGGGATCCTGACTCGTCAGAGTCAAAGAGGCCCGTCGGCTAACCCCGGCGGGCCTTTTCTATGGCCTCGGGGTCCGTTTCGGCTGCCCGTGCAATCGGAATCCCGTCCGGCGGCCGTACGAGCGACGTCAGCACGTGGTCGCGCCAGGCACCGTCGATGTACAGGTACTCCTTGGCGTACCCCTCACGCTCGAATCCAAGGCGCTCTAGGACGCGTGCGCTGCGTTCGTTCTCGGGGCGGTAGTTGGCCATGACGCGGTGCAGCCCGAGATCAAGGAAGGCGTACTCGATCAGCGCAAGGAGCCCCTCGCCCATGAGCCCGCAACCCTGCTCGCGTGAATCCAAGCTGTAGCCGACGATGCCCGCCTGGAAGCCGCCGCGCACGATCTGGCTTAGGTTGATCACGCCGATGACCTCGCCGGAGCGCCCTTGATCCGCGGCTCTCTTGTCGCGCTTGAAGAGGACGGTTCGAGCGCTCGTGCCCTGCTCGAATTCCGCTCTTGATGCGGCGATTTGGCGCTCCCAGAAGCGACTGGTGTAGTACTCGTCGGGCCGTGGCGGTTCCCAGCGGGCCAAATGGTCACGGTTCCGCCTGCAGTAGTCCGCGATCGTAGGTGCCGCCGAAACGGCGGGTACCTGGATCAGGAGCCGGTCTGTAACGAGTTCCAGGGCTGGTCGCTGCACAGACGCCAACCTAGCCGCGATTCAGCTTCCGTGCAGGGTTTTCATGGCTGTTGTGGCACTCTCTCCGTCTCAACTCGCGTCGAATTCGGGCAAGTCCACGCCCTAGTACGGCCGAAGTGCCATTGTCGCAGCGTCCCCCTCTCTGGCTGCTCCTGATCACGTATCGAACAACCAGGTCTCTATGTCTCTCTATCTCGTAACCGGTGGCGCCGGGTTCATTGGCTCCCATCTCACGGAAGCTCTCGTCAAGCGCGGCGATCGAGTCCGCGTGCTCGACGACTTCTCCAGCGGCCAGATGGAGAACCTAGCGGGCCTTGAGACGGGTGCCTTCGGGAGCGGTGCCGCCGTGGAAGTGCTCGAGGGCGACATCGTCGACGCGGCGCTCTGTCATCGCGCGGCAGAGGGCGTGACCGGCGTTCTGCACGAGGCCGCCCAGGTCTCCGTTCCACGCAGCGTGGAGGATCCAGTTCGCAGCTACGACGTGAACGTCACCGGAACGCTCAACCTCTTGGAAGCGGCGCGTGTCGCGGGCGCTAAGAGGTTCCTGATGGCCGCATCATCGGCCGCCTACGGAGACTCCGAAGAGCTCCCCAAGCACGAGGGGATGGTCCCGGCTCCACTCTCACCCTACGCGTCGGGCAAAGTGGCGGGCGAGCACCTTCTGCGCGTGTACGCGAGCTGCTACGACATGTCCACGGTGGCGCTGCGCTACTTCAATGTTTTCGGTCCACGCCAGGCAGACGACAGCCCATACACCGGTGTGATCGCCATCTTCGTCCGCATGCTGCTCGACGGAAAAACGCCGACGATTTACGGCGACGGCGAACAGACGCGCGACTTCACGTTCGTGGACAACGTCGTCGAAGCGAACCTGCGGGCGCTCGAGGTCGAAGGCGCCGAGCCCGGCTGCGTGATCAACGTGGGCGGTGGCGAGCGCATCAGCCTTAACGAACTCTACGGAGCGATCTCAGCCGAGCTCGGCGGCGAGCCGAAGCCCGGCTACGGTCCCGATCGGGCCGGCGATGTGCGGCACAGCCTCGCGGCCGTTGAGAAGGCCGGAGAAGTTCTCGGCTACAGGCCGCTCGTGACCTGGCGGGAGGGCCTCGCGAAGACCCTTGCCTGGTACAAAGCGGCCGACGAGGCTGCCAAGGCTGTCAAGTAGCTTTCCGGGACGGTCCAGGAGCCTTTCAAGTTAACGGTGCTCCTCTGAGAATCTAACCGCCCTGATCCAAGGCTAGCCGTCCTCTTGGTTGCCGCTAGCGACCCGCACGGGTACCCTTTTCGCCTCTTACTCGCGCGGGCTGGCCGCGCGACGGCATGTTCCTTGTCTCGGTCCCTCTCCGTGGTTTCACCTCGCGGGGCCCGCGGCGAACTTTCTCCCCCGCGACGCTACGCCTTCTGCCTCACCCCAGACGGCGCTACCTGGACCCACCCATGGGCTACCAAGAAGAACTCGGCACGTTGTTCGGCCTGACCGACGTGACCTACAAAGCCGACCTTTCCAAGGACGAGCTCTTTCACGAAGCCATCGCGAACGACAAGGGTCGTATCCGCAAGGACGGTCCCGACGACGAGCAGAAGGCGTACGCTACGAAGCTTGGCGTGGACGGTCCGCTGATCTTCTACAGCGACCCTTCCTGCACCGGCCGGCCGGTCAAGGACACCTTCGCCGTCGCTCATCCAGGGACCGAAGAGAAGATCTGGTGGAAGCCGGACCTTCAGAAGTTCGACCCGGCCAAGTTCGAGGCCCTTCTCGGCCGCGTCGTCGAGCACCTCAACGCCAAGAAGGCGTCGCTCTACGTCAAGAACGTCTACTGCGGCACGGACCCGGGCTACTCGGTGCCCTACCGCTTCGTGGGCGAGTACGCGACCCACGCGATGTTCGTGCACAACATGTTCCCGAAGGGGATCGAAGGCGTGGCCGGTGAAGACGGCAAGCGCTGGACTCTTCTGAACGTGCCCAGCTTCCACGCTGACCCCGAGCGCGACGGCACCCTCTCGAAGCGCGCCGTGATCTGCGACTTCGACCGCCGCGTGATTCTTGTGGTGGGCCGCGCTGACTACTGCGGCGTGAACAAGAAGGGCATGTTTACGGTCATGAACTACATGCTGCCTGATCTCGGGCACATGTCGATGCACTGCTCGGCGAACGTCGGCAACGGCGGCGACGGCGCGATTCTGTTCGGTCTCTCGGGCACCGGCAAGACGACGCTTTCCGCTGACCCCGAGCGCAAGCTGATCGGCGACGACGAGCACGCTTGGACCGACGCTGGCGTGTCGAACCTCGAGGACGGCTGCTACGCCAAGCTCATCGACCTCGACAAGGGCGCCGAGCCGATCATCGCCGCGGCGCTCAGCACCCGTGGCACGGTCGTCGAGAACGTCCCTGCCGTAAAGGGCAAGGCCCTTGCGGACACGGATCCCCAGGAGTTCGACCTCACCGACGGTTCGATCACCGAGAACACGCGCATCAGCTACCCGCTGGACGCCAACCCGAATGTCGCCGAAGGCGGCAAGGGCCCGCACCCCGAGACCATCGTGCTCTTGACTGCCGATGCATTTGGCGTCCTGCCGCCGGTTTCGGTGCTCGACGCGAAGGAGGTCATGTACCACTTCGTCCAGGGCTTCACCGCGAAGCTCGCGGGCACGGAAGTGGGCGTGACCGAGCCGGCCGCCGCCTTCTCAGCGTGCTTTGGCGCGCCGTTCATGGCCCAGCACCCACCGGTCTACGCGAAGAAGCTCAGCGAGAAGATGAACAGCCACGAAGCGCGCTGCATCTTGCTCAACACGGGCTGGGGCGGAGGCGCCTACGGCGTCGGCAAGCGTATCTCGATCAAGGATACGCGGGCTCTGCTCGACGCGGCGCTGCGCGGCGACCTGCACGCTGACGGTATGGAGTACGAGACCCACTCGGTCTTCAACCTCAAGATGCCGAAGAGCTGCCCGGGCGTGGACTCCGATATCCTCAACCCGCGCAACTCCTGGGCCGACAAGGACGCCTACGACGCGGCCGCCGCGAAGCTCCGCGACATGTTCGTGGAGAACTTCGAGAAGAAAGGCTTCGCCAAGCTGGGCATCGAACCGGCGATGTAGCGCCCATTTTGGGTAGGGGGCCCATCGTCCCTCGATTTCCGACGCAGCAGGCGCCCCAAGGGGCGCCTGCTGGTCTATACAGAACGTGCCATGACTGATTCGATCGAAGAACGCCGCCAGGTCCCGTATCTCGAAGGGCTTGCCCTCTTTGGCAAGGACAAGTACGAGGAGGCGATCGTCAAGTACGACGAGGCGATCGCCATCGATCCGGAATGGACCGACGCGTACCACGGCAAGGCCATCGCCTTCATGCATCTCGAGCGCTACGACGAGGCCATCGAAGTGGGCATGAAGATCGTCGAGCTTGATCCAAAGGACCCGTTCGCCCACACGTCGCTCTCGATGTTCTACCAGCGCAAGGGGATGATCGACGAAGCCGAAGCAGAGGGCGCCAAGGCTCGTATGCTGTCGTGGAAGGAAGAGCTGCGGACCAACCCGGACGCGCGACCGCCGGGACCTGCTGGCAGCATGCCGGTGATCCAGTAGTGGCGGCCCCCAAGGCCGATATCACCAAGTCGCGCTGGACGCGCGTCTCGGACGGAGTGGAAGAGATCTGCCTTGCGCATCGTCGCGGCAGCGATCCCTACACGACCCATGCTTTCCGTCTAGCGCCGGGTAAGAAACTCCCTGACCCCCAAGGGTCGGTGACCCGTGAAGTGCTCGTCTTCGAAGGGGCCTGTGCCTTGGACGACACGGTGTTGGAAGAAGGTGACTTCTCCCGTCGCGCGCCCGGCTACGCCGGGACCTGGATCACGGAAGACGGGTGTACGCTGCTCGTTAAGGTGGGCTCGGCCCAAGCGGGCCAAGAGGGTCCCGCGCCCGGTGAGGAGAGCGTCCTTGTCCAGGGGCTCTTTGCGGAATGGCAGCCGGGGCAGGGCGGCTTGAAAGTGCTCCCACTCCACGCCGACGGCCCCGAGAACACGGCGCTCGTGCTCTGGCCCGCCAACGAACGCTTCATGCCCCACAAACACTGGGGCGGAGAAGAGATTCTCGTCCTTAGCGGCACGTTCATGGACGAGCACGGTCAGTACCCGAAGGGCACGTGGATGCAGAGCCCGCACCTCAGCTCACATCACCCCTTCGTTGAGAAGGAGACCCTGATCTACGTCAAGACGGGGCACCTTCCCCCGGTGGCGGAGTAGGCGCGCTACTCCTCCTCGGGTGGTTTCGCTCCGCCCACGTGGATCACTTCGTGGTAGGTGACGAGTTTGCCACCCACGGGCTGAATCTCGAGCTTCAACATCGTGGTGACTTTGTTGTCGCTCTTATCGAATGACGGCGGAGCGGTCACGGGCAGCTCGAACGCGACCTCTTCTTCGAAGCGATCGGTGCTCGACACCTCGATGTCCCGTGCGAGCACTTGGCTGAGCTTGAACACCTCCTCTCGGTACGTCGTGGTGTCGGTCCCTGAGCCACTCGTGGCCTCTTCGTTGGCGCTCAGGGTCGCCGTGATGTGCTCGAGCTGAATGTTCACTTCAGGCTGGAACTCGATCATCATGTGCAGCTCCTCGCCGGGCTTGATCGACGTCGGGTGAAGCTCTAGAGCGACCTGGCCCATGGCGCTCGTGGCCGCCTTAGATTTGCGGAGGTTGAAGTACACGAACGCAGCCAGGGGCAGGAGGAAGAGCGCCCAGCTGGGGGACGAAAGGAAGGCCTTCACGACGACCAGCGGCATGGCGATGACCGCCACGATCGTCGAACAGCCGACGCTCGACTTGAGCTTGATGGGCCTCGGTGCCCAGAGATCGGGCGGTTCGTAGGCTCTCGGGGGCGCCGGGTCCACGAGGAGCACCATCGCTTCAGCCTTAGGGTCGAAGGCGAACGGAACGTCCGCGCGCGCCTGCAGGTACCAGTCTACGTTGAGCACCTTCCCGTGGTAGGACGCTGGGCTCTCGGGAAAGGGCACCTTCACGGGATAGGCGTACTCGCCGGGCTCCCAGGTGCCCCGGAAGACCTCCTTCATCTGCTTGCCGCCGTCTTGGCGATTGCCGCGGCCGTGCGTCCGCCAGCCGCGAGTCAGGCTGAGGCCTTTGCACTTCGTCTCGGTGTCGCAGCTGACGTGGACGATGACGTCGAGGTCGCCGCCGGGGGCGACGAAGTCTTCGCCCCCTGGGACCTCGATGGAGAGGTTGCACTTAGCCATGAATGGGATGGAGTGGTGAGGCTGCTTCGCTGCGCAGGTCCTCGTAGTCGGAGTAGAGCGCTTGTTCGATGCTGCGGACGTCGTCCCTGTGGATGCAGTACAGCTCTTCGAGCCTTACGTGTGACGGGGTGGGGGGGGGGCCGTCTCCGAAACGGGCGGCGTCTACCCTCGCCTGCACCATGGGCTGCAATTCGCTTGCGGACTGGATACCAACGCGGAGAGTGTGGACTCCGTAGCCGGCGCGTCGCAGTTCTCTTCCTAGGTCGCGGTGCGTCGTGCAGACGAGCGTTGGAACTTGAGAGTACAGCTTGCGGCGGCCGAGCCAGCTGAGGTTCTCGATGCTGTCTACGAAGTGGATCGGCGCCTTTGGTTCAGGGCTTGGCACAGGATCCGAGAGATGCAGCTGGGTGAACGGAGCCTCGGGGAACTCCCGGGCATGGAGCGCGATCATGAGCGTGCTCTTGCCCCTTCCATGGTCGGCGACAATCTGCAGTGCTCGACGCTCCGTACCGTTTGCCCCTCGCAGAAATGCGGCAGGCCCATCGGTCTCGACGCAAGCCAGCGTCGCTCGTTCCTCCCGTGGGAGCTCGCCGAACGGGTTGCGCCGCAGGGCGATCCGCTCGAATGAACTGGCGCGCAGCGATTCGAGTGTGGTGGCAGTCACGTGGGTTACGGCAGGAGGCGGAATTCGAAGAGGTCGGGACGAGCGTAGTGCCCAGTGACGTCCAGATCAAAGCGCCCCTCGGGAACCGCGCTGGGGTTGACGTCCGCGAAGAGGATAGCCGCTTCGCCGTAGAGTGGACCAGCGATGACCTCGCCGAATGGATCCACGATGACGCTGCCGCCGCGGATGAGCGGTTCCGCGGCCGAGTCTTCTCCGGGCAGGTACTGGCAGGCGCTGAAGACGAACGTGCGGCCTTCCACGGCGATGTGGCGCATGGTGGCTTGCCAAACTTCGCGGTCGTCCACCGTGGGCGCACAGTAGAGAGCGACCCCTTGCTCGTAGAGGCTCATGCGGTAGAGCGGCATGTAGTTCTCCCAGCAAATCGCCGCGCCGATTTTGCCCAGCGGCGTGTCGGCGGCCAGCAGCGTGGTCCCGTCGCCGCGGCCCCAGACGCAGCGCTCTAGGGCGGTGGGGATCAGCTTGCGGTGCTTGCCCCGCAGTGACCCGTCGGCCCCGATGTAGAGGGCCGTGCAGTAGAGCGTGCTGCCGCCGCGCTCGATCACCCCGATCACGACTTCGACGCCGTGGTCAGCGGCCGCCTTTGAAAGCCTTGCGACCTCGGGCCCGGGCACGTCGATGGCACCTTCAAAGTAGGCCGCAAAGGCCGCGCGGCCTTCGTCGCTCCGGGAGCCGAGTCGGATTCCGAAGTCAGAGCCCTTTGGGTAGCCCCCGAGGTATGCCTCGGGAAACACCACAAGTTTGGCGTTCTCCGCGGCGGCCTTGGCCATCCACTCTTCGGCCGCGAGGACCGTTGCCTCGGTGTTTGCCTGTGGGGCGCCGCCGCGGATCGGTGCGGCTTGGACGACAGCCGCGCGAAAGGGCTTCTGGGTTTCGGTCATGGGTGGGCTAT
>CAYQKK010000154.1:0-8201 GCA_964417955.1 uncultured Planctomycetaceae bacterium
TCAGCCCTTACCCGTTGCCAGCGCGAGCTCCATCCACCCCAAGTAGGCGGCGGATGCCTCGGCATCGAGGCCCTGCTGCCCCGAGTCCCTGAGTTCATGCTCGCGCTCAACAGCCGCGCGGATCAGAGAGCGCCATTCGGCGTCGCGTATGCCCGGCTCGCGCTGGTGAAAGAATGCGCTGCTCGGCGGGGGCAACCCAGGGTCGGCATACGGATGATCGAGCGTTCTCCCGAGGGACACAGCTTTCCGTACGGTGGCAGAAGAGAGGATCCTCCGATCCTGACTGCGGTCCAGGATGAGAATCGCCAACGGAAGGAATGCGACTTCTCTGCCTGTGACGTCCGCAGGTTCAAACTCGTCGTCGCCGTTCTGTCGGGCAAGCTCTGCTTCCTTCTCCACTTGCGCCTCTAGCCCTTGAATGACCGATCCGAGTAGCCCCAAGGCGAGCGCCTGTTGCCGCAGCGCCATCGCGCTGTCGACGAAGCCAAACAAGCTGGACTCCGAGGCGTCTTCGTCTAAAGGGTCCAGTGTGAGCTGAGACATCAGCGCGGCGGTCGCAAGAAGTCGCTGACGGTGCGCTGAAATCGCCGCTACCGTGGCAGTCGATGGCTCGATGTTCGTCCAGCGCGTCAGCGCTAGAACCTCGCGGGGAACCCAGTCGAAGAGCTCTGAGACCCCGCGCGTATCCAAGATCTTGACGATCGCAGCGCGATGTTCTTCGACCTGATCTCCGTAGTCGCAGGCCGCCACGGCGAGGATCTCGTCTTCTGTGAGCGACTGTTGCAGCCACTGGAACAGCCCCTCTCCGTCGGGTTGGAGCTCTGAAAACGCGGATTGAAGACCGAGCATGGTGTCCCTTGACTAGTCGGCGTAGCCGCGAACCTTGAGCGTTACGTCGACCTGAACCTCGTCCTCTGCGTAGTCTCTGAGATCAAGCTCGTAGGGGTGGACCGTCCCGCCGAAGTTGATCGTCTGGATACGGTGAAGCCTGCGGGGCAACCGAGTGGAGTAGTAGCCGTTGGAGTCTGGGCTCAGCTTTCGGTCACCGATATGCACGAACGGCGTCGCTCCGATGATCGGGCTTGAAGGAATCGGCCGGAGGCTGTCATGGTTGCTGCCCATGAGGACTCGTCCGTGCACCCGAACGAAGTGGGTGGGTCGAAGACCGGCTTCCAGCTTGATCCCGTCTCCAAACTCAATATGACCTCCCTCGTAGAGCTTGTATTCGTGGCTCGTATCCACAATGCGCAGCCGGACGAGGGGACTCGTGGTGTTGAAGACAAACTCGGAGCCTTTGGCTTTCCCCAGGGTGACCTGCTCCCCTGCTTGATCGTCGAACGCGTGGATGATCATGTTCCGCCGGGACACGTCTCTCCCCGTTTCCATGTCCACGAGGCGCCCTGATACGCGGACGTTGCCTTCTCCAGGAACGGTGCTGCAGCCGGTGCTCACGACGAGCAGGCTCGCGACGAGTCCGATAGCCAGGGAGAGAGCGCGCTGTAAGACCATCGAAGGATCATACAGCGGTCCAAGCTCAACGCTTCTTCCCTTCTCGGCGTCGCTGCCTTCCATCCAGCCAGCGGTTCAATCCGCCACCGACATCGGCGCCTTCCTCGATCAGCTTCTTGGCCGCCATGACCGCTGGCAGGAACTCTTGGGAACTCAGTGACTCTAGCCGCTGGATCACGCCCGGGTGCAGGCGGCACTCGCGCCCGATCAGCTGTTCGATCCGATGACGCCGATCGAGGGTCACTCGGCGACGCAGCGAACTTTTCGATGCGTTGGGAGAGCGCTCGCGCAGCCTGTCCGAAGGCGTCATCAGGGATTCGAGGCGCGTCGCGATGCTCCCACCCCGACGCAGGCGTCGTTCCCACTGCTTGGCCGTCAGGCCAAACTTTGGATGCCGCGACCGGATCCTCTCAACGGAGCGGAGGAAGCCCATGTCTTCCTGGGAGCAAATCCTCTCCCAACGCTTCTCCGTCATCTTCTCGGGGAGTCCATTCTCTGCCACATCGCTTTCGAGCCGCCTACGCAGCCTAGTGACGATGGCTTTACGCTGCTCATGACGCGGCCGCTCACTTAGCTCTTGCAGTCTTTGCGCAGAGAAGCCCAGCTCTTTCCCAAGTTCGATCAGACGCTCGGAGAGCTGGTCCAGTTCGCGCTTGCGCAGCACTCTCAGCATCTCGGCGCGCTCTTCTGGACGCGCCGCTTCGATTCGTGCGCGCTCCTGCGGCGTCATCTTCGTTCGCACCATGGCCGCGGCCACCGACGCGCGCTCTGCCACCAGCTTGCGGAGAGCGCCTTGGCGATCCTTGCGCCCGAGCTTGTTCAGCGCAGCGAGTTCCTCTTCGCTGAGCGACGCCTCGATCTCCGCCATTTCCCGCTGAACGCGCTTGGCGCGACTTTCAAGCTTGGCGCGCTCCTCGGGCGCCAACGACTGAAGGCGCTTGTGCCGCGAGAGAAGCTCGGCCTGCTCCTCTTTGCTGAGCTTGTTCCAGCGAGCACGGCGACTCGCCGCGTCCGCTTTCGACAGGCCAGGCTTGCTAGCTGCAGGGGTCGCCGTCTTTCCGCCTTGGGCATAGACCGAGGCCGTTACCGGAGACGCCACGAGAGCGACGAACAGCAGCAGTGTGAGACGAACAAGGTTCATCGATCGTTACCCCCAGCCGGCCTACCGGTCGGCTTATCCCTCTGGTCATCCCTCTGGTCATCTTGAGGGTCACCCTCGACCCCGTCGAATTCGTAGTTCTCGGACACAAGCAGATCGAAGAGGACCTGATCCTCGGGCTCGAACAAGAACAGAGCATCAGCCTCAAAGGGATCGAGTCCGTCCGTCACGAAGTCCATGTTCTCGAGCACCGAGAGGGACGCCAGCAAATCGTCGCTCACCTCGAACTCTGGGTCCGTGGCCACGAGCCCGCTGCGCCCCGAGGCGTCAGGCTCAGTCAGAGCGGGACGCGCGCTCTGTCCGCGCAGCATCCAAAGCGTGAGAGCCGCCGCAACTGCGGCGGCAATCGGCACGAGCAGTCGTGGCCGCCACCCGCGACGGGGCGCATCGGCAGTGGGCACCGGAACCAGAACGTCGGGCGAATCGCTCTCTCCTTCCGCACGCACGCGCTCCAAGACCCTCCCCGCGAGCCCCTCAGGTAAGCGAACGGCGTCGAAGCTAAGCACCACATCGAGCTCTGCGTCCGCTGGGCTCCGGTCTGGATCAGCTGAACCGGCACGTGCTTCCGCCAGGCGTTCGGCGAGGCGCTTCCTCGCGTCTTGCCCCATCAGCGGGTTGACGTCTTGTCCGAGCACGTAGTCGAGGCCTCGCTCGGAGTCATCTGTTGGAGAGGTCATGAGAGCTCCTCTTCGACGATCGGTTGCAATTGAAGGCGCAGGGTTTCTCGCGCGCGATGAATAAGGGACTTCACGGCCTTCTCCGTAGAGTCGACCACGGACGCGATTTCCGCGTGGGAGAGCTGATGGTAGCGGGAAAGGACGATGGCGATGCGCTGGGAGTCCGGGAGCGCTGCGATCGCCGCGCGAACGGCACGGGCGAGGTCCCCTTGTTCGAGGTTCGCGCTCGGATCGAGGGCTGACTCGTCGATGAACTGGGCACCACCGTCGCCGTCTGCGTCCACACCCAACGCATCCAGCGATCCGGTTCGCCGTCTACCAGAGCGCGCCGAGTCGTTGATGCACATCCGCCAGCAGATGCTGTAGAGCCATGTCGTAAAGCGGGCCTTGGGCTCATACCGCTCTTTCGCTCCGAGGACGCGCAGGAAGACCTCTTGAACGAGGTCTTCGCGGCCCGAGTGGGAGCGTCCGAGGAAGCGGGTGAGGAGGGCGTAGACATGGCCAGAGTAGAGGTGAACGAGCTCGTCAAACGCGGCATCGTCGCCGGCCTGCCAGAGCTGCATCAGCTGGGCGCCACGATCTACCTCCCCGCTCCCCTGACCCGTGTCAGAGGGGCGGTCCGTCGCCCCGTTGGCGCTGAGGTCCGTGGCGGCGGCCTTCGCAGTCGGGGACGTAACCGGTGGGAGCGACTCCTCGCCAGAGTCGTGGTGTAGGTTCATGCGTCCTGTGCTTCGGAACAGAACCGCCTGGAAGAGCCCACGTTCCGCTGAAAAGGGGGTTTTGCGCGGCCGAGGCGGCAATTCCCCGTCAGAAGCTTAGTGCGCAGTCTCGGTTAGAGGCGCCGAAAGGCCCGCAGGGGCCTCACGACTGCTTTGGCGGTGCCGATGAACCGGTCCATCGAGATCGGACCACGATCGCGACTATCGCGGCTGTTCAGGGTGTTGTCCCCCAGCACGAAGAACTCGCGGGGCCCCAGGGTGATATTGCGACCGACGCCGAACTTTCCGCGCGGCAGGACGTAGAAGTCGCGCAGCACCGCCAAGTTGCGCAGCTGCAGGACGACGCCCGCCCCACCGACCTTGACGCGCTCGCCCGAACTGAAGGGAGCGTCGTCCAACGTCATCGGGTTGAGGCGCGGGGTGTTCTCGCGGTAGCTAGACGTGAAGGTCGCATCGCCGATGCGCAGGGAGACTTGGTTGTCGATGTTCGACAGCCGAATCGAAACCCATTCCCCCGAGGGGATCTTGGCGGACAGGTCCCCGAAGTACTTCCCAGGCGGCGGAGCGCCGACTCGCGATGGCCGGTTGCGCTTGATCAACGTCTTGGAAGCTTCGTCCCCGTCATAAACCGGGATGTACGCCGCGAACCAGTCGTCTTCCTCGGACACCTGAACCCGAATGATCCCCCCCGCACTGATCACCTTGACCTCGAACTCAACGATCACGTCGTGGACGACGTTGGACCCGGGCTGGTACCGGCCCTCGAGTGTGAGTTGCCCGTCGGTGATGCGGTCTTGGAACCGCAGGAGCCCCGCGTCCGAGTCGAGGGGCACGAGGTTGCCGTCCAACGTGAACACTTCGGACTCGCCTGACTGACGCCCAGGTTCGATGGTCCACGGATCAAAGGCCGTGGCGCCATGGCGCCAGTGCTCGTCGATCTTCTGTCGCTTCGAGTCGAAGATCAGAACGGGTGCGGGCCTCCCCGGAGCGTTGGGAATGAACTTGTCGTCGATACGGAGATCGCCCGAGGGCGTCACCATGACCTTCTCGCTCGGAAGCCCAGCGACCCGCTTGATCGACGCTCCACCACCTGGATCTTGGAACGCCACGACGTCGAAGCGCCTGTCAATCATCTTCCCGTAGCGCAGGAACACCGATTCCCCGGTCATGATGGTGGGCTCCATGGACTCGGACCCGACGGGAAAGATCCATCCGATCGCCGCACGGCATGCGAGCGCGCCCAGTCCAAGGATCACCGGGATCGTGAGGAGTAGGTACCCACAACGGCGCAGCCAACGGGCAGGCTGAGCTCGTCCTTCATCCATCGCGGCCAATCGTTGCTCCATCAAGTCCCTAGGAAGCGACTACGCCAGCGCGATCGCGCGCGCGACCAAGACGTAGATCACCGAGCCGGAGAGATCGGAAAGCGCGATCAGGAACGGCCCCGCCACGATAGCGGGGTCGATACCAACGCGCCGACAAACGATGGGCACCAGGCCCCCTAGGAACGCCGCCCAAGCGATCGCTGCCATCACGGCCACCCCAACTGCGATGCCCAGCCCCGGCGACGTCGCTGACTCTAGGTAGCTGGCTATGAGCCATGTCGCCGTGCCGCACAGAAGCCCGACGATGGCGCCCACGCACCACTCCGTTCGAAACACGCTCCATTCGCGGTCGGGATCGACCTCACCGGTCGCGAAGCCCCGCACGAAGATCGTCGACGATTGGATGCCGACGTTGCCCGCCAACCCAACGATCAGAGGAATGTACCGCAGAATGGCCTCACCGCTCGACTCGGATGAGTCAGAGCCGAGCGCCATGGCCAGGACCTTCGCGCTTAGAAGTCCAGCGAGCACAGTAAGCCCCATGAGCGGCATGCGCTGACGGACGCGCACGAGGATCGGCAGACGCGTTTGCTGCCCGTCGGATCCCGTACCCGTGAGGAGTGCGAAGTCCTCGCTGACCTCGTCCTCGAGAATCTCCGCGGCGTCCTCGGAGGAGATCACGCCGAGCATCACACCGTCGGGGTCGACAACGGCGAGGGAGTCGAGGGTGTACTTGGCGATCGTCTGGGCGGCAACTTCCTGGTCGTCCGAAACCGAGATGATGAACGGCTCGACCATCACCTCGTCCACGGGCGTATGGATCGAGTGCGTCAGGAGCGCCCGGTCGCTGAGGAATCCAACGGGTCGCCGCGCTGCGTCGAGGACAAAAACACCGAGGTCAGCCTCGGCGTCCTCTCCCTCCTTGCGAACTTCCTTGACGACGTCGCCAATCCGCTGGCCCACAGCGGCATCCACGAACTCCGTCGCCATCACGCCGCCCGCCGTTTCGGGTCCGTAGCTCAGGAGCTCGCGCAGCTCCTCGGCGTCCTCCGGCGCCATACCAGCCAGCGCATCGTTCGCGACCCGATCGTCGGCCTCGATCAGGACGTCGGCCGCCTCGTCGGAGGGGAGCTCCTCAAGGACGTCGCGCAGGTGACTCGCGTCGAGACGCGCGATCAGGTCCTGGGTAAACGGCTCGTCAGCATGCTCGAGGATCCCGGCCTGGATTTCCGGGGACAGGGCGGCGAACAACCGGTGACGATCGTCTTCCTCGCTGTCCTGCAGCCAGTCCAGCGCGTCGGCCGGGTGCACATCGGCGAGAAGCACCGCCGCCCGCGCCACCGATTCCCCGAGAACCTCGCGGAAGGCCGATTCTGCTTCTTCGAGAGGGGTGGGAGACATGGTGCGGAATGGGGAGTCACGGGGAGGTGCTCGGCCCGCGGCTCGACTAAGATACGGATCCAGTTGCGCGTTGATAGGGCGCAATATGGATCCCTAAGGAGTGACTGTAGGAACGATGACTCAAGCGAACGGGCAAGACGTGGCAGCAGACGAACGGGAAGGACTGATCCACGATTGGAATGAGGAGTCGACCTCGGGCTTTGGAAAGATCCAGCTCGACGACGAGACCCTGCGGGACGGTCTTCAGAGCCCGAGCGCCCTGGACCCCGACCTCGACACCAAGATCGAGCTGATCCATCTGATGGACAAGCTCGGCATCGACACGGCCAACGTGGGCTTGCCGGGCGCCGGAGAGCGCGCCCGCGATCACATCCTCGGCCTCGCGGGCGAGATGAAAGGGCTCGATATCACGCCCAACGTCGCGTGCCGGACGATGCTCACGGACATCGAGCCCGCCGCCGAGATCCAGCAGAAGATCGGTGCGCCCGTGGAGGTCTGCGCCTTCATCGGCTCTAGCCCGATCCGGTTCTATACGGAGAATTGGGAGGTCGAGAAGATGGTCAAGCTTTCCAGCGAGGCCGTCGCCTTCGCCGTGAAGGAAGACATGCCGGTGATGTTCGTCACCGAGGACACCACCCGCGCCAACCCGGACACCCTGCGCGCCCTCTACGGCGCAGCGATCGACGCAGGCGCCAAGCGCCTCTGCGTTTGCGACACCTGCGGCCATGCATCTCCCACCGGGGTGCGCTCGCTCATCAAGTTCGTGAAGAGCATCGCGGACGAGAAGGGCGCAGACGTCGGCATCGACTGGCACGGCCACCGCGACCGCGGGCTGGGGCTGATCAACGCGCTGGTGGCGATTGAAGCTGGAGCGACCCGCATCCACGGAACGGCTCTCGGCGTCGGCGAGCGCGCTGGCAACACCGAGATGGACCTGCTGCTGGTGAACTTGGCGCTCACGGACTGGATCGACCGCGACCTGACGGCCCTCGGTGCGTACGTGCAGAAGGCTGCGGACGCGATCGGCGTGCCGTTCCCAGACAATTATCCTGTGTTCGGCAAGGACGCGTTTGAAACGGCCACCGGCGTCCACGCGGCTGCTGTGGTAAAAGCGTTCCGCAAGGGCGACTCGTGGCTTGCGGACCGCGTGTACTCAGGGGTTCCTGCTGGGATGTTTGGGCTCGAGCAGAAGATCCTTGTGGGGCCCATGAGCGGCAAGTCGAACGTCGCTTGGGTGCTGGAGAAGAACGGCCTTGAGGCGACAGATGAAGCTGTGAAGCGGGTGCTAGAGGTCGCTAAGGGATCGAAGCACAACCTGTCGGACGCGGAAGTGGTAGCGGCGGCGGGCCGGTAGGTAGGCGGCCACGCTGGGCCGTTGAAGTCAGCCTGCTAGGCCCAGCCGACAGGCCCA
>CAYQKK010000155.1:0-8192 GCA_964417955.1 uncultured Planctomycetaceae bacterium
ACACCCCAAACTCACCTACTCAACCCAACCTCAGGCAGCCTGCTGCCGCCTTGAAATCCTAGTTACGGCCGGATCGATGAATGGGGTTGCCTCAGACTGCAGCGTCATCCGCAACCTCGCTTCGTCGGGCTCAGGCATCCACAGCCTAAGCCCAGGCCTGCTTGTACAGGATTCCCTGATTGAACGGAACGGTGCAGTCTTCTTTGGCGGGAGTGGTGGAGGAATCAGCGGTTCGGATGGGACGCTCATCAACTGTGAGATCAGCATGAACGTCGCGCAGCTAGGCGCTGGTGTGTCGGGTTCGTTCCTTCTGCAGAACTGCCTAATCAGCTGGAACTCTGGGGACGAATCGGATGTGGGCCCCGCCGTCCTCGGCAGCTCGAGATTGGAAGGCTGCGAGATCGTCGGGCACCGCTCCTATCAGTCGACCGCTGGGTGTATCGTGAATGCAGAACTCGTTGACTGTTACGTGCACGGCAATTCCTGCGACAGCTCCCCAGCGTTCTCCAATCGCGTCGGTGTCGCCAGTGGGTGCCAGATTGACGGTTGCCTTTTTGTCGATAACCGCGCGTTCAACGGCTCGCCACCCGGCAATCCGAGTGAGGGCGGCGCCGCTGTCAGCTGCGACATCGAAAGCAGTGTCTTCATCGACAACAGGGCCGACCTTGGCGCAGCCTTGGCGGGCTGTACTGCCGTCAACTGCCAGTTTTGGAGCAACGAATCGGTCGTCGGTGGTGTCGCTGTGGATTCGGACCTTCAGAATTGCACGATCATCGGAAGCAGCGCTCTCGGATCGCACGCAGCGTTGGTTCGCTGTGATGCCGACAGCTGCTTGATCTGGAACAACGGTGCGGACGCCATCGACTTTGACTCGACGGTGGTCTATTCGAACACGGAGTTGCTCGTCTCTGGGCTCGGGAACATCAGCCTGCCACCTCGGCTTTGGAGTGAAGTGAGCGGTGACTTTCACCTGACCTCGCTCTCGCCGTGTATCGACGCTGGCAATCCATTCCGATTCGATCCTGATGGGTCTGTCACGGATATTGGCGCTCTGCCCTTCGATCCGAACTACTCGATTGCACCCGTCGAGTACTGTCAGGGAAAGCAAACCTCCGAGGGCTGTATCGCGCGCCTAAGTAGCCCGCAGCACGGCTCGCTGTCTGGGACTCCCCTGCTGCTTCGGGCGACGGCGCTCCCTCAGTCTACGTTCGGGATCGTCTTCCTTGCACGCGCGCTGACAGAGGTTCCCTACCGAGGCGGCACGCTGTCTATTGCGGGCGCGGCAACTCGTGGCCCATTGGTGTTCGCCAATAATTCGGGCGCTTGTGGCGCCGTCATCGACTTCGTGCTGGAGAGCTCGCTCTTGATGGGCGGTGGATATCAAGTGGGTGAGGCTCTCTTTGTACAGACGTTCTTCAGGGATCAGGGACATCCTGATGGAACTGGTTTTGGGATCACCAACGGCGTGCAATCCATCGTGATGCCCTAGAGTGCTGGCGGTGGAACGTGTTCACGGCGTGCCGTTGAACGTGCCGCGGAGCCGCTCAGGATGTGGGCAGAGCCGCTGGGATGACGGCGATTCCGTCGCTGCGGCGATAGGCCTCTCTCCCCGTTGTGATCACGGCTACATCGAGGAAATCCTCGCCGATTTGGCTTTCCAACCACTTGGGTTTGTGCCTTCCGAAAACCCCACCTGCGCCCCTCAGGGCCCGTTGACGGGCTCTTTCGGCGACGATAGCACGATCAAGCTGACGCGTCGAGAAGGGCATGGCAGCATGCTCCCATGCCGGACCTCGCCGCACTCATCTCACTCCTCCGGCTGGCCATCCGCGACCGAACGCAGCTCGTCCTGGAGAGCATCGCGCTCCGTCATCAGCTTGCCGTGTACAAGCGGAGCGTGGGTCGCCCCAATGTCACCGACCGAGACCGCATCTTCTGGCTGACGACCATGCGGATGCTCAAGGACTGGCGTAACGCGCTCGTCATCATCCAGCCGGCGACTGTCATCAAGTGGCACCGCAACGGCTTCCGACACTATTGGCGTAGGAAGTCCCGGTCAAAGCCTGGCCGGCCGCCAATAGCGATGGCGGTTATCATCCGGCGGATGTCGAGCGAGAACATCACGTGGGGCGCGCCACGCATCAGTGACGAGCTTGCCCTTTCGGTTCACAACGTCGCGG
The DNA here is from genome assembly GCA_964417955.1 of uncultured Planctomycetaceae bacterium. GTDB lineage: Bacteria > Planctomycetota > UBA1135 > UBA1135 > Saltatorellus. Next base: position 2,181 of record CAYQKK010000155.1, read on the forward strand.
TATCGACGGTCGCCAAGTACATGGTGCGCACACGAAGGACCGTGCCGGATCAGTTGTGGAAGACGTTCCTATACAACCACATGGCCGTGACCGCCGCGTGCGACTTCTTCATAGTGCCAACGGTCACGTTCCAGCGCTTCCTGCAATGCGACCGGGCCGGTGCCTACGAGTGGGCGTTCCGCCGCCAGCTTATGGTGCTGGGCATCGAGGAGCTAGTGTCCGCGCCAAGGTCGCCCTGGCAGAATCCGTACGTGGAGCGCCTCATCGGGAGCATCCGTCGGGAGTGTACAGACCACATCATTCCGATGGGGGAGACGCACCTGCTGAGGAGCGTGAGGGAGTACGCCGAGTACTACAACAACCGTCGGCCGCATCAATCACTCGAAGGAAACGCGCCAACGCCACGGGCCGTGGAAGACGTCGGCGAGATAGCCGCGACGCCCGTTCTGGGCGGGCTGCATCACCGCTACTCGCGCGCCGCGTAGACCGAATCGACCGTCCATCCGTGGGGAAGGCGTATCCTCCCTCCAACACAGCAGCTTCCGTGCGATCAATTTGAGTACACCGGACGCTGCGTCAGAGTGCGTACGGCGTTTTCGGCAGGGACAGGACTACCACACGATGTTGAACACGGGCATTCCGGGGTGACAATCCACGCACTTCTGACCTTGGACGGCTTCGGCGGATGGGATCGAGCAGCGTGCGCTGAGGTCCACCCGCCACGTCGTGGATGAGGACGCGCCGAGGTCGAGAGATGCCACGCCGTGGTAGGGGCCTGAGCGAATGAAGACGTAGTCCGCGGCGGCGGGCACCCGTTCGATCTCGAACAAGCCGCCGCCACGATGGACGGCTTGGACGCGCCGGGCCGTTGATCTTGGGGGCGAGTTAGCGCGGAGCGACCATGCCTGGTGACGATCGGAAAGCGCGCCGTCCTCCGGGGACTCATCGAGCGGATGATCACCCGAGTGGTCAGGCGAGCCCTCTGATACTTCAAAGTCCTCGACAAACTCGGCGTCCACTAAGTCACTCTCTACTAACGTATCCCAGCGATCCGCCACACGGACCAGAACAGAGACCTGCCCGAGTTCGTCGTACTCAAGCGTGGGCTCGGTATCTGCTCGCGCCGTCCCCTTGAGCCTGGCGAACCTATTTTCGGTGGGACCATCGGGGTCGCCCTGGCCCGCATTCTCCCGGGCGAGCCTTTGGGCTTGCTCGTATTCGCCTAGGCCCGGCGGCGCGAACGAACCGGCCGCGCACGCGCGATCCTCCGTGAAGAAGTGGAAGGTGACGGGCGCCATATACAGCGCGGTTCCTTCCGTCCACTTGCCGATGAACGCACCGGCCGACGCCCCCTCGGTCGGGCCTGTGACGCGCAGCTGCACCGTCCGGCGATCCCAGCGGATGTCGTGGCGCACCGCTTCACCCTTCCCCACCGCTAGCCGCTCAAGGTGAATTGACTCCCCCTTGCTCCCCCTAGCCTCTAGCCAGTACTCGCCTTCCACAAGCGCCCCGAACGCGTAGGTGCCACCGGCGGCGGGGATCGTTCGGCTCGAGGATCGCTGCGGATGAGTGCAGGTCTCGCAGGTGAGGTCTTTGTCCACCCCGTGCGTCGCACATGGGAAATCGGTGCGGCCGCCAAGCGTCAATTCGACGTCTCCCTCGTCGTAGGGGCCGACCGAGCCGAAGACCGCGCCGGTCCCCCGCGGCAGAACGATGTCGCCGAGATCAGTCGTCTCTCCAAGGCGCAGCTGGATCCCCGAGACCTCAGTGCTGTCGTATCCATCGCGGCGTACGCGAAGCGTCCATTCGCCCGCCGTAAGACGCTTGAACACCGGCGACTTAGCGGATCCACGCCAACCGCGATCCAAGGAAAACGCGGCGACTTCAAGCTTCGTCAGATCTTCTCGGGTGACTGGGTCCACCACGCGAAACTTCAGACCTGCGGACTGCCGTGTCAGCGGAACAGAGCCTTCGAATTCCTCGGTTGAGCCAGCTGGCCCAGCAGACAACAGCGTGGTTCGCTGGGGCGTCGACGGAGCCGCGGCCTCTGCGTCAAGCGGTCGGTGACTCGATGGCGCGGGCGCCGAAAGCTCGTCGTCATCGACCGCTTCTACTCCCGGCGCAGCGGCCACGGTGTGAGGTGCGAGCTCGGCGCGTGACGGAACCGTAGAGGCGCGGAAAAACAGCCACCCTGCCAAGACGGCCATCAACGTCGCCAAGCCCAATAAGAGGCCGCGCTCCCGGCTCGTTTCTCGAGCACCTTCGTGTCTAGGCGTCGTTGACCTATCGTCGTGCGGGCTAGGGCGCATGGTCAGGGCTACACGGCAGTCCCGCTCTGGTTACTGCCATCTCGGACTACCTATCCGTGTCGAGTCGTGGGACATGATCTATCGCATTGGGGTGTTTTCTGCGACGCTGCAGAGTCTTCTTCTCGGGCAAGGCGTCGCTACAGACAGCGAACCGTTCCCGTCACTGGACTTTACCTTCGCTGGGACTCTTTGGGCTGTCCTGTGGGCTGTACGATACCGGGGTCAACTCCGCCAATCCTCCCTGGCTGGGCTTGCTATGCCGAGGAATGGCGGGAATGGCTCCGGTACCGTACTGCCGGGAAGGCACCGGCCGTTCGCAGCCGCTAAGATCCCGTCCATGGAATCAATAGCGCTGGAACGCCGCCTCGCGAGTGCTCTCGAGCACATGCCCGTTGACTGGCTGAACTTGACCACGCACAGACTGGACATCTACGACGAAACGCTCGCGAAGACGCAGTTTCTCGATGAGTTCGAGGCGATCCTCAGGGATGGGGAGGTGAGCTCGTCAGCGCTGGCCGGTCTGCCGACCGCGTTCGACTACATCCGGCTGGGGCACCCGCTGTCATGCGTGCTGGAGTGGGCGGTCGTCATGAGGCTCGGACTGCCAGCGTCGAACGCGATCAGCTTCTCCTCGCGAACGGCCCCGCTGCTCGCCGTCCTGCGCAAGAACTTGTTCGCTGGCAAGAGCACGCTCCTGGTTCTCCAAGGCGAGCTTCCGAGCTTCTTCGACGTGGAGGTTCTAAGGAACGTCTACGGCTATCGGTTCGAGCTGCAGCGGATCGCACTCGGCGAGGACATTCCGAGTCACGATGGAAGCGTCGTTCTAGTCGGGGCGCCAGCGGATATTGCCGACTTCACGCTGGCGCCGAACGTCGACTTCAGCGTCAACGTAGATGAGGCGTTGGGGAGTATCATCGTCGTCAACGGCGAAAAGAACGCCGACTACATATCGGAGATCCAGCACACGCGTCGGCGAGAGACCATCGCCATGACGCCCGCGGACTGCCTTCTCGCGCTTCAGGGATTTGCGGGTGTACCCCGTGCTGCCCGACCGCGTAACGCTGGCCGCGACGAGGCACAGGTGGTAGAGGTCATCCGAGAGGTGACGGGGACCCCTGCGGCCGCGCGGATCGGGTCGAGTGGCCTTTCGGTCCAGTACGCGATCGTGATGGGGTTGGTGGACCATGCGCTCGAGCATTCCCCCGGCAAGCCCATCCGAATCGTGGTGCCCCCGAATTGCTACGGTGGGACCAACGATCAAGCTCGGCGCGTTGCGGCTTGCCGCGACGACATCGAGGTCGTGGATCTGCCGGTCGATGGCGGCCGAGACATGGTGGAGAGCCTTGACACGGTGCTGCGACAGCTCGCTGCCGAAGATGCGGTGCCACTTATCATTGCGGAGATCCCCACGAATCCGCGTGTCGAGGTTCCCAATCTCGAGAAGCTGCGAGATGTGCTCACTGATGCGCGAACCACCGCAGCGGGCACCAAGGCGGTCGAGCCAGTGTTCATCTTGGACCAGACCTTTTGTCCTAACGTCCGATTCCTGGGCGACGGTGACGTTCTTTCCGGAGTGCAGACGATCGCTTACGTCAGCGGTTCGAAGTTCCCTAGCGGCGGGCGCTGCACCGCTGGCTACTGCGTCGCGAACTCGAGGGCCGAGGGCTACCTGGAGAAGGTCGAACTGCATCTGCGGGTATGCGACAACCAGGCCACCGATCACCAGCTGCAGATCCTGGCAGAGCAGTTACCGTCCATGCTGGAGCGTATCGAGGCCGCGTATGCCAATACCCGCGACTTCGTGGACTACATCAGCGAAGCGCTGCCGACCGCGAAGATCAACTTCGTCTCGGACGAGCTCGCCAGCCAAGGTTTCACGCCTTCGGTGTTCTCGTTGGACCTTCCCACCCAGGGCGATACCGAGGGCGAGCGCGAAGCTTATAAGCGCGCGTCAAACCTCAGGCTCATTCACCTGATGGTTGGCGAAATCCCGGAAGAGAGCAAGTTTTGCGTCAGCTACGGCCAGCTCAAGGGCTGCTACTGGACCGTTCCCGCGACTTCGACGCAAGGTACGACCAAGGAAGGTGACAAGGACTACATCGTCCGCGTTGCACTGTCTCCGAACATGGACGTACGGCGCCACATGAGTGTCTTCGAGGACTTCGTGAAGGAGGGCTGACCTTCCCGCCTTCTACGGACACTGGGGCTACGAATGATCCGCAGCGCTGCGAATCTTTGAAGTGTAGTGGTCGCGCACTACTGCCGTCCGAACCCTCAGCGCATCTCAGCAATGAGCTGATCCACAGCCGCGTCCATCTCTTCGTCCCGCACGCCCTTGAACCGGATCCGACCCTCAGCGTCGAGTACATAAATCGTCGGCCAACCACGGATGCCCCAGCTCAGGGCGATAGGCCCCCGTGTGCTGCCGCCATCAAAGAAGCTTGGCCAGGTGACGCCAAGTGACGCACGATCCTTGCGGTAGCGCTCGGCCGTGTCGCTGTTCACGCCCACGAGGGCAAAGGGCTGATCTTGGAGGCGCTTCACGAGCGCCTTCTCGTGCGGAATCATCGCACGGCACGGGGGTCACCAGAATCCCCAGAAGTCGAGCACAACCACTTTGCCGCGGAAGTCGCTGAGCTTCATCGGATTCCCATCGACGTCCGTACCCTCGATCTCCGGCGCGACCATTCCGATCTGGAGGTTCTCCATGGCGAAGATCTCACCGGCTGCGCGCTTGCCGACCGTAGTGGAGCCGTACATCTCGACGATTCCGCGAAGCGCGTTGAGACGGCGCTCCTCTAGCCGTTCCTCGGAGAGGCCGTCGGGCGGCGGGAGCCCTGCACTCCGGTACGCAGCCGTTGCGCGCGCCTCAGGATCGGTCGCGTTGGCTTCGATCAGCATGAGAAGGTTGGCCGCGACGTTCTTAGACAAGAGCTCTTGACGGAAGTGCGACGCCACGACGTTGGCCAGGGTGACGTGATCGGCCCCCTGGACCTTGAGCACCGCGAGCGCCCGCGCCTTGATGTCCTTGGCACGACCTTCGGCCGGTACGTCAGCGTGGTAGTTCTGCAGGCACCAGAGTTGCGCCTCGGGAAACCCAGAGGTCGCGAGTGCGTCAAAGCGTTCAAAGAAGGCCGGCATCGGGCTCTTCGGAGGGTCCAGCGGCTCTTCCGATCCACTCTCTACCGCCTTCTGCCAGGCCTCATAAACCTTCGAGAACGCAGCTTCCCACTTTGTGTAAGCCTCCTCGCTCTCGTCCAGAAGGGCGAGCAGACGCGCACGAAGTGCTGCGTCCTCGGTCTTGGGTACCTCCTGGGGCGATCCCGCCGGAGCTGGGTGAAGCACAGTCGCCCCTCCAACAGAAGAAGCCACAGTGAGAATGAGAGCGAGAATCATGAACGTGCCTCGAGTAAGTCATGGACTGAAATCGGGACCTGACGACACAGATCGGCGCCGCGAAACCCAAATGTTGAGCTCGGAGCGTACCGCGTCTAGCTCTCCCCATGAGTTCTGCGTACACGAGTTGGACCTCAGCCGTTGCCAGAGGGACGTGCCGGAGTAGCGCAGGAGCCACCGGTATCGCCGCGGCGCGCCGTCCGATCGGGCAGTTCAGTTGAGCCGGTGGGAAAGTAGCGAGCCCAGGCAGCAAGGGGTGGCGGAGTTGACTCGGGAACCGTACAGCCCCGCGCTGTCGCCAAAGGGA
>CAYQKK010000156.1:0-8166 GCA_964417955.1 uncultured Planctomycetaceae bacterium
AGCTGGCGCGCTGGAGTGTCTTCGGCGGACGTCGGTGTCGACTTGAACCACGACTTAGACATTTCCGCCTCCGGACTCAAGTTCCTACGACTAGGTGTCGGTTAAGGCGACATCGAGGCCCGATCGCTGCGTCATATCGGGCAATCGGTGGCCGCGAGACCGCGTAGGGAGCGCTTCCTTAGCCCTGCCGTTCGAACAGGTAGGGTCCCGTCTCCGCGCCCCAGACCTGAAAATCCGACTCACTCCAGCCCCGATCCCACGAGAAAATCGCCGTGGGAGAGACCAGCACCGCCGAGGTGGCGTACGCAGCGTCCCCTAGCGAGCTCGGGCATTCCTCACCGCTAGTCCGGCCTTGGAAGACGCCATCTGCCCGCCTGACCAAGTGGATCTCGCAGCCGGTGCGGGGGTCGGCGCTCGACGGATCGAGTCCGTCGAAGGCAGAGGGGTTCTCCCATGCACCCGCGAATTCGAGGGGGTCGTCACCCGGCAGGAGGTAGACCGCGCTCGTGAATTGGCCGGGCTCCGGCTGCGTGAGCTGATAGAGGCGCTGCCGATAGGGTCGGTCGAGTGCCCAGCCCGCGGCCTGTTCCACGTAGAGCCAAATTCCGTCGGTGCGCGCCTGCCAGATGCGTACGGCCCGCAGCTCGATGTGAAGGAAGTCCGCGTCGCGGGCCGCTTGGCCCGCACTCGTGAAGTGACCGGTGAGGCCTTGGGCGAGGGCGTCTAGGTCGGCGCTGGACTGAGCGGTCGACGGGACACCCTCCGTGATCGCCGCGGCGATGCCGCGGCTGAGACCACACCCACCAAGGCAAAGCGCCATCGCCGCCAAACAGCAACGCGTCGTGATCCTAGGCTGCAACACGGCTACATCTCCGTGGGAGCGCCCACGCCGAGCAGTGTCAGCGCGTTGCCGATGACCTGACGCGCGCCCTGCACCAGCGCGAGCCGGGCCGCAGTGACGGCTGGCTCTTGACCGAGCACACGCTCCTGCGCGACCCAAGAGTTCACGTCGCGTGCGAGGCTGAGTACGAAGCTCGTGATCTCCGATGGCTCAGCGTTGCGAGCTGCACTGCGTAGCACGTCGCTGTAGCGGCCCATGGCGCCGAGGATCGGTGCTGCGCTGGCCAGGACAGACCAGTCGGGAGATTCCGTGACCTCCCCGACCTTGCGCTCGATAGATGCCAGGCGAGCGTGGGTCCACTGCACGTAGGGCCCGGTGTCTCCTTCGAACGAGAGCACCTCTTCGAGCTTGAAGTCGATGTCCTTCACGCGCTCGCGCTTGAGGTCGTTGAAGACCACGGCGCCGACGCCGACCATCTCAGCCGTAGCGTCCTTGTCCGCTAGATCGGCGTTCTTGGCCTCGATCACACGTTTGGCCTCGGCGGCCGCCGCGTCGAGCACGTCGTCGAGGAAGACGACGCGACCCTTGCGAGTGCTCATCTTGCCCTCGGGAAGGCGCATCATGCCAAAGTCGATGTGCTCGACGCGCGGCTCCCATTCAAGGTCCATGCGATCGAGCACGTGCTTCATCTGGCGGAAGTGCAGCCGCTGGTCGCCGCCGACGACATACAGGCAGCGCTCGAACTTGAACTCCTCCCAGCGATGAAACACGGCGGCCATGTCCCGTGTGGCATACAGGGTCGTTCCGTCCGTCTTTCGCAGGAGGCACGGCGGGATCTTTCCGAAGCTTGAAAGGTCCACGACGAGGGCGCCTTCTGACTCCTCGGTGATGCCTGCTTTCACGATGCGGTCCACCGTCTTCTCGAGGTGGGACTCGTAGTAAGCCTCACCTCGCACCAGGTCGAACTCCACGCCGAGTCGGGCGTAGATCTTGTCGAACTCCACGAGGGAAAGGTCCGTGAGCTTCTTCCAGGTGGCGCGCACAGGACCATCGACGCCGCTCTCTAGCTCGCGGAAGGCCGCAGCGGCTTCTTCGCCGAGGGTCGGGTCGTCCTCTTCTTCTTCGTGGTACCGCACGTAGAGCTTGAGCAGCGACGGGATCGGATCGTTCTCGAGGTCGACCGTGTCGCCGTACCGATTCACGGCGGCCACGAGCTTTCCGAACTGGCTGCCCCAGTCGCCGATATGGTTGATACCGACGGTCTTGTACCCAAGGGCATTGTGGATGCGCTGGATCGCGGCGCCGATCACCGTGGAGCGCAGGTGCCCGACGGACATCGGCTTGGCGATGTTCGGGGATGACAGGTCAATGACGATCGCCTTGCCCTCGCCTTCGCTGGAGGTGCCGTAGCAGGCCCCGGCTTGACGGATGCCCGTCAGCACGGACTCAGCCAGAAGCGCGCGCTCGATCGTGAAGTTCAGGTAGGGGCCAGTCGCCTTGGCCTCGATGCGGGTAAGGCGCGCATTGAGCGCGGTCTCGAGCTCTTGGGCGATCTTGGGCGGAGCCGCCTTACGCTCTTTCGCCAGCACGAAGCAGGGGAACGCGGCGTCGCCCATCGAGGGGTCGCGTGGGCGCTCCAGCTTGGGCTCAGCAAGTCCGGTTTCGGCCGCGATCGCGGCGCGAATCTCATCGAGGAAACTCTGCATCCGGGGAGGTTAGCGGAGCAGGGCGCGATCCCGCGCCCAAGAGCCGGCGAATCCGTGGATCACGGCCGAATCCTCGGCGCTATGCTCGCCTCCCATGGCCCCAGAATTCGAACCCCACGAGATCCCCGCCACCGACCTCGCCAGCCACGCCGTCGAGTCCATCAAGGAGCTGCGCAAAGAGCGCCTCAAACAGTGGTGTATCCGCAGCGCCATCACCGGGACGCTCCTTTGGTGGCTCAGTACAAAGTACACCTGGGCCCGGACGGTTCTCGTGATCTGGGCCGTCTTCGCGCTGCTTTCGCTCGTCGTGCTGGTGTTCCTACCGTCAATCGTCGGCAACCGCATCCGGGCGATGGAGCAGAAGATGAAGGAAGGCATCGACCTGGGCGGGATGGCGGGCATGCCTGGAATGTCTGGGATGCCAGGCATGGGGGAGGGCGCAGCCGGCCCACGGGACGTCGAGGTGGATGACGTGCGTGATGTGGACGCGGACGTGCTCGAGCTGCCCGCGGGCGGGGCCGTTCCGGACGTGGTGCCGGTTCCACTCGAAGATCAACTGACAGAGCTGGCGACGTTCGGGATCACCCTCTCAAGCGAAGTCTCACTAGACGATCTCACCCACAGCATCGCTCGCGAGGAGCTTGAGGCGCACCCTTACGGCCCTCTCGTACATCTCCTCGGGGTGGAAGTGGAACGAGAGCCCTGGGGGCGTTTCTTCTCTGACCGCCTCTGGAACTTCGACGCCGAGTGCATCGAGGGCGACGGTTCCTACGTGGACATCGTGGACCGCCTCGCCGCCATTGCGGGGAAGGCCGACTCCTTGAAGGACGCCACCGATTCCGTCGACGTGGACGGCGGCAAGGCCACGCTCAGCTACAGCGTCGATGGGACGCCTCGGAAGTTCCGCCCCAAGGTGACGGACGACTGGGCTGATCCAGCCACAGTGCAGTCCATCCTCGGCGACTTCACCGACCTCGATCAAGGCTTCTACGGGATCATGGCAGGTCAAACCACCACGATCATGGCACTACGACGTGAGGACGCCGATCGCTTCCGGGCGCTGATTTCAGAGGAGCTAGAGGAGCTGGCTTAGCTCGGACTTGGGGGTGGTTAGAGGTGGGGGGGGGGGCCCCCCCCCCCCCCCCCACCGGAGCCGCCATTCCCCCCCCTTAAGCAGTCTCCCAATTCAGCCACTCGTCGTTGCAGGTCTCTAGCTCGGACTCCACCTCAACCAGCCGGTACTGAGTCTCTTTCAAGACCTCTGCATCCGTGTAGACAGCCTCGGTCGCCAGCGACGCGTTGAGCTTCTCCTTCTCGCTCTCCAGCTCCATGATCCGCTTCTCTAGCTTCTCGAACATGTAGGGGTTGCGCGGCCCCTTCTTGTTGGAGCCGCTGTTCTTGCCACTGCCTTTGCCCTTGGCATTGCTTTGGCCCTTCGCCTTGCCCTTCCCCTTCCGCTGAGCCGCAGCCTCCTGATCACGCGCCGACTTCTTCGCCGCTGCCTCGCGACGCGCCTTCTCCTCCATCATCGCGTCGCGCTCTTCCAGCTTCGAGGCGCGCCACGCGGAGTAGTTGCCGTCGAATTCCTCTACGCCTTTGGATGAGACCTCGATGGTCTTCTGGCAGACGCCGTCCAGGAATTCGCGGTCGTGGCTGATGCAGACGATTGCCCCTTGGAAGGCGCTGAGCATTTCTTCTAGTGCCGTGCGCGACGCGAGGTCCAGGTGGTTAGTCGGCTCGTCGAGCGCGAACCAGGACGGCTTGGTCAGCACCAGGAGAGAAAGCGAGAGGCGTGCGCGTTCGCCGCCGGAGAGGGTCTTGATGACCTTCTCGCACTCGTCCCCGCGGAACAGGAACTTGGCCAGGTGATCGCGGATCTCCTGGTCGGTCATCTCGGGGTAGCTTCTGCGGATCTCCTCGAGTGGAGTGTGGTCGTCGCGCAGGTGTGACGTGTCCTGGTCGTAGTACGCGACCCTCGCGCCGTGTCCGCGCACGACCTCGCCAGAGAGCGGCGCCATGCGGCCGGAGATGATCTTCATCAGCGTCGACTTGCCTGCACCGTTGGGGCCAACGATGCCAACCCGCTCGCCGCGGCCGATGCGGATGTCGACGTCCTTCAAGAGAACGTTGTCCTCGTAGCCGCCGAAGAGTTTCTCGGTGTGCAGCACGCGCTCGCCGCCGCGCGCGGCCTCGGGCGGCTTGATGAACGGTCGGCGCACATCGTGGTGCGGTTTCTCCAGGCGCGTGACGTGGGACAGCTTCTTGGCGCGGCCCTTAGCCTCGGCCGTGCGCTGGCTACCCATGTGCTTCTTGATGAACGCATCTTCCTTCTTGAGCATCTCCTGCTGCTGCTCGTACGCGCGAATTTCGGTCTCGTACTTCTCGGCCTTGAGCTGCAGGAACTTCGGGTAGTTGCCGCTGTAGGCGACGATCTGTCCGCGCTCGAGCTCGACGATACGGTTGATGCAGTTCGTCAACAGCCGGCGATCGTGGCTGACGATGAGCACGCCGGTGGGGAGGTCCTTCAGGTAGCGTTCCAGCCATTCGATGCCTTCGAGGTCGAGGTGGTTGGTGGGCTCGTCGAGCAGTAGCAGGTCGTGGCCGCTGATCAGCTCGCGCGCGAGGGCGACTCGGTTCTTCTCGCCCCCCGAAAGCAGCAGTGCCTCGCGATCCCAATGGGTGTCGGGCAGGCCGATGCCGGACAGCACGGACTCGACCTTGCGCTCGGAGTCCCATCCGCCGAGGTCTTCGATGCGCGAGCTCAGCGCGTCGTGCTCTTTCATGAGCCGGTCGAGGGCCTCGCCTTCGGCGGTGCCCATTTCGGCCGCGCATGCCTCGTAGCGCTCGATCGTCTCGTGTAGCTCCTTGAGGCCGGTGGTTACGTACTCGCGCGCGGTCACGCCGGGGTCGAACTTGGGTCGCTGGGGCACGACGCCCAGCCGGGCTCCCTTGCGCACGCGAACCTCTCCCCAGTCAGGGGTTTCCTCACCCGAGATCATGCGGAAGAGCGTCGTCTTGCCTCCACCGTTGCGACCCACGATGCCGATCTTCTGGCCGGGGTCGATGGAAAGGGACGCGCCGCGCAGGACCTCCTGGGCAGCGAAGTGCTTCTTGATATTGTCGAGAACGAGTAGAGACATCGCGCCGGGATTCTACCCGCGGGGATGTCCCTCGGAGGCGCGAACCTACCGAGACCCTTCTTCTGATCGGGCGCGTACGCCCGGAAGCGCGGTGGCCGCCGCGATCTCCGCCTGAAAAGAGCCGTCGCGGAACGCCTTGCGCTGCTTCTTGTTCGCGAGATCGAGGTCGAAGGCGTGCCAGTCTCCGGCGGCGTCGAGGACCGCCGCGCGCACCATCCCGTCGACGCCTTCCGGAAAGTCATAGGTGATGAACTCGCCCATCTCATTCATGAATCCCTCGGCGTCGGCCTGCATGATGCCCGCGGCCGCGTCGGAGAGAGCCCCTTGGACAACGTCGAGAAGCGGCCATGCATCCGCGTGCTCGATGCCTTCCAAGAGCTGCACCGCGTAGATCACCTTGACGCGATCGAGGTACTCGCCTACCCAGGCACCGGCGGACTCCGGCTTGAGCTCGTCGATCTCTTCCTGGAACTCCTGGATGGACTTCTCGCCGATCGAACCAGGGCGCACTTCGCATCGCTCGATATAGGCAGCCGGTGTCTTCTTTGCAGCGAACACGGTGATGGCTGTCCATTGACCGTTTTCCTTGCTGTCGACGTGCACGGAGCCCGACAAGTTCGCCGCCTGGATGGCGCGGGTGAGCTCCTTGTGGGAGACGCTCTTGTCGCGGATGCCGAAGTGGCGGATGTAGTAAGCCATGGGGGAGAGGGGGGACAGCGCGGGGCGCTTCTCAGCGCGTTGGCGGCGCGAAGTCTAATCAATTCGATTCCGCCCTGGTCCCATTGGGACGCGGGCCTCGTTCGAACCACCTAATTTGGGGCACTCTGTGGCATCCTGCACCCATGAAGAGCCGCCGACCCCTGCTCGCCTTGGCCGCCGCCTGCTTGCTCCCAGCTGCGGAGGCCCAGCACGGAGGCGAGCGTGGCCTATTGTTTGTAGACCCTACGAACCCGGACGCGCTGCACGTTGCCAACGTTTACGCCGCGGCGCGGTCGATCCCTGGGAACAACGTGCTGTTCCTCGACCCGGATGCGTCCACCTACGCAGAGCTTGTGGCTGGAACGCTCCAAGGCATGCTCGGCGAGATCGATCAACGGGGCTTGGACGCATCCCTCGACTTCGTGATCTTGGCGCCCAGTGACGAGTACCGGACCTCCGCGAGCGGACTCGTCAATGACCAGTGCCAGCCGGTGAACCACTTCGGGCTCGCGTCCTGTTACGGGCTCTACGACTTCACGGAGAATCTCCTCACGCCCGGCCTTCTTAGTGCGTCGGCGATTACGAATCCCTTCGTGGGGGCGAACTGGCGGGGCCGCACATTCCGAGGCGCCGAGCACTGGCGCGGCGGCTCGATTGTCGAGCCTACAACCAACGGCGCGCGTCGAATGCTGATACCAGCGAGGCTGGGGTGGACCGGCAGCCTCGGCAATACGGTGTCCGAGGTGACCGAGATGATCGGGCGCAGCGTGCTCGCGGACGGCACCGAGCCCGTGGGCAGCGTCTACTACATGCAGACGACGGACGTTGCCCGTTCAGGCCCGCGGCACGATCTCTACCCCACGGCCGTGGCACGCGTCCAGGGCTTTGGCGGCGTAGCCGAGCATCTCTTCGAAGTGCTCCCCCTCGGGCGCGATGACGCCCTTGGCATCATGACCGGAGCAGCCACGCCGGCGATCGAGGCCGGCGGATTCACTCTACTGCCAGGTGCGTTCGCGGACCACCTGACAAGCTTCGCCGGTCACTTCGGCACGACTTCTCAGACGAAGATGTCCCGTTGGATCGCCGCCGGAGCTAGCGGCACCTCCGGCGCCATCGAGGAACCCTGCAACTACGCGCAGAAGTTCCCGCACCCACGCGTCCACTCGGCCTACCGATCGGGCGCTGCCCTCGGCGAAGCTTGGTACCGCAGCCGCGAGGCCATTCCGCTGCAGTCGATGTTCCTGGGCGACCCATTGACGCGCCCTTGGTCCCTAGGCCCGACGGTTGCGGTGACTGGTGTTCCCCAGACGCCTACTACGGGTGTCTTGAGCATCACGCCGACGGCCACGCCGAACGCGGTTACGGGCCATCCGATCCTGGGCCACGAGCTCTTTGTTGACGGTGTCCTTGTTCAGCGAGTGGACGATGGTGGAGTCTTCACCCTCGACACGATGGGGCTGGCCGCCGGACCCCATGAACTCATGGTGCGCAGCGAAGACGACACCGTTTTCCGGCACGTCGGGCACTGGGCCGGCGCCTTGAACGTCGCGGGCGGACTCAGCGCGACCCTGGCGATCACGCCGCAAGCGATCGACCTGGACGGCAGCGCGCAGCTCGACGTTTCCGCCGCAGGGGATAACGTGGAGGAGATCGTGGTGCGCCACCTTGGGCGCATCGTGGGTTCTGTCTCGGGCCCGAGCGGCCAGATCACTCTTCACGGGCGGCAGCTCGGCAGCGGACCGGTGCGACTCGTGGCTGAGGCGCGCTTCGCGAACGGCGG
>CAYQKK010000157.1:0-8035 GCA_964417955.1 uncultured Planctomycetaceae bacterium
GGCGCTGATCCTGGCCGTGCCAGCGGATTCGCGTTCCGTGGCGCAGACTCCTAGGCGCCCGCGAGCACAGCGGCGCACTCGGACAGGTTGCGGAAGGCGTGGGTTGCGACGCTCGGCACGTTGCCGGCGTCGTGATCCATCCACGCGGCCGACGTTCCCGCACGGCGGCCTGACAAGAGGTCGTCGCGGCCATCGCCTACGAAGAGGAGTTCGGGGTAGCGCGGTGCCTCGCTCTCGTGGCCCGCGTAGACGGGGTAGCGGTCCACGAGGCCCCACGCGTGCAGGATCTCATGGGCCGGCTCGGGCGACGGCTTGTTTTCGAGCGCGCGTCCCAGCCGCTGGGAGTGATGGTCGCGGGCGACGGCCACGGGAAATAGATCCCGCTGAGGCGGAAAGCCGGAGCGCGCGAGGAGCGCATCAAAAGCCTCGATCGCCTCGGTGCTATTGCGCGTGCAGATCGCGGTGGGAACCGCTGCGCCGGCGTTCTTCAGAACGTCGACGAGATCGGCGAACCCTTCTCCGAGGGCCATTCGATCAAGGGCCAGAGCCTCCTCCTCCCACACCACAGCGCGCATCTCTTCGGCTTCCGACTCCGACCCCGCATGATCATCGATCCAGTGAAGAATCGAGCCTGATTCCGGCATGCCGATCCTCCTTCGCATGCGGGCGAAGTCGATGGCGTCCGGCTCCGTCAGCGTCCCGTCCAGGTCGAAGATAACGCCCGTAAAGGCCAGCTCGCGTGGGCTCATCGATCCAGGATGCCGATGCGCTGCGCGGTCCATCCGAGGAGCGGCACGAGGCTGAACGAGAGATTCGTACCGCCCTCGCCCGAGCGATCTTGGAACGTGATGTCGAAGATGAAGTCGTGGGCGTACCGGCGAATGGTGAGCTCCGTCAGAAGCTGCTGGTCGTTCCGGAGGTCGTGGGTGTAGCGCGACTCAAGCTCCCACTTGGGGCCGAGACGCCAACGGCCGAGAACGCCGCCTGTCTCGTAGAGCTCGGTGTCGAAGATGTCGCGCGCTTGGGAGTAGCGGAACTCGACGAGGAAGGAGTCGTTGGGGCGAATCGCGAACGCGCTGCGCGAGTAGGTGGTCTCGTTGGCCTCCATGTCGTAGCGGGCGTCGTGACGGATGCCGATCTGGCCTTCACCATCGCCGTAGCGCGTGATGTACCCGCCCAAGAAGCCAAGCTCGCTGGAATCCACAACGCCATCGTCTCGGTCCTGGAGCAAGGTCGCTCGCACGTCGAGATCGAGGTTCTCAAACGTACCGGGACGCTGCCAGAGGCTGCGCACACCCACCTCGACGCGGGTGCCGTCCACGGCCGCCTCCGTGGCGTCAAGCGGAACGGGAATGCCCCCCGATTGATCGTTCGCAATGTCCGTCGCGTACGAGATGCGCGGGGCGAGCGCGTGGAGGTAGCCGTTCTCCGTGACCTTGTGGAGCGTCGTGGAGAGCTCTAGACCCGTGAAGATGGCACCGCGACGCGGATCGTCGCCGTCATCGAGCGCGTCCGACCACGCGGTGCCGCGCAGCTCGGCGAAGGGTGTCGCCTTGATTCCTGCCACCGTGGTTTGAATCGGCAGTGAAATCCGCTGCTGAAGGTCCGCGCGGAGGGTGTCGTGATTCCCCAGTCCGAAGTCAGCGCCGCCGGGAAGGTCCGAGAACAAGTCCTGTCCCACGGTGCCTTCGAGACGGCGGAAGTAGCCCGCGTCGAACGAGCCGCCCCAGAGGACCGGAACGCCGGTGAACGTCCCCACCTGTCGCTCGCCGCGGTACGCACCGAACGATGGAAGCTCTTCCTTCTGGCTGCGGAAGGAGTTGATTCGCTTCTGTGCGCCAGCGGCGAGGTAGTCCGCCCCGTAGGACTTACGCCAGCGCAAGAAGGTGTCGCGCTGCTCGAAGCGCTGGAAGTCGCGCTCGTAGAACTCGGACTGAACGCCAGCGTCGGTTTGGGATGCGATCGCAAAGTCGAACCACTCTCCGCGAACGATGGGGTAGCGGGCGCGCACGTGGCCGGTGATGCGCAGGTCGTCGCGCAGGGAGTCATCCACGCGGACGTATCCGCGATCGTCGCCGTCATCGAGGACGCCACCGACGTGAGCGTCGAGCCGGAAGTCTTCGTCGGGGTCGTCGCCGGGCTTGCGCTCGCGAAGCTGCAGGCCAAGGCCCACTTGGGGGCCGCGGCCGCTCAGGTATTGGGCCTCGGTGCTCCACTTGCCGCGCATCTTCGTGGAGTCCATGCCGATGCGCTCGGCGATCCAGTTACCGATCTCCCCGACGTCGAATCGGAAGGCTGCGCCAAGGACCGTGCCGAAGCGAGCCGTGCGCGCGATCCCGATGTCGCGCAGGGGCGTCACTTCGCCAGCCTCGTTCTCGAACCCCTCGATCCCGAACTCTTCATCGAGTACGAGGTTGCCGATGGAAGGCAGCGGCAGGTTCACCCCGCCGGTGAACTTGAGCTTGTTGCCGCGGGCGCCGAAGCGCCAGCGTCCGTCGTCCCTGGGAGACAGCTGGAACTTGCGCGTGAGCACCACGAAGTGCGGTACGTCGTGATCGCAGGTCGTGAGCGTCGCGTTCTCGGCGGTCAACCGCCCCTCTTCGTCCGTCCCCAGCCGCTTGGTACGCACCCGAAGCGGCACCTCTCGCCCTTGGGCCATCAGCGGGTACACGAGCTCGGCGTCCTCGAGCCACGCAACGGCATCGGGGAGATCGATGTAGAGCTTGGATCCGCGCGCGGCGCGGCGATCGCTGCGAATCACCTCGACGCCGCCTTCCATGTAGATGGCGCGCAGGTAGTCGCCGTACTCCCGGTCCTGCAGCTCGAAGAGGATCTCCGCAAGGAAGTTGGGGCGACGGGCGGGCCCATCCTCCACCGGAGCCGCTTCGTCCGCTGCGGCCCCTCCACCCAACGCTTCCCACTTCGCGCGATCCAGCCAGATCGTAAGGTAGTCCGCGCGGGCCGAGTCAGCGCCGTAGCTCACGCGCGGAGCGGTGATCGTGAACATCACCTCGTCTTCAAACTGGGTCGTTTCGATGGCCGCAAACTCGAGCGTCCATGGCGATGCGCCTCCGCCACGCAGTCCACCTCGACCCGCATTGATGGTGTACTTCTCGATGTCCAAGGAGATCCACTCCGCGTCGAGCGTGACCCCTGACCCATCCAACTCCAGTCGCGCGTTCTTGATGAACGGCTTGCCGCTGAGGAGGTTGCGCCCCGGCAGCGACTGTCCGTAGAGGTTGCCGATGCCCGGGTACTCGATTTCCGCTGGCTTCCAGTCGGTTCGCTGAAGGAGCTCTAGGTCGGAGGCCCTCTTCCCTGAACCCTCGGTGGTCTGGGCCGGAACGGGCTCGAAAGGCCCGATGGTCTTGGGACTCTTCTCCGCGTCGGCGTCGACCGCCTCGATGTCCTTGATGGCGTAGGTCTGATCCTCGACCTTCGCGCGGAACGGGCGGCCTACCTTGTCGATGGCATCGATGATGGAGGCACCCCCGAGCGTGATGCCGTCCGCTGTCGCCGTGAGCTTCTTCGTCAACACGCTGTTGATCACCATCCCGGTCGAACTCACGCGAATCGGCGACGTGAGCTTGACCTTGACGTCAGTCTCTTCGGCGGCCTCCGCGATCAGGACTTCTTTCGTGAAGGTCACCGTCGTGGCCTCCACCTGATAGGCGAGACCGTTCCCGGGGACCACTCCAGAGGCCAGGACACGCTTGCCGCGGTCTGACTCCATACGGCCGCGGACTCCGTCCTCCAACGTCAACCGGTAGCAGCGCCCCGACATCATCGGCTGACCAGGACCGCTCTTGTAGCGCATGTCCACGCCGCCCATGGCCAGTGCGCTGTAGCCAGAGAGATCCATCTCGGCCAGCGGCGACGCCTGGTCCTGCGGGCCAAAACCGCCGTTGATCGTCACATGGTCTGAGCTGAGTTCGAGGAAGCGCCCCTTGCCGGAGAGTCGGCACTCCGTGACTTCCTCGGCATCGAGAACGAAGAGCGCGCGCTCATTCACTTGACCTAGCCCGGGGAGGCGTTCGAAGGAAGCGGAGGTTGCGCTGAGACGTGACGTCTGCTCGATCGTGGGCAGCCCATCCTTATCGGGCTCGACGCCGTAACTCTCCGTGTCGATGGTCACGCGTCCGCGCGCCCGGAGCACAGCCGCGCGGCCGGGGTCGACGATCGTCCCGACCCCGCCGTTGACGTTGACACCGGCGTCGATCACGGTGTCGCGCCCAGCGGCTCCCGCTTCGAGCTCGACGTCGTCGGCGGACATGACCATGTTGCCCTGATCGTTGTCGTAACGAACCTGGCGGACGGACGTTCCGTGGATGAACACATCCTCGAACTGCCCGGCGGTGAACTGGCCTGCCTTCGGTTCGGGGCCGTCCGTATTCAGCACGATCGCGTCACCCGTCACGACTCGGCGCACGGTCAGCTCGTCGGAGTCGAAGCCCCAGACCCCATCCAAGGTCTCTACCTGGGCCGACACGCTCCTCTTAGCCGCGATCTCAGACGCGTTGAAGCGAAGCTCTTCCGCGCGGACCCAGCCCGAGCGCACCGCAGCAGAGTCAGCATCGGCCCCCAGCATCCCCTGGCTGCCCGGGATCAGGTCGAGCTGCACAGGCTCCTCGGCGGAACCGAGCAGCGTGACCGTGTCCTCCGTACGCACCAGAGCTTTGTCGGACAGCGCTCGGCCCCAGAGGGACTCGTAGAGGATCGAACCCGAGGCCGACAGCGTCTGGGCCGCGACGTCGACGTCGGTGATCAGCCCAGCGCGGATGCGGTGGGGATCGTCGCTGAACGATTCCGCGTAGACGTCCCGCGCGCTGTCCACGAACCAAGCATCCCCGGACAGGTGCGCCGTCATGCCGCCTTCGGCGCGCAGGTGATAGTCCGCGCCGGACTCAGGGTCGCGTCCGATGACGAGCGTCGAGCCGTCCGTCGCGGCGTGCAGATCGGCCTCGGCGCGGTACGTGGCGATCAGGGCGTTCGACGTCATGGAACCCGTGGGGGTTTCCACTCGAACGTCGCCCGAGAGCAGCACAATCGCCTCGCTGCGATCCTGAACGCCCCGGCCCCGCGCCTCGTTCTCGAAAGTCACCACGCCGCCGCGGGTGGCCGCCTCGATGCGCCCCGGCCCCATGAACACAAAGCCGAGCGCCGGGTTCACGTCGGCGCCCAAGTTGGCGGTGATCGGGCCACGCCCCATCATGCGCAGCTCGACCTCTTGACCGTTCTCTTCGCGCAGGATGTAGGCCAAGGATGGATCGGTCTCGATCACGAGCCGAACGGGCTCGCCGTTCTCGAAGAACACGCGCGCCGACTCTCCGCGATAGGTGTCGCGGCCGTGGCGGATCGTGACGGCGCCGTCGGCACGTGCGACGTGAATCTCGGGAGCCCTCTCGCCGGGATAGACCGTCATCTGGATCTCGACGTTCGCCGCATCGATCACCAGCGTCTCGTCCACGCCGATGCGCGTGCTTGACCGCTCGTCGGGCTCGAGGTTGTCGCCTTCCGAACCGACCGTGCCGCGGTGCCGAAGCTCGATGTGAACTCCGTCCTTCGCCGTCACCTTGACCTTCTGGGGACCCTCGCGATCGAGGGACGTGGCGGGGAGATCCTCCGAACCCGCGTCGCGCGGGGTTTCGTCAGAGATCGTAAGGGGACCGCCGAGCGGCGTGGAAACGGTGACGAAGCGGCCTTCCCCCACGTCCAACTCTACGTCGGAGCCCCGTTCGAACGCGATCACCCCTTCTTGGAGTCGGGCGTCGAATCCAACGCCCGATCCTTGGATGTCCCGGGACTGAAACGTCACGCGATCGTCGTCCACCGAGGTCAACCGCTCGGTCGACATGTTGGTGATGAGGCGGGGCGCTGTCAGCTTGGTGCCAGAAAAAGGCACTCCGGTCATCATCTCGACGACTACGCCGTGAAAGACGGCGTTCAAGTCGTCCCACAAACGCACATTGAAAGCACTCGGACGATCGTAGGTGACGCGCGCCCGCTCGGCCGTGAGCGTGTAGTTGAAGTTCTTCGCATCCTCGACGCCCTCGCCTTGGTCGACTCGATAGGAGTCGATGTGCAGCTCAAAGAAGTCGTAGCTCAAACCTCGCTCGTCCAGGGGCGTTCTGTCCCCAATCTCGACGCTGACCCACGGTTCACCCACCCTGTCGGGGCGCGGAGGGAAAATGGACTTGCTGCCGCCGAGGAGCAGAGCACGCTCGCCGTCGAAGATCTTGAGGCCACCGACCTGCGCATCGGGATCGCCCGCAGGGTCGGGGTTCGTCTGCCCGTCGGCGTCCCCCTCGCTCGGAAACGCCGCACCGTCGGGTTGCGCGATCGTCTCGGCTAGGTCGCGCGTATCCGTATCGGACAGCTCCACGCCGCCGAGTTCGTCCAACGAATCGCGGCGCTCGCTTTCGAAGTGCCAAAGTGCCGCCGCGCCTGCGATGAGAACGACGAGCAAAATGATGAACTGACGCATGGGGCTAGATTCCCACCTCGATCAGATCCTGGACGTCGATCAGGCCGATGGGACGGCGAGCCTCGTCGACCACGGGCGCCATGTCGATGCGGTTCTCGCGCAGAAGGCGATGGGCGTCCTCGGCGAGATCGTCGGGCGCAAGCACCTTGGGGGTCCGGGCCATGAAGTCGTCAATGGGCTGGTTGAGGCGCTCGAAGGAGCCGCCCTCTAGGAGGCGGCGCAGGTCGCCGTCCGTGAAGATTCCCGCCAGAGCGCCGTCTTGGTCGACGACGAGGGAGGCCCCCGGTCGGCCCTTGGTCTTCGAGGTTTCGATGAGCGCGTCCGCGACGGTGACGCCGGCGGAAACGAGGGGCAGCGCGGCGCCTTTGCGCATCACTTCATCGACGCGCAGGAGGCGGCGGCCGAGGCTGCCCGCCGGATGGAAGCGCGCGTAGTCCCTGGGCCCAAAGCCGCGCTCTTCCAAGACCGCCATGGCGAGGGCGTCCCCGAGGGCGAGCATGACCGTCGTGCTCGCGGTGGGCGCCAGCTGCATCGGGCAAGCCTCTTCCACGCGGCCGATGTCGAGAAGCACGTCGGAGTGCTGGCCGAGGGTTGAGTCGGCCCGACCCGTGACGCCGATCACGCGAACGCCGAGCTTCTTCACGGCGCCCATGACCTGGTTGACTTCCCCGGTCTCGCCGGAGTTCGAGAGCGCGAGCACGACGTCACCCTGGCGCACGCGGCCGAGGTCGCCGTGGAGCGCCTCAGAGGGGTGCAGGAAGAACGACGGGGTGCCCGTGCTGGCGAGGGTCGCCGAGACCTTCTGGCCGACGAGGCCGGCCTTGCCCATGCCCGTCACCACCGTTTGGCCGTTGCACTGCAATACGGCCAGGACGGCGCGGTCGAACGCCTCGGCGCGGGAGGGGCTGACCATCAGGTCGGCTAGCCGCGCGATCGCCTGGGCTTCCACGCGCAGGACCTCGGCACCACGGGAGGAGGGCGTGCCCTGGGCAGGAGCGGGCTGGTGAAGTGCGTCTTCCGAGGTCATGATCGCCCGTCATCGGGCGTTGGGGCGCGGCTCGAGGGGCAGTGAGCCACCCCCGGGAAGTAGTCCTGCATTCTAGGGATGAGCCACCCCTCTGAACAACAATAAGAGGGGCCTGGGAACTACCATGACGCGAGCCCGCTGCCCCCGGATCTCCCGCATATCGCTCAGCCGCCCTTGCCCAGCCAAGACACCCTCATCGGGATCGCCGTCATCGCGATCATCATCTTCTCGCTTGGCCTCCACGAGATGGCCCACGCGGCGGCCGCCTACTGGCGGGGGGACGACACGGCGAAGAAGCTCGGGCGCATGACCCCGAATCCGATTCGACACATCGATCCGGTCATGACGATCGCGCTGCCGGTGCTGCTCTGGTTCGTCCTGCCAGCGATCCTCGGCACGCCCAAGATGATCTTCGGCGGCGCCAAGCCGGTGCCGGTCGTCATGGACAAGCTCCACAGCCGGCACCGCGACATGGCCATCGTGGCCATCGCGGGGCCGATCATGAACTTCGCCCTCGCCTTCCT
>CAYQKK010000158.1:0-8021 GCA_964417955.1 uncultured Planctomycetaceae bacterium
GTGCACGCGCTCGACTTCGGCTGGGTTGAGGGGGCGAGCCGGCTGGAAAACGGGCCCACGAAAGAGGGCCTCAACCTGCTGGGGGACGGGAACCTCTTGTTCCCGCACTTCTACATGTACGGGGACTGGCGCACTGCCACGGGCTACAGCGACCTTGGCCAAGCCCATACTTCGCGGCTCGTTTCGCGGCTGAACCTCGACCTAGACCTAGGCATCACGGCGACGGAGCGCATCCACGCGTTGATGCGGCCCATCGATCGGAACAACCGCTTCACCCAGCTAGGGTTCTCTGGCATCGATGACGATGAGAACGAACTGTTCCTGGACGGCAACCTGGAGACGCTCTTCTTCGAGGGCGACCTCGGGGCCATGTTCGGAGGGCCGGGCGCGAACAGCATCCCGATCGCTGCCGGCAAGGTGCCGCTGCTCTTTCAAAACGGCGTGTGGGTCGAGGACGCGTTCACCGGTGTGGCCGTCAGCTTCCCCGCGAAGAACAGCCCGATGTTCGACATCGCGAACTACGACTGGACCCTGTTCGCAGGCTTCGACGACGTTACGACGGGCGCTGACGGCAACGTGGACAACGACACATCCGTGTTTGGCGTCACCGGCTTTTTGGAAGCGCTCAACGGCTACGTCGAAGTGGGCTACGGTTTCGCGAGCATCGATGCGCCCATCGACGGCCTCAGCTACCACAACGTGACGGCGTCGTACTCACGGCGCTTCGGCCGCTTCGTGTCGTCCTCGTTCCGAGCGATCGGCAACTTCGGCCAGAGCCCCGACGCGGGGTTCGAAAAGACGGCCGACGGCGTCTTGCTCCTCTTCGAGAACTCGCTGATCACGAAGAACCCCTACACGGTGCTGCCGTACTTCAACGTCTTCGCGGGCTTCGGACGTCCCCAGTCGCTGGCCCGGGACCTCGGAGCAGGGGGCGTGCTGAAGAACACGGGCCTCAACTTCGAGCAGGACGCGTTGACCGCGTTCCCCGCTCTGGATGCTTCCGGTCACGACGCAGTCGGGGCAGCCATCGGCATCCAGTACCTGACAGGACTCATCGACAGCCAGCTCGTTCTCGAACTTGCCGGCCAGCATCCCCACGGCGACGACGCCAGCGCCCTCGGCGATCAGTTCGCCCTCGGAGTGCGCTACCAGCGCCCGCTCGTGATCTTCGGAAGACGCACGGCCCTGGCACGATTCGACCTGATGTACGGCACCCGCGAGAACCAAGAAGATATCTCCGGCGCGCGCATCGAGTTCCGCTGGAAGTTCTAGCGCGTCGCCGGTGCTAGCAGCACCGGCGATGCGCCTGCGCTGGGTGTCTCTTCGGGTGCCTCCTTGGGGACTTATGGCAAGATGACTCCATGAGTGGAGCAAGAGAAGTCGTCGCGTCTAGTTGCCTGCTTCTCTTGGGCGCGACCGGATGCGTCCAGTCATCGCATCGGGAGGAGGCGAGCTCGGCGGGTTTGCTTCGGCCTGTACCGTCTCCCACGTCACGGATGCCCTTCCCTGA
This sequence comes from uncultured Planctomycetaceae bacterium, assembly GCA_964417955.1. Taxonomy (GTDB): domain Bacteria; phylum Planctomycetota; class UBA1135; order UBA1135; genus Saltatorellus. The sequence continues at coordinate 1,511 of CAYQKK010000158.1, forward strand.
GCTGGGGCCCGGAACGCTTTCGTCGCCCAGGTCGGGCCGGCGAGCCGTGCCTTACACTCAGCCCACCAAGACGCCGGGCGGGGTGCCGGTTGCGGGCTTGGCTTGGGAACCCGAGAAGTCGACGGGCGGCGAGCTCTGCTTTGTCTCGGCGGCGCGGCTGGCGGCGCGTGCTCCCGTCGCCGTGGGCGCATCTTTCGGCCAGCCGGTCCGGGTCTTCGATGCTGAAACTGGGAGCGTTCTGGCGGAGTACGCCATCCCCGCGGGCGAGCAGGACGTGATCTCGCTCGACATTGACGATGAGGGCGAGCGCATCGCGATGCTCGACCTAGGCTACCGCGTGTGGCTTTGGGACTGGCGCCAGGGCAGCGAACCGAAGCTGATGGGGGCGCTTCCACTCTGGGAGCCGGCGCAGGATCGATCGCTTGCGCTCGAGACGATCCGGTTCGGACCAGGGTCCACGCGGATCGTGGTTGGGCAACCCCATAGCGGCGCGCTCCTTCTCAACCGTGACGGCCTGATTGTGCAGCGCATTGGTACGGGCATTGACCTCTCCGGGGACGCGCCTCCCCGGGAGCTGCCCGGATTCGTGGTGGACGTGGCCAAGACATCCTGGAGTGCGGACGGAAGTCGCGTGCTGTTCCTGGTGGATGATCGGCCGCGCTTGCTGGATGCCACGGCGGGGGAGGAGCTCCCGCTTCCCCTAGACGAGTCCAAGTCCTACGTGACGAACCTGGCGCTGTCCCCGGACGGAGCTTGGCTCGCCACGAGTAAGGGGGAAAACGAGGTCATCATGACGCGCATCGGCGATGGCGAGATCCCGTGGGGGCGGACCTTCTTCTTTGCGCAGCCGGATACGCACACTCCTTCTCAGCGGCCACTCACGGAGGAAGAGTTGAGGAAGTCAGTGAACGGACTCGCGTTCCATGCCGACGGGAAGAGCCTCGCGGTGGCACTAGAGGGCCGCTGGCGCCTGGCCATCCTTGACGCGGCCAGCGGAAAGGTCATCGGCTTCAGCGGAACGGAGCCTTCGAGCCAGTCACTCCGATGTCGCCTCGAACACGCGGGCCGCGCGGGCTTTCTCATGACGCCGCTCCCCGGCGGCTTTGTGTCTCGCGTTCGCATGACCGATGGCGACAGCCAGGTGCTTCACGACATGGAAGCCCTGTCGACGCCGCCGGACGCGGGCTGGGGCGATCGAGTCTTCTTCGCGGGGGAGAACTCGTACCACCTCGTCGATCCGACGACCTGGGCGACCCTTTGGTCGTCGCCAATCCAAGACTGGTAGCGATCGGCACGGGCAGGCCGCTACGATCTCATGGCGCCACTTCGGGGTTGCCATGGGTGATCTGTGGTGCATCAGTTACGCTGTCACCCATGGGTCTAGAAGTGACAGTTGGTGTACTTGTCGATCTCTTCGGCGATGAAGAGGAGGTCGAGGGCTTTCGGGGCCAATTCTCCAATCGGAATCGATCGCTAGCTCTGGCAGTCGAAGAGGCGCAACGAGAGCCAGAGGGAACAGTGAATTTCTATTTGAGGGGGATCGGGGCCTCACATGCTCCATTTAGTTCGCGCGAAGGGCAGTCCAGCGATACGCGCGGGGCATCTTCCCTCGCGATGACGAGCTGACGGAAACGGATAGCCTTGGCCGGCGATGCCGGACGCCTTCGCGCAGCTCGGACGCCGCGCCGCAGAGGCCGCTGGCTTCGAACACTTCGAGCCGAGCGCGGCGATCCTAAATCGCTACGCGGTCGGCTCGAAGATGTCGCTGCACCAGGACCGCGACGAACAGGACCTAAGCCAGCCGATCGTTTCCCTTTCCCTCGGCCTCCCGGCGGGCTTCCGCCTCGGCGGCTTCGAGCGCAGCGCCCCCACCCAGCGCCGCCTGCTAGAGCACGGCGACCTGGTCGTCTGGGGCGGCCCCTCACGCCTACGCTTCCACGGCGTCCAGCCCATCCAACCGGCCCGCCATCCGAAGACTGGCCCGTTTCGCTACAACGTGACGTTCCGCTCCGTGAAGCCGTAGCACCAAGGAGGACCCGCGCGCTCGATCTGGCTAGTTGCGGCGGCGCATCATGACGTGAAAGCCCGCAGGAAAGTTGCGGACGTCTACGCCGAGCTCGAACTCCTGGCGGAAGGGGAAGACCTGTTCCAGCTCTGGATTCGATGCACCCACTCGGATCAACCCATGAAGAGACGTTTGCAAGTCGATCCAAAGATGCCCCAGGGCGTCGGTCTCTCCCAAGCGACGGTCGCCGCAATCCACGCTGACGCCCCGAAGCGGCCCACCGGAATCGTCCGTGGCGCGAATGAGCGATTGGTGTAGTTGATCCTCGAGGGGGAGCTCGAGTTCCGCGACGCCGTTCGATGGGTCAAAAATGAAGAGCGTGAGGCCGTAGCTTTCCGTGTAGGCGTAGAGAGGCGTGGACCGCGTGCTCGGCACGTCGATCTCGACCGCATCGCTCGCCTCCGAGATGAAGTTGAAGGGCCTGGGGCCTTCGAAATAGGTGATCCGGAACTTGTTGCCGTGCAGGGTCCGGCCTCCGGGAGGAGTCAGCTTGATCTGCAGTGGCATTCGCGGCGCGACCGGCTCAACGCGCAACGTACCGAGCGCAACACCGTCTTGAACGAGCACCGCCTGGGGAAGGATTTGGAAGGAGCCCGGAGTTCCGACGCCCACCCACCACCGTCCTGGCCCGAGATCTTCGATCTCCAAGGCGAAGCCGCCCTCTTCGTGGCTCCCCACCAGCCGCACGCCCGCACGGTCCCGTGCCTCTCGCAGGCCGTTCGGAATGACCATCGGAGCGGCTTGGCTTAGGTCGACGTCGGGCGCTTGGGTGACGTCGAGCTTCACTCTCACCACGTCGGATGCGTCGCTTGCTGCGCGGACCTTCGCGACGCTAACCACCGAGTCTTCGCCACCCGCAATGGTGACGGTTCCGCTGCCGAAGTAGCCATCGAAGCCGAGCTGCCAGTCGTATTTGCCAGGTGGAAGCCAGTCCAGTCGAAGGGTCGCGGGCTCACTCCCCTCGGGTCTCGGAATCCACGCGTGCCTGTCCACGGTTCGCGGCCGACCCACCGAGCGCAGAGTGAACGGCTGAGCCCGCGGGATGGCGCCCGCCACAACCGACACGTCGATCGCTCCAAGCGGAGCTAGCTCGATCTCTAGGCGCGGCGCATAGCGCCCCATCTTCGTCGGCAAGAGCGCGCGCCCCTCCAGCAACGGATCCCCCCAGCGAAGGCGCAGCCAATGCTCTCCGTCGCCGAGCGGCTGCGGAAGCCTCACCCATGGCGGATCGATTTGCGTGTCGTAGCTGTCCGTGCGAATCGTCACGGGCGTGCCGTTCAAACGCGTGAGCGCTCGGCTCTCATCGTCGCTGGGTCCAAAGAGCACGGCCTCAAGGTCCTTGCTACGGAGCGGAACCTCGTCTGGCAGATCCAAAAAGAACGTGGGTCCGATATCGATCAGAACTTCGCGCCCCTCAGGCACGACCAGCGTGCGCATCAGACCATGCACCCAGTGACCGCCGTCTTCGAAGGCCAGCGCAAACTCGCCGGGCGGCGCCTGGAGCGCGTCCCCGTCCTTGTCCTTCAAGTAGAATGAGCCGCCCGGGTTGCAGGCGCCGCGAGCGCGCTCGTAGCCCGGGGTCATGTCCAGCACGTCGAGACCAGGCAGAGGCCGTCCGTCAAAGGCATCGAGCACCTTTCCGTAGACGACGGACCTGCGCTGGGGCTCGGCAGCCTGTAAAGATGCTGCAGCCTGGGCAGGCGTGCACGATCCAGTGACCATCGCGAGGCCAAGCAGTGCCGCCGCCCTCGGCTTGAGAACTTGAGAGGGTGGGAGAATGAGCATGCGAGTCATTGGGCTTGGTGAGCGAGTGAAGGACTGCCGAGAAACAGCTACTCTGCGCCCTGGCCGTAAATTCTGCCAACCCATGAAAGATACCAAGCATCTCCCACCACTCGAGGACGTTCGGCGTGCGCTGCATCGTCGACCGGAGGTTTCCGGCTGCGAGGAGCGCACGAGCCAGACGATTGCGGCCGCACTGCGCAGGCTCGGGCCTGATCGTCTGTGGACGGCGCTCGGCTCCGATGATGGAGTCTCTCCGGGATTCGGCGTTGCGGCCGCCTTTGACGGAGGGATGTCGGGGCCGACCGTGCTGTTCCGCGCCGAGCTGGACGCGCTTCCCATTCAGGAAGTCGACGGCCGTGAGCACGGCTCAGAAGTTCCTGGTGTGGCCCATCTTTGCGGACACGACGGGCACATGACGATCCTTCTCGGGCTAGCACGCCAGCTCGCGAACGAGCGGCCCGCGCGGGGCCGAGTCGTGCTTCTTTTTCAGCCAGCGGAAGAGACCGGCGCGGGAGCACGCGCCGTCGTGCGCGATCCTCGCTTCAAGGAGATCCAGCCCGATCACGCATTCGCGCTCCACAACCTCCCGGGTTCCCCGCTCGGGCATGTTGTGCTCCGCGAAGGTACGTTCAACTGCGCGTCGCGGGGCTTCGTGGCGCGACTCGTCGGACGCACGTCCCACGCGGCGCACCCCGAAGACGGACAGAGCCCAGCGGCCGGAATGTGCGACCTCGCCATGGCCACGGCGAAGCTGCACGAAGATGAGTCCTTGGCTAAGCCCGCCCTTGGGCACGATCCCGGCCTCACCCTTTCGACGCTGATCCACGCCCGGCTCGGAGAGGTCGCATTTGGCACGGCACCTGGCGAGGCGTTTGTGATGGCAACCCTGCGCGCGGAGCACGATGCGCAGATGGAGCGGCTCTCAGAGCTCGCTCAGCGAACGGCGGAACGCGTCGCCGCGTCCCATGGCCTCGGCCTCGAGACTCGCTGGCAAGACGAGTTCGCCGCCTGCGTCAATTCATCGGACGCGTGCGAGCGAATCATCGCAGCGGCCAAGCTCGAAGGCGTCCACGTAAGTCCCCTCGCCTCGCCCTTCCGCTGGTCGGAAGACTTCGGCGCGCTCCGTGAATGCGGAGCGTCGCTCGCGATGTTCGGGCTCGGAGCAGGAGAGGCTCACCCCCAGCTCCACGCGCCGGACTACGACTTTCCCGATGCCCTGATCGAGCGGGGAGTCAGCCTATTCTCGCGCATCGCGACGGGCCTAATGGCCGAATAGCAAGGTTCATGGTTGCCACGTAATGACCGTGCCGTCCGTGAAGTTTGAGGTGGGACCAGATGGGCCAACGTCACGGTGCCAGCACTGGAAGTAGGCGCGCCCGCCCGCGACGGCGGCATAAGTACCGCTAGGGCCGGGGATGCTCGTGACCGACCACTGACCGAGGAGTGTTGATAGCTCGACGACACCCGCGGGGCCAGAGTCCATGGCAAGGTCCTGAAAGCGACCGATACCGGCACCGAGGCAGAGGTTGCCTGCGGAGCCTCCGGGCGTCGCAACGAAGCCTGGGTTCTGCGACGTGATGAAGAAGGCCAGCGAGTTCGTCGGAACAAGTGCAACAAGCGTGACATCATCGCTAGCGATCGAGGCTGAGCCTGCGATCAGCATGCTCGAATTCACGCCGGTCGAGTTGGGATTGGAAGAGCACCCGGACTGCGTGCCGCCGGGGCAGAAGCAGCCGCAAGTATCAGCCTGAAGCTCGAGGTACCAAGACGCGAAAGGAACCGCCGGGCCACCGCACGAGTTGATATTCGTGTATCCGCCGAAGAAGTAGCAGGCGGAGTTGGCGGCCGTCACGGGATCCTCGAGGTACCACTCGTCGGTGGTCTGGAGACCCGTGGCCGAATCGGGCGAACAAAGCGAGGCCGGACCAAAGATTGTGCTCGTGCCATCGACCGGCGGCGCACCGGCGACGTAGTTGGGGTCTGTCGAAAGCGGATCGCCCGCCACCATGAACCCAGCCTGATCGTTGAAGCCGGACGCGCCGATGTAGCGCCAGCTCCAGCCGAAGCTGTCGAGGTCTAACAAATCGTCGAAACCGTCACCGCCATCAGCTGCGAGACAGATCTCGGCGCCGCCCGTGAGATCGATATCGACAATCCAGCAGCCGTTGGCGGGCGCGCCCGTAAAGTCCATCGTCTCGCTCGGGGAAGCGTCGAACGTACACGGATCGTAGCTGCTGTAGAAGCTGATCCGCCACCCCGAGGTCGCTGTGCCAAAGTCGCAATAGCCGATCGAGACGCAGTTGACCCGGTACTCGTCGCGGCCGCCCGCGTAGTTCGTGTTCGTCGAACCCGGAATGTTGCCCTCGTCGAAGTTGATCGAACCCGGGGCGAAATCTCCGTTTCCGCCGGCTGCGAAGAAGTACCCCGTAGGGGCTGTATTGGAGTAGATCGTATCTGGACCAAAGTTAGCCACCGAGGCGCCGGTGCGAGTCCAAGTCCCCGAGGACATGTGGTAGATCCCCGCGTGCTTGATCGCGCTCGGGATTCTCTCGGCCTTCAGCGGGCGAGGTGATTCTTGAGGTGATGGCTGGGCGAGAGCACCGACGACGGATAGGAACTCCAAGCTGGCAGTCGAACCGAGCATGAAGGCGGCTCGGCGCC
>CAYQKK010000159.1:0-7917 GCA_964417955.1 uncultured Planctomycetaceae bacterium
ATCCTTAGCGCTTTTTCCAGGCCTAGGAGCTTGTCGCGCATTGAGGGATTCGAGTAGTGCAGTGCCCGGATCGCAAGACAAGGCGATTTGGACCCCTCGCGTGGCAGTAGTCACGTGGGTTCGAATCAACGCAGGATTGCGATTCGGGAAGTGTGCTACGCGGATTCCTCAATGCGCGACAAGCTCCTAAGCGAGGTCGACCTCTTCGGCCTCCTCTGCGCGCTCCATGATGAAGCGGAAGCGTGCCGACGGGTCTTTGCCCATCAGGTCGCTCATGACGCGGTCGGTCATCAGGCTGTCGGAGATCTCCACCCGCAGAAGGCGCCGCGTCTTTGGGTCGAGGGTCGTCTCCCAGAGGGTCTTTGGCATCATCTCGCCGAGACCCTTGAAGCGCGTAATCTGCGGGTTCGACCGAGCGTTGCCATGCTCCTTCAGGATGCGCTCACGATCGTCTTCGTCGGCGGCCCAGTGGGTCTCCTTGCCGATGTCTACGCGGTAGAGGGGCGGGACCGCAATGTACAAGCGCCCAGCAGAGATCAGCATCGGCAGGTGCCGATAGAAGAACGTCAGGAGCAGCGTGGTGATGTGATGGCCGTCGGAGTCCGCGTCGGCCAGCAGGATGATCCGCTGATAGCGCAGCTTCGAGAGGTCGAAGGCGGGGCCAATGCCGCAGCCCATCGCTGTCACGAGGTCCGACAACTCGCGGTTGTCGAGGACCTTCTTCAGGCCGGCCTCCTCTGTGTTGAGCACCTTGCCGCGCAGGGGCAGGATCGCCTGGGTCTTGCGATCGCGGCCCTGCTTGGCGGAGCCACCAGCCGAGTCGCCCTCCACGATGAACAGCTCGGTGTCAGTGCGGTCCTTGGCGGAGCAATCGCTGAGCTTGCCGGGGAGCGTGAGCTTGTTGGTGGCCGACTTGCGCGAGATGGAGGCGGACGCCGCGCGGCTAGCGGCGCGGGCGCGGCTGGCCGCAATGATGCGCGCCACGATCTGCTCGGCGACGGAGCTCTTCGAATTGAGCCACTGCTCGAGGGCCGGTCGCAGCGCCCCGTCCACGATGGACTGAATCTCGGGGTTGTTCAGGCGCTCCTTCGTCTGCCCCTGGAACTGCGGGTCGGCGATGAAGACCGACAGGATGCCCACGACGCCCTCGCGGATGTCCTCGTGGGTGATCTTGACGCCGCGCGGTGTGAGCTTGTGGGTCTCCAGGTAGTTCCTGATCGCCTTGTTGAGACCGGCACGCAGGCCGTTCTCGTGGCTGCCGCCCTGGGCCGTGGTGATGCCGTTGACGTAGCTGCGGATGTGCTCGTCCGTGGACTCCGTCCACTGGAATACGAGCTCTACCCGTGCGTCTCCGGACTCCTTCGAAAGGTAGAACGGTTCGTCGTGAATGGGGCGCGTCTTGCGCTCCTCGCAGACGTGACTCAGGTAGTCCGAGACGCCGTTCTCGTGGCGGAAGACGTGGCGCTTGCCGGTCGCCTCGTCCGCGAACACCATCTTGACCCCGGAGTGCAGGAACGACGCGGTCTCAAGGCGCGCCTTCAGGGTCTCTGCGTTGAAGGTCGTGCGGGGGAAGATCGCCGGGTCGGGCGTGAACGTGATGGTCGTTCCCGTGCCGCGTACGTCCGAGGACTTGGCACGCAGGAGCTTCGTCACCGGTCGGCCCTGCGCGAACTCCATCTTGTACTGGGCACCGTCACGCTTGATCACGGCGACGAGCTTCTTCGAGAGCGCGTTGACCACCGAGGCTCCGACGCCATGCAGGCCGCCCGACGTCTTGTAGTTACCGTCCCCGTCGTTCTGGAACTTGCCGCCGGCGTGGAGTTCGGTCAAAACAAGCTCGAGTCCGGTCTTGCCGGTCTTCTTGTTCTTGTCGACGGGAATGCCGCGTCCGTTGTCGGCCACCGAAACGGTGTCGCCGCCCTTGTGGAGCGTCAGGACCACCTCCGACGCGTGACCGTTCATGGCCTCGTCGATGGAGTTGTCCAGGATCTCCCAGGCGCAGTGGTGGAGGCCAGCGCTGTTGACGCCGCCGATGTACATGCCGGGGCGCTTGCGCACGGCCTCCAACCCTTGGAGGACGGTCAGCTGATCTGCGTTGTAGGTCTTGGCCACTAGCTCTTGGGGGCTCGGCGTTTGAGGACCGGCATCTCGACGGCGTCTTCGATGATCGCCTTGATGCGGCCGTTCTTCTGAATCTCGGTCCCGACCCCGCCGCGCGCGGTCACTCGGTACTTCACCGTGGAGATGTTCTTCTTGGCGCCGCGATTGGTCTCGACGGTCAAAAGGTCACGCTCGCCGACGCTGGCTTTGAAGCCGATCAAGCGGTCGTCCTTCGCCACCTTGATCAGGCGCACGCCCTTGCCCGCTCCCGAGAGGTAGTTGACCTCCGAGGCGTTGCAAACGACCGCGCGACAGCGCTCTGTCACCGCGAGGATGACTTCGCTGCCGTGGATCGGGATCATGCCGACAACCTTATGCCCAGCGGCTGGCCGCCCGAACTTGCGTCCCGACCGAGTGGATGGCTCCGCGTACTTGTCGAGGCCAAAGCGCAGTGCGTTTCCGTCGGAGGTCGCAGCGAAGCCGTGGAGCAGCGGGCACTCCTCGGGCTTCTTCGGATTCTCTGCGATGCTCGCACTGAGGGCCCTCGGATCGAAGGACATGACGGCGACGATATGCTCGCCGTCCTTCAGCTTGAAGAGCTTCTGGATCGGCTCGCCGAAACCCGTGGAGGCGGGAAGGTCGACGAAGCGCGCCGTGTAGCACGTTCCGAGGGACGAGAAGAACCCAACCGTCGCACGCGTCGAGCCGGCCACGCACGCAAGCACGCTGTCGCCATCGCGGATGCGCGACTTCGACGGCTCTTTGATCTCACGCTGACGCTTGACCCAGCCGTCCTTGGTGACGAGCAGGTGCGTGTCCTCAGCAACGATGAAGTCCTCCTCGGAGTACTCCACGTCCTCGGTGGGCATCTCGATGATCGAGCGCCGCTTCGCGTCCTTAGACTTGGCGAAATCGTTGAACATCTCCTCGAGCTCGGAGCGGACGATGCCCCAGCGACCGGAGTTGCGGGTGTCGCTGTCGTCTTCGTCGAGCAGGGCACGGATCTCGTTCGCCCGGGCGATCTTGGCGTCAAGCTCGTCGGTGACGAGGTTGATCTCGAGCTTGGCGAGGCGATACAACTTGAGCTCGAGGATCGCGTCGGTTTGCTCAGCGTCGAGCTGCTTGAAGCGTTTGAGGATCTTCTTCGCTGCGTCGGCCTTGCCATCCGAGGCGCGGATGATCTTGATGATCTCGTCGAGCGCATCGAAGACGAGCGCGAAGCCCTCCAAGATGTGGATACGCTTCTCAAGAACGCCCAGCTCCGTCTCCAGCCTGCGCGTAACGACGCTGAGACGGAAGTGGAGGAAGTGCCACAGGATCTCCTTAAGGCCAAGCCGCGCAGGCGCGCAAACCGCAGGGTTCTCGGTGGGCACCAAGCAGGTCAGGTTGTAGCTGTAGTTGACCTGCAGGCTCGTGTGCTTGTAGAGGTACGCCAGAACCTTCTGGGTATCGGCGTCTTTCTTGATCGTCAGCTCGATTCGAATGTCGTCCGTCGAGAGATCCTGGACATCCATCAAGAGCGCCATCTTGCGCTGGACGACGATCTGCGCGATCTGCTCGATCAGCACCGACTTGTTGACCGCGTAGGGGATCGAGGTGATGACGAGCGTCTTGGTCGAGCGGGTCGAAAGCTTGCGATCGAGGGACGTGATCGCGCGCACCTTGATCGAGCCAGAGCCGGTCTTGTAGATCTCCCGCAGCGCGTCGCGGCTCGCCAGCACCTGGCCGCCCGTCGGGAAATCCGGCCCTTGAATCGCGTCGTTCGCGACGAGCTGGTAGTCCTTAATTTCCGGGTCAGCCAGCAGCTTGAGGCATGCCTTCAGCGACTCGCCCAAGTTGTGGGGCGGGATGTTGGTCGCCATGCCCACGGCGATGCCCGTGCCGCCGTTGACCAGTAGGTTCGGGTAGCGCGCGGGCAAGACGACGGGCTCCTCATTCGTGCCGTCGTAGTTGGGGCGGAACGGGACCGTGCCGTTCTTGATGTCGTCGAGGAGCGGCCCGGCGAGGGGGGCGAGGCGACACTCGGTGTAGCGGTACGCGGCCGCGGAGTCGCCGTCGACGGAGCCAAAGTTCCCGTGGCCGTCCACGAGGCGGTGGCGCATGGCCCAGGGCTGGGCGAGACGCACGAGCGCGTCGTACAGCGCGGTGTCACCGTGGGGGTGGAAGTCACGCAGCGCCGAGCCCACAACGCCCGCGCACTTGCGCGGCTTCGCGTCCGGCATCAGACGCTCGCGGAACATCGTGTAAAGGATGCGCCGCTGCACCGGCTTCAGTCCGTCGCGCACGTCGGGAAGCGCCCGACTCGTGATCACCGACAGTGAGTAGTTCAGGTAGCGGGACTGCGCAGCCTCATGGAGTGGCACGGCTTCTTCGCCATCGCCGGAAACGCCGCCGCCGCCGCTCCCCGGAGGCAAGTCGTCGAAGAGCGAGTCGCTCCCGCTGACCGAGCTCTTCGCGGAGGTGCGTTTCTTAGACGTCTTCTTCTTACGAGACGAACCGGATTGCGCCAATGTACTGGAGGTGCCCTCTGAGGAGACCCTGGTGAGGAACTCCATGCCTTTCCGGCGGACACTCTTGTCCAGCGCACCTGCGCTACGCCCCTCGGCGACCCCCGGACAGAGCACCATAGGGAGGTGCGACGACGCATACAACCGCCCGACGGCAATCGTCCGCCTCCGCGCGAGCCGACGTCAGGTCAGCCCACTATTCGGCGAACCGCATGCGCTGATGCTGGGAGCCTTCGTGGGCAAAGCGGTCCACCGGGTGCTCCCCCGAATCGCGTGCAGGGGTGAAGGTCGCAGCGTCCAGGATCGCAACGAGGTGGAGGACCAATGCGAAGAGCCCGGGCACGATCAGGAGCCACAGGAAGTAGCCAATCGAGGTACCCAGGAAGAGCACCACAGCGCTCCCCAGGCGGCCCTGGACGAGCTGTCCGAGGCCGGGTGCAAAGAAGGAGCACAGGGCAGCGATGACGTTGCCAGTGGTGGGGGAAGTGCTGGGAGTGCCGGCAGGCGTGCGGTAGATACTGAAGGAGACCATCGAACTCTTATTCTCCGCGGGCGCGCCCGCATTTCATTTGTCGATGGAATCCTCGGTCGCTGGGGCTAGGCGGCCACTCGGGCTATGCGACAGTTAGCCATGCCCAGTACGCGAGGCATAGCAGGAATGCCGCTGGGCCGGAGCTAAGGCAGCCTGCTTTCAGGTATCGCTGCTGCAATGAGCCCGCGCACTCTGGGCAGACCCGCGGGGGCGGATCGCTGAGTTTCGCGCCGCAGTGGGGGCAGGGGCCCTGGTCGATGATCCGTGGCATACGGCTACAGGAAGATGGGCTCCGGCAGGACGGTGTTCTCGCAGAGGCCCGCGAGGAACGCGCGGCGCTGGAACTCGCGGAGGCTCGGGCCCATGGCCGGCCCCGGGTCGTAGCTGCACTCCTCGGAGAGGTAGGAGTAGCACTGGCCCTCGGGGAGCGCCCAGGCGGCCGCCGCCTCCTTCGCGAGGGTCGGGATCGCGGCGCGACCCGCCTCGCGGGCTCGGATGAACGCGGGCAGGTGCGGCTCGATATCCACGCCGTCGCGGACGATCCAGGCGGCGAAGACGAAGGGCATGCCCGTTCGATTGCGCCATTCCTCACTGGGATTCCAGGCGGGCAGGTCGATGGTGAGGGTCTCACGCAGGGCGGGGTCGCCGATGCGAAGCCACGCGTCCGCCCCGGCAAGCTCCCTTGGGTCGTGGCCCAGGGGGACCTCTAGGAACTCAGGCGAGCCGCCCTCCCGCTCAAAGAGCAGCGACTTGGTCAGCGCTGCGGCGGCGCGACTCGCAGGGTCCATCGCGACCTGCCCGATCTCCTGGATCGGCTTGCGCAGGAACACCTGCACGCTGCCCACGTAGCCGTCGCCAGCGACGCCGAGTCCGTCGAGGTAGCGGTATCCATGCCGGCGGAAAAGCTCGATGGAGGACACGAGGGCCACGTCAATCTCCCCGGCCCTCAGGCGCTCGATCAAGCGGGCAGGGACATCGTGCTCCAGCGTGATGCCGGGCTCTTCCCCGAGCCCGTGGTCGAGGGGGCGCCCCACGAGGTAGGGGACGCTGCCGACCCGGAGAGGGCCTTCGCCCGGGCCGGGCTGTGGGGAGGACGCTGACATGGGAGCGATCATCGGTTCATCCTGCCCGGATTTCCCGCGAGAAACCGCCGGACTGGGTGCAACCCGGAACTTCGGTGGCCGGTCGTTGAGGTGGAACCCGTCCTAACCCCTGGGCGCGACGGGATGACCCCCTTTGATGACCCCAGCGAGCCAATGCGCTCTTTGATCCATGACATGCCCCCAAGTGGCCGACCTCACTAGCTATTGCGTTCCCACCCGGTCGGGATCAACCTCGTGGGGCCTGCGGCTTACGGGGCTGACTTTGCTCGCCTGCCTCGTTCTGCCGCATGCTCGCGCCCAGCAGCCCCACGCAGTGCATTCCCCCGTTCCTCCAGCGTCAAGCGCATCGACCGGCGCGAATGCGATGCCCTGTTCGCTTGTCCCGTCGGCACGCGCTGTGGCCGAAGCCGCGATGGGCCAGCGCGGGGAATTCGGGGCCGCTGTAGCCACGGCTCCGAGCTCCCCCGAGGGCGGCGTCTTCTGCGCGGTCGGAGCGCCGAATGCGATGTCCGCCGGGCACCCGCGCGGTCGTGTGAGCATGGTGATCTTCGATGGGCGTGGCGGTGCGCTGCGGCCCTGTTCGCGCATTGCCCAGGGGGCGCTGGCGCCCACCGGCCTGTCGACCCATGCGCGCTTTGGGGCAGCGCTGGACGTTGTGCCCTCCATGGGGGCGCAGATCCTTGCCGTCGGCGCCCCCGGCGCGGACAGTGACGGAGGAGCACGCGCAGGGTTGGTGCGGCTCTACCGAGTCGGCGCCATGGGGAGCGGCGGTCAGATCCCCATCGCCGAGTTCGTGGAGTTCACCCCAGCTGCCGGCAGCGCGGGGGCTTCCTTCGGCGCGTCCGTTGCACTCAGTGCAGACGGCTTGCAGCTTGCGGTCGGCGCACCGCTTGCGGCAGCACCGGACGGGCCGTCGTTCGCGGGCCTCGTCTATGTGTACGGCGCTGAGGATGGAGAATGGACGCTACAGTTCACCGTCGCGGCCCCAAGGCCAAGCGTTGCCGCGACCTTTGGTAAGGCGCTCGCTTGGGTCGGTGGCACCCTGGTCGTTGGGGCCCCGGGGGACGGTGAAGTGGCTCCGGGCGCGGGGCGGGTCTACGGCGTCGAAGCCGATGGGGCTGGCGGCCGCATCATGTGGGAGGTCGCGGCGCCCGCGAATGGAGGGGCCGCGTCGGGGATGAGGTTTGGCGAGGCCCTCTCGGCGATCGGTGACGACGGCGTGGCGATCTCTGGCTGGGGGCGCGGTGTCGTCGAGCTGCTTGCGTTCCGGGTCGACGGAGCCCCTGCCCACCAAGCGCTGCTCCAAGGGAACGCGGCGGAGGGCTTTGGGCTCCGACTGGCGGCGGCGCCCGGTCGGCTCTACATCGCGGCGCCGTTCGCTACGGGGCCCCATGGAGAAGCCAGCGCCGGACACGTGGAGGCCTTCGTTCGCCGTGGAGACCACTGGTGGTTCGAGGGCGAGAGCCGCAGCGCGTCCATCTCGGCGAACGGGGAGTTCGGGATAGCGCTAGACACGTTCACGGGACAGCTCGGCAGCTCCCGCGTGCTCGTGGGGGAGCCCGGTTCCCATGCGGCGTGCCCGCCTCAGACGCCGTGCGCAGCGGGCGCGGCGTCTCTCTTCTAGTCAGGTGAATTCTCGAAGCGAAGCGCAAGGGCCGCGGACGCGGTGCTGCTG
>CAYQKK010000160.1:0-7902 GCA_964417955.1 uncultured Planctomycetaceae bacterium
TGAATGAACTCGTGGGGACTGCTAAGGATGGTGTCATTGACGCGATCCTTCAGGGCAAGGAGGCGCGGTTCGATGACTTCCCACCGGAAGGTCGAGCCTAGGAGGTGGCGCTCGTAGGCTTCGAGGCGCCGGTTCCACACGTGGCTCTCAAGGGTGCGGGAAAGCGGACACTCGGCGTGGTCGCCGGGCCCCACGAACATGTCGGGCGGGCTATTGATCGACTCGTTCAAGAGGGCTCGGTCGAGATCCCACGGAATGGGGACGAGGCGCCCACCGTGGAATTGGTCCTCGAAGAGGTAGTAGTTGTTCCCACGCCAAAGCCCATCAGCGTTGCGCATGAGCGACTCGAGGGCGAGCGTGCGGACAAAGGCGTCCACGTCAGCGATCAGCGGGAGTTCCGCAGGCAGCGTGGCCGCGGGTCCGCTCTCTAGCAGAACCGCCACGTCGCGTACGTCTTCAAAGTTCGTCGCTTCGTCGCCGCCTTGGACCACGTAGTCGCTGGCGTAGATGGCAGCGTCCGTGCCCTGGTACATGAAGGGTAGGGGCAGGAGGGGATTGTCCTCGTTCCTGCTGTAGCGGTGGCCGTCCGCGTCAACGAAGCGGTCGCTGAAGAACTCGCCGTCGACCCGCTCGGTATTGGTGTACACGCCGAGATCCTGCATGTCGCCGACCACTCCCGCGCGTACATGGATCAAGTTCGCCCGCGGCGCGATCACCATGCCTTCGCAGATCCACAGGGCGACGACCTCGTTGAAGACGCTCGACTGGCGGCCGTTGTCGAGGGTAACGCGATCGAATCCTTGGAAGCTCTGGCCGTCGACTACCTCATCGAGTGCGATGCGAAGCGGCTCGCGCAGAGTGACGCCCCCGGTGTAGCTCGCGTCGCCCTTGTGAAAGACGCCTACGTCACTGAGCACTTCGCCGTCGATGGTCAGATCAGCGAGGACCGGCACGCCCGTGCCAAAGTTGGCCACGAGCTGCTGGTGCCAGTTGGCATCGTCAAACACCACGTCGATGGTCCTGAAGACGTCCTCGTCGTAGAAGTCGCCTTGGGGAATCGTGGAAAGAGAGGCGGCGAGAGCAAGTACTGAGAGCATGGAACGCTAGGGGGGAGAGTGGGCGGGGACTCTTTCAGGCGCGAATGGCTGCACCCAGCCGAGGGGCATCGCTCGCATTCTGGTACCCCCAAATCCCGATCTTTCTGAGTCTCACTCCGGGGCCCATCGCGGGCCTGGGCAGGGGCAGAACCAGTGCAATGCTATTGTGGCGACCATGGACCACCTCGAACTCGTGTCGCTGATCGTCGAGGACTACGACGAAGCCATCACCTTCTTCGTCGACGTGCTTGGCTTTGAACTCATCGAGGACACCCCTTCGCTCGCTAACGATGGTCGGCAGAAGCGGTGGGTGGTCGTTCGCCCCGGCGCCGCCGGCGGCCCAGGTGCCCCAGGCAGCCATGGGGAGTCGCGCACGTGCCTTCTGCTGGCCCAGGCTGACGGGCCGCGGCAGAAAGAGGCTGTCGGACAGCAGATGGCAGGCCGCGTCGGGTTCTTCCTTCGGGTCGCGAACTTTGACGCGTCCTACCAGCGAATGGTGGAGGCCGGCGTGTCCTTCCGCGGCGAGCCCCGCGACGAACCCTACGGGCGGGTCGTCGTCTTCAATGACGTCGCGGGGAATCCGTGGGACATGCTGGGACCTCGTCCTTCCGTCACTGCTAGTGAAGGCTCAGTTCGACCGCAGTGAGGCGCTGGGGTCTCGGGCCTCGATCGACTTCAGGATTCCCTGCATAGCCTTGACGAGGTCCTGCTCGTAGTAGGCCGACGTGTCGAGGTCCGCCACGTCCTTGAGCTCGACGAGAAGCGTCTGCAGATCAGCAAGCCGGCTCTTGTAGGAGGTCACGCGCTTCGCAGCGTCTTCCCTGTCGGCGTCTGTCTCGATTGCCGCCTCGGCGGTTTCCTTCTCGCGCGCGGCCTTAGCCTTCTCAGCTTCGAGTTCGATGGCACTTAGGCGTCGGAAGAGAGCGTCCGCGTACAGCAGCCCAAGGTCGAGGGGGTCAACCTCCTTGCGCACGCGCTCCCGCGACTTCCACAGCTCTCTCAGGCGAGGAACGATCGTCACGAGCTTGGGCGTGCGCTTGGCGGGAAAGTCGAGGAGACGGTCCCTCAGATCGGCCACCGTTTGCAGGTAGATCGCGCGAGCCGATCCACCCGCTTGGGCGCGGCTTGCCCGGGCCAGAATCTTCTTGGCTTCCCTCGGCTCGGCGCCTTCCTCGATCATGATCTCCGCAAGGGCGAAAGCCGTCTCTGGCCGGGAGTCGATCGCCATGAGCGTCTCGTAGAAGCCCTTGGAGTTCTTCCGGTCGTTCTGAATCTCGGCGATCTCGCCGGAGAGCTGCCAGAGGTCAAGGTTGCCCGGCTCGAGGACGAGATCCCGCTCCAGCACGGCCTCCGCAACGTCCGGGGCAATGGGCGCTAGGAACTCGATCCAGCGGCGCGTACACCCGCGACGGAGCTGGTCAAGCGGCTTGCGCCCCGAGTCCTGGTACAGCCGGTCCAGGACCTTGCCACCTTTGATACCCCGCTCGCCAGGCGAGAGGGACGGCAGTAGCTCGAGGTGGGTGAGGGCGACCATCGGATCAAGCGGGTACTGCCGCATGAGGCCCTCGAGGATCGCAAGGGCTCTGGGCTCACCCAGCTGATTCCGCTGGGGCGCACCGGTTCCATCTCGGCCCCTCGCGATGGCGATGGTTTCGCGGATAGCGAAGAGCAGGGAGTCGATGACGACTTCCTTGAAGACGCCGGGGTCGCTCAGGAGCGCCGCTTCGAGCTGCTCCACTGCGCCTGAGTACTGCCCAGCCTTGAGCATCAGCAGACCGAGGGTCAGTCGGCCTTCCGTGGCCGCGATTCCCCCTGAGTTGACGACGGGCGCGAGCTCCAGAATGGCCTCGACGTTTTTGCCCTTGCGGGCGAGTTCGCCGGCGCGGGCCAGTCGAATCTCGATGGGATCGGCGATGAGCTCTTCCCCGAGGCTTTGAAGCCGGATGCGCCGGGCGCGAGCCACCTGGGGGTGGAGTGGCTCCGTGGGGTGCCGGCGTTCGGCCAGGCGCACCGCCAGATCATGGCCGGGACCGAATCGAGGGTGACCCTCGGTGAGCTTGTTGGCGCTGGCGACGCTGGCGACGCGCTTGCCCGTTGCCTCGAGCACCCGGCCGTAGAGCCACTCGGTCCAAAGGGAGCTCCCCGTTTCGTCGGCGATCTCGCTGATCCGTGGGATCACCCAGGGACTCCACTCCATTCTTGAGGACATGAGGTAGAGCACGATGGCGTCCCGTGGATCCTTGGGGCTGCCGTCCACGCGGCCGCGCAGGAGCTTCTGCGCGTCGCGGCTCGCGTCCGGACCGAACCACTCGGGCAGACGAATTCGCGCGTCGACGAGGCTGGCAGCGATGGTCGACAGGAAGGCCCAGTCCGGGTCCCTGGGGGAGCGCTCAAGCCCGTCGCCTGCGGCGCGGGTGCCGCTCTGGAGCCGCTCACCCAGAAGCGACAGTGCCGCCTTTTGATAGCGGTTGGGACGGAACTCTGACTCCAGCAGTCGGTCGACGAGGTCAGGGAGCAGCGTCCACTCCCGTTCGGCGACCGCGAGGACGATCGCCGTCATCTCGGGCGTGCCGTCGCGCAGGTAGGGCTCCGCGCGCAGGATCGACTCCTGGGCCGTGGCGCGACCGCGGGTATCCAGCGTGAATGCATCGATGAGTACCCGTCGGCGATAGAAGGCCGGCGTGCGGGTCTCGGCGCCTGTGTCGAGGACATCGATGTTCTTGAGCGCGAGGTCCAAGCGACCGGAGGACGCCAAGCGGTCGACGGCCACCAGCTGGGCGTTGAGAATGCTCGCCGCTTCGGCCTTTGTCTCTGGCGTCGGGTGGCTGCGCATCTGTGCGGCCACGGGATCGAGCCGGTCGAGTTGCTCGGCGCCGATGAGGGCATCGAGCTTGAGGAGGAGCGCCTCCGACCGGAGGCGCGGGTCCTTCTCGAGGCCCGAGAGCTCTCCAAGGGCCTTGGTATATTCGGTGCTCTCCACCAAGAGTCTCGCACGCAGGAGCTTGAGTTCCGGCGGCGCTGCGGCATCGGCCAAGTCCACGAGCGCGTCTGCCGCGCGACCTGGATCGTCAAGGCTGAGGTGGTAGCGTGCTACGGCTGTCTTGCCGAACCTGAGCGGAGCGGCGCGGATCGCCCTCACGAGCTCGGCTCCATCCAAGCGTCCATCGGGCAGCTGGGACATGAAGCTCTCGACCTGATCGTCGATGCCGGCGGCCTCGATGCGCTCGATGATGGCGTCCTTCGGCGCGCGCGTCTGCGTATTGGCGAGCTTGGCGCGGATAATGATGTCGAGGGGGGGGACGAGATTGCGGTACTTCTCGCGCGCAGACTCGGCCGCGCGGATCGCCCCATAGAGTTCGCCAATCGCAAGCTCGTGACCTGCGATCTGGGTCATCACCGACGGCCCAATGGACGCTGGGTTCAGCGCGCTGAATCCACCCCGCTGAAGCTGGCCAATCAGATCGTCCACCGTCTCGCCCCGCGCCTTGAGGAGCTCGTTGCCGGCCTCGTACCAGTCCGGCTCCAACTCTGCGGTGCGCGTGGGATCCAGATTCAACGCCCGCGAGTAAGCATCCTCGATTTGACGCCAGACGACCTTTTTCTCCTTCTTCAGAAGTTGGGCAAGGCGCACCCAGTCGTCGCTGGAGCGGCTAGGCATCTTGGCCAGAGCCTCTTTCAGCATGAACTTCTCTCCGACGTCGTCGCCGAGGTAGGCGTGGGCGTCAGCGAGCCAGAACCATGCGAGCGATCGCGCGCCAAAGAACGGTTCCGGAGAATCGTCCTCTTTGGCGAAAGCCTTCAGCCTTGAGATCTGATCCGGCATGGCCGGCGAGAAGTCTCTGTTGACGTTGTGATTCTTAGCCCGCGTCGCTTGCGCGATGTAGGGGACTGCGCTGTAGAAGCGCCACCAGTCCCTTCCGAGGTCTCCGCCGTAGTCCCGGAGCCCGTCGCTGGCCTTGCGCATGGCGCTGTACTCCTCGGCGCGGTAGAAGACCTCTCCAGCCGAGCGGTAGAATTCAAGGGTTCCGCCTAGCTTGTAGTCCCAGCTGCTGAGGACGCGAACGCCTTCCGAGATGCGGTTCGTGGCCAAGAGCTGTTCAAGGAACGCAGCGACCACGTCGGGGTCCCGCGCAACCTCCGGGAGGTTGCGGGCGGCGCGATGTAGCTTGACGGAGAGCTCGACCTGGCCTGCCCGTTCCAACAGCTGGCCGAGGGAGACCACCACGTCGGGGCGGGCCAGAAAGTTCAGCGCGTTCGCGAAGTTCTGGCGGGCCAGCTTGAAGCTGAGGCGGGCCGGGGTCAGCTGGCTCAAGATCGTGCTGGAGGTCGCTTCGCTACCGCCGTAGAACGCGCGGCTCAGCTGGGTCAGGAGTGCGCCGCGCTTGGGATCGTCGGCGGTCCGTGATGCGAGCTCTGCGATGACCCCGTGGATTCGTTCGGAGTCGCTGCTCGCGAGGTTCGAGTCAGCCTCATCGATCGCCGCGTCGAGCGCAGCCTCGGCGGATTCCACCTCGAGCTGTGCTCGCATGGCCCAACCTTCGCCGAAGTCGGAGCCTGTGCTCGTGAGGGTTCGGACCCTTGAGAGCGCGGCCTCCCGCTGGCCGTCGAGGGACATGAGCTTGATGATCTCCAGCTCCATCTCGCTGTCCGGCTCGGAAGCCGAGGACTGCAAGATCTCCAGGTCGGCACGGGCCTCAGCAAAGAGGCTCAGGTCGCGATAGATCTCGGCGCGGGTCTGCCTGAGCCGAGTCTCAAGCTCGAGGTCGCTAAGTACGCTTGGATCCTCGAGAGCCCTCGCCAGGCGCTCGACCGCGGAGTCGCGGTCGAAGGCGGGCCCTTCGCTCTCGCGGCGAATCTCCGCCAGGACTTCGTCGGGGTCCATCGGCTTGCGATTGAGGACGGCCGTGACTCCGACGCCGCCTGCTGCGATCGCCAAGAACAATGCTGTTGCTGTGGTCCACTTCATGGGGCTGTGCCTGGAGGTTACGACTTGGCGCCGGGTTCTGGAGCTGCGGGCTGTGTCAAATCCGGGGTGGCGGCAGTTGGCGTTGCGCCGTCTGCTCGCCCGGTGAAGTCCACGTGAAGTAGATCGTACTTGCGCATCTTGTTGAACAGCGTTGAGCGGTTGATTTCGAGCTCTTTCGCGGCCTGATCCCGTCGGCCTCCGTTGCGTCGAAGGGCGCCCTCAATGAGGAGTTTCTCCGGTCCAGCGAGGGCTTCCTTGAGGGACACTACGCCGCCGGTGAGTGCTTCAAGCCAGCTGAGGCCCGCCGCAAGTGAGGTCGGGTCGACGCCCGGGGGCGGCGGCGCCGAGAGGCCCTCTAGCGAATGGCTGGAGGGAACGTTCGAGTCAGGCGCTGCGGCTTGAGATCCAGTCCTAGCGTCGCCCACGGCGCCCAGCTCGAGGGACGCAAGGTCCCCGGCGCCGAGTTTGCGCGTGCCTCGGCCGTTCTCGGGGTCCGTGGCCAGCAGCACAGCTCGCTCCAGCGCGTGCTCAAGCTGGCGGACGTTGCCGGGCCACGCGCAGCGGGCGAGGGTCCCTAGTGCTCCGGGGGAGAGGCCCTTGATCCTCTTGCCGTACTCCGTAGCGAAACGCGCGACGAAGGCGTCGGCCAGCGGCGCCAAGTCGCTCGGTCGCTCGCGCAGGGGAGGGATCCTGACTTCGACAACTTTCAGGCGCCAGTAGAGGTCCTCGCGGAAGGACCCGTCTGCGACGCGCTCTGGGAGCGACGCGTTGGTCGCGGCGACGATCCGAACGTCCGTCGAGCGTGTCTTCGATTCGCCGACCCGTTCGAATAGCCGGTCCTGCACGATGCGCAGGAGCTTGACCTGTAGGTCCAGCGGGGCACTGTCGATCTCGTCGAGGAAGATGGTGCCGCCGTCGGCCGCTTCGAAGCGTCCCGGGCGGTCACTGGTCGCGCCGGTGAACGATCCCTTCGCATGCCCGAAGAGCTCTGCTTCCAAGAGGCCGCCCGGTAGCGCACCGCAGTTGACCTCGACGTACGGACCATGGCGGCGATCCGACGCCTGGTGGAGGGTCCGTGCTAGGAGCGACTTACCGGTGCCGGTCTCACCCAGCAGCAGCACGGTCGCCCGCGTTTCAGCCACGGACTCCATCACGCTCAGGACCGAACGCAGGTTCGCGTCGCGCGTAACGATGTTGCCGAAGGAGAAGCGGCCCTCTAGCTGGGCGCGGAGCGACTCGTTCTCCGTCGTCAGGCTGCGCGCCTCCAGGGCACGTGCGACGCCGATCGCGAGGTCACTCTCGGTGGGGGCGTCGGGGACCGCTTGGAGGCCCTGGGCTTCGGCACGCTCCGTATCGCCGATGAGCACCACTGAGGGCTGGCCTTGCACGCTGCCGAGCGCCGCCAGATCCTCGTCGTCCACCTGATCTGCGGGCACGACGATGATGTCGTACTGATCGCGTCCGTCGAGCAGATCCGCGAGGCCATCTCCGCCGCTGTGGTGACGACTGGCCGCCGCGCGACTGCTCAGGTGCACCGCGGTCCTGCGTCCACGCTGCACATCCTCGTCGATGACGAGCGCACGGCAACCCCGTAGGGGAGACGAGCCAGCCTCCCGCCTCGGATACGGGCGAGGCGCAAAGGCCTGCTCGGGGCCGATGCTGGGCTCCGGTGGAGTCTCGACATGCCCGTGGTCTGTGCCGGAGCTGTCCACGAGAGCCTTGGCGATCCGCCCAGCCTCTGGTTGGCTCCCCTGTCCTGTTTCGTCGACGGCCATGTCCACGTTCTTCGACGTGGCAGCCCGCTTCCTTTACTTCTATGGAGGTTCCCAGTCCTGAAAT
>CAYQKK010000161.1:0-3224 GCA_964417955.1 uncultured Planctomycetaceae bacterium
GTGCAGAATCGCGTCCTGCGCAATTTCAACCTGGTTCCCAATGCAGCCGAATTCGCAGGGCGGGTGTAACCCGGGCTGGATGAGATCGTCGAGTCCTATGAGATGGCACGCAAACGACGAGAAGATGGACCCGGGGTCTGGCACCACGTTTTTGTACGTGGGGCCGGGGGGAGGGCGATATTTACGGATGATGTGGACCGTGGGGTCCTTTTTCGGCATCTGGAGGCTCAGGTGTTGGCGGGGCGGCTCGTGGTGTTCGCGTACGTGCTCATGACCAACCACTTTCACCTGCTCGTCATGTCCCCGAGGGGGGAGTTGGCTTTGGCCATGCGTGACTTGCTGAGGCCCTTCGTCTTGATCTTCAATCCGCGGCAGGGGCGGGACGGGCCGCTGTTTCGGTCGCGTTTCGGTTCCAAGCCGGTAGAGACACGCGACTACAAGGTGAGTGTGCTGCGATACATCGATAGAAATCCCGTTGGGGCTGGGATGGTCGCGAGGGGGATCGACTACCCCCATGGGAGCGCGTTTCACTTCCATCGTGGGACGTCTCCTCGATGGCTGAATCAGAGCTGGGCGGAGCGTGTCCTGCGTGAGGGACGAGGGATCGCAGGCTTACCCAAGGGGGCGTATGGCGCGGGATTGGCGCAGCCCTACGACAAGGAGGCCGACCAGCTTGTAGAGGCGCGGATGCGTTCGGCTGGGACGGTCGATCCACTGAACCGAGACTTCGCGAACTCAGATGCGCGGTGCGAGTTTCTTGCGAGCTACCTTGAGCAGGTGTCTACAGGGACGCGCAGCAGCCGAGAACTACCCACGGCTTCCAGCCTGACCGTTACGAGGTGTTGCGATGAGTTGGCTGACAAGGAAGGGGACTGGTGTGTACGGCTGGGAAAGCGACCTGCAGGCTGGCTTGAGATCGTCAAGTCAGGGTTGTTGCGTCGCATGACTGGGTGCAGCGAACTCCAAATCGGACAGGATCTGGGCTGGAGTCGGTGGACGGTCGCACGGAGGGCGGATCTGCATGAGGAGCTCTTTCGCGACGACAGTGAGTACCGGGCCATGGCGATGCGGGTGGCGGGGCGGGTGCTCTGGCGGTAGGGGAAAGGTAGTCTTTTGTTAGGCATTTATTCGGTTATGCCGTTGCGGGCCCCTTGGGGTTCGTGCCATCTTTGCTTCGACGATGCTCTGTGAACTAAGCCTGCAAGACCTCGCCCTCTTCGAACGGGCCGCCCTTGAGTTTGGACCCGGACTGAATGCGGTCACGGGGGAGACGGGGGCGGGGAAGAGCCTCCTGGTGGATGCGCTTGAGCTCTTGATCGGCAGCCGTGCCAAGGCCGCGATGGTTCGCAAGGGAGCGGACCGAGCCCGGGTCGAGGGGCGCTTCTTGCTCCCTTTAAACGGGTACGGCGAGCTCATCTCGATGTGGCTCGGAGAGCACCTGCCCGAGGCGCTGGAGGACCGCGACGATCAGGACGAGCTCGAGCTGATCTTGACCCGTACCATCGGGCGGGATGGGCGCAGCCGAGCCCATGTGAATCACCGGCCGGTGACCCAGAAGTTGTTGCGGGGGCTCGCTTCCCAGCTCGTGGAGATTCACGGACAGAACGATCATCAGAGGCTCTTCGAGCCGACGGAGCAGCTGCGCCTTGTCGATCTCTTTGGAGGTCTCTTCGAGACGCTGGCTGGGTACCGCGAGCGTCGGTTGAAGTGGCTGAAGCTCACCGACCAGCTTCGCTCTCTCGAATCCCAAGAGTCCGAGCGTTTGCAGCGTATTGATCTGATTCGATTCCAGGCTTCGGAGCTCGCCGAGGCCAACCCCTCTGCCGCCGAGGCCGAAACGTTGCGGTCAGAGCGCTCGGTGCTGCGGCATGCGTCCGAGCTCGGTTCAGAGCTGGGGGCCCTTCTTCACCAGCTGACCGACAGCGACGATGCGGCCCTCGATACCGTGGGGCGCGCCGAGCGCGCTCTGGATGATTGGGCTGGAAAGATCAGCGACCTCGTCGAGCCCGCGGCCCAGCTGCGGGAGGCCGGACTGCTTCTCGATGAGGCTACCCGCGGTCTCTCGGTCTTTCTCGACGGCGTTGACACGGATCCCGGGCGGCTCGAAGCCACCGAGGTTCGGCTGGGTCTTCTCGAACGACTGGAGCGTAAGTACGGGACCGACGTCGCGGGGCTAGAGTCCCGCAGGACGGAGCTAGAGGCCGAACTAGAGGAGATCGAGGGGGGCGGGGCAACGCGCGAAGAGCTCGTGCTTGCGATCGGAAAAGCCCGCCGAGGCATGGCGGAATCCGCCAAGCGCCTCGCCCAAGCGCGGGGCAAGCTCGCAAAGAAACTCAAGAAGGAGGTCGAGTCCGGACTGAAGGACCTGGGCCTGGAACGCGCTGAGTTCTCGATGGTTCTCGTACCCCACGGAATCACTCAAGATGCGGTAGATACGGTCACCGAAGACGACCAGGTTGATCGAGACCGTATGCGTTTCCAGGCGTCCGGAACCGAGGGCGTAGAACTCCTCTTGTCGGCCAACCCTGGCGAAGACGCCCAGCCACTTCGCGCCGTCGCTTCCGGAGGAGAAGCCGCCAGAATCCTACTGGCTCTGCGCGGGGCTCTCGCCGTTCGCCGGTCGACACCCACTCTGATCTTCGATGAGGTCGATGCGGGGGTCGGTGGCCGTTTGGGCCCCAAGGTCGCCAAGCACCTTGAAGTGCTAGGCCAT
Source organism: uncultured Planctomycetaceae bacterium (assembly GCA_964417955.1). Taxonomy (GTDB): domain Bacteria; phylum Planctomycetota; class UBA1135; order UBA1135; genus Saltatorellus. Next base: position 2,714 of record CAYQKK010000161.1, read on the forward strand.
CATCACCAAGTGCTGTGCGTTACCCATTTGCCCGCGATCGCCGCGCGGGCCATGCGCCACCTTCAGGTGAAGAAGGAAGTCGACGAGGGCCGAACTCGCACGCAGATCACCCTCTTGATCGGGAAACCACGTGCCTCGGAAATCGCAGACATGATCGCTGGGGGAGCCGCGGAGCCGACCGCCCTTGCGGAGGCCGAACGACTCCTAAGGGCACCCGCCTAGCCGTTCTTCTTCTTGGTGAAGATGCCGGCCACCATGGCGAGGATGCCGCCGAGGCCAGCGGATGCTCCCGCTTGGCCAGCCTGTCCCGACTCAGCGAGCGCGCCGATCTTGGAAAGGATGTCGGGGCCGATGAACTGGCCGAGGCCTCCACCCACAAGGCCCATGATGGTCTTGATGAGCCCGCTGCCTTTGGTAAGGGCGCCGAGGAGGTTGCCGCCAACGGCGCCACTGATGAGGTTGATGAGGATGTCCATGGGGGGGCTAGCGGAGGAGCCAGCAGGAAGGGCCA
>CAYQKK010000161.1:3324-7805 GCA_964417955.1 uncultured Planctomycetaceae bacterium
CAGGAAGGGCCAACAGGAAAGGACAGCAGGAATTGCTGAGGGGGAGCGGTCGAGGTTCCGACTCCCACACCCGATATAAAGCAGCATCCGCCCCCATGCGCAAGTAAGAGCGCTAGGCTTCCCGGCTGCCTTTCAGGTCCCTCCCATGACGATCCAGTGTCCTCTCCGCCTCCTACCCGTTCTCGTGCCCAAGGTATGGGGTGGTGAGGCACTTAAACCCTTCGTCGCGCCTCAGCTAGACGCGCTACAGACGCAGCAGGAGGCAGGAGAGGCTGAGTGGCCTGAGGGACAGCCCGTAGGGGAAGTTTGGATCGTGAGTGATCGTGGCGACCAGTCATCCGTGATCGCAGGCGGGCCGTTCGAAGGTCGCACGCTCCAAGGGCTCATGCTTTCCGAGCGAGAGGCCTTGGTCGGCGGCTCCATACTCGGTGACGACGATTCGTTCCCTCTGCTACTGAAGCTCTTGGACGCCCAGGCGAACCTCTCGGTGCAGGTCCATCCTGACGACCGTGCTGCGGCTACGTTCGGCGGGTCCTCGAAGGACGAGTGCTGGTACATTCTCGACGCGGCGCCCCGTGCGGAGATCTTCCTCGGTCTCTCGCCCGGTACCGATGCCAAGTCCTTCGCAGCCGGCGCCGCGACGCCCGATGTGGTCGACCTCCTGCAGCGTCACCCCGTCAGCGCAGGCGACGGAGTCCACGTGCCCTCGGGGACCGTGCACAGCATCGGCGCCGGCATCGCCATCGTGGAAGTGCAGACCAACTCGGACACGACGTTCCGTGTCTACGACTGGGGCCGCGTCGGTATCGACGGCAACCCCCGCGAGGTTCACCTCGAAGAGTCGTTCCGCTCCATCGACTACGAGCGCGAGGTGAACGCGCCCGGTCCATTGGAGTTCAAGCCCTGCAATCCAGCAGGCGCTGGCAATGAAGCCAGCCAATCGGCGGACTCTTCGTCCGTCAATCGCATCGCGACGCTAGCTGACTGCAAGCAGTTCGTCGCCGAGGTGCTCGAAGTGCATGAACCCGTCGAGATGACGGTCGAAGCGCTCCCCACGGTCTTGGTGGTGCTCAGCGGAAGCGGGCGCATCGAAACCGGTGATGGGGAGATTTACCCACTTGTGAAGGGCGGCGCTTGGGTGCTGCCCGCTGACCTCGACTCCGCGAAGATCGTGGATGCCGACGGTGAGCTCAAGCTCGTACGAGCACGGCCCGCTCGGGCCTAAAGTCCTGGAAGCCCCAGGCACGAAGCCATGGTTAGAAGACGAAGTGGAGGACGCGGCCGAGGCCGTAGCCCCCTCAAACAGGTCGGCGGCAAGAGACTGCCCGCCCGCTCCTCATCAGCACGCGACGAGAAACGAGATCAGAACCTCGTGCGCCTGAACAAGTTCTTGGCCGACAACGGCGTCGCATCGCGGCGCGGAAGCGACGAACTCATCGCGTCTGGCAAGGTCTTAGTGGACGAAGAGCCAGTCACTGAGCTCGGCACCAAGATCGACCCCTCCACCCAGACGGTGGACGTAAACGGAGTCCGTCTGCGCTCCGACCCCCGCGAGCGCCGCTACTACCTGCTCCACAAGCCCGCCGGCGTTGTGTGCACGAATGAAGAGCGCGAGACACGTCCCCGTGTGATCGACCTCATCACCGACCCGGGGAAAGGTCGCATCTTCTCGGTGGGCCGGCTGGACGAAGAGTCGAAGGGCCTCATTCTCCTGACGAGCGACGGTGAGTTCGCTGACCGCATCGCTCACCCCCGCTACGGCGTGGAGAAGCGCTACCTCGTGAGGGTTCCCGGTCGGATCACGGACGAGGCCGTCATGAAGATCCGCGAGGGTGTCCACCTCTCAGAGGGCCGGACCGCCGGCGCGCGAGTTCTCGTTCAACGCCGGACCGCCAACGGCTCTACCCTTGAGGTCACGATCCAAGAGGGCAAGAACCGAGAGGTCCGGCGCGTGTTCGCCCGCGTCGGGTACAAAGTGCTCTCGCTAACGCGTACGAGCATTGGTCCGCTTTCGATTCGCGGACTGAAGGAAGGTCGTTGGCGTGCTCTGAGTCGCGACGAAGTCGAGGCCCTCCTGCGGGACAGCGGTCCAGACCGGGAGCCCCTTGATCCCTTGGAGGATGAACGGCCTCGACGCGCACGACGTGCCGCTGGCCGCAGTGTTCGCCGCAGTGCCGGGCGGCGTGGCAGCGCCGGCCGCCGCGGCGGCGCACGGCGCCGGTCCTCGTCCCGTAGACGCTAACTCACCTACACCTAACTTCTTCAGGCCTCCAAATGTCCACCAGCCTACCCACCTACTGCGGCGCCACCGTTCACGAGAGCGCGCTCTCCAACGGCATGAAGGTGCTCGTCGCCGAGCGCCACCTCGATCCCGTCGTCGCCGTCATGGTGTGGTACGGCGTCGGCGGCCGTCATGAGACCCCGCAGATGTCAGGCGTCAGCCACTTCCTTGAGCACATGATGTTCAAGGGCACCGAAACGCTGGGAAAGGGAGCTATCGATCTCGAAACCACGGTGCTCGGCGGCAGCAACAACGCGTTCACGACCCCCGATCACACCGCCTACTGGTTCGAGTTCGCATCCGACCGCTGGGAGCGCGCCCTCGACCTCGAAGCGGATCGAATGCAGAGCCTCAAGCTGGATCCTGAAGAGTTCGCGTCCGAGAAGCAGGTCGTGCTCGAAGAGCTCTCGATGGGCCAAGACGATCCATGGCGCTCGCTTTCGCAGAAGGTGGCGGCCACTCTCTTCGGACGGCATCCCTACGCCCGCCCGGTGATCGGCTTCCGCGACACGCTGATCCCCATGACCGCGGACGAAATGCGGGATCACTACGACCGCTTCTATCGGCCAGGAAACGCGACGCTCGTCATTGCAGGCGACGTAGATCCGAAGCGAGCGCTCGAAGCAGCCGAAGAGCGCTTTGGCAAGATCGTCGACCCCGAGCTCGGGCCCACGGAAGAGCTGCGCGCCCAGCCCGAGCCCGCCCTCACCGGCGTCGTCCGCATCAACACCACCTGGGACGACCAAGCGTCGCGCATGATCATGGCGTGGCCTGGCGGCGTCTTCGGATCGGACGATGACTTTGTGTTCGATGTCGTAGTCACCATTCTCACCGGCGGCAAGCTCTCTCGCCTCTACCGTCGCGCCGTGGTCAACGAAGGCCTCGCCACCAGCGTCTCGGCCAACAACGACGCTCGGCAAGCAGCGGGTGGGTTTTGGATCTACGCCGAGGCCGTCCAAGGCGTCGAACCCATCGCGCTTGAGACTCTCATCGATGAGGAAGTGGTTCGAATCTCGACCGAGCTGGTCACGGACGAAGAGCTCCAGCGGGCCAAGAAACTCCTCGACGCGAGCGACGCCTTCGAGTCAGAGACCATCACGGATGTGGCTGAAACCCTCGGCGAGTACGCGACGGACCTGAAGTGGGCCGACGCGCTGCGCGTGTCCGAGCGCCGAAACAGCGTCACGAAGGAAATGGTCCGCGATACCTGCGCGCGGTTCCTGCAGGCGAACTGCCGCATCATTGGATGGTCGCTGCCGGCCGACGCAGCTGAGACCGCGTCGAGCCCCGCCTAGTGGTTGGCGCTCCGCTCCTGTCCTGCCCCTCCCCCCAAACGCTGACCCGCCCATGACCCTTCCCGCCATTCCAGCCACGCAGAACGTCCCAAAGATCTCCGTTCCGCGCGAGCGCTTCGAACTGAGCTGCGGCGCAACGCTGCTTGTTCACGCCCGAGTCGGCGCGCCGGTGACCGCGGTACGGATCCATATCCGCGGGGGACCCGGGCTGGATCCGGTCGGTAAGGAAGGTCTCGCTTACATGGCGGGTGCCTTCGCCGATCAAGGCACCGAGACGAAGTCTGACGAGGACATCGCCATGCTGCTTGAGCCCGAAGGCGGCGCGATCCAAGGGGACGCGATGGGCCTCTCCGGGGCCGTCGCGGGCTCCAGCTGGGGCCTTCTGCTCGATGTACTCGGTGAGGTCATGGTGAGCGCCAGCTACCCGGAAGCTCGGATTTCCACGCACCTCGAGCGGCTCAAGACTCGACTGGCGGTCGAGGCCGAGGATCCCCGCGCCCAAGGCGGCATTCTCTTCAAGAAGCTCGTCTACGGCGACGAGCACTTCCTCGGGCGTAGCGCCTACGGGAACCTAGACGCGGCATCCAAGATCACCGCGGCTGATATGCGCGCGCATCGAAAGACCTATTGGTGCGGCAAGCGCGTCGTCATCGCGGTTGTTGGAGATGTGGATCCCTCCGCGGTGCGAGACCGCGCAGAGGCTGCCTTCGCGGCGCTGCCGCCGGGAACACCCCACGAGCGGATCGAACCCACGTTCCCGTCCCTTGAACCCCGGCGCGCGACCTTCGAACGCGAGCGCAACCAAGTCCACGTTTACCTGGGACACCTTGGGATCAAGCGCGCCAACGCTGACTACGTGCCCCTGGCCGTCATGGATCACGTCCTCGGCACCGGCCCCGGCTTCA
>CAYQKK010000162.1:0-7742 GCA_964417955.1 uncultured Planctomycetaceae bacterium
GGGCCAGCGAGCGGGACCAGAGAAGGAACCAGCGAAGGAGCGAGAGCATGAAGGCGATGGCAGTAGCTCTACCTGGGAGACCGCGAGGCGCTATCGACTGATGTGATCAAGCTCATGATTTTTCGGGCGATCGGATCGTGAGAGCGGCGATTCCTCGCCATCGTGTAGGTGCCGTCACGGTCCCTCCGCCGCCACGAGCGTCGGCTGACTTGGCCGGTTCTGAACTACCGAGAGGTGTTCCTTGAAGCTCATCCTCCGCGACGGCGTCATTGCGAATTCTAGTTTCGTGGCGGCGGAGTAACCGTGTCGGTACCTCTTTGGAGACGTTCAACTTCCTTGGCTTCACGCACTTCTGCGCAAAGACTCGGATGGGCCGTTTTCAGGCGGGGCGGAAGACGCAGCGGGAGAAGGCGACAGCCAAGTTGAAAGGACTACGAGAGGACCTGATGAAGCGCATGCACGATCCTGTTCCTGCAACAGGTGCGTGGCTCGCTAGGGTTCTGCGAGGTCACTACAACTACTACGGCGTTCCAGGCAACGCCAAGGCGATGAACTCGTTCCGCAACGCTCTCTCTCGACTCTGGTACACGGCGCTACGGCGACGGAGCCAGAAGGGACTGCTGCCATGGAGTCGAATGAGTCGAATCCTGAACAAGTGGCTCCCACCCCCCAAGATTACTCACCCCTGGCCGGATGACCGCTCCCGCGCCAAACACCCGAGGTAGGAGCCCAGTGCGGTAGTTCCGCTCGCTGGGATCTGTGCGGGGGGCGCTGTAGGTGGTTTAGACCAGCTACAGCGTTCCTACCGCGACAACTGATTCCGCCACCTTTCGAACGATCCGGGGCCGCTCGAAAGGTGGCCGAATCAGTTGCGGATCAGTACCGCCATTGGACGACTTCGCTCTGAGCTGTTCGTGACGGGAGCTGACGGCCAGGCCGAGGTTGCGCTCGATACCTCCGCCTTTCCCACGCCCACGGGCACTGCCATAGCGGGGCAAACCTGGTACTTCCAGGCTTGGTATCGGGGCGCCATCTCGGGCGCGGCGACGTCCAACTTCACGAGCGCGATCAGCGTCGAGCTTCGATGAAGGCCTGACCGTCGCCGAGCCGTATCGGCGTCAGCTATCTCCGAGCCGACTCAATCTCCTCTCCGAAGGCAGCGAGCTCCTTCTCGAGGGTCGCCAGCTCTTCGTCCGTGATGCGCGTTCGCGTGCGCTTCACCATGTCGATGAAATGGCCGCGTTCGGCGGCGGAAACTGGACAGCCGATGTTCCCCTCGGGGCCATCGCTCGTCACGAGCTGCTTGCCGTCTGCGTCCACGATCACGGACCAGGGGAAGCCGACCTGCTGGTCGCTGGTCAGGGTTGAAGCGACCTCTTCGCCGCTGGTGTGACGCTCGGTGTCGATCTTCAGATCGATGAAATCACAAGTGAGAATGGCGTGGACCGCCGGGCGCCCGAGGAACTCCTCGAGCTTGAAGCACCAGCCTCACCAGGGAGTGCCGAGGTGGACGAGCACTCGTTTTTGCTCCCGCTTCGCCTGGGCCAGCGCGGCGTTCCATAGGTCGATCGCGTCTTTGCGCGCGAGCTGGTGCTTCGTCAGGAACGAGCTGAGCCCCGCGCCATCGAGAGCCGCGACGGGGCGCGACCCAAGCACTTTGCCTGTCGCAGAGTACGCCACGAGGGATGCGGCGCCTCCTTCAACGCCGGCTGCCGCGAGGAGCGCACCGTGCTCGCTCGTCTCAAGCCACGCCGTCTGATACTCGTTCCGAAGAAGCGTCCCAAGGGCGCGGTCTTTGCTCGTGAGTGCGCGAACCGCCGCGTTCTCAGCCGCGCTCCCAAAGACGGCGAGGACTTGCGTGTCTTTCATGGTCGCCGTCTTCGCGGCCCCCGCAAGAGCCGCCGGTACGGCGCTTGCCTCGCCAGCGGGTGCGGGCTCTTCCAGTAGGGCAAGCACCGTCTCTTCAACGGCGCCGTTCACCAGATCGGCGACGCGCACGTGGCCGCTCCGATCGATCACCTGGTAGTCCGGGTATCCGTCGACGCCGAACGCCTTAGCCAGCGTTCCCTTGCGGTCCCATGCGACCGGATACCCAATCGCCTTGTCTTTCACGAAGGCGGGCATCTTCTCGCCGCCGCGCATCGAGTGAACACCGATGAGGACCAGACCCTGGTCCGCGTGCTTAGCGCTGAGCTCTTTGAGCTTCGGCACTGATTGCACACACGGGCCTCACCAGGTGCCCCAGAAGTCGAGGACAACCACCTTGCCGCGCAGCTCATCCCAGTTGAGAGCCTCGCCGTCGGTGTTCATCCAACCTTCAAGTGCGAGCGCCGGCGGGGCCTTCCCCTCGAGCGCATCCTTGAACTCCCTGTTCTTCCCTTCCCGCTGGAACGTATCGCCCGGAGCTCCGAACGCCGTACCCGCAAGGATCCATGCCACTAGCAGCGTATTCTTCATGGCTCCAGCCTACGCCAAGCCGCCCGTTTCTGTCTTGAAACGGCAACGGCAACGACAACGCGACTGCGAGTTCCTACTCAGCCGCCCTTGGCCTTGTCAGCATCGTTGATGGAGTCAGCGAGGGCAGCTCTCTGGTTCCGCCACCACGCGGTCCATGCTCTCGGCTTCTTGCTGGGCCGTAGCAGGTGGAGTCCTGGCGGTGCCGCATCTCCGCCGAGGGACCGCGCTTGAAACAGTAGATCCCTGATGGGGCACCAGGCCTGAGGTCGCGTCGCTAGTCTCTATCCCATGAATAGCCTCGCATACTTCTCCACTCTACTCACCCTGCTCGCTCTTGCTTGGAGTCCAACGGCCGTACCGGCGTCCATGCCTGTCGGTGGATCGGAGACCATCAGCGGACGACTCGTTGGACCCGACGGTTCACCGGTGGCTGGCACGGTGCGGTACCGCTCCTTCGCCGACCGCAAGCAGTCGGGGGCGGCCGAGTGCGGTAAGGACGGTACGTTCCTCCTGAAAGGCCTGGAGGTTGGGCACTACCAGCTCACCGGCGAAGCCACTAGCACGGATTGGGCCTCCCACTCTGAGGTGGTCCAAGCGGGCGCGGCAGATGTATCGCTCACGCTCCTCCCTAGCTGGTCCTTCACCGGCAAGGTTCGCACAAGCCTTGCCGCAAGGGCGCTCGGTGAAGAGCCCAGCGTTGAGGTCGTTGGCCAACCCAATAGCCTGGACGCAGACGCAAGCCGCGTCGTAGCCGGAGCCGATCGCACATTCGCGCTCACTCAGCTCGGCGACGCGAGCTGCGTCATCTACGCGACCACGGAGAGCGGCTGGATCAGTCGACCACACGTCGCCGAAGAGGCGAATCCGTCAGAGAAGGCGCCGACGTTCGTGCTCCGTGAAGGCGGTCGCTTAGAGCTCGCGGGCGTCGAGGGCGCCCTTTGGACCTGGTACCAGATCTCGGACGACAGAGACTGGATCACTCATCTTCACCTGGCCCCTGGTGAGGAACGGACCGTGACGGTTCCGAGGGGAGAGGTCGGCGTCTTCTGTGAAGTCTGCCAACGGGATCCCAGCGAAGCGCCAGGGGTGGACCTCGAAGGCGGCTGCAACCTCACGATCAAGCGCGGCGGTGTCTATGATCTCACCGATCCGGCGGAGTTGTTCTTAGAGGCGCCCGAGCAGAGCTCGATGATGGCACTCGTGCTCATGAAGGGCGAGGAGGCGATCGTCGAGAGGGAACTATCGGCGGCATTGGCCACGAGCTTTCCCACCGCGAGCGAGGGGGAGCCTGACGCAGAGGAGAGCGTGGACGCGGAGGCAGCCGACGCCACCGTCGTCATCGAGCTAGAGTCGGGTAGCCTCCTTGCGGTTTCCCATTTCCTCTTCAAGATACCCGGGGACGAGGCCGCTCGCGGTGCCAATGCATCGCCGTTCTGGCCCAACGGCGCGGTGGAAGCTGCGGCGCATGGCTCGAACATCGCGGTCTTCAATCTTGGCTCCCAGGGCAGCCCCGTCGACAGAGCTCTGGATCTAACCCGGGCGGTCCAGGCCGTGCTGGAAGTCGCTGGGGATCGCGCACTCGGGGTCCTTTGGGGGAGCGCTCAACCCGCTGCAACACGCGCCGACCTTTTCTCGAGCTTGGTGGCGGATGCCTCCCGAGAAAACCTCCCGTTGAACGTGTGGGTTCGCTTCCAGATGGTGCTGACGGAGGACTCAGACAACCGCGGTCTCTACACCTCGGGGCTGCGGCAGTTCGACCTCATGGAGGTGGAGGTGCCGCCGTGCTCAACCCCCTACGAGCAGGTGTTCGACGCAGTCCTCGCATTGGCGCACTACCTCGTCACCCAAGGCCCCGTCATTGGTGACGGAGACACCATCGGAGGCCCCGGCGAGGAGCCCGTCCGAATCACCTATGGCCCGAGCATGGTCTTCGAAGGCGCCGAGGTCTACACGCTGAACCTGAAGTAGGGACAGTGGTGGGCGCGGTGCTATTGCGCGAGCCCTTGAGCTCGGCGGTGGGTATGCCTCTGCGATTCTTCTTGGTGCGGCCTAGGATTTCATGACGCAAGCTCGACGAAAAATTCGTGGTCTAACGTGCCATATGAAGTAGGGGCAAGCGGGCCATGGTAATGGCAACAGAAGACGCCCCGCGGCTCCTTTCGGAGGCGCGGGGCGCTTTCGGTTGGCGTCTAGGCCCTAGCGGCTGCGACTAGTCGTTCGCCGCCTTCATCGCCTCTCGGACGATCGGGGCTTCGTCGAGGAACGCTAGGCCGTCCTCGCCGCCACTCCATCTCGTTGTCGCGGTCGATCCAAACCTTCTTCTGGGTCTCGAACTTGCCGCGCAGGAGTTGCTCCGCCAGGGGGTCCTCGATGAAGCGTTCGATCGCGCGGCGGAGGGGCCGGGCGCCGTAGTTTTCGTGGAAGCCCTTTTCGATCAGGAACTCGAAGGCGTCGGGGGTGAGGTGGTACTGATCCGCAACTGATGCCGCCCTCCTCGTAGCCGACGTAGCCCGGGGGCGCGCCGACGAGGCGGGAAGCGTTGTGCTTCTCCATGGTCCGGCGATGAAGAAGCGGACCAGCTACGATCCAGTGGGATCAGTATGCCCTGCGGGACGCTGGGGAAGCTCGACACGCGGCACCGGCCAAGGCTCGACCGTATTCACGTATCTTCACGCGCCAAACCCCGCTCTCGTCGTATTCGTCAAGCAGCTCCAGGACGCCTGCTTGATCTAGGCAAAGGACGCTCAGGCGCAAGAACTCTGGGCTCGAGCAGTCGAAACTGACGCATCGTGGTATCCAATGCGATTCACCCGGTGGCCGGTCAGCCGCCACTCCTAGTGAGACCCAAACATGCGTTCTGTCGCCATGGGCCTTCTCCACAGACCAGATGGCGCTCAAGACCCTCGCATCCAGGGGGCGCATAGCGGCGACAGTCTGTGCAAAGCTCGGACGAACGAGACTCCCATGCTCTGGCTCACAGTTGGATTCAAGCAAGTCCGCGAGCATCTGCTGAAGAACGGGCTCTGTGACCTTCGCGCCCTCGCGAACGACACTCTCAAGCATCGATTCGGTCGGCTGCTCAAGCTCATCAAGGCGCTCTGACACGCTCTCAGCGAAGAGCGTCAGAACCTCCACGGCCCGCTGTAGCTCCGGCGTTGCCTCACCCAACGCCGGCGTGATCAAGAGCTGCCGTAGTCGAAGCATCAGATCTGCAGCTACTTCGTCTAGCTGCTCCATAGACCGAGGCAGTCCGTTCTTGCCGGCAGTGATCAGCGCGGCTGCGGCGCTGAGAATTTGAGTCGTTTCTTCCATGGTGTTCACCTTCGGAGCCGTCTGTACGTCCCAGACGGACCCTGTATTCGAACTCGCTTCAGCGAACTTCTCCGTTCATCGCTTTGCAGGTCATTGCCGATCCAACACCAACGGTCAGCTCCCTCACTGACGTGCGCGGCGCTGTTCGGGACGGTATGGCACTCGCTCCTCCCAATTCTCTGCACATCGAGGACCCCGCGGGCTTCCTAGACACCAGTGGCCTTCCGATAGCAAGAGAGCCTACCAGCCCTAGTTTTCAAAGTCCCAGGCAAAGCGCTGCTTGAGATCATTGCAGTGCGAGCGCTGAAGTAGCCCAAGATGCTGAAGCTGGCCCACCACGATTCCCGGCGCAACGTCGACCGACGTGGCGAAGCGCTTGATAGCCGCCTTGCTCGTTGGGGGAGTGCGCTGGAGCTCGACGAACCTGTCAGGCGGAATCAGCATGTCGCGGGCGAACTCATTCGCGCGACGCTCGGCAGGGTCCTCGTTTGGATCAGCGGGCGAATCGATGTAGATCGTCCGTGTCTTGTGCTCCAGCACGTGGCACGCCTCGTGGAAGAGACTGAACCAAAGTTGGTCGTCCGTCTTGTGTCGAAGGCTCAAGGAGACGAGGGCCTTCGATGGATCCTTCCAGCGCGTCACACCGCTGATAGCGAGTTTGGGTAGCGCGGGAACGAAGGTCAGCGCTACGCCCGCATCTGCGAAGAGCTGTGTAAGCATGGGGACGAAGCGGTCTGCTGGAAGAGTTGTCATCTTCCGAGCCTCCTCTAGGGCCAATCGGAATCGACTTTCGTCATAGGCGCTGCACCGAATGCGCTCGCCCTCGACTTCGCCGCGGCGAAGCCACGCTGTCAGCGCGAAGTGATCCGGATCGAAGCTAGGCGACTTTCTGAACTGGCCGGTGGCAAAGGCCCATTGATCATCCCATGACTCTGGCGTCGTGACTCCGAAGAACTGCAGCAGCGCCTCCACCCGATCAGCGACGCTGCTGCCAACCTCTCGGGTGCCGAAGTAGCCGCACTTGCGCATCTGGGCAACAGGGAAGCTACGCATCCATTCCGCGAACTGGGCCAGGCCAATGCGGTTCTCCTTGCGTCGGAGCTCGGCGCGGTAGTTGAACTCCATGCTGTTCCAGAGCCTAGCGGGGATACCCAACACCTGCTCCAGAGACAACGCCACGTCGGTCGACAGTGGGACCTTTGCCCGCAAGAGCTGGCTCACGTGCTTCTCCGACAGACCCGTCCGTCGAGCAAGCTCTGCGCCCGTCATGCCCCTTTCCTCCAGGGCCTCGTCCAAGATCTCTCCTGGGGGGCAGAGGTCTTCAATCTCGATGATGCTGTTACTCATGTGTGTCCTCGATGCCAACCACCCGAACGTGGTTGATCCTGTGCCACGTCGCTGTGTCCGCGCAGTTGAAGGCTTCATCCTGATCCGTGACGGGCTCAAGGATCAGGCGGAAGGGGCCGTCTAGGTCCAAGGACAGCTGGCCAGCCCTATCACCCGTGAGGGCGTGCAGGCGGCCGGGCGTGTTCTTGAGATCACCCAGGTTGTCTGCAGCCTCAAGGGCAGTGAGGCGTCGTGCCAGCCGCCGGGCCCTTTCGGTGCCGAAGGCCTTCTGTCTGCTCTTCGCGTTCGCGCACTGCTTTCGCAGCTTGGTGGTCCTGTAGCTTACTTTCATGTCGGCTCCCGGTCAAATGAGCCTTTACCTGATAGGTAAGTATTATTCCGGGGCGCGGCCATGTCAAGCGTCGTGGAAGCGCGGTTCCCAAGGCGTGACCTGAGTGTCGGGCATCGATCTAGAAAACAAGACGCCCCGCGCCTCCTTTCGGAGGCGCGTGGCGCTTTCGGTTGGCGTCTAGGCCCTAGCGGCTGCGACTAGTCGTTCGCCGCCTTCATCGCCTCGCGGACGATGGGGGCCTCGTCGAGGAAGGCCAGGCCGCCCTCGCCGTCGTTCATCTCGTTGTCGCGGTCGA
>CAYQKK010000163.1:0-7673 GCA_964417955.1 uncultured Planctomycetaceae bacterium
TCCCGTCAAGGTAACCCGGGCTGGAGGCTGGCCTTCTCATCCCATCTATCCGTCTGTGGGCCGCTTGCGTAGACCGCGCTCCGTGGGTCTCGAACGAGCTAGCCGCCGACCACCTAGCGTGGGCCGACGCCCCGCTGCGCCAGATGGCCCAGCGAGACGGCTTCTACGGAAAAGCGGCGGGAGCCATCAGCCAGCTGGTGGCGGTGCTCCGAGAGACGAAGGTGGCGGAAAGCAAGGGCGCGTGAACACAGCGGCTGAGCAGGTCATGGCGGGGCTGTTAGAGTCACGCCATGACCTTCTCTCTCGAAGATTCGATCCAGCACCTGGCGCGCACCCCCTTCGTTCTTGATGCCTGGCTGCGGGACCTCCCCGACGACTGGGTTCGATCCAACGAGGGCACAGGTACTTGGAGTCCCTTCGACATCGTGGGGCACTTGATCCATGGGGAGAGAACGGATTGGATGCCGCGCACGCGCAAGATCCTCACGGGAGGAGCCGAGGCGGAGTTCGAGCCCTTCGATCGCTTTGCCCAGGAGGAGAGCAGCCGAGGGAAGTCCATGGGGGAGCTGCTCGATGAGTTCGCCCATTGCAGAGGGGAGAGCCTCCGGGAGCTGCGTGATCTAGAGCTCGGCCCACAAGAACTAGAGCGGTGCGGCGTGCACCCCGAGTTCGGCTCGGTTCGACTAGATCACATGTTGGCCGCTTGGACGGCCCACGATCTTGCTCACATAGCCCAGACAGCGCGAGCCATGGCGTGCCGGTTCCAATCCAGCGTAGGGCCCTGGAAGAAGTACCTTGCCATCGTTGGGCCGCGGCGAGAGTAGACCCGGCGGCGGGAGTGTCCGGCGCGTTTCTGCCTCTTCCTGCTCGGAGTGAGATCGTTGAGCGAGGGGTTGCTGGGGCCAGGAGGAAACGGCGAGTTTTCGGAATCCGTCGGGTGGAGAGTGAGCGTAGGAGCTGTGGGGGCGCCAGGGGCGCTTCCACGCTCCCTACAGGCTAGAGAGCTTCTCCCTTCATTTTCTCTCCCTCTGCTTCCAACCCATGTATCCGACTCCCCTTAGTGCGCTTCGCCTCTCGGCAGCGCTTGGCTTCGCTTCACTTCTAGCGGCTCCCACCCTCGCCCAATCGACGTTCGTGGTCAACACGACCGAGGACACCGTCGATGTGAACCCCGGTGACGGCATCTGTGCCGATGCCGCCGGGGCCTGCTCTCTGCGTGCGGCCGTGCAGGAGGCCAACGCGCTCGCAGTGGACGCCACAATTCAGCTTCAGGCCGGCGCGACCTACGCGCTGACGCTGACCGGTGGAGACGAAGAGCTCGGGGCTACCGGAGACCTCGACATCGACACGAACATGGTCATCTTCGGCCAGGGTGCGACGATTGACGCCATGGGCACCGACCGTGCGCTAGACGTTCTGTATCGCAACGCCGTGACGATCCGCAACCTCACGATCATCAACGGCGCCGTCACCGATGCGAGCGGCGGTGGGATTCGCGTCGAAGGTTCGTTGACCGTGATGGACTCGACTATTCGCGACTGCTCCGCCCTCGGTATGGGTGCTTCCGGCGGGGGCATCTTCAACAATCGCGGCTTCCTCCTTGTGGATGACAGCCTTATCGAGAACTGCGAGGCTTCCCGTGCGGGCGGGGCAATCGAGGTCACGAGCCAAACATCCTCGCGCATTCGGCGATCGGAGCTCAACGGCAACACGACGGGGCCGATGCCCGGAAACGGCGGCGCTGTTCACATGACAGGTGACGGCCGGCTGCTCATCCGTAGTTCCCTGATGGAGAACAACTCCGCAGCCAGTGAAGGTGGCGGACTGTGGAACTCTGGCAGTGGCTTTATGGTGGCCGAGCTGTGCGCTGTGCGTAACAACGAAGCTCTCGGGACCGGCGCTGACAACGGTGGCGGCGGCATCTTCAACGATGGCGGCACCATGAGCGTCTCCCTTTGCGAGGTGAGCGGGAACCGGGCTATGGAAGGTTCGGGGTCAGGCGGGGGGCTCTTCAACAACGAAGGCACGTTCACCCTTGAGCTGAGCCAAGTCATCCAGAACGAGTGCTCGCGGGCCGGTGGTGGCATGGAGGTCGTTAGTGGAACGACTACCGTATTCGCCACGCAGTTCAGTGCGAACTCAACGATGTCGTCTCCTGGCAACGGGGGGGCTGTCCACCAGGGTGGCGCAGGTCAAATTAGCTTTGACCAGTGCGCTGTTGAGAACAACTTCGCCAGCCTTGAGGGCGGCGGTCTGTGGAACTCCGCGTCGAGCACGATGGTCGTTCGCGGCTGCTCGTTGGATGGTAACGAGGCGGCCGGCGCGAGCGCAGACACCGGTGGCGGCGGTCTTTTTAACGACGGCGGCACCATGGAAGTCAGCCTTTGCGTTGTGTCGAACAACCTGGCGAGCGGCGCTTCGGGCTCCGGTGGCGGGCTCATGAACAACTTCGGCACGATGACGGTGACGGACACGCGCGTGTTCGGCAACGCTTCGAATCGCGCTGGCGGAGGAATCGAAGCCAACGTAGGGACCACGACGCTCGCGAGGGTTCTCCTGGCGAATAACGTGACCGGCGCTGCTCCTGGCAACGGCGGGGGCTTGCACCTCACGGGTGCGGGGCTGGTGGTGATTGGCGGTTCGACGATCGTTCAGAACGCAGCCTCCGCGGAAGGCGGCGGCCTCTGGAATTCCGCGACCGGGACGATGACCGTGACGGGTTCGACCATCATGGACAACACGGCGCCCATCGGCGACGATCTGTTCAACGACGGCGGTACCTTCACCGTGGACGGCAACGACGTGCCCTGAGGGCGCTAGCCCTGGGGCGTTCGTTTCGCCCCGGGGTTCGAAGCTAGCAGCCCGCGCCTCAAGGCTCCCTGTGGTAGCCTTGAGGCGCAGCACCGCGGAGCGGCGGCAAGGCAGGGGCGTTGGGCTCGCCCGAGATCTTATCTGCCCCAAAAGCGCATTCCCTTGAACGATCCGCAACCAAACCAAGCTGAGCTGCGACTTAGGGCACTGATGACTCGCTTGGTTGCGGGTCAATCGGAGGCGCTGGAGCCACTCTATCGCGCGACGGTGGTCCGGGCCTACGCTGCGGCTGTAGGTGTCCTTGCGGATGCCGCACTCGCTGAGGACGCGGTCGCACAGACGTTTATACAGATCTGGGAGGCACCCGAGCGCTACGACAGCCGCCTCTCGTCCGTCTCGGGGTGGGTCGCGATGATCGCACGGTCGAGAGCGACCGACCTTCTACGTCGAAAGCGGCGCCATCAGGCGTTGAGGCTGCGTAAGGACGGACACCTCGACTCCCATGACGGCACGCCCGTCACTGACATGGCGGTGCTCGCCACGAGCATGGCTGAGGTCCTTGACTCCGTGAGCGAGTCGGAGCGCCGCGGAGTGCTAGTGAGCGCCCTCGCTGCGCTTCCCATCGATCAGCGGCGCGCCCTGGAGTGCGCCTTCTTCGACGGCCTAAGCTATGCCGAGGTTGCTACGCGCCTCGGAGCGCCGTTAGGGACCATTAAGACGCGGATTCGCTCCGCCCTGTCGATCCTACGAACCCGCCTCGTAGCCGTAGGCATTGATGTCCCGCGGAGCATTGATCCGGAGGCGGTCGAGTGAGCGATTCCCGTAAGCCCTCTCGGCCTGGTTCTCCCAACCATTCCGATCCCTACGATCTGCCTCCAGACTCCCTATTGGACCAGGAGGCGGCCCAGCGAATCTGGGCGCGAATTCGCGATGGCGCAGGCCTGCCTGCCTCACAGGCTGCGGAGGTACCAGCCCGTGCGGAGGCACTAGCATCCCTCGTCAGTGGGATGGACCTGACCCTCAGTGGCGAGGGCTGGATGGCAACGGGTGTCGATGGACTGCGGGCGAAGTTGTTGCGGTACGACGCTGCCGAGGATCGAAGGACGGTACTGTTGGAACTGGCGCCGGGGTGCCGCGTCCCGGCTCACTCCCACAGCGGCCCCGAAGAGTGCTACGTGGTCACTGGAGATCTCTCGACCCGTGACTCCAGCGGGGACTGCACGCTTTTTGCTGGCGACTACATGCGGATGCCCGCGAGATCCGAGCACGGGGTGCAGTGGACGCGAGACGGCTGTGTGGCGGTCGTCATAGGGTCGCGGTCGGACGAGCTCCTCCCGCGGCTTTCGTGAGCCTGCTCCTTCGCTGCGCCCACAAAAATGTCAAAGCATCCTGCCCTTTGTTGAGTCCGAAGCGGGCCCGGGCAGCGTAGGTCGGGTATCCAGGTTCGTCCGTCCCATCGACTTGGAATCATGGAGACCCAAGGCGAAAGATGGCCGTTCAGCAGCGAGAGGCAAAGCCGTCTCTGGGGTCGGGTCGTGCACGGCTCCCTCCACGGCGCCCAGCGCTCAGAAGAGGCGTCGTCGCCTGCGCGCTCCACGGGGGCGCGCAGTATGGTGCGCAGGACCCGCGGCCGCTGGATCCAGACAGGCGTACCCGGCGTCCGATTCAAGCTACTTTGGGAAAGCGAGTGTATGAGCATGCGAACAGTGCTCTATCAGATGGATGCTGGTGCGACTTACCGCGCACACGTCCACCGGGAGGTTGAGGAGTGCTACGTCGTATACGGGGATCTCCAGCAGGCGGGGGCCTCTATGGCAGCGGGCGACTATCAGCGGGTGGAGCGCGGGAGCCCTCACAGGGTCCAGTCCAGCTTGGAAGGCTGCCTGCTATTGATCCGTTGCTCGAGCAAAGATCGAATCGACTCGGGTTAGACGCGCAACTTTCGGGACTCGGGGCAATCCGCGGGTGGGTTTGGCTGCGTATGCCTATTGCCCCGCGACTCCGCGGGCAAACACTGCGTCGAGGTAGAACTCGACCGCCAGGTCACACACTCTCTATTGACGACTCCATGGCTCCTCTCACGACCGCCTCTATCATCGGCACTGCCTCTACTCTCAGCGTTGCCAGCGTCCTTGCGCTGTCCGGCCCCGGCGTCCCGACAACGGCTGACCCTCTTTCCCTGACCCGCGCCCTGGCGGCGCCGATGGCTCCCTCCAGCCACCGGGAGGCTCCCGGGGTCGCGGGCCGTCCGGAAGTCGACGGAACAGACTTCTACATGTTCCGGAGCTACGAGGCCGGGCGGGACGATCACGTGGTCCTCGTGGCCAACTACTACCCGTTGCAGGACGCATACGGTGGCCCGAACTATTTTGCGATGAGCAACGATGCGCTCTACGAGATCCACGTAGACCGCAACGGCAATGCCACCGAGGACATCACGTTCCAATTCCGATTCAACAGCGAGTTGCAGCCTATCACTCTGAGCGTTGGCGACCCCGGGGAAGAGGTCGACGTCGCGATCCCGCTGATCAACGCCGGTGCGATTAGCGACAGTGATACTTCCGCTCTGAACCGGACGGAAACCTACACGCTCAATATCGTGGAGGGGGACCGACGTACAGGCACCGTATTCTCTTCGCTCAACGCCGCCGACAGCAGCGCAACGTTCACCAAACCTGTGGACAACATCGGCGAGAAGTCCATTCCCGACTATGCGGCGTATGCTGCTGCCCATCAATACGACATCACGCTGCCGGGCGGGATGACCGGACGCATGTTCGTGGGACAGAGGAAGGATCCGTTCGTGGTCAACCTCGGTGAGACGTTCGATCTTGTGAACTTCGATCCGACAGGAGCCGTGAATTCGCAGTCTGACGATCTTGCGGACAAGAACGTCACGAGCCTCATTCTGGAGATTCCCATCGCGTTCCTGACGAACGGAACCGAGCCTGTGATCGGTGCCTGGACGACCGCGAGCCTGCGCCAAGCGCGGGTATTGAACCCAGAGCCCAATCTTGAGAAAGGAGACGCGGTCCACGGCGGTGCCTTTACCCAGGTATCGCGTGTGGGCATGCCCCTCGTGAACGAGGTCGTGATCGGACTTCCCGACAAGGATCGCTTCAACCACTCGCAGCCGCTGGGCGACAGCCAGTTTGCAAGCTACGTGACGAACCCGACTTTGCCGGAGCTGCTTGAGGTTCTTTTCGGCGTGACGGCTCCGAACCTCTTTCCAAGGACGGATCTGGTGGACATCTTCCTCTTGGGCGTGGACGGGCTCAACCGGCCCGATGCTGGGGTAGCGTCTGAGATGCTGAGGCTCAACACTACCACCCCCGTCGTGGCAGCCGGAGCTCAGAACAACCTGGGCGTCATCGGCGGCGATGTCGCCGGCTTTCCGAACGGTCGCCGTCCGGGGGATGACGTGGTGGACATCGCGCTGCGCGCGTCCATGGGGGTCCTACTTGACATGGCAGACGCTCCGTCGGGCCAGCTTCCGTACACCGATGGAGCGCTGGTGAACGACTCCATGTTCCTTCCCGTGTTTCCCTTCCTCAACAACCCGCTCGCGGGCTCCCCGAACTAATGCGCCAAACTACTGACACGCTGTGGATGCGTCCTGTGGCTGCGCTGGCCGTTGCCTCTCTCGTGCTCCTCGCTGGCTCTTGCTCCAGCGACGACGGCGACGGGAATCCGCAGCCGCCGAGCGTCCCTACCTTCGACACGTTCATCTTCGAGCAGTTCGACCAGACTGCTGACGACACTGAGCCGGTGGCGATCAACGAGCTGGACTTCACGTTCGGTAACGAAGGCTTCGACCTCGACGAACTCTGCGAATGATGCAGTTCAGCGTGCGCAGTCGTTCTCATTGGGCGTTAGCTGGGTGGTTGCTGGCGTTACCGTTGGCTTCGAGTGCCTTCGGCCATGATTTCTGGCTCCAGCCTACCGTCTGGTCGGCGAGCACCGGGAAGACCTCCTGCGTCGAGCTGCGCGTAGGAGACAACTTCAAAGGGGAGATCGTGCATCGTGAACCCGACTATGTAGATCGCTTCGTGGCCCGAGTTCCCGAGTCGGAAGATCTAGTTGAGGTGAAAGCGCTTCCGGGTCGACCTCACCCGGCCGGATGGTTGCGCCCCACGGCCGCCGGCATGCACGCCTTCGGCTATCAAAGCAAGCCGCGCTTTCTGGAGCTACATCCGATCAAGTTCCGTGAGTACCTCTTGGAGGAAGCGCTAACCGATATCGTGCAGGAGAGGTCCAGGCTGGGCGAGCAAGAGACGCCGGGTCGAGAAGATTTCATTCGCTGTGCGAAGTCACTCGTGGAAGTCGCGGGCGACTCAGCCGCGGAGAAATTCGTTGATAAGCCTCTTGGCCTGAGCCTTGAGTTCGTTGCGCTCGACGACCCGATGTCCTGTGCTGAACTCACCCGCGACGCGGCCGTGTCTACTCCTCCGAGGGACAACCGGTGGCGAGTCCAGCTTCTCAAAGATGGCAAACCAGTTGTCGCCGCGCGCGTTCGCTGCGTATCGAAAGCGGCAGACAACGGGCGATCTTTGCCACAGGTGGTGACCACAGATAAGGAAGGCTGTGCGACCTTTGACCTCTCACCCGGTCGTACTTGGCTTGTGACCTGCGTGCAGATGACGCGAGCGGACCAAGGTCGTAAGACGACGGATCCGTCCGCGCTAGGCAAAGAGGTTCACTGGGTCAGCCACTGGGCATCCTTGACGTTCCGAAGCTAGCCTGAAGTTTCGCCATCAGGCTCCGTGGCCTTCGGAGCGGCTTGGCTCGGCGGCGGAGCCGACCCCCCCAGCCGCCCCCTTCGGCCCGCGGGCAGGCCAGCCGCTGCGGCGTCTCCTCGATCC
>CAYQKK010000164.1:0-7610 GCA_964417955.1 uncultured Planctomycetaceae bacterium
GACACGGCGACAAGCCCTTCCTCGCTCACCACTTCGAGGACGAAGACCACCAGTTCGATTCCGGCAAGCTCGGAATCTGGGCCTTCCTGGTGACCGAGGTGCTGTTCTTCAGTGGCCTCTTCTGCGCGTATGCGATCTACCGGGCCATGCACCCGGAAGTGTTCACGTACGCCGCTCGGTCCCTGGATACGACCTGGGGCGCCATCAACACGGGCGTGCTCATTTTCTCCAGCCTCACGGCGGCTTGGGCGGTGCGCAACGCGCAGCTCGGGCAGAAGAAGATGCTCTGCGCGAACCTGGCGATCACGATCCTGTGCGCCTTCGGGTTCATGGGCATCAAGTACAAGGAGTACAGCCATAAGTTCCACCTCGGCCTGTACCCGGGCAACGACTACGCGCCGCTTCAGGGCGCGTTCGGTGACGACCCGAAGGCGGCTGCCGTTAGCCTCGACGTTGCCGAGGCGGTCCAAGACCTCGCGGCAGAAGCCGAAGCGCAGCACGAGGAGAATACGCACGCTGAAGGCGATCACGCGGACGGCGACCACGGTCACGCCCTCGTCAGCTGGGACGACCCTAACCTCGACCCCGAGACGAAGAACCAGCTGAAGACCTTCTTCGGCATCTACTACTGCATGACCGGCCTCCACGGTATCCATGTGGTCATCGGCATCTTCCTCCTATTGTGGCTGCTCACCCGCGCGATGCGCGGGCACTTCACGCCCACCTACTACGGCCCGATCGACTACGCCGCCCTGTACTGGCACCTCGTGGACCTGATCTGGATTTACCTGTTCCCGCTGCTCTACCTCATCAACTGAGTCCAGAGCCCTTTCACACCCGCGAGAACAACCACGCATCCAACGCAACCACCATGTCATCCACTACTGCTGATAGCACCGACGCCCACGGCGACGATCATCACGACGGGCACCACGTCCTGCCGCTCTGGGTACTCCTTGGGACCTGGCTGGCGCTCATGGGCCTGACGGTCTTCACCGTGACCGCTTCGACCTTCGAGCTCGGCGCCTTCGACTTGCCCGTCGCTATGGGCATCGCCACCGTCAAGGCCATGCTCGTGCTGATGATCTTCATGCACCTCGGCTTCGACAAGAGCTTCCACTCGCTCCTGATCTTCGGCTCTCTCCTGTTCGTGTTCCTGTTCATCAGCTTCGCGTTGATCGACCGCGGCCAGTATCAGCCTGAGATCTCGAAGAAGACGAACGAGACGTTGTTGCAAGGCAACTAGAAGGCTCACGTTCCGGCCATGGGAGCCACGCTGCGACAGGAGACCGCTTCCTTCGCAGCGTGGCTTTCTCATTGAGCGGCTTTCCCCGCCTCGACCGCGTCCTACAAGTGCGTAGGCACGAACGCCTCCCGGGGGCTTCCCCGCCCCGCCAGCCACACCGACTAGGCCCATGACTCAAGCACCGAGAGGACATCACCGCGGGCTCATCCGCGCCTACCGCTATCAGGCTCCTGCATCAACGGAGGGAGCACTGCCCGACGACCCGTCCGGCGCGCGCATCACGCCCACGGTAGACGGCCCGGCCCCTGACGTGATCGCGTTCGGGATGAAGCTGTTCCTCGCGTCGCTCACCATGGTCTTCGGCGGTACGTTCGTGGCGTACGCGGTGTTCCGCTGGCGCGAGCGCGACGGCTGGGAGAGCATCCTCGACACCCCCGAGATCATGGGCCTCGTCGCCGCCAGCGTCCTGCTGGTGATCGCCGACGTCGCGGCCATGCGCGCCCTCAAGAAGGCCGACACGCGGGCCGCCGCCCGTAAGCTCACTCTGATCACGATCATCTTCGCGTCGATCTATCTAGTCGTCCAGTCGATCAGCTGGGTGCCCCTCATGGGTCAGGTTGGCGAGCGCATCGGCGGCAGCATCGTGGGGGGCACCCTCACCCACGCGGGCGGCCTCTTCCTCATGCTGACCTTCGCCCACGCGGTCCACGTGTTCGGCGGAATCGTCGCCAACGCGATCGTGCTCATGCGCTCAAAGGACGACCGAGGCCCCGCGCGGGACTCGCTCCGCATGCTCTACAGCTACTGGCGCTTCCTCACGGTGATGTGGGTAGCGGTCCTGATCGCGCTGGCGATTTAGCCGAGCCGTGCTGCCGTTAGCAGCCCGAGGTGGTGATTCAAAGGGTCGACGTAGTCGGCCATGAAATCGCTAAGGGTGACGTGGCTGTCGCGGGGATGGGTTCGGAATGCGATTAGGTCGAGGTCATGTCGTTCGCGTGGTCGTTCTGCCCTGACCCCCTGGAGTCCGGTCTTATTCGCTCCAGCCGTGGGCCTTGACCGTTTGCGTCACGTGGGCCAAGTGATGGCGCCCGTGCCACGCGTAGATCGCGGCGTTCACGTCGAGCTGCACGCGCTCGCCGGACTCAGGGTGTAGGAAGCCGCGCTGGCGGTCTTCGTCGGACATCGACCGCAACAGGTGGACCCAGCGAACGTGGAGCGAATCGAGATGTCCGAGACTCGCCTCGATGGGGAGGTCGTAGTCGCTTAGCTCGGCCCAGCGATCCTCGAAGTACGCCTTGATGCGCGGCTCGTCCTCAGTCAGCGCCCACTTGAAGCGAACAAAGGAGTTGGCGTGGCTGTCGGCGACGTGGTGGACCACTTGGCGCAGAGTCCACCCGCCAGGCCGGTAGCGGGTGTCGAGCTGGCCCTCCGACAGGGGCTCGACCGCGGCACGCAGAAGAGCGGGGAGCGCTTCGATTTCATCCACGGCTTCGTGGAACTCAAGCGCAGTCATGGCTTCCGTGGGAGCCACAAAGGGGCCCGCGGGAAAACGCAGGCGCTGTAGGTCAGGATCGTTCAATGGTGCGGCTCCTTGGGATGAGTACAGTATCACGCACTATGACACGCCTCGAATCTAACCCTGTTCGATCCAGGGCGGACGTGCGCGCCGCCGTCGATGAGAAGCTCGGGCACGGCGTTGGAATGTCGCCCTTTGAGGCTTGGAAGAAGCTCTCCAACGTCGAGCGGGTCGAGTGGGTCCTGGGGGAGCTATGGTTCGGCGTCGACGGAGCTCGCTTCCACCTTTGGATCCAAGGGCAAGCGGAGCGAGACTTCGATGGGCCGCGCTACGTCGCCGCCATTGGACGGCTCATCGAGGCTGAAGGCGGCGAGGTGGGAGCCCTCATGCGCTGGACCGCCGAGCGCGGTCGCGCCGTCCGAGCGGGCGAGCGAGGGGAGGCCCTCTTCAGCATTGTTCCGTTGGTCTGGGAGCCCGCGCTAGAGCGAGCGGGGGCCGCGTTCAAGGACGCGGTCGAACGCTGGCCCGAAGGGCTGACGCTCGCCGACATGGACGCGGGTGAGGCCTACGTACGCAGCGCGACTGCACCGGCCCCCGAAGGCGTTCGCTATCCCGGCTGCGTCGTCGGCTTCACCGCAGACGCTTCCGAGCGCTGCGAGTGGCGCGCCGAACGCCCGGACGTCGCCTTGGAGACGGCGCTTTTCGCGCTCTGGCGCCACGGAGCGAGTGACGCGGAACTCGAGGAGCTGGCCGAACAAGTGAGCCAGCCGGGCCTGACCCTCGGCGAGACACTCGCCGCCTGGGTGGACTTCGATGGAGCCGGCGCGCCGCCCTCCGCGGACACCCTTGCCGCGTTCGCACGCTCCCTCGATCCTGTCGCCGGAATCCTCGGTATCGATTCGTCCCGCGAGCCGTTCTTGCACCGCGTGCGATCCGAGCGCCTCGACGAGCTCGCCGAGAAACTGAAGCCCTACGGCGGCATGCGCGTCCAGCCCACGGAGGAAGCCACCTTCCTCATTCAAGCCCGCAGAGTGCTTCGCCTGGATCCCTACCTGCTCCTCTTGGACTCCGCCGACCTCACAACCGACGAGGAAATCACCCTCGTGTGCACGATGATCTGGGCCGGCGTAGCCGTCGTCATGGGCGGAGACTCCGAGGGGGCCAAAGCGGTGCTCAAGAAGTTGGAAGAGGCCCGCTGTTAGAATCGAGCCGTCATGCTCGCTTCTGCTCTTCTCCTTGCTTGTTCCTTCCTCGCACCCCTTCAGGCCGGCAGCGTCGACTCCCGGGTCGAGCTTCAGCCCGCGCTTGAACAGTTAGAGCTCGACGAGGGGGCTGAGTGGTTCGGCGCGGTTCGGATTAGGGGCGATGTGCCCGACGGGGCCGAGCTGGGCGTCGTGCTTGAGGTGATTTTCCCCGGGGAGGGGCGCGTCTTCGCTCTGACTGGGTTTGGCTCAGGGGTTTGCATCGTGCATCCCGATTCCAAGGAAGGCGGCGACGGGGAGGACCTATTTCAAACCGTGGCCGAGACGAAGCTGTCTGATCGGCTGACCTTCAGGCTGCCCGCGGTGCGTTCGGCACCTCCTCGGAGCTTCTTTCGCATCCGCCCAACCGGCGGGCTCCTAAACAGTGACGGAGTGACCTTCGCCCTGGACGATGGACGCAGGCCGGACTTCATGCAGCCGCTCATCGTCTGGTCGGAAGTGGGGTACGCGGTGGAGCTACGTCTGAATCTGCCCGCAGACGCCACGGACCTTGAACGTGCGGCGCTTGTGGGTCGGCCTCTCGCGTTCGTGGGCCAAGCCAAGGGACGCATGGCCGCCGAGGACTACGAGTACGCGGTCAGGCCTAGGACCCGGGTTGAGCAAGCGGGAGCCGAGCTGGTCGCGCGGCTCGACTTGCTGCCGCTGCAGCCGTTGACGTACGAGCCGACTCAGGGAACCACCGACGCACGGGATTGCTTGGCTCCCTTCTACGTCAGCCAGATTCCAGAGATCCAGCCCACCCCTGGCGAGCGCTCGATCATCGACGTTCAGCTGACGCGCGGTATCACGGTCGCGGGTGAGGTCCTCGATGAAGAAGGACAGCCCCTGAGCGAGGCAACAGTCGGCATCATCTGTGTCCGACACCGCGATCCAGCGCGTTCGGCTTGGTCTTTCAGCTATGGCTTTTCCAGGCAGCCCGTCCGCGTCAAGACCGGCAGCGATGGCCGCTTTCTAGCCCGGGCGGTTCCCAAGGACTTCTCGGAGCTGCGGGTCAATGTGCGGGACAAGCGGCCCCTCGTTCTCAGCGCTGACGACCTAGCAGGAGCGGAGCTGCTGGATCTTCAGCTGTCTATCGCGGATGGCCAGACACTGTTCGGTCGTGCTGTGCTTCCCGATGGGAGCCCGCTCGTCGATTCTTACGTCGCGTTTGAGCTGCCAGAGGGCTCCCAGCGCTGGGGCAACAGAGGGGCCAGAACCGACCCCGATGGCTGCTTCCGCGTAGACGGGATCCTCGACGATCAGATTGCGCTCTCCGTGAACGGTTGGCGCACGGGCGAAGCGCCGACCCTTCAGTTGCGGCTGAAGAAAGGCGAGACCGGAACGCGCTGGCTCGGGAGGGCTAGCGCGCGCGCTAGCGAGACGACGCTCGAGAGCCCCGTCGAGCTGACCGTGCGGCAGGCCGCTGCGATCCGCGGCCGCGTCGTGGCCCCTGAAGGGCAGTCCTTAGAGCGCTGCCATGTTTGGGTTGGAGGGGAGTTCCTCGTGAAGCACAAGGCTCGGTTCTCCGAGCGCACCACCAACTACAGCGCCAAGCGGTTCCCCATCGATCCCGTGACCGGTGAGTTCGAGATCACTGGCTACGAGAAGGGAGACGTGGGGGTCTTCGCCCAGGTGGGCGGCGGGAAGCACGCTCAGTCGTCCCAGCTGGTGACGTTTCATGCATCGGAGATCCCAGAGCGCATCGAGCTTCAGCTGGAACCCGTGGCCGCCTTCACCGGCGTGCTTGTCGACGAGGAAGGCCGCGCCATCGAGCGGGCCATCGTGAAGGTCTCGAAGGACTCTCGCTGGAGCCTGCGGGCCTGGCGGGAGACCCACGTCGATCACGAGGGACGGTTCCGGCTGGAGGCGCTCGCCCCTGGCGAGTATGTCGCCACGATCGAGCACCAGAACTACCTGCTGCCGGAGCCCGCGACCTTCGTGGTCGAAGAAGGGGCGGACTCGCCTCCGCCCATCACCCTGCAGGCCGTTTTCGGCGGCCGGGTCTTGGTCCACTGGGACGTTGGGGATGGAGCCCTGAGGCAGGAGTACGGCTTGCCTTTCCTCACCGACCAGGCTGGACAGCCTCTCTCTTCCTACGCAAGTTCGCGCAGCGCTCCTAAGGGCTCTCCTAAGGGCAGCTCTCGGATGCTCGGCCCCTTTCTGCCCGGCGACTACTTCGCGGCCCTCCGCTTCCAGCACGGGGCTGAGGATGGTCCCATGGTGACGATGCGAGAGCCCGTGACGGTTCTGGGGCGCGCAACAGCCCAGGTGCGCCTTTCCTCTGACCAGCTATTGCGGCGCGCCGTGGAGGGCAGAGCTACGGACGAGAATGGCGCAGCGCTCGTGGGATATCGAGTGTCGATCGAACGCGACGGCCGCTCCATTTCTCGGTGCCTCACCGATCAAGAGGGGCGCTTCGCCCTTCCGTTCCAAAGCCCGATGGGGGAGGCGGACGCCGTCACCGCGAAGCTGACCGCCCAGGACGCCAGCTGGACCGTGGCCCAGAAGGACCTTGCGCATTTGGAGGCCGGATCCACCCGCGTGGACTGGACGCTACCCACCGGGAGTATCCAAGGCAGCGTGGGGACAGGTGAGGAGGGCCCTGAGCTCTGGGGGCGAATGATGCTCGAAGTGGTTCCGCTCGGAGCCGATCCGGGCGCGCGCGTCCGAGGTCGTAGCCTTCGGCTCCTTCAACGGAGCTTCGAGATCCCTCACCTAGCGCCCGGGACCTACACGCTGGTGGGTTGGCGCCACGCTCCTGGCGAGGGCGGCCGGCACGACTTCCACACGCGCTCGGAAATGGCCACCAAGCCCTTTGTGGTGAAGGTCGCCGAGGGTGAGGCCGTGAAGGGCGTTCAACTCACGGTGCTGGGTCGCTAGCTGGGCCGCTAGCCGGGGCCTTAGAATGGGCCTTAGAAGTCCTTGACCGGGCAGCCGAAGCGGTCGCGCAGGATGGCGGCTAGCTCGCGGAAGTCGTTGATGATGAACTCGGGCGCCGCGGTGTCGATGTCCTGGTTCGGCTTGGCGGCGCGCTTGATCCACGCGGTGTGCATGCCGATGGTTCGCGGCGGCGTGATGTCGTGGGCAGCGTTGTCGCCCACGTAGAGCGTCTCGGAGGGCAGCAGGCCCAGCTCTCGAAGTACGAACTGATAGAGCTTGGGGTTGGGCTTGGCGATGCCCACCTGGTCCGTGATGTACACGTCCCGTGGCTCGATCAGAGGGATGAGGCCCAGGCGCACGAGCTTCTCGGCCTGCTTGGTGGTCCAGCCGTGGGTGATCACGACGGGGCGCAGCCGGGCCTCCTTGATTGCCTCAAGGAACGGCTTCACGTCGTCGAATGCCTTGAGGTGCTCGAACTTAGTGTCGTGATAGGCGCACACGCCGGCCGCGATGACGACGGCGGGGTTCACGTCCTTCTGCTGATGGGGCGGCAGGCGATGCAGCAGCTTGTTGAAGTGCGCCGCGTAGTTGGATCTGAAGGTCGGTTCGGCTCCACTTGCATTGGTCTGAGTCGTTCCCGGCACCGCGCCGCCCGCCACCGAGCTGCCAACAGAGGTCACCTGCCGTCGGCGCGAAGCGCTCGACGCGTGGCGGCCGTGCTGGGTCG
>CAYQKK010000165.1:0-7603 GCA_964417955.1 uncultured Planctomycetaceae bacterium
CAGCGTGCGATTCGCGGAATCGCGCGGGCGCTATGCCGCAGCGACGCGGACGCAGACGATGTGGCGCAGGACCTCGCGGTCGCGGTTCATACTCGCTCCGGGGAGGCGCCCCGGGACTGGCTGCCGTGGCTCGCAGGGGCGGCGCGCAGGATTCACTGGGCCCGCGGTCGATCCGATGCCCGGCGGCGCGTCCGCGAGAATGAGGTTGCCCGGGCCGAAGAGCAGCCGGGCGCGGAGGAACCACTGATCCAGCAGGAGATGACGGCTCGACTGCTCGCGCTGATCGAGACCCTCCCCGACGCGCAGTCCGAGGTGATGCACCTGCGGTTTTGGGAAGGGTTGCCGCCGCGTGCCATCGCCGTTCGCGTCGATGCCTCGGTGGCCGCCGTGAAGACTCGCCAGAAGCGCGCGCTCGCCGCGCTGCGCGAGAAGCTGACCGACGAAACGGAAGGCGGGCGGGAGGCTTGGATGAGCGCGCTGGGCGGCCTGCCCCTGGTTTCGATCCCGGCGCAGGCCCCCGTCATCGGGGTCGCCGGCGCCAAGTCCCTCCTTTCGTTGGGTGCATGGATGAGTTTGAAGTCGTTGGCAGTCGTTGCCGTGTTGGTCGCCGTGGGGACTGGGATCTGGTGGTCCGCCCAGGAAGCGAGTCCGGATCTGGAAGAGCCGGCGCTGGAGCTTGCGCAGGTCGCTCCTAGCAGCACGCCTGTCGGTCCCGCGGCCGTTGAGGTTGCACCCGAGCGAACGATGCCAGCACGCGCCGCCATTCCGGTCGCGCAGCCCGCGGCGGCGCAGCCGCAAGCACCGCCGGACGCGCCGGAGGGAATTCTGCTCGTGACCGGCAGGGTCTTGAACGTTCCTGCGGGCGGCGACGTCTCGAAGGCCACGGCGGCGAGCGGCATCAAGGTGCAGATGCAGGCGTTCGCCATGATGGGATTCAATGAGAGTGAGGTGCCTCAGTCCGTCACGGACGAGACCGGTGCCTTCCGAATCGAGCATGACGCGGCCCAGCACTATCCGTCCTTCACGATTCTTGCGGGGGCGGGCGACGGCTACGCTGCTGCGTCGACCGAGGTTCGTTGGGAAAAGGGCGACCTGGCTCCGGTGACCGTCGATCTCCATCGGCAGGCGTTCACCGCGTTGAGCGGAGAGGTCGTGGATCGAGTTGGGGCGCCCCTCGCGGGCGTTAAAGTAGCGCTCAAGGTGGGGTTCGATCCGAGCCCCGGTACGGTCGAGGTGACCTCGAACGCGGAGGGCCGCTTCCGATTCGACCAGTGCACGGAGTCCGGCTACGCGGCTGCCACGCTGCCCGGGTGGACGATGCTCGCCTCGCCGGCGTTTGAGAAGGACGAGACCGGCGGATGGCTGCCGGTGCGGGTGGTGATGTGCCCTTCAGGGGCGCTCGGTGTGCGTATCGTGTCCCGCGATGGAGGGCCGATCAGCGGCCTACGCGTTGACTTGGACATGCCGCCCAACGAGGCGTATGGCAGTAAGCGGCATTCGGGATGGACGGCCTTCCAGGCCAGGGCTGACGCAACCACCGATGCCAGCGGAGTCGCCTGGTTCCGGGACGTTTGGTCCGATTCGAATCTGCGGGTACAGGCACACTTTGACGGGAGCTTTCTTCGCATGGAGCGCGAGAAAGACGACGTATTGGAGCCTCTGGGACTCGGTGCTGTCGGGCTTCCCATCGTTGTCTCCCCGGGGACGGAGCGCGTTCTGACCCTAGAGCTTGAGAGCGCCTCAACGCTTCGATGCAAGGTGGTGGACGCGAGTGGGGCCGCCTACCCGGGGGCCACGGTGCGTCTCTTGAACGATGGACACCACTACTCGGAGCAGGGCTTCATGGGCTTCAACGGCAAGACGGACGATCAAGGTCGCTGCGCCATCCGCCTAGTCAGTTCCGTGCCCTTAGGCGCGGCTGTACTGTCTGCAAGCGATGACCACGGCATGAGATTCAGCTGGTCGCCAGGGGAGTCTCCGCTCGCGGCCTCGACGAAGCTGGACCTAGGCGATCCGCCATCTGAGGAGATCGTCTTGACGCTCGCACCAACGCTTGGGATTTCCGGTCTGATCGTGGATCCGGATGGGGAGCCAGTCCGAGGCAAGGTCTCCGCGAAGCCCGTCGACGGCGAACTCGTGGCTGGACGCTTAGCGACAGGCATGAGTCCCGTGACCTCTGTGGGCAAGAGCGGTGAGTTCAATCTCGCGGGGATGCCAGACGGCCTCTACGACCTAGCGGTGGAATGCGGCGGCTTCGCTCGCGTTGACCTGAAGGGCGTTCAGGCAGGAACCCATGGGCTGACCGTGGAATTGACGGAGCCTCGGGCGGCGCGGGTGGAGGTGTTCATCGATACCGGCGGAGCGGCGATGAAGCAGTACGTCACGCTCGTCGGCACTCACACGCCCGCTTCCGGCATCGAAGTCGAGGTGCCTGAGCTGGCAAGGCGCGAGGTCTTCACGCAGCCCTTGGGGTGGCCGGCGGAGATGCAGGGGCTCTGGTACGGAGCGGGCGGTCGTCGCAATGGCGACGGGCACACATTCTTCTCCCTCACCCCGTCGGAGCAGCCATCCAAGCTGCGCGAGCTGGACCCCGGCACCTACTGGATTGGCGCCCAGGCCCGCGCCGAGGACGGCACCCAGTTCGCACAGATGGGGACGGGACTTGTGCGCGTCGAAGAGGGTGACTACCACGTGACCCTGCGCATGCGGGCCTGCGTCGCCTTGAGCGGCCAGGTTCGAGGAGAGTCCCTCCCCAAAGGGCTCGGCGTGTCGATCTGCCTAGCGGACGGCCGCCCCTTGCCCCTCAACGTCTCGCGCGAGAAGATGGCTACGTTTCTCGGGCTGAGTGCGCTGGGGGACTTCCAGCTCGAGTGCGTTCCCGCGGGCTCCTACGAGCTGCGGCTCGGCACCCGAGCCGAGCTGCGGGCTGGCGGCGCCCTCGCAACGCAGCCCCTTGAGCTTGAGGCTGGAACGCCCGCCGTTGTTACGTTCGAGCTGTAGCGATGCGGCAGCGGGCGCGGACGCCGCCCTATAGAATGTGGAGGCCATGAAGAAGCTCCTTTACATCGAGTGCAAGTCCGGCGCGGGCGGTCGCGGCGACGCCTGGATCGGACTCGCGACTCTCTCTCGCTCGGGGCGGACCGTGTACTTCAACGGGCGCGGACTCAAGCGTCAAAGCGGCATGATCTCCGGCAATCACTACTGCATCGAGACCCTCGATGAGTACTGGGTGTCTGGGCCGAAGAAGAACGGCGAAGATCGCCACTGGGCCGGAGGGGGCACGGTGCGCGTCGAGGCCAACGCGCTCGATGCCTACCTTGAGTTCCGCGGGCAGGCCGGGCTGAATCCCAGGACCCACGTGGTGGACCACGACGTTGAACCCACCGACATCGAGCGCCTGACCGAGCTGCAGAATCAGCCCAGCGAGGCCGAAGCAGACAGTCATCCCTAGCAGCTCTCAGCCTGGGGGGGGCGCTCTCGACAGTTTCGATATTGAGCGTAGGCTGCGGCGGACAGCGACCCTCAATAGCGTTGGGAGCGACTGTCGCCTGCCTCTCTTCTCCATCGACTATGCACTTCCGCCTGCCCTTGCTCATGGCGCTGGTCATCCTGACCGCGCTTGCCCCCGTCTCCGTCCAGCAGTCATTCGTCACCATGCGGACGAGTCTGCGGACCGATCTCACGCCCCAAGCGATCGCGGCGGAGGCCCTCGGGGCTTCCAAGCGAATCGTCGTGGGGGAGAAAGACGAGAGCATCGCGCTGCGCGTCGTCGCTGAGGCGCTCGCGTCCGTAGGCCGCACGGACGAGGCTCGTACCCAGCTTGGACTCGCTATCAAGGCGGCGAAGCGAGCCCCATCCAGCATCATGGTCGGGCCGTGCCTTCCCCTCTACGCGCGACTGCACGGGTCAGCCAAGGCGATGGAGTTCCTGGATCAGATCTCCGACCGCGAGAGACGAACCCGGGCGGGGATCTCTTGGGTGAAGGCCGCGCTGGAGAGGGGGGACGAGTCGAACCTAAAGAAGGCGGCGGCGGCCCTCCATTCCCGTTACTACAAAGGCTGGCACCCCGACGCCGACGCTCAGCTATCCGTTGCCTACCGACGCTTGGGCAAGTTGGAGTGGTCCAAAACTACGGCCGATAGGGTCCTTGCGGGAGATGTCTCTGAGTCGCACCGCATGCGCGTGGGCTGGGCGGTTCGCGCCTTGATCCATGAGGCGCTGGAGGCAGGCGATTTCGATCGTGCGGAGTCCTATCTCTCGCGCTTCGCGAAGCTGGAATGGAACCCTGAAGACGTTGACTTCGAGCGGCGGCTTCTGGTCCAGAGCTTCATCGAGCGAGGCCAGTTCGAGCGTGCTGTTCGACAGTTCGAGAAGATGGTGGATCGTCACAATCGCTCTCAGGCCCAAGCGAGCATTGGCCTGGAGTGGTTGCGGATGGGGGAGAGGCAGAAGGCACTCGACCATCTTGTCCCAGCCATGCAGGATGCCGACCGGAGCAGCATGCTCACGCGCAGGTACCTCATGAGCTTGATGTACTGGGCGGACGCGGCTTTCTTCAACGACCCGATTGGGATCTGGTTCTCCGATTCCCTCGACAAGGTCAAGGGGGAAAGCGCAGGGCCAGTTAGGACGAACGATGCGCGCAACTTGGCGACGGGTGCAGCGGACATGGCGCGCGAAGATCTCTTCGATCTCGTTTTGCCGCTGATCGAGCCGAAAGCGATGACGAGCGCCGGCATTGAGTTCGTCCAGACCTACGCCCGTCGCGAGGACCTCGGCGGCTTGCTGCGCATCATGGATGAGTGGCTGCTCCGTGAAGACCTGGCGCAGATGGAGTACGACCTAGCTCAGGCGATTCGAACGGCCGCGTGGGAGGTCAAGGGGAGAGGCACCGAGCCGCCCGTGAAGAACGACCGCTTCCGCGCCGAGCTGCTGGAGGCCCTGGTGGATCGCGCGCGGACAGTCGACGGACATGCGGCGCGAGCCTTCACTCTGGCTGTTCTGGTGAAATCAGGCTTGGCGAAACCCCTCGAGCCATCCGCTACGCATCCGTGGCACGTTCCGCCGATCCTCGCGGGCGGCTGGAGCACCCCCGAGGACCCGATCCCTTACGCTGCGAGTCTGCAGGCCGCACTCGGCGAGCGCCCGATGCCCGTCGTCCGGGCCATTCGAACCCGCAGGTTGGCATTCGACCCCGAAGCAGAGCTGGTCGAGATCGATGGCGTCCTCGGCGCGCTGCCCCATCACTTCCTCTTGGTCCGAAGGGGCGAGCAGACGCTTCTCTTTGACGGTTCGCGCGAGCCTGTGGATGCACTGGGCTCGTCGGCCCAGTGGCAGGGGGACGATGAAGCGCTCATCGAGCTCATTCACTTCTCCATCGGCGCTCGTGCCACCAAGGATGGGCGCTTCCGACTCGTGCATTCGCTCGATGAGCTGGCTGGACTGACAGAGCCTGGAGCGCAGGTGCCGGCCCTTAAGCTGGAGCCCGCGAAGGTTGTCGAAAGGGGGGAAGGGACAGCGAAGATCGAGACGAACATGCTCGTAGCGGGCCAACTCGAGCGGATCAACGCGTCCGTCGATCGTGCGGGTCGCGTTTCCTTGAGTGGCCTTAGTCTCATTGGCAACGGCCTGCCGTTCGGGAGGGAGTTCGCCGTGGGCGGAGGCTTTAAGCGCCGCCGGAAAGTGGTCGAGGACGCGCTGTTGCTGTACCAAGACGACCCAGCGGCGGGGGCCTATGCGGTCGCACATGCCTACGCGACGGGATTCGGCACGGGCGGCTGGCTGCGAGACACGAACATCGCTTGGTCTTGGCTGCTCATGGCGCAGCAAGGGGGGCATCCTCACCCGTTTCGGCAGATTGGCCTCGATTGGCGAGACGGGAACGGAGTCCCCGCGAAGCGCGGGGAGGCAGAGGAGTGGCTCGTCGGCAGCGCAAAGAATGGGGATGTGGAGGCGGGGCTTGCGGCCTTCGATCTCCTTCGGCAGTCGAGTTCACCCGAGCGCCGGGCGCGCGCCCTTCGTGTTGTTGAGATCGGGGCTAAGGCGGGCCACGCGCCATCGATAGAGAGGCTGCAGCGGGAGAAATGACCTGCTGAGGGCAATCAGGAATTAGGCGGGCGCGAGTTGGGCAATTAAGATATTCCGGAAAGATCGCTCTTGCGGAACCGTGACGCGTGTGTAAGGCTGAGGTTTGCCGCAATCCCGCGGCAGACTTCCCATGACCCAATTTCGATCTGGAGATCCATCCATGACTCGCTTTTCCCTCGCCTCGGCCGGCGCCTTCGCCCTTGTGGCCGGTGCTTCGGCGCAGACCCTTCCGCAGAATTCCCCGCTGGCTCTTACCCCAGAGAAGATCACCGGTGCCATCAAGCACGCCGGCATCTACCACGTCTCGACTGGCACCTGGACCCGTACCGGTGGTGCCGTTGCCAACTTTGGCCCGGACACGATCTACAGCAACACCGCCGGATCGGGCTACTTCTCGCCGGACGGTGGCAATGGCGCGTTCGCGCCCGGCAGCACGAACTACGACGAGGGCAACGTTCCGTCGTCGTTCAACACGAACAACGCGGGCAACCGCGACGAGTACAACGTGAACTGCATCGAGATCGGCTACTGCGACCTCGGCACCGCAACGAGCGGGTGGGAGCTCAGCTTCTATTCCAGCTACACGCCCTGCTCGGTCAACACCATGCCCGACGCAACAATTGACACGGGGCCCGCTCCAGCCGGAGGCTGCTGGCTGGTTGCGCTCGACTTGTCAGGAGGCAACGAAATCTGCCTCAGTGCGGATGGCGGCGACGGCTTCGACGACGTTGTGGACCTAGACACCTTCGGTTGGAGCTTCCGTTACACCGGCACCGGCGCTGGCCTCGCTGGTTTCCTGATTGCGGGGGACCCTGCGTCGACTGACCCCAACTACATCCCTGGAGGCCTTCCCGTCGACGGGACCGGCACCTACTTTGGCCCGCCGTCGCTCTGCGCCAACGGCAGCACGACAGGGCTTCTGACCAGGAACTTCTGGTGGCTAGAGGATCCAACGGGCATGGATTCGAACTGCTACTTCTTCGGTACCTACAGCAACAACAATGGCTGCGGTGGTCCGATCACGAACCCCTACGCCTCATGGTACATGGAGATCCAGGCCGACACGGGGCCGTGCAACTCGGTCTTCAGCCAGTCGAACGGCTGCGCCTCGAACCCGAACTCGACCGGCGTCAACTCGTCGATGGTCGTCTCGGGAAGCCCAAGCGTTGCAGCTGACAGCGTGACGCTGACCGCGACGGTGACAGCGAACAGCTTCGGCTTCTTCATCACGTCACAGGACGTTGGCTTCGTGGCTAACCCGGGGGGCTCCCAGGGCAACATCTGCCTCGGCGCCAACATCGGGCGCTTCCAAAACCTCGCCGCGCTTTCCGATGGTGCTGGCATGATCGAGATCTCCACGACCGCTGGGCAGTGGACCCTCAATAACATCCCGCAGGGCTCCGGTCCCTACATGGCACAGGTCGGCGGCACCGCCCACTTCCAGTGCTGGCACCGGGACACCGATCCGATGGGCATGCCGTCCTCGAACTTCACGGACGGCGTCGTCGTGACCTGG
>CAYQKK010000166.1:0-7399 GCA_964417955.1 uncultured Planctomycetaceae bacterium
GGCGAGCGCACGCTATCTACTCGTCAGAGTAGATGCCAGAGATACAGTTGCCTCAACGGTAGGTCGGCTCGGCCCAGGTGCATTGGTCGCAGTCGTTCCCGGTACCGCCCCGCACGCCGCCGACCTGCCGGTACCGGTCACCTGCCGTCGGCGCGAAGCGCTCGACGCGTGGCGGCCGTGCTGGGCCATTGTGTTCGCCGTCCTGGCACAAGCCGTTTGCGCAAGCCGTCATGACTCAGCCGTCTTGACTCAGCCGCCAGGACTCAACCGCCAGCGGTCTGGCCGCTGACGCAGCAGCACAAGCCGTCGTGGGTCAGGCCTCAGCCCACGCGTCGAGCGCTTCGCGCCGACGGCAGGTGACCGGTGCCGGCAGCTCGGCACCGTGCAGCGCGGTACCGGGAACGACTCAGCCCAATGCACGTGTTGCCGACCCGCCCTACCGCTGCAACAGCTGTATCTCTGGCATCTACTCTGACGAGTAGATAGCGGGCGCAGGCGCCCTCGCCGGGCGGGCGTCCTTCCGGACGGGAGGCCCTCGCCGGGCCGGGCGTGCTCGCCGCACGGGCCGCTCGGGCGGAGCCGAGCGCGGGCACTCGCGCAGGAGCGCGAGCACCCGTATGGCTCAAGTCGACGTCGCGGCAGGCACTGGGCCCAAGCCCCCCTAAGTCACGCCAGCTCGGAACTGCGGTCGTTCACCGTCAGCATCAAGCCGACGAACCCCACGGCGGCAATAGCCGTAAACACCAGCCAGAGCGTACGCGCCATCGAGCGAGCCGCCACGTAGTCCTTCGTGGCCTCGCCGCGGAGGACGAAACGGGCAGCCCCGGCGCCCGAGCCTGGGGCTGCCGCCACGACGGCCTTCAGCGAGAGCTCGTGGTCCCAGCTCATCCACAGGGGGCCGAACGCCAGCTCGGATGACGACTCCCCGGGGCCTCCAGACGCATTGGCGCCCGCGACGAAGGCGGGGTAAGAAGCCCCGTCCTCCCCTCGGTAGCTGGCGCTCACCGTCACCTGGGCGCCGGCCAGGCTCCCGGCTGCACCTTCCTCGGCCGCCGTCAGAAGAAAAAGCCGCGGCTGGCGCTGGGGGGCCGGCCACGCCTCTTCGATGCGGGAGGCCCCGAGGTTGAGCGTCCACTCGACCTCCTCACCAGGCTCCAGGAGGACCTCGGGGCCCTCGATCCAACGGGTCGCCTCCGCTTCCATGCGCCCATGTGTCGCGTTCAACAGGAAAACGAGGACGAGAAGGCTAAATCCGACGGTAAGCAGGCTGAGAAAGCGGAATGCGTTCATAGGAAGCGCATCATGGCGGGTCGAGACGACCACGGGGCGGCTACGCCATCGAAACGAAAGAAATTATGGGCGCGTGTTATGGGTTGAAGATTCACGCCTCGGCGGCGATCCTTGCTGCCTCGAAACCCGCACCGCAGACCGTTCCCCAAGACTCTTCATTCCTATGGCCTTCGAAGTTCCTGACCTCACCTTCGCCCACGACGCTCTCGAGCCGTACATCAACAAGCGCACGATGGAGCTCCACCACGGACTCCACCACGCCGCGTACGTCAACAAGTTCAACGCCGCGATCGAAGGCACTGACCTCGCCGGCAAGGGCGCCGAAGAGATCATTCAAAACCTCGACGCCGTTCCGGAGAACATCCGCACCGCCGTCCGCAACAACGGCGGCGGCCACGTGAACCACTCGATCTTCTGGTCGATCATGGGCGCGAACAAGGGCGGCGAGCCGACCGGCGAGCTTGGCGATGCCATCAAGAGCACCTTCGGCTCCTTCGACAACTTCAAGGAGAAGTTCAACACCGCCGGCGGCGGCCAGTTCGGCTCCGGTTGGGTTTGGCTCGTGATGACCCCCGAGGGCAAGCTCGACGTGGTGGGCACACCGAACCAGGACACCCCGATGAGCCAAGGCCACAAGGTCATCATGGGCAACGACGTTTGGGAGCACGCGTACTACCTCACGTACGAGAACCGTCGCCCCGAGTACCTGAAGGCATGGTGGAACGTCGTCGACTTTGACGCCGTCGCCAAGCGCTTCGCCGAAGCCAAGTAGCCCGCAGCGGTGACGGGAGCTGGCTGCTCCCCGCCGATCATTCCGACCGCGAGGCGCTATGGATCTGAAGAAATCGCCCCTCGACGCACTGCACGGCTGGCTCGTTCTTGCGCCGCTTGCGGTGCTCTGCGCGCCGCCGGGGTACAGCCTTTTCGATGGCGCCCCGGACACCACGTCGATCGGCGTGGGCGTCTCCGTGCTAGGCATCGTGCCCGCGCTGTTGATGGCGCTGTTGCGCGGGCGCGGCGATCGCTCTCTACCCGTCCTGCTCCTGTGGATCGCGGGGATCTCCGCAGCGATTCTCCTCCCGCGCTTCAGCGATTCTTTTGGGGCGTGGCGCAGCCTGGCGGCCCTGGCCGCCGCCGGGGGCTTTGCCGTCAGCGCGGGGAGCCTCGGCCCCTCTGGGCGGCGCGTTCTCCAGCGCGGCCTTGGGGCGCTGGCCGTTCTGCTCCTCGCCACCTCCCCCATGGGGCCCCTTTGGACCGGCGCGCTCGGCAACACCGGCGACCTGTCTGAAGCAGCGCTGCCCTGCGCGATCCTCGGGGCTGGGACCTTCCTGACGGCGACGGGCATCCTCGCGTTCATCGGCTTCGCGGGCGTTCTGATGTTCGCGCTCTACTCTGGGTTCGTGCCAGCGTACGCAGGGCTCGTGTCCTTGGGCGCCGTGGTACTCGTGGCGGGGTTTGGATCTGTCGCCGGGAGGAACGGCGGCGAGTCCGGCCGCAAGGGTGCGGCGAAGCGCCTTCGAATTTTGCTCGTCGCTCTCCTGCTCGGGCTCACGCCCGTGGCGGTTCGAACCTTCGGGCCTGAACTCGGAGGGAACTCTGTCCCAGCTACGGAGGCAACGGAACAGACAGGTGCGTCCGCGGACGATCCCTCCCAGGCGGGCATCTCTGCTGAGACGGCTGCTGAGCCCCCTGCTGGCAGCACAACCGGCGGCTTCGAGTTCCGGCGCCTCACCTGGGCAAGGCTCCCCCAAGTCTTGGAAGCCCACCCGATCCACGGCGTGGGGCCCGGTCAATTCCAGGCGGCCTTCCCCCCCTTCCGCGACCCGGCCGAGATCCAGCTCTCTTCGTTCGGTCGCCAAGAGCCCACCCCCATCGCGGTCGAACACCCCCACAACGATTGGTTCAACGCCATCGTCGAGCACGGCCCCATCGGCGGCGGCGCCATCGTGCTCTTCCTTTTGATCATGCTCTGGCGCGGAGCGCGCGCGACCTGGGGCGGGGACAGCACCCAGCGAGACTTCGGGCTCGCCGCCGTCGCCCTGCTCGTCAACGCCCTCTTCAATTCGCCCCTTTTCTACGGACCGGCGGCTCCTGCGATCGCCTTCGCGGTCTTCGGAGTCGTCGGAGCCCCTGCGATCTTGAATCCAGGGACGGTGGACGACGAGGACACGGCGATCGGCGGCGGGCGCCGAGTCCTGCGCTACCTCGTGCCAGCGATCAGCTTGGCCGCCGTGGGCCTCGTCGCATCGAGAGCGCTCATGCTCGTGGAGTACGGGCGCGCCCTGGCGGAGACGCCGAGCGCGGCCGTCCGTATGGCGAGCGGCGCGGAGCGCCTCGACGCCACCAAGCTTGGGGCCATCTTGGGTCGAGCGGCGATCGCCGCCCCCGACAGCCCTGTCGTGCTCGAGAAGAAGGCCCAGCTACTGTCCCGCACCGGCGCACCACTCGAGCAGCAGCGCGCCGTGCTGGAGTCCTGGAACACGGTGCGCCCCCATAGCTTCGCCGGGAGCCTCGCGATGGGCGTTTTCCACGCGAAGAAGGGCGAGTTCGACGAGGCCTCCGCCAACTTTGAGCGAGCCCGCTCCCTGGACGAAAGGAACCCCCTCGCGCTCCAGAACCTCCTGCGCGCGGCCTGCGACCGCCGCGATGCGGCTCGTGTCGAAGAAGCCCTCAACGACCTTGAAGAAGCGCAGCTCCTCACGCCTGAGTACCTGCGCTCCGTCGGCACGGAGATGCTCCTGGGTGGACGACTGGAGGTCGCCGCCCCGATCATCGCCCGGATGACGGAGAAGGGGGCTGCCGCTGAGCCGGCGGACGGCGTCCTGCGCCTCGAGGGCATAGAGGAAACGGAAGTCGACGTGCTCGACGCCAACTCGACCTACGTCGCGCGCAACGCTGCGCGAGCCGCAGGGGACAAGCTGCTGGAGGATGCGTACAACGTCGCGTATCAACTCGTCATCGCCCTCGATCACCTCGAGCATGGACTACCGGCCCAAGCCGCAGTTTCCTCCCACCAAGCCCTCCAGGCAGCACGGGGTCGTGGCATCGACATCGGACCCATCCGACTGAGAAAAGCGGCCGCGAAGGCCGCTGCGGGAATCGCTGACGGACTGATCCAGCAAGAGCTCCTCGACGAGGCCCGCGCAATCCTTGAGGAAGCCCCCATCCGCACCGAAGATCGAGCTGCGTTGACGCAGATCGAACAGGAGCGACTGCGCGCGGCTGGGCTCCTACAAGAACAGTAGAGCCCGTCGCGGGTACCTCATTTGGGGACGATCTCCCTCCTCCCATCGGACGATCCTGAGAAATTGGCCCGTAAGCCGCTTCTGTTGACGCGGTTCGCCCATGGATGACGCACGTAGAGGGTGCTACCTTGGCAGGCCAAGCGTGGCTCTTCCTCCCCGCTGCACCTGACCCCGGGCCCAACCATCCCCCTCGGCAACATGACTTCGGAAACCAACCCAGCCACGATCTCCCCCACCGGCACCAAGCGGCGCATCCTCGTCGTCGAGGACGAGGAGGCCTTGGCCATCGGCATCCGTGACGCGGTCGAGCACGCGGGCTTCGAGGCCGCCGTCGCTCACGATGGGAACACAGCCCTGGACACGGCTCGGTCGGGCAGCTTCGACCTCATTGTCCTGGACCTGATGCTCCCCGGCCAGAGTGGACTCGACGTCCTTCGCAAGCTCCGCGCCGACAACCACACCGTTCGCGTTCTCGTGCTGACCGCCCTCGCCGACGAGGAAGATCTCGTCCGCGGTTTTGAGGCTGGCGCCGACGACTACATGAAGAAGCCGTTCTCGCCGCGCGAGCTTCTGGCCCGCATCGAAGCGCAGTTCCGTCGCGAGACGATGGCTCCTCCCACGCCCCAGGTGATGGAGCTGCCGGGTGACATCAAGGTCGACCTCGCGCGCCTTGAGGTTCACCGTGACGGTGAGACGATCCCCTTGACTCCGAGGGAAGGGGACATCCTCAGCTACCTCATCCAGCACAACGATCGCGTGGTGACGCGCGAAGACCTTCTGCTCGACGTTTGGCACTACCAGAGCGCCAACGTGGAGACGCGCACCGTGGACATTCATATCGTTGGGCTGCGCCGCAAGGTTGAGCCCGAGCCCAGCAAGCCGCAGCTGATCCAAACGGTGCGCGGCAAGGGCTATCGCTGGTACGCCTGAGTCCTATGGACGAGCGCGGAGTTAGGCGCCTGTCGTCACGGAGCACGGCGCTCTTTCTCTACGTCGTGCTCGTGGGCTTGCCCGCCGCGGTCTTCGGGGCGCTGCTTTTCCTCCAGCTCAACCGCGACCAGGATCGCCGACTCGCGGAACTCCCCGCCGAATGCAACGATGCAGCGGCTCGACTCGGCGAGTCGGCCGCCGCAGAGGTGCGCGGGCTCCTCGGCCGCGAGGCCGGCCGCAACGTCTGGGAGTACCGCCGGCTCTACTTCAAGGACGACCTTGGACCCATCCGACCGACGCGCTCTCCCCTGATCGAGAACGCCCTGCCCCCGGGGGTACTCGGGTGGTTCTCCTTCCAAAGCGGCGTCGCGGCGGACCTGCCCGAAGTCACGGTGCTTCGGGGACCTGCACCCCCGGGCACCGATCCAGTAGCGGACCGAATCCGCGAGTTCGTCAAGGCGGCGGTGGCGGGTCCCATGCTGGACAGCTCGATCCTAGCCCACGACGAGCTTCTGCGAGCGCAGCAGGAAGAGGGCTACGCTTCGTCTTACCGACCGCTGGTGCGCACCGTCGTCCTGAATCTCTCCGAGGGTTCGATGGAAGACTGCAAGGCCGCCATCGACGCTCACCCGCGTCTGCAATCCCGGGATCATGAGGATGGGCGCGACCGCCACGCCGTGTACGTGCAGCCCATGTCCCTACGGGCCATCCCTCGCGATGGCGAGCGCTATCCGACGATCATCGGCGTCAGGAACGTGTCGATCCCGCCGCTTGTGGACGTGGAGTCTCTTCCGTCCTGCATCAACGCGGTCGAGCGCACGGTGCACCTTGTCCAGGGCTTTGTGATCGACTCCGAGTGGATCTTTGAGGCGATGCCTAGGGATGTAGCGCGACGCGTGCTCAGCATGAGCCAAGAGCTCGTGACGGCGGGCGCGGACGTGCCCGTCGATCGCGACGTCACCGTTGCGAACGTCGAACTGTTCGAGCACCTCAGCAGCAGCCTTGATCTGCGCAGCGCGATGCCCTCGAACCAGCTGCGCGTTCGAACGGACGCGACGTCCCTGCGCCGCGACTTTCGCGTCCAGTACGCGTGGTTCGGCGGCATGGCCTTCATCCTCACGGTTTCCATGGCTATTGGAATCAGGCTGCTCTTGTCCAGCATCCGCGCCAGCCGCATCGAAGCCGAGCGCACGCGAAACTTTGTCGCGTCGGTAACCCACGAACTTCGAACGCCCATCGCGGCGGTCAAGCTCTACGGCGAGATGCTGCACGACGGCTGGGTTCAGGGCGAGGAGAAGCGCACGGAGTACCTCGCTCGCATCGTGCACGAGTCGGATCGACTCGATGGGCTTGTAGATCGGGTGCTCCTGCGCAGGAAGCTGTTCGATCAAAACCACCACCCAATCGCCGGTGATCTCAACGAAGAGATCCTCCAGCAGCAGGACGGACTCACCATGGTGGGCGGTCGACCAGCCGAGGACATTGCCTTTGAGCTTTCCCCCGGGCTCCCCCACGTGCTCGTCCTCCCCGAGGGCATCCACGTCATCGTCCAGAACCTCGTGGAGAACGCCCGCAAGTACGCACCGGTGGATCTCCGCGCCGAGGGCCGAGCGGCCGAGCCCATTCTCGTGCGTACGCGCATGAGTCAGAAGGGCGACGTGCTGTTGGAGGTTCTCGATCGCGGCCCGGGTATTCCCGAGAAGGACCGCGCCCGAGTCTTTGAGGCATTCCTACGGTTGGGCGAGGAGTCCACGCGATCCACGAAGGGAACCGGCCTTGGACTGCACCTGGTGGCCCTTCAGGCGCGCGCGATGAAAGGAAAAGTCCGCGCCCTTCCCAGAGACGGTGGCGGCACGGTCTTTCAG
Organism: uncultured Planctomycetaceae bacterium; assembly: GCA_964417955.1. GTDB lineage: Bacteria > Planctomycetota > UBA1135 > UBA1135 > Saltatorellus. Next base: position 7,331 of record CAYQKK010000166.1, read on the forward strand.
GTACACCTGAAGCGCGCCTAGGCCTGAAATAAGCGCTAAGAATCGACAGACCACTGCGTTTCGCGCAGC
>CAYQKK010000167.1:0-7235 GCA_964417955.1 uncultured Planctomycetaceae bacterium
ACCAGCACCGTACCCCGTACTTCGGAGCCGCCTTCCCCTCTCTTCACCATCTAGGAAATCGACGGGTGTGTTAGGGTCCTCCGGATGTGGCTGGTCCTTTTCGACATCGACGACACCCTGACTCGATCGACCCACACGGACGACATCTTCGTGCGCGTGATGTCCCAGGCGCTTGGCGTCGAGAAGATTGACACCGAATGGGGCATCTACCCCCATGCCACCGACTCGTCGATCAGCCGCACGCTCTTGGAGCGCCACGCCCCTGGGTTTTCAGCTCGGCATCAGCAGCTCCTTCACGACGAGTTCATCGAAGCGCTCGCCGAGGATGACCAGCCGATCGATCAAGTACCGGGGGCATCCCAAGCAATCGAGCACGCGTTAGCGGAGGGCCATGCCGTGGGCTTCGCCACTGGCAACTGGGACGAAGCTGGCCGTATCAAGCTCCGCCGTTCAGGACTTGCGACGGACCATCTGCCACTCGCCGGCGCTACCGGAATCGAAGCGCGCGACGCGATCATGGCCGAAGGCGTCCGCCGCGCGCAATCCGCCTTCGGCGTCCCGTCATTTGAGCGAATCGTCTACGTGGGCGACGCGGCCTGGGACGTCGCAGCATCCCGCACAGCTCACATGCCCCTCATCGGCATCTCTGATCCCGAGGAACGCCTACTCTCGCAAGGGGTCTCCCACGTCCTACCGAACTACCAAGACCTCAACGCATTCCAGGATGCGGTGCACAATGCGCGCGTCCCTTAGCCCTCTGGGACCCGCGTTCCTTGGAGCACGGCGACTAGTTGGCTGATGGCGCCCGCCACGCTTCCGTAGAAGCCGCCGCGTTTTGCCATCTGGCGCAGCGGGGCTTCGGCCCAGGCGAGGTGATCCGCTGCTAGTTCGTTCGAGACCCAGGGTGCGCGCTCGACGCATGCGGCCCAAAGATGAAGCAGCACGCCGAGGTGGTCGACTGGGGCGCCGCGGGCAGCTTCCGAGCCGAAGTCGAGGGCCGCCGACTCAGCGAGGGTACGCAAGCGCGACACCGTCTGACCTTCGAACCGGCCCTCAATCCATAGGGACGCCACGGGCGGCGCGCCGCCGCCCGTGGGCGCCAGGAGCGCCGCGTGGTACTCGGCCGCCAGCTCGTCGAAGTAGGACTCCGTTGGGTTGGACTCCGCGGGTACCTCGACGCCCAGGGCGGTCAACGCCGCCTTGGACTCTGGCTCCTGCAGTGCAGCCAGCGAAGCCGGGTCGAGCTCGGTGAGGAGGAGGTCCCCAAAGAGCTTCGCCGCCCCCACGAGCTGCGCTACTTCTGCCCCAGTCGGTGGGGACTCAGTCGGTGGGGACTCAGTCGGCGTGGAATCGGTCACGTGATCTTCCGGATCGTGACGACCGTGTCGTGGAACGCCTGCTGGCCCGAGATCGGGTCGGCGGAGATGGGTAGCACCGCGTTTTGGGCCCAGCCGTTGCCGCGGTTCTTCTTCCACTCACCCGGCTTACCGCCGGACTCGTCTTCCCACCACATGTTGCGCTCCCAGTCGGGGTCGCGGTAACCGGTGCGGTCCACGCCTTCCGCGCGGGAACCGATATCGTCGTTGCCCTTCTTACCCTGGGCGACGCTGGTGTACTCCCAGTGGCCGAGGCTGTTGGAGATCGCGATCGCTTTCGGGTGAACCGCTGGGGTCACCCACACCGGGATCCGAAGCTTCTTCTCGATCTCGCCGCTGCCGAGGCCGAGGCCCGGGGTCAGCTTGGCGAGGTACAGGGAACGATGCCCCGTCAGCTCCACCCAGTCCCCGTCCTTGAGGCCGAGGCGCTTGGCAGTCGTCGGGTGCATCCACGCCGGGTTCGAGTGCACGATCTCCGAGCACCACTTGAGGTTGGCGGTTCGCCCGTGGTTGTGGACGTTCCACTTGAAGGACGTCATCACGAGCTGATCGTCCCCCATGCCCTGGTGCTCGTCGATCTCCGAGTACTTGGGCCACGGATAGATTTCGTACTCGTGCCCCTTGTGGTAGCCCGGACGGTTCTTGCCCTTGGAGTTCGCGAGCTTCGTCAGATCCGAGGTGTCCTCGTTGCGGCCCGTCTTCTGGACGAACTCCGAGTAGACCTCCATCTTGCGACTAGGCGTCTTGAAGCCGCGCACGGCCTTGCCCTTGTGCATGATGCCGATGCCTTTGCCGTCCGCATCAGTGAGGATGCCCGTGGCCTTGTCGAGGGTCGCCGCAGCAACGACTTCGTCGGAGAGAGGCTGCATGTACGGCTCGAAGTACGGTTTCTCGTTCTCATCCTCGAAGGCGCCGACCTGCTCCAGGAAGTCCATGGGTGAGTCGTACTCGCTCTTGTCGTACGGCACGTTCTTGACCCACTCGGCCATGTACTCCGGCATCGGAGTCATGGGGTAGGCGTCCGCCATCGAGCCGCCGACGCGACGCGCGATCTCCGGGAAGATCTCGCGGATGTCCTTCGCCTCGCCGAGGGTGTCAACCATGGGGCGTCGCATCGAGAGGTAAGGCCTCAGGTTGTACGCGCCGCGCGCGTCCACGTCCCAGCGTTCCATGTACGTCGCCCACGGCAGCACCATGTCCGCCATCGACCCCGTCTCGTTCAAGAACGGGTTGATGCACACGTGGAAGTTGATGGCTTCCTCGTCGAGCATCACGCTCTCGGTCACGCCGGTCTCGGGCCACGTCAACGGCGAGTCGAGGTTGTACGTCATGTACACCTGGATCTTCGCGCGCTTCGTCTTCAGGTACCAGTAGACAATCTCCCCCACCTTCATGGTGTTCCAGACGTTCGACAGGGCGAACTCCGGCGGGTCAGCGAGGATCGACGGCGTCTTCGGCTTGCTCGGCCCCTTGGGCGGCGAGAACCGCTTGGAGTCGTAGCCGCCTGTGAACATCCAGTTGAAGCCGCCGTGCTTGCCGACGCTGCCAACCAGCGCGTTCAAGAGCACGATCGCGCGGTCGTTCCAGTAGCCGTTCACGTGGGCCGACGAACCGCGGTTGCACATGGTCGTGGCGCGCGGCGCAGCGGCCGCGAACTCGCGGGCGATGCGCGCGATATCCTTGGCCGGAACGGTCGAGATCTTCTCGGCCCAGGCGGGGGTGTAATCCTTGAACTCCCGCTTCATGTCGTCGACGGTGACGTTGGTCCACTCGTCGATGAAGCTGGCGTCGTAGAGATCCTCAAAGAGAATCGTGTGCGCCATGGCAAGGGCCACGGCGCCGTCGGTACCCGGCGACGGCATGAAGAACTCGTCGGAGTTGCCCGCCGTGTTCGACATGCGCACGTCGAACGTCACGAGTTTCGCGCCGTTCTCAAAGCGTCCACGCTGGAGGCGCTGGGCCCCCGCGATGTGGCCCTGGTGCGCCTCGAACATGTTAGAACCGAAGTTCAGCACGTACTTCGAGTGCTCGTAGTCCCCGAGGTCCCAGTCGGACTCGAAGAGGTACGTCAGGTTGGCCGCGCGGCGCGCCGCCGAGCAAAGTCCGCGGTGGTTCAGCGCCGTGTTGGTACCAAACGCCGCGAGGAAGTTCTTCACCGCGTCCTTGGTACGGCTTCGCCCCTGGTGGAACGCGAATTCTTCGAGCTTACCGCTCTCCTGGACGCCCTTGAGCCGCGTGGCGATCTCGTCGTAGGCCTCGTTCCAGCTGATGCGCTTCCACTTGCCTTCACCGCGCTTCCCGACGCGACGCAGGGGGTAGAGCAGACGCTCCGGGTGATACTGGTGGTTCAGCGCGGACTGACCGCGGGCGCAGAGCTTGCCGCGCGAGTTCGGATCGTTCGGGTTGCCCTCGACCTTGATGACACGGCCGTCCTTGATGATGCCGGTGATGCCGCAGACGGTCGAGCAAAGCTGGCACATGCCGTGCACGCGCTCGACGTCCTTGTACTTGTTCGGGTCGGGGAACTGGGTCTTGCGGTTCGGACCCGGCAGGGCGCACACGCCCGGTGCCTTGACGGCGTAGGGCTTGCCCTTGCCCTTCTCCCAGACCTCAAGGTTCTGGTCTGCGGTCGGAGCTCCGTCCGTCCACTGGTTCTGGACCTGACCCTTTGCCCCGCCCGGCGGGTGGTAGGCCTTGCAGCCCGCGAGCCCAGCGGAAAAGAGAGCACCGAGCTTAAGGAATCCGCGCCGGTCCGGCGCTGCGTTCTTGGGTTGAGTCGTCATCCTAGCGGCCCTCCCCGTTCGCTTGGTCCTGGGCCTTCTTCACCTCAGCCGGGTGCTCCACGCGCTCGTGGGGCGGCGTCGTCTCCTGCCACTCGTACACGGAGTACGCGTCGGGGTGGTAGCTCTGGCCCTCGCCGGGAAGCTTCGTCTCCCAAGCGTCGACACGGTGGTTGTCGTCCGTCGCGTACCAGGTGCGCGGCTCGGTCTTCTTGTCCTTGCGAACCTGTTCCAAGGCGCCTTCGCCCTCCAGCACGGTCTTGAGCTTCGACACCTTCGACTCGGGGTCGTTGAGATCGCCAAACGTGAGCGCATCGCTCGGGCAGGTGGAAACGCAGGCGGGCTCCATGCCCTCGTCGACGCGGTGGGTGCAGTTGTGGCACTTCACCGCCTGGTTAGCGACGGGGTCGATGTAGATCGCGCCGTAGGGGCAGGCCTCCTTGCAGCTAGCGTGGCCCGAGCACTTGTCGTAATTGACCTGGACGGAGCCACCCGAGCCCTTGTGCAGCGCGCCGCACGGGCACGCCTTGATACAGGGCGCGTCCTCGCAGTGCTGGCACGCCATGGGCACCATGATCCGCGCCACCGCGCCGTTGTCTCGGGGCGCATCGTGGTAGATGGTCTGGCGAATGAAGTTGCCCAGCGGCACGTCGTTCTCTGCCTTGCAGGCCACCTCGCAGGCGTGGCAGCCAAAGCAGCGACGGGTGTCGACGATCCACCCGTACTTCTTGCCGTCGTCGGGGGCCTTCATGCGGTCCTCCCAGTGCTCCTTCGGCATGAAGAGGTCCTCGCGGACGCCGTCTTTGGCTAACGCGGACGGAGCTGCGGCAGCGGAGGCTGCACCGGCGGCGGCGAGGGGCAGCGCGGCGCCGCCCTTGAGGAACTTGCGACGGTCCATGCCCGCGCTCGTCGGCTGATCGGCACCGTCTTGCTGAGCACCTTCCGTGCTCTTCGAATCTTGATCCATGTTCTGACGTCTCGCTCGCGCGCCCTCCGGTCTGCGCTCTTCCGAGCACGGGACAGTTTCGATGGGCGGAGCTAAGGGGTCAGAATCAGTTCGTGGTGGAGGGCGCGCTCGGGAAGTTCAAGAGAACCACGAACGCGCGATTCGGACACGCCGCCACTGGCCGCGTGCGTCAGGTCTGCCCAGGGCTCGCCGCGCGGGGATGCTGGCGAAAGGGGCTAGTGGACTGATTCGGCACCCGGAGAGAATGTCGATCGGGACGCGACGCGTCAAGCGGGAATTCGCCGGTGGGCACCCTGCCCCCGGCACCTTCGGCCCTAACGTTAAGTCTGTGTGTCGCGGCCCGAGTCCTTCACCATCTCGCGTGCGATCTCCTGCATGTCTTCATGCTCGTCGAACTCATCGACGATCTCCTCGCCGAGGAGCTCTTCGACGACGTCCTCAAGGGTCACGACACCCTCGAAGCCGCCGTATTCGTCAGCGACCGCCAGCATGTGCTTGCGGCCCGAGATGAACTCGGCAAGGAGCTCATGGGCTGGCATCGTCTCTGGCACGAACATGAGCGGCTTCATGATCTCGCGCAGCTTCGTGGCGGCCTTGCCGTGCAGAGCGCCGCTGAAGACGTCTTTGCGGTAGACAACGCCGACGATCTTGTCCGCGTCTCCCCCATCGGCGACCGGCACTCGGCTGTGAACCCAGGCCTCCTTCTTCTCGGTGACGTCCTTGATGGTCGCGTCCGCATCGAGCACCGTGACTACCGGGCGCGGCGTGCGCAGGTCCGCCGCCGTGCTCTTGTCGAGGCTCAGCGCGTTGCGCACCCAGCGGTTCTCCTCCGCTCGCACCCCGCCCGCGGTTTTGGCGAGCTCGCTGAGCTGCACGAGCTCTTCCTCGGAAGGACCGCCATGGCCCTTGCCGCCGGTGAGCATCCGCATGATCGCCTTCGAAGGCCGTGCGATGGGATAGCTAATCCACACCATCCACTGGATGGGCGCAGCGACAAGCGGGCCCATGGACTTGGCGTAGCGCACCCCCATGCTCTTCGGGATAATCTCGGTGAGACCCAGCACGAGGAAGGTGAAGATCGCCGCGAAGATCGCGACCGCGTTCGGATGATTCTCTCCGTACTTTTCAGCGACCAGCGCGCCGCAGACCGCCGAGCCAATGGTGTGCGCGATCGTGTTGACCGTAAGAATCGCGGCGATCGGCTCCTCGACATCGTCGCGCAGCTCCGCGAGCTTGATCGCTCCCTTCGAGCCGCTCTTCTTGAGCACCTCTACCTGGGACGGCGTGACAGAGTAGAGGACCGCTTCAAAAAGCGAGCAAAGGAAGGACGCGATGAGCGTCGACCCGGCGACGAGCAGGATCAGGAACACGGGGCTAGGGGTCGGTGAGGCGCGGCTCGCCGGGCCCAAGGGCGCGGCGAAGCATCTACTGATCGTAGTAGAGCACCTAGTAGCCTACGGGAAGCACGGCCACCCAAACCACCAATACACGCCCAGGCCACGTCTTTGTCATCACGCGGTAGGGAAAGCGAGTGAAGGGAAGGACAGAAGAAGTCGACTGGGGCGGAATGGAGAGTCGAGGTACGGTATGGCCCTATGCCTCTTGCCCATCTCATCTGCACGGCCCTGATCTTGACGGCTGCTAGCTGCGCGGCCAAGCCCGAGCGTGAAGCGCACCTTCTGACTGCAATCGAGGAGAGGCATCAGGCGGAGCTTGATGCCTTCCATGCCGAACAGCGCCGAATCGGCTCCAGTGAGGACGTTCCTGGCGTTCTGGAGTTTGGTGACCTTGGAGAGCTGCACGTGCACTCCGTTGAGCTTGTGGGTTGGCCGAGCTCCGCGATCCTGCGGGCCGATTTCACCTGGGTCAATACGGGCAAGAGAACGCGCAACGCTCCCACGGTCCGCCTGTCGATCATCGACGAAGCAGGCGACGATTGGCGCTCTGAGGCCCTCGAGTTAGGAGGTACTCACCGGCTGGAGTTCGGCACGGGAAGCACCCATTCGACGTGGCTGCGCGTCGCAACCGACGGGCTCCACCTGCGCCCGAACTGGGCATGGGGCCTCGAGCTAGTCGAACCGGGTGAGGACGAGTCCTTGGCTCTTCCCTGAA
>CAYQKK010000168.1:0-7168 GCA_964417955.1 uncultured Planctomycetaceae bacterium
CAGGTACTTGGAGTCGCCTGGGCGGGTGGGGGAAATGGTGAGCTCAAAAGTCATCCGACGGTCTTCGATCGTGAACTGTCGGCCGACGCGACTGAGCATGGTCCCGCGCGCCGTACCCTGGGTTGCGCGCGAGGTGCTCGGGGCTCCGTCGAGCAACCCGTGCTTGGCGAGCATGTAGTCGATCGCCAACTCGAGCTCGTCCGTCAGCGTCGAGAAGTCCACGCTATCCGCGTCGAATGAGGCCGAATAGTTGTAGTGGAAGTCGAACTCGCCGCCGCTGCCGCCGCCGCCGCCGGCCCTGCCGCCAAAGAAGTTGCGAGAGCTGGGGATGATCTTTGCCAACAACTCTGACTCGAGCCATGTCTCGGAGGTCATGGTGGCCATAGCGGGGTGTTCCGATATCGGGGGACGGGCGCCCCAGCCAGCCCCGCAGCCACTCAGAGCGAGGCTTGCGAGAAAGGGGAGAAGTAGGAAGGTTGCGATGCGGTTCATAGGAAGAGTTGGCGAGGCACCGTAGTCTACGGCCTGGCCATGGATCGGCTACCAACCCAGGCAAACATGGAGACTTGATCGATGAGTGACCGCTTTTCGCCGTGCGCTGGGGGAGTGATCAGCGCTGATATCGCCGTTCCCGAGCATGAGCGCGCAGTGAGCTTCTACGCCAGCATCCTCTGCACGGGTGAAGCGCCTCTTTGGTGCGAGGACCTCATGAACAACCTGGGCATCCCGGTCATTGGACTCGGCGCTCGGATCCCCGAGTACGAGCACTTGCCGCTGCAGTGGATGCCGCACATTCAGGTCGACGACGTCGCGACGAGCGTCGAGCGTGCGCTCAGCCTCGGCGGGAAGGAGCTCATGCATGGCAAAGACGATGATGGCCAGAGCCAGTGGGCGGTGCTGCTCGATCCGAACGGCGCAGCGTTCGGCATCATCCCCGTGGTCGAGCCGGGGGCGACGCCCGAGGGGAGTGACTCGGCTGCACCGGCAGGGCGGATCCTAGGGCTCGCTCTGACGGTCTCCGATCCAGCGGCCACTCGTGACTTCTACTCCCAGGTGGTTGGATGGACCGCGCAGGACACTGAAACGGTCGACCAAGGCGAGCGGCATGCGGGCTCCCGGATGCTAGACGCCCTCGGCCAACCGATAGCGGGCATTTTCAGTCGGCGCAGCGATCGCTCCGACCTGCCGGAGGTCTGGATCATCTCCCTTCCCGTGGGCGATCTCGCGGAAAGCGTCCGGCGCGCCGGAGAGGAAGGCGGGAAGGTCATTCAGCAGACTCACCGCGACGATGGAGCGCTCAGTAGGGCTGTGATTCAGGATCCAGTGGGAGCGTGCTGTTCGCTGGTTCAGAGCCCCTGTGCACAGACTTAGCATCGTCCAAGCGTCCGCCCAGGACCTACTCCAGGTCCTGGTACCGTCCCTAGGTATTTCGCCGCCACGAGGCACGCCTTTCCTTCGGCGGAAGACTCTAGTTGTCAGATAGGTCCAACCGACTGGTGGCTTCGTCGGAATCAAAGCGTTGAAGTAGAGATCGACTCTCGAGGAGCAGCGTCAAGACGGTCGCAGTAGGTGCATTGCCCAACCTTAGGATGACAACCTTGGGTGGATGCCCACGGAGGACGCTCATGTCGGCGAAGTCGTTGTCTTTGGACACGATGACCATCCCATTCGACTTGGCGAATTCCCACACCTCTTCGTCTGATCGCCCGCCAAGGCCGACTCCTACCGCGTCCGCGGAGTCGGGGAACACGCTGCTCAACCCGTCGACCAGTTTTCGACTCAAATTCTCGTCAAAGAGAAGCTTCACGCTGCCGGCGGCGAGTCCAAGCTGCGTTCACGGAGCGCGGCGAAGGCCAGTGCTGCCCTAATGTCTTCGCGACTTAGCTGCTCGAAATCTGCCAGGATCTGATCCTCACTCATCCCGCCAGCGAGGTACTCAAGGACATCGTAGACAGTCACTCGAGTGCCCTTGATACAGGGCTTCCCCGAGCGGACACCCGCCGTGATCACGATCCGTTCCCGCCACTCCATGGGCTGATTGTACCGTCAGCCGCATTCTGTCGCCACCTGTCACACGGCCTGCAGCTTGCTCGGCCCCTCACCCCGATGCACCCACTTAGCATCGTCCAAGCGTCCGCCCTGGACGTAGTCCTGCCACATGATTCTCCACTGGTGCGGGAAGAGCCATTGGAGGAAGGTTAGGAAGGGGCCGTCCGTTCCGAAGCGATGGCGCCACGTGTACCAGCGGGTCGCAACGCCGATTGTCGTGTCGAGGTTTCGAACCCAGTGCCACCACCATGGTGGGTTCACGAGGACATCGCCGGGGTTGAGGACGACGCGGCCGATCGGGACGCCGGCGGGATGTTCTCCCCAGTTGACACCGGAGCCGAAGTAGCTGCAGCGCGGCACCGTGAGGCTCGGATCCATGTTCGGCGTGAAGCGCGGATGCACGAAGTGCCACTCTTTGCGCCCGACGACTTGGAAGAAGAAGTTGAGCTCGTTGGCGCAGTGGTACTTCGAGCCGTCGCCGCTCCGGCAGACGAACAGGTTGGCGCCGTGGTAGCGCACTGGCTGCGCGAGCTTCGCGAAGCGCTTGATCGGAAGGTCGTTCAGCATGCCATCCGGGTCCGTAAGGAGCGCGCACACGTTGTTGATCTGGAGGCCAGGGCTCCGCCCGGCCTTCATCTCCTCGATGCACTCATCGATGCGCATGGTCATCGAGTCCGAGTGCTCGGGGAACAGCGGAATGCGCGTGTCTCCGTAGTTCTCAGCCAAGCAGTCCAGCGACCAGCGGTGTAGCGCCACCGACTCAAGAGCCGCACCCTCCAGCACCGTCGGTACGCCCCGCGCAATCACAGCGCGCAGAACCTGCGCGTTCAGCGCTCCCATGGGCACGCGTGGGATCGGCAAGTACTCGTGGTCGTCAAGATCCGCGTCGCTTACGCGGCGACTAAAGGTGCGATCTACGAAACGCTCCTTCAGCGACTCCCCGAGCTGCTGACGCCGGAAGAGCGCGCGAGCGAACAGGAGACTGTAGGCGGCGGTTTTGGGGCCCAACGGCTGATGGCCCCATTGGAAGGCGCGCTTCGAATCAGGCGATTCGAGCGGCAGGGGAGCGGTCCTGAACATGGTGAGCGAGCGATAGCATGGGAAGGGAGGCGCGAGAGACGCCGCGTGTGGGAGAAGGACCCTCCTGCACGAGATCCGTCACGGGGCAAGGCTCCGAATCTCGATGCCCGCCTCTGGAGCACCGTTCGCGCCAACACCGGGACGCCCAGGGCGTATGCTCGTGTCTCTATGTGGCCCATCTCTCCGCTTATCATCGGCCTCCTCGCGAGCGTCGCGGCCCAGCGGCCGAGCCACCTGCCTGGAGAGCGCCTCGAGATCCGCCCAGCGATCGGAGAGCTGGTCTTGACGTCTCCCTCGGACTATCACGACGTGGGGACCGTCTTGGCCATGGAACCGGCCGAGCACACGTTCAGGTTGGAAGTCGAAGGCGGACCCGTGCGCATCCTGAAGCTGCGGCCGAGCACGAGCTGCACGATCCCTCCGCTCAAGGTGCAGGTCGGCGATGAAGCCCCTAGCTTCGGCTACGTTCTCGGCCAGCCATTGAGCGAGGGAACGACCGTCGAGCTGACGGTGCGTATGGGCACGGCGGCCGTTAGGGGCTCCAAAACTGTCAGCGCTTGGATCGACTGGGCGCCGCTCATGTCAACGAGCCTTGAAGAGCCTGCAACGCGAACTGAGAAGGTCCGCGTGGCGGCGCTGGTCAGGCCCTTCTTCATTGTTGACCCGCCTTTTCACTCGCTAGGCGAAATTCCGCTGGGGGAGTCGCAAACGGTGACCTCCCTAATTCGAACGACGAAAGAACGGCCTTTCCTGCTAGAGCTCAACCATGAGCGGAAGATCGTCGACGATCGTGTGAGGACGTGGCTTCGTCCGCTGCACGCGAGGCCCGACGGCTACTCCGTTTTCTGGCAGCTGACTTTCGAGGTGGATGGAAGGGCTCGGGTCGGGGGGGGAGGCCAGCTTGCGCGGATCGTACTCGTAGACATGGATGGGGGCGACCTCGTGGTTGAGCCCGGCCGCTACACCGCAGGATCTAACGTCAACTTCCGTGTGGTTGGCCCCTTCAGCTTCGTCGAGGACGTCGCCTCCTTCGGCCTCTTTAGACCCGAGATGACCGTCGAGCGCGACCTAGAACTCAGGGTCCCCGAGCGTGACTTTGATCCCTCTCAGCTGCGCTTCCGGATCGAGCCGGACCCCGAGCGTCCTCTCGACAAGCGGATGGTGAAGGCGCTGGAAAGCGTGACGTGCGACGTGGTCCCGCGCGAATCGGAAGGCGATGGAGAAGACCTGCCGGACCCGGAGGCGCCGACCTCCCTGCGCCTCAGGCTGCGCGTTCGCGACCTCCCGCCTTCATTGGACGGAGCGCTACGCGGTCGACTGGTCGTGGAAACAGGCGACCCTTCCTTCCCCGAGCTGAGTGCCCTCTTCGTAGGCGTCTGCCGCGTGCTCACACCTGCGCGCAAGCGCTGACTACTCGAACAGGTCGACGAGCTCTCCGTCTGCAGCAGCAAGGGCAGATTCGGCTGGGTCGTACAGGAACGTCTTCAACGCGATGCCGTAGAGCGGTCCAAGCAGCATGCTGGCAGCGAATCTTGGCCAGACCCCAGCGTCTACGTTGCCCTTGGCCCCGGCGATCGCGTTGATCTCCTCGACGAGGCCCATGCAGGCCACAATCACACCCGCAGCGATCGAGGCCCCAGCCACGAAGCGGAGGCGCGAGCGAGTCGCGACAAGGCGTGCGGACGGAGTGCCGGATGCCTTGCCCAGAAAAGCGTCCGAGAACGTTGCTCCAGCCGCATGAACTGAGTCGGTGCAGGCCAGCGCGATCCACGGCAAGAAGAGCACGACCGCTAGTCCAACAGGGTCGACAAGGGCCGCAGCATGACCCCACCGGGCGTTCGAAGTGGCGGCGAGAAAAAGCGCACCAGCAAGGAGCGGCGCGACCCGGCGAAGAAGCGTCATGGTTGTGGTCATTGGACAGGAAACCTGTAGAACCCGAGGAGCAGCGGGAGGACAAGTGGAACGAGGAAGAGCAGCGGGAGGAAGTCGCTGCCGGAACGGAAAGGCGCCCGTTCCGGTCGCCCGCTCTGACGAAACGCGGCATCCGCCGCGCCGCCTAGCCAAAGATGTCCCACCCAGAGCGCCGTGAGCGGCACCGCGAGGCTCCCCGAGAGACCGCGGGACATGGTCCCCGGTGTGAAGGCGTTGAAGGGGGTGCCATCAAGGACCGCTCGGATCATGGCGAGATCGGACATTGAGTCCGTCAGCGCCGCGAGCAGGCCTACGAAGACCACCATGCGTGCGGTGAGCGACAGGGCTTCGGCCTCGGCGACGAGGTGAGGCCGAGCCGGTGCATTCGGCATGACGCGCGGGGCCATGAGCGCTCGTTTGAGAGCGCTAGCGACGACGCGTGGCCCGTGGGTCAGCGCGGCCGTGAAGAGAGCGATGCCAACGATCGTCAGGATGCGGCTCTCGAACCACAGGAAGGAGGCTAGGTCGCTAACGCTCACTTGGCTGACCGGCGCGGCAGGGTCAGGGGCGGCAGCGGGTGCAACCAGAGCTGACTCCAGGGCGGGAAGCAGGAAGAGCAGAGGAAGAAGGATCAAGGGGATCGCCAAGCGCACGCCCATGCGCAGCAGCTTCCGGGCGCCAGAGTCGCGGCTGGAGCCGCGCTGCGCGGGCGAGGTGGTCTCTAGGTCTTGGTCTGTACGCGTCATGGTCGTTACCGTGATTCGTCGGCGGATGGGTGATCGCTGGGCCCCTTGGGAGCCGTTTTCTGACGCTCCGTAAGGCTCTCCATGACGCTCTCCTGGAGCGGTTTGGGTGCGGCGGTGGGAAGGCTCTCAAAGGCGCGCTCCAGCACGGCGCGCAGGGGGGCATCGAGGGAACTCGCGGCTGGACTCGGCGCGAGTCCAGCCAAGCCAGAGGCCACCGCCCCGGCGGCCAGGCTTGCGGCGGCGAGGGCGTCGCCGCGCTGGGTCGAGGCCGGAGGAGCGGCTTCCGCGGCTCGCTCCAAGAGGTCAGCCAGCGTCGATTCTTCCCCGCGAACGCGAGCGCCTTCTGCTCGCTGGCGGCCCGCCGCGCGGAGCGTCTCTGCCCAGTCTCTCGTCGTTGGGTTCATGCGTTCACCTTGCGGGTAGGGGGCGCCAGCGGCGTCCGTTCTTTGGGCGCTGGCTCTGCCTTGAACCGTTGGGGGGGGGGGGGGGGCGCCCCCCCCCCGGCGGCTCAGCCGATCGTCTGATCGGCGGCGGCGAAGTTGTCTCGCGTCGCCCGGGCGGCCCGAGCGAGTTCGAGGTACCGGTCATTGGCCTGCTGCATCACGCCGGCGTACTGCTGCTCCACCGTGGCCACGAGCTCTTCGGCCCGGCTGACGAACGCCAGCTTCTCCGAGAGCATCATGTCGGTCGCCACGGTGAGCACCCGATCCACCTCTGCCTGGAGCTCGGTCTTGATCTCGAGCGCCCGCTCTCGTGAGTTGCCGCTCCAGTCGGTGGCCTCGAGCCGGGCGTGGGCGGCGCCGATGTCGGCTCGGAGCGTGTCGGCCGTGGTGCCGAAACGCTGGACCAGCGTGGTCGTCGCATCGCCGACGGCCACGCTCAGCTCGTTGACCTGGGCACCGGCCTCGGTGCCGCTGACGAGCGCCGAGGCACCCGTCTCGTCGAGCACCGCTGCGCTCGACTCCATGTCGTCGAGGTTGCCCCCAATGAATCCCTGTGCCACTCGAACCACCCTTTCATGCCCTTCAAGGCATTTCATGTCTTCTTGTTCACTCACATTCGCGAAGAGGCACGCGAAAGTCAAGAAAGAACATGAAATACATTCAAAGCGCTCGACTGGCCCGGCGCCGACGGGCGGCGCGCCTACGGGTGCGCCAGCTGTACCAGCGACGCCGAACCGGCGTGGACGAGCCACCCTCGGCCCGGGATGTCGGTCCGCTCACCTCGCGGAAGGCGAACCGACAGCAGCTCGCCGTCCATGACCGGGTCGGCCTGCAACAGCACTCCCACGCCCGAACTGCGCACCGATCGCAGCCATCGGGGCCAATCCGATCGACTTGCGTTCGTCCGCACCGCGGCGATTGCGTGCACGGACCCAGCGA
>CAYQKK010000169.1:0-6853 GCA_964417955.1 uncultured Planctomycetaceae bacterium
TGCGCCGTTTTCCTTCAGCGTCGAATTCCGTGTTCAGGATCTAGACTCCAAATCAGCGGTGCAAAGCGGCCACGCCATGCTCGAGCGTGTCGACCTGCCTGACGGCGCAGGATGGGAGGCGAGTACCATCAGGGCGGACTGCGACGTCGAAGGACAGGTGCGTCTTTCCGACGTCTCGCCCGGGCGATGGCGTCTTAGCGTCGATGCCGTTGGCTATGAGTCATTCAGCCAGGTGGTCGCGATTCCGGCGGAGAGAGAACAGGAGGCTCGCACCAACCACCGAGTCGACTACGGATCGTTCTGGTTGACGCCACTTGCGGACGCTCTGTTTCAGCTGGTTGGGGCGAACCCCTCGGATCAGCTCTCGGACTTCCGGATTGCTCACCGTCACGACGGCGAGCCGGTTGCGTTCGATTCGACCGGCAAAGCAACTGTGCCAATTGGGCGCTACGAAGACCCGCTCTACATGAAGCTCTGGTATCCCGACGGCACACAGGTGATTCTGTTCGTCATGGGGGGGCTTCCGGCCGCTGAGAACCCACACGAAATCCAGGTTGGGGGCGCCCGCGAACTTGACGTGCGCCTAGAGCTATCCCGCGAGATTGAGGAGATGCTGGATGGGCGCGATAAATGGGTGCGCGTGGCTTTTCAGCAGCCCGGCTACGAGCGTCGCACCGTCGGCATCGATATCGAGACCAGCGGCGTGTATCGCTGCAGCGGGATTCTTGCGGACGAAGTCACCGTCAGTCTCATCACCATGGACGAGAGCCTCCCGACGGATTGGAAATCGGCGTGGGTGAAGCTGGAGCCAGAGGGAGTCACAACGACGACTTTTGTGGTGGATGAGGTGCCGCGGAGATTGAAGCTCGTGGATCCCGAGGGCGAGCCGGTCGCCGACGTGCCCTTCTCAATCTACGCGCTGCCGAACACCACCGGCTGGACCGGAGATGGCCGAACCAATGAGGATGGCACCTGCGCGGTGACCCACGTCGAAGACCGCGAGGCCATGCTCTTCGCCTCCTCCGACGACGAGAGGCGGTACGCAATCGAGGTCCCCCTCGACCTTCGCTCTATCGCGCCGGATCCGGTCGTCGTGCTGGGTGGGAAGGTTGAGACCTATGTTGAGGTCGTGTGTGACCACACGCCGACATCCGAGATTTGGGCCGACATCCGCGGCATGAAGACCGGTGTGTTCTACGCCTCGTTGAGCGTGGGGGAGGAAGGCCGGTCCAAGGGCATCGAACTGCACCCGGATAGCAATGCCGAGTTCGTTCTGTACCCCGGCGAGTACTGGACCGACCTCGACTCGCGGCCACTTCTGCAAGGGCGTAACGCTCTGCCCGTTTGGAAGAAGGGCACCTTGCGGGTCGGTGCGGTACGGCCCCTGGCCAGCGTCGTTTCGGACGAGTTCGGCACCGACCTGGAAAGCTGGAGCAAGACCGGCAAGATCGACGTCGCAGCCCCAGAGGACGGCTTCGTGGACTGCACCGTCCCGGCCGGGGTTTACCGCTGGACGGGCCCCGACGGTGACGAGCAAACAGTGACGCTGGTTGGCGGCGAGACGGCGACGATTCCGTAGACCGGCTACCAGCCCTGAAACGTCTGGGCCTTCACGTTCATCAGTTTCGCCGCCTGGGACTTGTTGCCGCCTGTCTCAATCATGGCACGCTCGACGTAGTGGGAGCGCAGCTCGTTCTGCAGCTCTTTGACGTCGAACGTCTCGTCAAACGGACGGTCGAGGATGCTCGGGGCAGCTCCGGTGGGTAGCGGCAGGAGGGAGTCCTCCACGTCCTGCAAAGCGATGCGGGGACCGGAGGCGTAGAGCGCGGCGCGGACCAAGGTCGTACGAAGCTCGCGCACATTGCCCGGCCAAGGGTGGGCCACCAGGCGAGTACGCGCGTCCTGGGTGAGCGTGCGGTCTTGGAAGTCCGGCTCGAGGTTTAGCTCGGACTGCACGTCCTCAAGGAGACAGTCGATCAGAGAATGAAGGTCCTTGCCGCGGTCGCGTAGGGCGGGGAGGCGCACGATGCCGACCGCTAGGCGATAGAGGAGGTCGCGGCGGAAGCCGCCGGTGTCCACGGCCTTGAAGAGGTTCACGTGGGTGGCCGCGATGACGCGGACGTCGACCTTGCGCGGGTTGTGCTCGCCCACGCGGGAGACCTCGCCCTCTTGAATGGTACGGAGGAGGCGGACCTGGGCTTCGAGGGGCAGCTCGCCGATTTCATCGAGGAGGAGCGTGCCGCGGTGCGCCTCTTCGAATACCCCGGCGGCCGCGGTGGTGGCGCCGGTGAAGGCTCCCTTGGCATGTCCAAAGAGCCGCGCATCGATCAGCTCGGGCGGGATGGCGCCGCAGTTGAGGGCTAGGAACGGCTGCTCGGCGCGCGGGCTCGCGGCGTGAATCGCGCGGGCGAAGAGCTCCTTGCCCGTCCCCGACTCGCCGAGGATCAAGACCGGCACGCTGCGAGGGGCGAGGCGCGCGGCCAGCGCGATAGCCTCCTTCATGGGGCCAGACTGTCCGATGATCTCGGCGAAGGCGGGCTGCTCGGGCGCGAGGCCCTGGGTGAGGCGCACGAGGCGCTCGTCGGATCGCTCGAGTAGGCCCGTGGCGAAGTCGGTCGAGATCTCGAAGGGCAGGTCGACGCGGCTCGTGCCGGTTTCGATGGAGCACTTGACCAGGTGCGCATGGAAGCGCGACTTGGCGAGGAGCAGCCAGACGGCGTGCATCGCCGGGGTTCCGGCGCTCAAGAGGAAGTGGAGCTCTGCGCTCGGGTGCAGGCGCTGCTGCGACTCCACGCAGTCCGTGGCGGTCTGGAGGACGCCCACGTGGTCGCTTGGATCCGGGAGAGCGACCGTGTGCACCTCGGCCCGGGCGCTGGACTCGGCGGCCAGCCATTCTGCATAGCGAGCGACCTCCTTCGACTCGGCTGATGTGGCCGCGTTGGTCAGGAGCACCGCGTGGTCGACCTTGAGGTCCCGAGTCGCCCGGAGGATGGGCCCAAGCTCGCCCGGGTCGGCGTCGTCGAGGGCCGCGAGATCTTCCTTGGCCACCCATGCGAGGAGTCGTTTGTCCATGCCGGAGAGCCTACCGGGAATTCGGATATTCATACGAAATTCTGGAGGGTGGGGGCGTGGCTATGGAGCACACGATCGCACCCAGATCGCCGTAAGCCTCTTACCGGAAGCACTTAGGGGACGTACCGCCCGCTTTGGCACACACCTTGCCTTCCGGCTCCTCCCTGCGCGGCGCGCGACCTCGCTCATGCCAACGGGCGGGGACCTTGCCCGCGCGTCGCGTTTTCCCTCCCTCCTTTCAGGCGCCCATCGGCGTCACTGGTCTATCCGCTCTCCCATGACTGCTTCCAAGCGATTCCTAGCGGCTCTCCCCGCCGTTCTTGCCCTCTCTGTCTCTCCGGCCGTCGCCCAGTTCTGCGACAGCGAGCTGATCCCTGCCCAGCCCGAGCTGAGCGCCCAGCTCGGCTCCGCCGTCAGCGCCCAGGGAAACCTGGTGGCTTCCGGTTCACCCTTCGCCAGCGGAGGCTTGGCGACGGCGGGCGCCAACGGTGCCGGCAGCGTCTCCATCTTCGAGCTGAGCGGATCGACGTGGTCGCTGGCCGCGACGCTTGAATCCCCGAATCCCGAGGCGGGCGGCCAGTTCGGCTACGACGTCGCGATCGACGGGGACATCCTGATCGTTGGAGCCCCGTTCGAGGACAGCGGGTTGCAGGACTCGGGGCGCTCGTACCTGTACCGCCGCATCGGCGGCGTTTGGACCCTCACCGACACGCTGCTTGAGCTCGCCCAGTCGCAGAACTCGCGCTTCGGTCACAGCGTCGATCTTTCCGGCGGACGCCTGGCCATCAGCGCGATCCGCAGCAGCTTCTTCGGATTGAGCTCGGGCGCCGTGTACTTCTATCGCGTCGGCGCTGGGGCGGTCGTCTTTGAGGATCGCGTGGGGCCGAACCCGGTGTCGTCCGGCAGCTTCTTCGGGACGTCGGTCTCGCTCTCCGGCTCGAAGTGCGCAATTGGCGCAGTGTTCGATGACAACATCGCAAACGATGAGGGCTCGGCCTACGTGTTCGAGCGGCAGCCGAACTCTACGTGGAACCAGCTGGCCAAGGTGGTGCCGCCGGTCAGCCAGAGCAACGCGTTCTTTGGGATCGCCGTCAGCCTCGACGGAGCGTTCCTTGCCGTTGGGGCCGAGGGCATCAACAACGGCGCATTGGGCGGAAACAGCGGGACGGCGTTTGTGTTCCGGGAGTTCGCCAGCGGCGCCTACACGCTGGACGCAGAACTGGACCCGCCTGCGCCGGTCGCGAACGGCAACTTCGGCCGCGCGATCACCGTGGACTCCGGCCGCGTAGTGGTCACCGAGCTCGGCAATGGCGGAACCGTCTTCAGCTACGTACGCACGGGAGTGTCCGGCGACCCGTGGGTCCTCGAGGCGGCGATCCGCCCCCTCGGCCACACCAATGGCGACGGCTTCGGTACGGATGCCGTCCTCGCAGGTGACATCCTTGCCGTGGGCGCGCCGACCCGCTCCACGAGCGCACCTGTGGCCGGTGCCGTCTTCGTCTTTGACCTAGACTTCGAGGACTGCAACGCGAACGGGCTGAACGACCTCTGTGAGATCGCTGACTTCCCCGTGCTCGACTGCGACGGGAATTCGGTTCTGGATAGCTGCGACATCGCTTCTGGGGCCGTCATGGACTGCAACGGGAACAACCTCCCTGATAGCTGCGAGATCGCGGCCCAGCCCTTCCTCGACTGCGACGGCAACGGAATGCTCGACAGCTGCGAGCTCGCAGCCGACCCTGGCCTTGACTGCGACGACAACCAGAGGCTCGACGTGTGCGACATCGCGGACGGGCTCCTCGCTGATGTCAACGCCAATTTAGTCCCGGACCAATGCGAGGACGTCGGCTTCAACCCCGGCTGCCAGACCATTCCCAACTCGCTGGGCTCCGTCAGTGGGCTGACGGCGTTCGGCACCGAGACCGTAGCAGCCAACGACATCGTGCTGGTGGCCAGCGACATGCCGTTCAACACGTTCGGGTATCCGATCGTAAGCCGCTCGCCCGCGCAGGTCATTCCCCCGGGGGCCGCAGGGTTCCGCTGCGTAGGCGGCTCGGTGGGTCGCGACTTCAGCAACATCTTCAACACCATGGGGGCGGGGGGCGCGACGCTTCCGATCGACCTCACCGCGATCCCAGCGCCCAGCGGACCGCTGTCCGCGTCGGTGGGGGAGACCTGGTACTGGCAGCTGTGGCACCGCGATTCGTTTGGCGGCGCGGTGACGTCTACGTTCACCGACAGCCTCGTGTTTACGTTCCAATAGGCCGAGCGGTTTGTGCCGCGCTCCTTCCATGACTCAGCCCCTCACCAAGACGAGCTTCCTGCGCGGCCGGCAGTGCCCGCGTCGGCAGTGGCTTTCTCACCATGTGGGTGGGGAGCCGGAGACCCAGGAGGCCGAGGTCACCGCGCTCTACGTCGCGGCGGGGCGGGAAGTGGAGGAGCTCGCGGCCGGGCTGTTTCCGGGGGCGGCGGCCGTGGACGAGGCGGGCTCGGCGGCCGCGCTAGGGTCGCCAGGCGTCTGGCTGCAGCCGCACCTTGTCGCGGACGGTCTCAAGGCTATCGCGGACGTGGTGGAGGTGCGGGCGGACGGCCTCTTCATCTGGGAGGTTAAGGCTTCGGGCTACAGGCCCTCCGAGCCCGAGGTCCGCGCTCTCTACGACTGGGACCTCGCGTTTCAGGTGCACGTGGCGCGGGCGGCTGGGTACACGGTGGTGGGCGCTGGGCTTGTGCTGCTCGACAAGGACTACGTGCGTGGGGCGGGGCCGCTTGTCGCCAGCGAAGTGCTAGTGAAAGTCGACCGCACTGCAGAGATCGATGCGATGAGCGCCGATGTCGCGGCCGCGGTGGCGGAACAAGTCGCGGTGCTAGCCGAGCACGCCATGCCCGACGCGCTACCGGGCCCACGGTGCAACGAAGGCCGAGGCAACAAGGCCGGCAACCGCCCGAGCAAATGCGGACACCAGAAGGCCCACGGGGTCTGCGGCCGCGAGCTGCCGATGTTCTGGGCGGGCAGCCTTCCGAATTTGGGCGGCAAGAAGCTCGAGCAAATGACCGCAACGCCGGGCCTCAAGATCGAGGACCTAGATCCCGACGACAAGCAAGCCAAGTGGACTCCCAATCAGCGCCGCATCATTGAGGCCGTCCAGGCCCGCGATGAGGTCGTCGACGCGCCCGTGCTGCGCGCCGCGCTCGACAAGATCGAGTGGCCTGTGGCCTACGTTGACTTCGAGTACGACTCGACGATGGCGCTGCCGCGCTACGAGGGGATGGGCCCAAACACCGCCGTTCCGTTCCAATGGGCGGTGGGAGTCGAGACCAAGAGCGGTGGGGGGCTGGGGGAGGTGAGTTCCTTCCTCGATCTCTCCGACGCCGACCCAAGCCGCCCCTTCGCAGAGTCTCTCCTTGCAGCGCTCCCAGCTAGCGGCACCATCGTCGCTCACCACAAGCAAGCGGAGATTGGAATCCTCAAGGGACTCGCGGCGCGCCTCGGGGGCGACGTAGGTGCTCGCCTACTCGACCTCATCCCGCGCTTCCAGGACACGGAGGCAATCGCGAAGTCCGGCTACTACCACCCGGACCAGATGTCGTCGTACTCCATCAAACCCCTCGCGCCCCCGCTGACCGGCGTAGCCTACGACGGCCTCGCGATCAGCAACGGGATGCTCGCGGTGGCGCAGTGGCGCCGAGCGCGGTCCCAAACCACGGAGCCAACGGAGCGAGACGAGATCCGCGACCACCTGCTGGAGTACTGCGGCCAAGACGCCGAGCTGATGCACCTGAT
>CAYQKK010000170.1:0-6479 GCA_964417955.1 uncultured Planctomycetaceae bacterium
GGGTCGAAGAGAAGTTGACGGCCAAGGCCGCGATGTCGGTGTCGCCGTCAAGGTCGGCGTCAAACGCCACGAAATCCAGGGCAGATCCGGCGCCGAACGGCAGCGGCTCGGCGGTGGTGAAGTCGATGGGAAAGCCGGCTGTGTTCTCCCACCAGGAGAACTCACTTTGAATGGCGGAGGAACCAGCGGCCACGATATCGAGGTCTCCGTCCGCATCGAGGTCCACGAGCCGCGCCCTTGAACAGCCGAATCCGCTTGTCACAAGCTCGATGAACGCGGATAGCTGGCCCGAGGCATCCCGGCGCATCCAAATCGCGCCGTTGAACAAAGAGCTGCCGTCGCCTTTGCCGCCGGACAAGAACAGATCGGGGATGCCGTCCTCGTCCACGTCGAAGATCTCCACTTCATGGAGCAGTGAGTACGGAACCGTCCTAGCGTCTTCGAGGGTGAAGACGCCGGCGCCACTGTTGACCCAAACCTCCACGACGGCGTTGCCCGTGTTGGGCCCCCGGGAGGCAACGATGGCAAGGTCGATGTCACCGTCGCCGTCGACGTCACCGATGTCCATGGCGCGGATCGGCCCGGACGGGACCCCGATACTCCGGCAAGGGGCGTAGGTTCCCCCGGCCTCGCCGAACGCGATGGAGACCGCAAACTCACCGGGCGTCACTCGCTCGGTAGCGAGCTCGCCTGAGCCCATGACCACGTCCATGAGTCCGTCGCCGTTCATGTCAGCGCCCTCGATGAAGGCGGGCGAGGGCACGCTCCCCCGGAGCGCCTCAAGGGGCTCGAAGGGCTCCTGCCCTGGGGCCAGAGGGACAGCTGTCGAGCAGGCCAGTAGCGCGGGCAGAGCGTGACGAATCATGGCGGCTAGCGAGGTTGGGGCGAAGGCGAGCGGAACCAGCCGGGAACGATGAGTTTGGCCCGACTAGCTCGACCCAGCAAGGGGAGGCCTGCCAGCGATCCCACGGTGGTTCCCAAATTCCATACGAAGTGTGGAATGGAGGCGCGAGAATGGCCCTGATCCCCTACCGCGACTACTGCCCCACCAGTCGCGGCGAGTCGAGCCAGCGCTGGATTTCTAGGTGAGCAGTGGCCGCGCCTGGGATCTCATCGGCCTCGCCCTCGAGACCATGGATCGGCAGCCAGACGCTCCCGGGAAGGGGCTCTCCTGCGATGTCCTCGTAGGAGGCGACGACGCGTGCGTGAACTTCATTCCAGCCGCTCTCCATCAAAGTGACCGGTTCGCTGGGGCGGTATAGGCGGCCTCGGTCGAGGCGGTCGGGGCGCAGCTCCAGCACTAGGCCGGGGGAGCCGACCTTGGGGTCGTAGGGAGTGTGGCCGTTCGGGCGCGGATCCTCGGGCTCCACAAGGCGATGCACGATGGCGGTGGTGCGGTCGAGGGGCCACTCCCCCGTCATGGGATCGACGCGTGTCCAGCCGAGCAGCGGCGACCAGACGTCCACTAGGTAGTGCTCGTCGCTCGTGCCATCGAAGCGGGTCCCGATCATCATGCGCGTGGGAATGCCGTAGCCGCGGAGCACGGAGGTGAGGGTGTTCGCGAAGCCGACGGTGCCCGCGCTCCCGGACTTGAGGCAGGCGGCGACACTCTCGTCCCAGACTTCGTCCGTCGCGGGATCGATGTGAGGCTCCTCGGTGTCACGGTCCACAACCCGCAGCTTCAGCTGGCTGTGAACGTAGCTATGGCACGCTTCCAGGATGCTCGGCATGTCATTCCCTTTGATGTCAATGAGCGCACGCTTCACCGTCGGGTCTTCGGGATCGACTCCCGGCGCGGGCCCGAGGTAGCGATTCGTATCGCCCTTGATCTGCCCTGGTCGCGGCAGCCGCACGAGGCTCGGAAGCTCGACGGGCCGAGCGTCCACCATCACGAGCGCCTCGACCCGGAACTTGATCTCGTCCCCGGGGAACATCGAGTCCATGCGGACCTCAAGCATCCGATTCGCGCCCTGGCGGTAGACCGAAACCGAGGACACCTTGTCCTCCGGCCGAGTGTTGACGCGAAAGGCGACGGGGCGCTGCTCGTCCATAGCAACGGGCAGTGGAACGCGAACGAAGGGCACGCGCAGCTCCTCGGTGGAGTTCGCGGGCCACCTGACAAGGTAGTTGCTCTGGACCCAGCCGAACGATCCCTCGAACGCGGCCTCCTTACTCGCGGTGGCGACAAGCTCGTCGAAGGACGCGACGCACGGCCCCTCAACGCCGCAGCGGACTTCGATCGACTTCGTGCCCTCGGGAATCGAAGCGTCGATAGCGAGCAGCGTCCAGTCGGCGATCCCTGTGAGAAGGCGCGAGGAGACGCTCTTCTGCCCCCCCGGAACATCAGCACCGACGAAGGTCAGCATCAGCCGCGCTCCGCCGTAGTTGGTCATGCGGTCGAGGCGGACCTTACCCTGGAGGTGCACCGACTTAGCCTTGGGCGGCACACGCAGCGATTGGGAATAGCACGTGTAACCCCCTGAGTAGTCCACGCGCAGGCTGGCGCTGCGCTTGCCCTCGGCGGGGTCGTCCTCGGTGACCGTGAAGCGCGGCTTAGACGTCGCGATCGAGATCGGCGTGGCATGGACCCACGGCTCGAGTTCGTCCCCGCCGCGCTCGAAGCCCGGGTTCTTGAGGAGGTTCCCCGCTGGCGCCGTGGGCCCAGAGGCGAGGAGGACGGCGCAGAGGAGAAAGAAGAGGAGAGCCGAGGTGATCGTGGTGCGGGCGGCGAGCATGGGCCCATTGTGCCACACACAGGGCGATGGGAGTGCGGCGCTGGGCCCGCGCGCCTCAACCTAGTCCGCCCGATCGTGGGAGCGCAGCGCTCTCTCTAGGACTGGCTGCAGCTCAGAGACCTCGTGGCACTCCTCACGCAACTTCTCGTACCAGGGAGCCGCGCTCCCTTGGACGGATCGAATCGCGGAGAAGAGCGCCTTCTCGCGGATCAGCTCCGGCTCGCCGGACTCGAGCGCGCGGGTGAGCGCTGACTCCGTCGCGACGTCGACGATCTCCATGAGTTCGGTCACTCGCCTGCCAGCGGTCTTGCGCGCGATGCGCTTGAGGTCCACAGACCCGCACGGCTTGTCCGCCAACAGCTGGCTGAGGATCTCGCGCCGATCCGTGTCCGTGGGCAGGGGCATGAGGACAGCGCGGTCGAAGCGGCCCGACCGAACGAAGAGAGGATCGAGGGCCCACGGTCGCTCGGTGGTGGCGACGAACGCCACGTCGGGGCGGGCATGGCGCTGTGCGCCGAGTTCGTCGAAGAGATAGCGCACGAGCGTCGTCGCCATCGCCCTCGGCGCAGTGGGATCCCAGCCCGGCTTCAGCCCCTGGATCGCGTCGAGATGCTCGATCACGACCACGCACGGGGCCGCCCTGTGTGCCGTCTCAAAGAAGCGCTCCAAGATCGCTTCGAATCCGGCCGACGATGGCGTCTGCGAAGCCGAGGCATTCTCCGCACTTTCGCCGCTGACGAACTCACGAGCGTCGAGGGAAACCAGCTGCATGGCGGACTCCCCCGCCACGCATCGCAGTAGATGGGATTTGCCGGACCCCGGGGGCCCGAGGAGCAGCGTGCCACCACCGCCGCCGCGGCCGTAGGCAGAGAAGAGGTCCGGACGCAGGAGAGGTGCCGTGACGAGGAGCGACAGCCTGGACTTTTCGGGCGCAAAGCCCGCCGCAGCTGACATCGTTTCCTTTGGCCTCTTCGGCAGCGCGAGCCCTTGGAACGCGTCGGGCTCATGGACGACGTCGATCCCGAGGTCGAGATCCTCTAGGTCTTCTTCGAGCTCGAAGGGGTTCGAAGGCCCGACCCCAAGCTCCGCCGCGACGTCGCTGGTCTCAAGGGACGGCTCTAGCTCGCAGGCTGATCGAAAGGCCGTGCGTGCCCCTCGAAAGTCGCGTTCGGCGATCCGAATCTGCGCGAGGAGAACATACGCCTGGACAGGCGGCACCGGCCGGCCCGTCACGAGCTCGACGAGAATGTCCGCGTGGCCCGTCTTGCCCTGGCCCAGGTAGGCCTGAGCCAAAGCGAGACGCACGCCGTCATCGTCAGGCGCGCGGGTCAGAAGGTCTCGGTACTGGGCCTCGGCCTCTTCGAATCGCTCGAGCACGCAAAGCTGATCCGCCAGATGCCTGCGCAGCGGCAGATTGTCTGGCGATGCGGCAAGCGCCTCGCGAAGGGGCGAGATGGGGTCGAAGGGAGGCTCCATGGTGGCGCCGGACAGGATAGAAAGTTTGCCCGGGCGCTGGGGGTTCAGGAGCGGGTAGGACCTTACACTTCTGCGCGCTCAGCTTCGTCTCGACGCAAGGCGGACGCACATTCTCGACGGCTGCCCTCTCTGTGATTCACCTTCTGTGGTTCACCTTCCGTGGTTCACCTTCTGGGCCGCCCCACCCCAAGCTCTTTCTCGACTCCATGGCCCTCGACCCCCACAGCGGAGAACGCGAACGTCTCCAACGCCCCGGTGTCCGCGTAGGTGCGGTCGTGTCCCGATTCCACGAGGATCTGACGGGCGCGATGCTGCGTTCGGCGGAAGCCGAGCTGCGTGCATCGGGAATGGACGAGGACGACTTGCACGTGGTCTGGGCTCCAGGAGCCTTCGAGCTGCCGCTCATCGCGCGGCGCCTGGCTCGCCGCAAGGACATCGACGCCGTCATGTGTTTCGGACTCGTGCTGACCGGCGAGACGACCCACGATCACTGGGTATCCATGGGCGCGACCCAGGGCATGCAGCTTGCGATGATGGAAACGGGCAAGCCGATCCTCTTCGGCGTGCTGACGTGTCAGAACCTCGAACAGGCACGCTCCCGCGCGCTCCCCGAAAGCGAGGGCGGTAAGGAAGACAAGGGCCGCGAGGTGGCGCGCGCAGCGATCGCTTCCCTAGTGGCACTCGATGAGTGCGACCAGCGGCCGGACGAGAAACCCCGCATGGGCTTTTAGGGCCGCTCCCCCATGAAGAAACGCACCCGATCCCGAGAGCTAGCGCTCCAGTTCCTCTATCAGATCGACTTGCTCGGACCGGAGAAGCTGTCCGACCTGACGGACTTCCTTCGCGAAGAAGGCGGCGACCAAGAGACGGCTCGCTACGCCCGCGTGCTGATCGAAGGCACGGTCGATTCCACGGCCGAGCTCGACGCTGAGATTCAACAGGTCGCGCAGAACTGGCAGATCGAACGCATGGCGGTCATCGACCGGAACGTGCTGCGCCTCGCCGCCTTCGAGCTTCTGCACTGCGACGAGATTCCACCGAAGGTGGCGATCAACGAAGGCATCGAGCTGGGCAAGCGCTTTTCCACCCAGAACTCCGGTGCCTTCATCAACGGCATCCTCGACAAGATCAAGAACCGCCTCCCCGCAAAGGACGCCTAGACCATGGGACTCTTCGATCGTTTTAAGGAGCGCCTCTCCAAGACGCGCACGGCCATCTCAGATGGCCTTACGGGCCTCTTCAAGGGCGGTCGCAAGATCGACCAGGAGCTGCTCGATGAACTTGAGGAACTGCTCTACACCAGCGATCTCGGCCCCCTCGCTGGGGAACTCACCGAGGACCTCGCGCGCCTTCACAAGCGCGGCGAGCTGAAGGGTGAGGAGGACGTGCGCGAAGCCATGCGCTCCAAGCTCCTTGCGAAGCTGGAGGGCTCGGGCGGCGGCGACCCTTCCCTCGATAGGCACCCCACTATTATCCTCGTCGTGGGCGTGAACGGCTCGGGCAAGACCACCTCGATCGCCAAGCTAGCCCACCGCTTCAAGGGCCAGGGCAAGAAGGTTATTCTCGGCGCGGGCGACACCTTCCGCGCGGCTGCCGCCGATCAGCTGCAGATCTGGGCCGAGCGCAACGGCGCTGAGATCGTTAGGCAGCACAAGGACAACGCTGACCCTGCGGCTATCGCCTTTGACACCTGCAACGCGGCTATCGCGCGGGATATGGACGTGGCGATCATCGACACCGCTGGCCGGCTGCACACCCAGTCGAACCTGATGCAAGAGCTGGAGAAGGTCCG
Organism: uncultured Planctomycetaceae bacterium; assembly: GCA_964417955.1. Taxonomy (GTDB): domain Bacteria; phylum Planctomycetota; class UBA1135; order UBA1135; genus Saltatorellus. The sequence goes on from CAYQKK010000170.1 coordinate 6,004, forward strand.
CAGGGTGATCGAGAAGAAGATCCCGGACGCGCCGCACGAGACGTGGCTGGTCATCGATGGGACCAACGGGCAGAACGCCATCCGCCAGGCCAAGGAGTTCACTGCCGCGGTGCAGGTGACTGGCCTGATTGTGGCTAAGCTCGACGGCACCGCGCGGGGTGGCGCGGTGTTCGCTATCAAGGACGAGCTCGGCCTGCCCATTCGCTACATCGGCACCGGCGAGTCGCTTGAGCTGCTGGAGGCCTTTGAGCCCGAGCCGTTCGTGGATGCGATCGTGTCGAAGTCGGTTGGGGCTAGCTGATAGAGCCTGGTGGCTGAGTGGCTCAGGGCACAGTGGCTCAGGGCACAGTGGCTCAGGGCACAGTGGCTCAAGCCGTCATACATCAGGGCCCAGCCCACAGGCGAACGCCCAACAGAGAGCTCGGCGAAGCCGAGCGGGCCCTCGCGCTCCCGCGCGAGTGGCCTGCTGGGTCTAG
>CAYQKK010000171.1:0-6447 GCA_964417955.1 uncultured Planctomycetaceae bacterium
GTACTACGGAGCCCGCATGGACGTCTGGGATCTCATCATCGACTGGAAGGACCCGGGCCGTATGGGCAGCACGGAAACCCTGGTTCTCCAACCCACGGCCGAGGTCGGCTATGGCTGGAACACGGCAGGCGTGGGCCGTATCGAGTTAGGGCTTGGCTTGGGCGCTGAGATCAACGTCGACACGGACGGAGAAGACGTGGGAGAAGGAGCGATCTTTCTCATTGCCGTGACCTGGCTGCCTTAGCACCGCGGTAGTCCTAACATCTTCAAGGAGCGTCTCCATGCGGGGGGGGAGCGCATGATGCGTCCTGTCATTTCGGACCAGCGCGCCGCTTGATTCGAGTCTGGAGAGCGAGTGAGGTGTAGCGAGTCACTCTGGACGCGGATGAATCTGTGAACGTGAGCCGCCTCCCTCGGAGTCTAGATGGCGGTCGGCACGGCGTGGGGAGGGCCGACTCGCTACCTCACCGGGTGCGCCTTAGTCGGAAGCACGGCCGTAGCCAGCCAGAACTCTGCGATCCCAAGAATGGCGGCGATGAAGGCGTCGGCCTGCAGCGGCTTCTGTACGTAGGCACTCGCGCCGTTCTCGTAGGCTTGATGGATGTCTCTTTCGTGGCTCGATGTAGTGAACATCACGACGGGCATCAGGCAGAGATCGGCGTGTTTTCGGATCGACGCAAGGATCTCGTGGCCGGACCTTCTTGGTAGATTCACGTCGAGCAGCACCAGGTCTGGCCGGCTGGCCGTGCCGTAGGTCTCTTCCTGCTTCAGGAATGCCAACGCTTCCAAGCCGTCGCGCACGACGTGCAGCTCCGTCGCGCAGCGGCTCTCCATGAACCCTTGACGGACCAGCTCGATGTCCCCCTCGCTATCCTCCACGAGCAAGACCTGCATCGGACGGGTTTTCATAGGGCTGTGTGAAGCATGGCTGGAGCGGCTGTCTGCGAAATCGGATTCCTCCGCAGCTTTGAACATCGTCGGATCCATCAGGCCTTGGACTTGAGCTTCCGCCTGATCGGGAGCGAACAGATCGACCGACTGCCTCGTGCTGGAACAGGCGCAGCGGGCTCAGAAAATGGCGGGAGTGTGAAGTAGAACGTCGTCCCCTCGCCCTCTTGGGATTCGAACCACATTCGGCCTCCGTAGTTCTCCACGACCTTCTTTGAAACAGCGAGACCGATCCCCGTTCCGGAATAGGAAGCGTCCGAGTGAAGCCGCTGAAAGATCACAAAGATGCGCTCCGCGTATTCGGGGTCGATGCCGATGCCGTTGTCCTCGATGAAGAACGTACTCTCTCCGTTCTTCATTGTGACGCCGAGGTGCACTATCGCCTGGCGATCAGCTGTGCGAAACTTGATCGCGTTCGAGAGGATGTTCTGGAAGACTTGGCGCACTGCTGTCGGCTGTCCGAGAACGTCAGGGAGCTCGTCGCGTGTCACGACTGCGTCGGCCTCTGTGATCACCTCGGCGAGATCATGGAGCAGCACGTCCACAAGCTCCCCTGTGCGCACAACCACTGGTGGGTCCCCCTTGTGCCCCACGCGGGAGTATTCCAATAGTCCCTGCACTAAGGACTGCATTCGAGTGGCCCCGTCGACCATAAAGCCTAGCCACCGTTCCCCCTTTTCGTCGAATTGGCCCGAGTACTTGTCGCCGAGAAGAGCTCCGAAGCTCCCGACCATGCGTAGCGGCTCTTGAAGGTCGTGGGACGCGACGTAGGCAAAGCTCTCTAGCTCGCGATTCGACGACTCTAAGTCGTCGGCTTTGACTTTGAGTTCGCGGGTCACAGCGTCGGCGAAGTCCAGCGCCCGTCGATTCGCCCGTGAGATGATAAAGAAGAGGCCAAGCAGCAGGCCGTCGATAAGAATGCCGCCCACTAGGATCAGGCCCGGTAGCGAGCTTCTGTGGGCGTCACGGAATGACATCGCGCTCCACACGTCAAACTCCCACTGGCGGCCGTACATCTCGCGCGTTTCAACGCGCACGTACTGCGGATCGGGGTCGAAGTCCGCGTGCTCTTCTACGTGCTCATCGAAGAGCACCTCTTCGCCATCGGCGATACGCAGACCGACATGGCGACTCCCCCGAGCAAGCACGCCGTCCATTAGATCCTTGACCACGAACGGAGCGTGCACCATGCCCTCGAAGACTCTCTGGTCTCCGAGGGGAGTGTAGTACGGCGCATAAAAGCAGAAGCCCGGTGTCCGCCCCTCGTCCTGCGCGAGGACTACCGGTCCCGTGATCTGAGCCTTTCCCGTGTCCCGTGCCTTTGTCGCGGCCGCATAACGTTTCTTCTCGTGGGCAATGTCGAGCCCAATGGCGGCGGCGTTCAGCGCAACGGGCTCGATGTGGGTGATCGGCATAGACTCTGGCCCGTCGTGCGCCGGATAGACCTCGAAGCCCGGTCGCTCCCTGCGAACGCGATCGAGGAAACCAGGGAGCTCTGACCTGTCGAGGGCCTGGATGATCCCAATGCCGTTGATCCCCGGATACTTCTCGCCGATACGAAGGCTCGTTGCGTAGCGGCGCCAGCCATCCTCGGAGACCTCTTCCGCTATCGCATTGACGTGAGCGACGCCCGCCCAAAGCGCGTCCTCGTATTTCTGCATCCGCTCCTCGACGAGGGTCACGACGCGCTCCGCCTCGCGATCAAACTGAGCCTCGCGCTTCTCGTCCACCTGTCGCCTCGAGTAGAAGAACGCGCCGAAGGTCAGCAGCAGCGAAAGCGCAACAACGGTCCAATGGAACCAGTGTAGCGAGGCTGTCTTCTCTAGCTCAGCTCGGGTGGCGGTATCGTGGGCAGTCATGGCGGTGAGGGGAGCGTGAGCTAAGAGCGAGCGCCACGAGTGCCTCCGGAGAGCCCTCCTACGGGAGGCTTCTACTGGAGGCTCTGACTGAAGGCGCTGACGATCGTTTTCTACTGGGCTCCTTTCATCGGCAGATCGTCGAGAACGGTTGCATTGGCAGCCCCTAATACCGGCGCAGTCTCGACCTTCTTCACAGCGGAGGGTGCACTTTCTTCCTTCGACGACGGGTTCTTCCGAGCGGTCTTGGTGGCGTTCCCTATGGGCACGAACAAGTTGCACCCCCCGTCGTCTACAAGCGTTTCTTGCGGCGCTGGGACTCCCACGATGTCGGCACGGAAGCAAGTCAGAATCCGCCCCAATCTCCTACACGTTGAGGCCGACTCTGTCGATACCGCAAATGGAGTCCATCATCCTATGAAGACCAAGACACCGCCCCCCATCGCTGAGATCGAAGCCACGCCCAAGCGGCAGGTTCACGTGCTTGTGCTGGACGACAACCCTGCAGATATCGAGATCATCGATCTTTGCCTCGGCCAAATGAGCGACTGGGACGTCTACGTCACCGGCTGCCATAGCGTTGAGAGCGCGCTTGAAACCCTAGACGAGCAGAGCTTTGAACTTCTGTTCCTGGATTACTGGCTGAGCGCAAACACCGGGCTTGAAGCCCTCGAGCAATTGCGCGAAGCGGGCGCGCAGATGCCGACGATTCTCATGACGGGCGTCGGCAACGACGCGGTCGTCGTAGAAGGGCTAAAGGCAGGCGTCGTGGACTACCTTCCGAAGTCCTCGCAGAACCCTGAGGCCGTGCAGCGCGCCTCGCGCAACGCCATTGAGAAGGCCGACCTCGCGCGCACGCTAGAAGAGTCGCGGCTATCGCTCGTGCAAACAGTGGACGCCCTTCAGGCGCGCCAGGCAGAGATAGAATCGTTCTACCACAATGTGTCCCACGAGCTAAAGACGCCGCTGACCGCTTCGCGCGAGTACATCTCGCTGCTCCTCGATGGCGCAGGCGGAGGCATCACCGAGGCCTCGAGAGAGATTCTCGAGGCCTCCCTGCGGAACTGCGATCAGATGGTGACCTGCATCAACGACATGCTCGACACGTCGAGGCTCGACACCGGGAAGCTGACGCTGAACATCGATCAGCTCGACCTTCGCTCCGTGATCGAAGACGCGATCATGAGCCTCAGGGGGAATGCAAAGGCGAAGCGCGTGGAACTCACGGTCACGGCCCCGAACTACCCGATGATCGTCTCAATCGATCGACAGCGCATCTACCAAGTACTAGCCAATCTCATTGGCAACGCGATTAAGTTCAGCGGAGAAGCCAGTCAAGTCGCGGTCATCCTCAAGCCGAGCCGGTCCAAGTATGTCACCGTCCAAGTGATCGACTCGGGTCCAGGGCTGGCACCCGGCGACGAAGAGCGCGTGTTTGATCGCCTCTACCAGTCGCGGACCCAAGATGCCGCAACGCTCGGCGGCCTTGGCATGGGCCTCTACATCAGCCGTCAGATCATCGACCTACACGGCGGCACGCTTTCAGTGGAGAGCAAGGTCGACCGCGGCTGCACCTTCACCTTCGAGCTCCCTAGGCGCACCGTTGCGCCCAAGCCAAGACTTGCATCATGACTGACTCCATCAAGAACGAGCAGAGTATGCCCACCGAGACGGGCCCAGACCAAGAACTTGCCGCTGCGCCCATGGTCCTCATCATCGAAGACGACCCCGACATCTCTATGTCGCTGAAGCTTCGCTTGAAGATGAACGGCTTCCGGGTTTCCCAGGCTTTTGACGCGACGAGTGCCGTCGATATTGCGGTGGAGAACGAGCCAAACGCCGTGATTCTCGACGTTTCGCTTCCTGGCGGAACCGGATTGGACGTGGCGGAGCGTCTCCGTGACACGCCCACGACGGCAAGCGTCCCCATCATCTTCTTGTCTGCCAGCATGCGCTCGGACCTCCCGGACCGCGCCGTGCGCGCCGGCGGCTCAGCCTTCATGCTGAAGCCGTACAAGTCTTCCGAACTAGTGGCGAAGGTGAAGAGCCTCATCGCCGGAGTCACCGGGGAGACCTTAGAGGCTGAGGCAGCCTAGATTCGGGGCTCTTGGAGCAACGCAGACAGGCCAGAATCAAAACTGGGAGGGGCGCTGTTGCAGAGCGCACACCGTCACGGTCACTCCGCCGCCACGAGCATTGGCTGACTAGTCTGGTTCTGAATTGTCGGCGTGCGTTCGTCGAAGCTCGGGCTGCATGGCTGCGTCCTTGCGGGTTCAGGCTTCGTGGCGGCGGAGTGACCGTGACAGTACCTCACAGGAAGATCTCGAAGTTTGTTCGGTCTCCGATGCCCCTGAAGGTGTCCGTTCCATCGCCACCGTCGCTGGAGGTCAGCGTTACCTGGCTCCCTTGGAGAACGCGTACCTCGACGCTATCGTCTCCGGCACCCCCCAACAACTCGGAGGCGGATCCATTGCCTCGACGAGTCACCATTTCAATCGTGTCGTTTCCGGCACCTGCATCGATGGTCAGCGCGCCGACGAGTCCGGTTTCGGGGCGAAACCGGAATTGATCTGCCCCGTCGGAGCCATCGATCGAGCCGCCGAGAAGGACGTCGCCGCCTTCCGCATCGAAGGTAACGGAATCATTGCCCACTCCAAGGTCCAGGAAGAACACGGCAGCTGAGTCGCCAGTCACTCGCGAGTCGAGATCGGCGAAGACCACATCGTTTCCTCCGCCCAAATCGCCCTCGAAATTGGCGGTCGCCGAGGTTGAGTTCGGCGAACCGACGTCCACCTCAACGGTATCTCTCCCGCTGCCGCCCTCCACAATGACGATACTCTCGACGTCCGTCGCATCGCCCTGGGTGGTCAGCGTCAGATCGAGAGCATTGACCCCTTCGCCGAGGGCTGCATCGACCACCGCGAGCAGCGGCACATCGGCGGCGTCCAGGATGATCTCGAGGTCATCCTCCTGCCCTCCACCTTGGAAGAAAATCCCCGCGGCACTTCGGCTGAAGAACGGTGAAGCCGTGTACTCGAAGTTGATGAACACCTCGGACTCACCTGATCCTGTGTTCAAAAAGAGCCGCGGGAGGTACGCTCCGGAGCCAGTGACCCGAAACGTATCGTCTCCAGCGCCTGTCATGGCCACGATGGCCCGCACGCCCGTGAAGAACTCGGTTCCACTGCTAGCTCCGGTCACCTGAACACGCCCAGGGGTCGGACCCACATTCAGCGTCACGACGTCATCAGCGCCGTCGGTGGTGATGCGCAGGATGCTCTGTCCAAACGTCACGTCTGCGTGCGCAAGGGAGTCTGTCGCGCCCCACGCCGTCAGCCCACAGAGCACCGGGGAGAGGGAAAGAACACAGTTGCGTCGAATGGACCGGATGAATTGCTGCATGGTCTTGATGGCTAAACGGGAGGTGTCATGTCGGCCGATGCGACCCAAACGGTTCGGGAAGTGCCTACAAACAAGAGTATGGTGTAGACAGCTACAGCTGACAACCGTGCCACAATGCACACATCACCGTCGATTTTATCGACGGTGCCTGACCCGGCTGTACCGAGCCGAAACGGGTTCCGCCACTCCGGCGGCACCCTCCCGTGGCGGCGGCGTACCGGTGACGGTATCGCCCCCCTGA
>CAYQKK010000172.1:0-6444 GCA_964417955.1 uncultured Planctomycetaceae bacterium
GAATGGTTCAAGCTAGTGCCCTGAATCAAAAGTTCGTCGCATTAGTTTCGCGCCTTTCGCTCCGTAGCTGCGTTGCCGAACCTTGGACGGAACTACTGCTACGCACTGCGGTTCGGACGCCTTGCTACGAAACGAAAGTCACTGAAACTAATGCGACGAACTTCTGATCCAGGGCACTAGTCGCGGGGCAGCGACTGGAACGTCAGGTCGAAGCGCGCCAGGTACTTGCGAAGCCGGTCGGCGTCGTTGGACGAGGTCTTCTTGGCGCGCGACGCGGCGAACAGCGTACGCCCAGCCTCGGACATCGAACGGGACTTCGCGCAGACCTCCAGCACGTCTTCCAGCTGAACGCGATCGAAGCGGTCGAGGTCGGCCGCGGCTGCTTCGCCGATCGCCGCGATCACGCGGCCTGGATCCTCGGCTCTCCCCTCGAGGCGAGCCCAGCCAGAGCGCAGGCGCGCGCATTCTTCCGTCACTAGCTCTGGCGTGATGCGGCCGCCCTCCGAAAGGGTGGCCATGCGCATGATCGCGGCGCCGAAATCGCGGAAGTTGGCGCGCCACGTGCTCGCGGGATCCGCCGCGAAGCGCAGGAACGCGGCGCGCGCCTCGCGGCCCATGGCGACGCGGCGTCCGCTGGACTCGGAGAGCTGCGCCAGCTCGAAGTCGAGGTTCGGCTCGTGATCCTCCCGCCGGTTCTTCAGCGAGGGTAGCTGGAAGGACCAGAGGTCGATTCGGGCGAGCAGGTCCTCGCGGAAATGCCCCTCGCGTACTTCTTCGCCTAGCTCGCGGTTGGTGCCCGCGATCAGCTGGAACGAACTTGAGACCGGCGCGTCCGCGCCCACCGGCAGGAATGACCCTTCTTCGATCGCCCGCAGCAGCATGGCCTGCTCGTCGATGCCGAGCTCGCCGATCTCATCGAGGAAGACCACGCCGCCATTGGCCGAACGCAGCAGTCCCTCCCGCGCTTCGAGCGCGCCGGTGAACGCGCCCTTTTCGTGCCCGAAGAGTGCGCTCATCGCTTGGTCGCCACGCAGCGTGGCGCAGTTCACCTCGACGAGCTTCTTAGCTCCGTTCGGAGTGTGCCGCTGCTTCAGCTCGAAGATTCGCCGCGCCAGCTGTGTCTTGCCAACGCCTGTCGCGCCGGTCAGCAAGATCGGGTCGCCTGATCGGATGGCGACGCGCTCGATTCGCTCGATGAGCCCGTTGAAGTCCGCGTTCTTGGTTTCGATCCCCGCTTTCAGGAAGTCCACGCCTTCGCGCCGCTCCGTCTCGAAGCGCGCGGCTAGACGGTCGTAGCGCGAAAGGTCGAGGTCGATGACCGTGTAGCCCCCCGCCATGCTCCGAGCGCGTTGGCCACCCTTCGGAGGCGAGGTCTGAATCAAGCGCCCGGGCAGGTGTCCCGTCTCGACCAAGAGAAAGAGGCAGATCTGGGCCACGTGGGTCCCGGTGGTCATGTGCACGAGCAGATCCTCGCGCTCCGGATCGATTGGATGCCTGTCCGCAAACTCCCGGAGCGCGCCATAGACCTCCGCGAAATCCCAGGGATCCTCGAACTCGATCGCCACGATCTCTACCTCGGTCTCCGGTGACACCGACTTCACGTCCTCGGCCACGGTTTTCGCGAGGCCGCGATGCTTCTCGCTGCTGAGGAGCAGGAACCGGGTTGGGTCGAGATCGTCCTGGCAGAACAGCCCCACGTTGGGCCGCCACGCTTTCCAGCGGTCCTCGGAGGAACGCCAGCCCTTGTCGAGCTGTATTCCCAGGAGGCTGACGACGGTAGTCGTTCGGGAGGTCATGCCCACAGGTTAGTGAGTCAGGTCCCCGGGGGCATGCATGGGAATCCGAGCGGCGGCGAAATGGGCGCTGCTCGACCGGATGGGCGCTAGGGAGTGAAGAGGAAAGACCCCGGAATGAACCCGGAATGCAGAATGAACCCGGAATGATCGTGCGGTAGCCCTACTGCGCGGAGATCGAGGGGCGGGGGCGATTGTTCCTGAAAGCGCTCACGGCTTGAACGTCTCGGTAGGCACGCACTGGGATCGACCAGTTAATGCGTCCGCTGGTCGAAGTCACCTCAATCGTTCCCGAACTCATGGCAGGGATCGCAGTCTCGAAGCGCCGACCGTGGGTGGCCACGGCGTGCTTGATCTGGAGTTCCTCGATCGTCTGGCCATCCGCGTCCACGAACTTCAGGTCCAACGTGTCCATCGGGTCGACGACAGACCTCAGCGAAATGCGAGCCGTGGGCTGCCTTCGCTCGAGCTTGACGTCCACAGACTGCCCAGCTCTTACGACCGCGTTGGCGTAGAAGCTCTTCCTGCCCCGTGGCATTTCGATCTTCACTGGACCGGCTGGCAGCTGAAGGCTGGCGCGCCCGTCAAGCAGGGTCGAGAGGGGGATCCTCTCCTCCTGGGTTGCACTCGAATGACGAGCCACCTGGAGTATGACCACGTCGTTTCCGCCGATGAGCTCGGGTTCGTCTGGGGACAGCACTCGAACCGTTCCAAGCTCCTCCTCAAGGCAACCGAGCGCCAGCGTGCCCTGGGGTCCAGCTGGGCAATGAATATCAAACCGATGAAGCGCGCCGTCGGCAGCGAGAACCACAAGTTTCCAGTCCCCCGCACAGAGCTGTAGCCCCGTCAAAACCCCGGTTGTGTTGTCCACGTCGACCCGCTGGGCGAAGGGACCGTCCGCGTCGAGGACGGCGACTCTGGCTGGCAGCAGGCTGCGGGCGATGCTGCACTCAACCGCCACCGCGTGGCTCTCGTCAGCCATGATCGTCAACGAGTCGAGCGTCCAACCGTCCTCTGGGCAACGGATGAGAGCCACGGGGGCGTCTCCCTTGTCGGGCTCTGTGATCACCAAAGCGCGAATCCCCTTCGTTCTGGCACCCTCGAGGCGGAACGTGCCGTTGTCAGCGACATCGACAGGCGACAGCTCCACGGAAACACCCGCTAGGATGCTGGAGGCGGTCAGGTACGGATACGCCCCTCGCAGAGCGGAAAGGCGCTTCCCTGTGAAGTCTCCGACAACGGTGCCAGCGAGGGATTCTCGGTGGACCACCAAGTCATCCAGGGTCAACGTGCCCTGCAGTTCTTCCCCAAAGGACACCTCGTCGATCGACTTCAGGGTCGTGCCATCCTCCACGATCTTCCAGTTGGACGGCGGCACCCCTTCGAATCGAAACCGGCCGAATTCATCGGTCCGCGCTCGGCCGAAAACTCGCCCGAAGAAGCGTGCGGGTATGAGGCTCAGGTCCGCGCCTTGGATGGGCTGAGAATCGTGACCTAGGAGTCGACCCGAGACGCCGATCGGCTCTCGACTCCCCACTTTGACGACCTCTGGATCTTGGCTCGGTTCGTGGCTGGCAAGGGCCACGACATCTCCCGACTCGTCCAAGAACTCGACGATCATGGGGTCATGGCCGAGGGTCCGGTGGCGCCCTTCTGAGTCTTGCTCCAAAGGGACCCAGTAGGCGGGGCCTGACAGCCCCATCTTCGGTGCAGCTCTGAATCGACGCTTCCAGTTCGGAGTCACCGCCCGGACCTGATGCACCCGAGACTCGACACCGTCGGGCAGGACAAAGCGATGTGGGAAGGCCTGGTAGCTGAGGAGTATGAGCTCAACCTCCGCTTGAAACGAGCGCTGATCGACCTGGATAGACTCCGAGCGCATGTTCCCTCGGTAGGATGCTGCGAGCCACTGGGATGGCCCCACCATGGCGATCCGGGCGTTGCCATCGGCGTCAGTGGTCGCCACTTCGCGCGCCAAGCCAAAGGCAGCCTCCTGTGAGAAGATCCGGGCGCCAGCGACGGGGTGCTCGTTTTCATCTGCCACGTGAACGCTCAGTACCTGGGGTTGCGGCAGCTCAAGTTCCCACGAGTGCTCACCGTGCGCAAACTCCCTGGTATCCAGAACCGTTGCTCCGATCTTCGCCGACCAAACCCCGGGGGCTAGCGCGGAGAGCAGAAGCTCTGACTCGAGTCCCTGAAAGGTGATCTCCTGCACTACACCCTCTGGCCCGACTAGCTGCACCGACTCCAAGAGCGGCTGCCCGGATCGCGGCTTGCGCGAGAGGCGGAGGTCGAAGCCTGGCGCCGATGGGGACTTGCTCGCCATCGAAATCGGCTCCCGCGTCGTCTCGACCGCTGGCGCGAATGCCCCTAGGCCTTGGGCCTCGAGTGCAACTAGGTCGACGAGATGCGCGCTTTGATCGTGCTTGGGCTCTTGGTGACCCCAAAGGATGGCCGCCACGACGGCGAGCGATGCGAGGACCATTCCGCTGATGGCCCACTCCCAGCGGCCGAAAACGGAGAAACCGATGCCTGCCCGCACCTTGTGGTCGAGATGGTCACTGAGGTCGCGCTCTACAGCGACTTTCAGCAACGCCAGACCGCGGCGCAGGCGGCTACGAACGGTCTCTACCGGTAGGTCTAGCCTAGCGGCGATTTCACGGGGAGGCAGGTCCTCATAGATTCGGAGCGTGATCACCTCGGCGAAGGCGGGAGGGAGCGTCTTCAAGAGGCCAGCGAGGCCCGCGCTGAGCTCCGCCTCGGTAGCGGCCTCTGCTGGGTCAGCCAAGCGGGCGCCGCTCTCGACGGGGCCCTTCAACTCAACGAATCGAGGACCCGTACTCGCGCGGCGACGACGTCCGTATGAGACGTAGCGTGCGATCCCAGTCAGCCACGCCTGGGTGGACCGAACTTCAGTCCGGTCGGCTGAAATCGCGGCGGCCAGCGTGTCCTGCTCGATCTCGTCGGCGAAGTGACCATCCCCACGTGCCAGAGTCTCTGACAGTCGGCGCACGTATCGATAGTGTTCGGGCGTGAGGGGCTGCCGTCTGAAGATCATGCTGCTCGTGGACTCCTGGGGAACTGCGACGGTAGTCACACTCCGCCGCTCCCATCGTTGAGCCAGCCACAGGAATCGGTCCCAACTTCCTCCGGAAATCCTCCCCGCGTCGGAGCTTCTCTCGAACTGCGACTTCGTAAGGCCGTTTCGGCCGCGCCAGGACCCCATCCTGCGGGAGCTCCACTACGAAGCGGCGTACCAGAACACGAACGCGTTCAGCAGCAAGAAAGCGAGGGCCGGAAGGGTCTCAAGGGCCGAGTCACCCACACGGACTCGAGTGGCAACGCCAAGCAACATGAGCAGCGTCAGCCCACCCGAAGCCACGAGCAGAAGCGGGGGGTAGGCGTAGGCCACAAGCAGCCCGAGGCCGCCGAGGAACTCGAGGGCGCCGACGAGCCGCCTAAATCGGCCTAGGCCGAAACGCTCAAACTCGGAGACCATGTGCGGCGTGGCAAGGCAGGCCACGCCGTACCCGATAAACGCGATGGCAGAGAGGACGCGGCAGGCTTCGAAGGCGTTGTGCATGGTCAGGTCGCGTCGGTGAGCAGAACGAAAGTGCGTCCATGGGTCGCGACCGAGCGAACCACACGGCGTCCTAAGCCCATCGAACGTAGCTCCTATGTCGGAAACCCTCTCGACGATTCTTCAAGTCCTTATTGGCCTCGGCCTGATCAACGTGTGGCTCCTGCGCGCAGGTGGCGAAACGTCCTACCGTGGTGGCGCGTCTACCTCGCTGAAGGAGGAGTTCCGGGCGTACGGGCTGCCCGACGGCATGTTCTATCTGGTCGGCTTCCTCAAGCTGACTTCGGCTCTGCTCCTGATCGTAGGCATCTGGATGCCCGGTCTCGTCCTTCCAGCTGCTGGCACGGTGGCAGCGCTCATGGTGGGAGCCTTAGGCATGCACGCGAAGGTAGGCGATCCAACGTCGAAGTCAGTGCCGGCGCTCATCATGCTAGCCCTAAACCTTGGCGTTGTCGCGATCGCCCTCTCCTGAGGAGAGCAAGCGAGCAAGCGCGGCTGGGTTGGCCACCGCCACGAGATTGACGACCAGCATCCCGACGGCGAGGGGTGTACCTTGCGGGAACATCGTGACGTTGAAGGCGACGATCCCGAGGGTGATGGGCAGCTGCAAGACTCCCGCGGCGAAGCGCGTACGCGGCAGCCACAGCATCACGCCTAGCGCAAGGTGCCCTGCGGCTAGCCAATCCATCAGGCCATCATCGCGGATGATGGCCCACATCTCTGCGCCGCTTGATCCATCGTCGAGGGGCGGCTCCGAGAAGTGGAAGAGATGATTGAGCATCGAGCCCACGAGGGGAATCGAGAGCAGTAAAGCGGCGATCGTACGTAGTTTCTCCACGGCACCGGGGAGTACGCGCGGCAGACGCCGGCGGTTGCACCGTGGGAGCCTGATTTCGCCGCGACGAGCATCCAGTTCGGCTCTGCCTGCAACGGCTGGGAAAGCCGAACCCTCATGCCCCACGAGCGAAACCGCGTGGAGATCCCGCTGGGTGACTCCGGTCTTGAGAGGTGATGGCGCGGGAGGATCTACGCGTCGCGCGCCTTGTCTCATTTGGAGTAGTGGTATCTGAG
>CAYQKK010000173.1:0-6344 GCA_964417955.1 uncultured Planctomycetaceae bacterium
CGGAAAGTCGCGGTCTTGCCGGCGAGGGGGTGGTTGGCATCTAGGATCACGGCCTCGTCGTTGACTTCCACGACGACCGCTTCGATCTCCTCTTGGATGTCTTCGTCCTCGGGGTCGCCCACGCCGACCGTGATCTCATGGCCCTTCTCGAGCTCGAGGTCTTCGGGGAAGTCCTCGCGGGGGACGGTGACGATGGACTCGACGTCGTAGGGCCCGAAGGCCTCGCCCTCGGGGGTCTCGACGCTGACTTCGCTATCGACTTTGGCGCCGACGAGTCCCTCTTCCACGGACGGCGGAAGCGCGCCGTCACCGATCACGACGTTGAGGTCGTTCTCTGGGTCACTCGTCTCGATGACTTTGCCTTCGGCGTTGAGGACTTCGAGTTTGAGGCTAACGGTGGATCCGTGACTGACTGTCTGGTTCGACATGGTGGGTAGAGCTATCGGCCTTCTTGGCCGCTGGAGGGTGGGGGACGATACTGGCGTCGGTGCCAGCCTGGATTTGGTGCCGGGGCGCGAGGTAGGTGTAGCCGGCTAGGGCCGACTCGTAGCGCTGCCAGAAGAGCGCGGACTCCTCGTAGGTGAGCCGGCCCGCTTGGAGCGCCTCCTCCACGTGGCCGCGGAGCTGGCGGAGGAGATCGTCTTCGCCGTAGTCCACGTACTTCAAGACTTCGCTGACACGGTCGCCGCGGAGGACGTGGACGAGTTTGGGCGTGCCGTTCTCGGCAAGGTCGACGTGCACGACGTTCGTGTCGCCGAAGAGGTTGTGCATATCGCCCAGGATCTCTTGGTAGGCGCCCACAAGGAAGAAGCCCATGAAGTAGTCCTCGTCAGGACGCTGCTCGTGGACCTCGAGGGTGTTCTTGGTCCCGCGCAGGTCGATGAAGCGCTGGATCTTTCCGTCGGAATCGCAGGTGAGGTCGGCGATCACCGTGCGCCGGCTCGGCTCCTCGTCGAGGCGATGGATCGGCAGGACCGGGAACATCTGGCCGATGGCCCACGCGTCGGGCAGCGACTGGAAAACAGACATGTTGAGGAAGAGCGTGTCCGCTAGCGCCTTCTCCAGATCTTCGACGTCATCCGGGACGTAGTCGCTCTTGCGCGCTTCCCGGAGGACCGCGTTGCAGGCACGCCAGTAGTGCTCTTCCACCTGGGCGCGCTCGTCGAGGCGGAGCTGGCCGGTGTTGAACAGCAGCATCGCTTGCTCGCGCAGGTCGCCCGCGTCGTGGTAGGTCTCCAGGTAGTTCTGGGGCGTGATCTCAGCCTTTAGCTCGGCCATGGAGAGGACCACTTCCGGGGAGTCTTCCGTGACTTCGAGGAGTCCGGGGTCATCCTGCTCGTCGAAGGTCGTCACCCCGATGGCTTCGGCGATCAGAACCGCGTGGTGCGAGACCAGCGCGCGGCCGGATTCCGTGACGATGGTCGGCGCCTCAAGGCCGTGTTCGCTGACGGCTTCATGGAGCGCGTAGACGACGTCGTTCGCGTACTCCTGCAGCGAGTAGTTCTTGCTGGACTCGAAGTCGGTGCGGGATCCGTCGTAGTCCACGGCAAGGCCGCCGCCCGCGTCGAACCAGCGGATCGTCGCGCCAAGCTCTGTCAGGCCGGCCAAGATGTTGGTCGCTTCGCGCATCGCCTGCTTGATCGAGCGAATGTGGGTGATCTGGCTGCCGATGTGGAAGTGGAGAAGCTCGAGGCAGTCGAGCATCTCTTCGCGCTTGAGCGTGTCGACGACGCGGACGATCTCTCGGGTGGTCAAGCCGAACTTTGAGCGATCGCCCACCGAGTCCTGCCAGCGTCCTGACGACCGAATCGAGAGCTTGGCGCGTACGCCGATGCGTGGACGGATGCCGAGCTTCTTCGAGGCCGCGAGCACCGTCGCCAGCTCGGTGAACTTCTCGATGACGATGATCGGCGTGATGCCAAGCTTGCTCGACAGGATCGCGGTCTCCACGTATTCGGAGTCCTTGTAGCCGTTGCAGATCATGAGCGCGTGCTCGCCTGCCTCCAGCGCAATCCCGGCGATGAGTTCCGGCTTGCTGCCCACTTCGAGGCCCATGCCGAAGCTGCGGCCTTCGCTCATCAGGGTTTCTACCACCGAGCGCTCTTGGTTCACCTTGATGGGAAACACGCCGCGGTAGGGCGCTTCGTAGCCGTACTCTTCGCGGGCGTTGTTGAACGCGAGGTTGATGTCGCGGACTCGAGCGCGCAGGAGGCCGTCGAAACGTAGCAGGAGCGGAGTCTGGACGCCGCGGCGCCGGATCTGCGCGACGAGCTCGTAGAGGTCAATGCCCGGCCCTTGGTCCTCTGGCGTCGCCTCTGGGTGAATCGTCACCCGGCCCTGGTCGTTCACCGAGACGTAGGGATGGCCCCACTTCTCGACGAGGTAGAGGTCAGCGCTTGCTTGGGTCGTCCAACGGGTCATAGGCGGTGGGGGCTGCCCTCGCAACTGGGGGCCTAGTCCTCGCGCGGGAGGATACCCAGACTTCGAGGGGGGCGGGGGGCGTCAAACGCGTAAGACCTCCAGTAAGTCGTAGAGCTTTGGTGCCCCAGCCCTGTATTTTCTCGCTATGACGCGCATCAGGATCACCAAGACTCTTCCAAGCCTTCTCAAGGGCACCGACGCCCTCCTCATCGTTGCCCCGAAAGCCCGGTTCGACGACGGCTCGTTTCTCGACGAGCTGCCCGAGCCTCTGATGCGGTTGGCCCTCGATCTCGCCAGCGATCTGGCACCGGGCCTGACCGGCGTGGCCGCTGGGACACTGACCGGAGATGCCCCTCGCAAGCTCGCGGTGGGCGTGCTGCCGGATGAGGTTTCCCGGCACAACTCGCCCGCGCGCGCCGAGGCGATTCGCCGCGTCGTCGCCCAGTCGAGTACCGGCAAGAAGGGAAGTGCCGCGGTGCTTCTCGTGCTCGATGACGCGGATCACTTCACGGCGGCCGCCTGCGCCGTCGGGAAGGCGCTGCCCCTTTTCAAGCTGCCCCCCAAGAAGGCCGCCGCAGGCAAGGGAGCTGGGGCCAAGGCCAAGGCACCCGCCGCGCCGAAGCTCGCCATCATGGCGATTGGCCCCGACGAGGCTCCGATTAGCCCGCCGAAGGCACTGCAGCCGATGTTGGACTACGGTCGCGAGGCTGGAAGGCTTGTGGACACTCCACCCACCGACCTCAACCCGAAGGCCTTTGAGTCGGAGGCGGCGAAGCTCCTGCGGGGCATGCCGGGCCTGACCCGCAAGTCGTTTGTGGGGGACGCGCTCCTGCGCGCGGGCCTCGGCG
This sequence comes from uncultured Planctomycetaceae bacterium, assembly GCA_964417955.1. Taxonomy (GTDB): domain Bacteria; phylum Planctomycetota; class UBA1135; order UBA1135; genus Saltatorellus. Next base: position 3,270 of record CAYQKK010000173.1, read on the forward strand.
GCGTGCACGCCGTGGGCCGCACGGCCCTCGATGCGCCTCGGATGCTCGTGTTCACGCACAAGCCCACCGCAAAGTCCAAGGCGAAGAAGCACATCGCGCTCGTGGGCAAGGGCGTGACCTACGATACCGGCGGCCTATCGCTCAAGGTGGGCGGCAGCATGTCTGGCATGAAGATGGACATGGGCGGCGCTGCTGCCGTGCTCGGCGCATTCTGCGCCCTGATCAAAGGCGGCGCGCCCTGCACGGTGAGCGCCGTGATCTGCTTGGCTGAGAACGCGATCGGTCCCGCGGCCTACAAGCCCGACGACGTGATCCGCATGCACAGCGGACTCGATGTCGAGATCAACAACACGGACGCCGAGGGCCGCCTTCTCCTCGGCGACGGTGTGAGCTACGCCGCGCGCAAACTGAAGGCCGACGTGGTGATCGACATCGCGACGCTGACCGGCGCCCAAGGCGTTGCCACGGGCAGGCTGCACGGCGGGCTGGTGTCGGACGACGGGGACATCGAGGCCACCATGATCGAGGCCGGCCGCAAGTCGGGCGACCTCGTCCACCCGCTGCCGTTCGCGCCGGAGTTCTTCCGGTCTGAGTTCAAGAGCCTCATCGCGGATATGAAGAACTCCGTGGCGAATCGGGCCAACGCCCAGTCGAGCTGCGCGGCGGAATTCGTCCACTGGCATATGGATGGCACCGATGCGAAGTGGGCCCACGTGGATATGGCGTATCCTGCGATGGCGAGCGGCCGGGCGACCGGCTACGGAGTGGCGCTTCTTGCGCAGTCCGTTCGCGACCTCGCCTGATCCTCATCGCCTCTTTTCCTCGACGAGTCCCATGCTTCTTCACAGCCTGATGGCGCCGCTTCTGCTCGGTGCCGGCAGCTCCGCTGCAAGCCCTGTTCTCCCTAGCTCCGTCCTTCCCTCACAGGCAGGCCAACACTACGGCTGGGTGAACCTCTTCGACGGCAAGACCCTCGACGGGTGGTCGGAGAAGGGTGGCCCCTACGACGGCGATGCGGACTGGACGGTGGAAGATGGGGTGATCGTCGGGCGCGAAGCCGAGGGCGCAAAGGGTGGACTCCTCTACACGGACGAGCTCTTTGAAGACTTCGAGTTTGAGTGCGACGTCAAGGTCAACGCTCCCTTTGACAGCGGCATCTTCGTTCGGATGCTGCCCGGCAAGCGCGGTGCGCAGTTCACGATCGACGATCGTCCGGGCGGAGAGATCCTCGGCATCTACTCGAACGGTTGGCTGTTTCACGAGAGCGGCGGCGATGCGGCTTGGCGCTCCGGCGAGTGGTGCCACGTACGCGTGCGCTGCGTGGGGCACCCCATGCACCTGACGGGCTGGATCGACGGCAAGCTCGTCGTCGACTACTCCGTGCCTGCTGGTATGGACGAGAAGTTCACGAGCGAGGGGCGGATCGGCATCCAGGTCCACGGGGGCATGAACGATCCCGAGGACGCCGCTGTACGTTTCAAGAACCTGCGGGCGCGTCGGCTCCCGGCGGCGTCTAGCGTGTTCTTCGAAGAGGCCGAAGATGGACTCCTCAGCTTGACGGCGGTGGGGGAAGCCAACGGCTGGCAGCCGCTGTTCAACGGGGTGAACCTCGACGGATGGGTGCCGACGGGTGCCACGGGCCCTGTTTCTGCTGAGGCATTCGAGGCCGCTGGCTACCGGGCGAAGGACGGCAAGATCGAGGCGCTCCTCGCTGGGTCCGCCGGTGCGATCCGTACGCAGCGCACCGACTTCCGCAACTTCACGATGCGGATGGACTTCCAGCTCACGGAGCTCGCGAACTCGGGCGTGTTCCTGCGCTCCGTGGACGATGGCAGCAATGCCAGCTACAACGGCTGCGAGGTTCAGATCCTCGACGACTTCAACTGGGAGGCCGCTTCCAACTCGAAGCTCGCGCCTTACCAGTTCACCGGTGGACTCTACGGCGCGGTCGCGCCTTCCAAGAACGTGCTGCGCCCGATTGGCGAGTGGAACACCTACCGCATCACATGCGTCGGGACGCGCATGAACTGCGCGCTGAACGGCACGTTGCTCTGGGACGTGGACACCGTGGATCTCAAGCCGAAGAGCGGACCGTTGTTCGCCGAGAGAGCCGCCGCGGGTTTCATTGGCATGCAGCGCCACGGCACGGCGGCAGAGTCTGAAAGCGAAGTGGGCGCGGCCTTCCGCAACCTCTTCATTCGGGACCTCCCTGAAATGGGGCCTTCTTCGCGCTGACCTGCACCGACCACTGCCCTTCACCCCCGGACGCCGATGTTCCTTCGCCTCCTGCCCTGCTCGTTTCATCGGACCCCGAGGTCAGAGGGCGTTCCTCCGTCCCAGCCGCTGACGTCGTTCGTACTCAGGGGGGCCAACGGGGCGGGGCCCCTCGCCATTGATGCGGGCAGCCTTGGCCTAGTGGGTGAGGCCGAGGATATGGCGCGGGTGCGCGAGGTGCTCTTGACCCACGCGCACATCGATCACATCGCCACGCTCCCCATGTGGATCGAAGCGGTTCTTTCGAAGGGGCGCGCCCCGGTCAAGGTCCACGCGACGGCGGCCACGATTCAGGCTCTTCGGGCCCACTTTTTCAACAACGTGCTCTTCCCTAACTTCGAGGAGCTCAGCGAAGCCGACGGTCGGGCCCTCATGCAGTTCGTCGAAGTCTCCGCCGAGCAGGCGTTCGAGATTGCGGGATTCCAAGTCCAGGGCTTCGAAGTGGATCACCCTATCCCTACGACGGGGTACTACGTGACCGACGGGGAGGCCGGCATCGTTTTCGCAGCGGACTCGGGCCCCACGAACCGCCTCTGGGAGGTGGCGGCCACCGCACCGAATGTGACGGCAGTGGTTTTGGAAACGAGCTTCCCTGATTGGATGGAGGACATCGCGGAGTTGGCAGGGCACCTGACTCCCAGCCTCCTCAAGGAAGAGCTCAAGAAGGCGCCGGAGGACGCGCGCATCCTGGTCACGCACATGAAGCCCGCCTATCGCGCCGAGATCTTGCGTTCGATCGCACAGCTTTGCGATCGCCGAATCGAGGTCGTCGAGCCGGGCAAGGACATCGAGGTCTAGCAG
>CAYQKK010000174.1:0-6330 GCA_964417955.1 uncultured Planctomycetaceae bacterium
CTCAACCCAACCTCAGGCAGCCTGCTGCCGCCTTGAATTCCTAGTTACGGCCGGACCGATGAACGGGGTTGCCTCACGGGTTCTCTAAGAAGCGTCGCGGACGGCTCGCCTTGCGAACCACGAGGCTAGGTCGGCGCTTAGCACGATGAGTGCTCCCATCGCGAAGGCTAGGAGCCTCTCGTCGTAGTGGCCGGCGGCCCGTGCCTGCACGATCCAGTGGCCGAGGGAGACGAATCCCAGCATGCCCAGGACCGTGGACTCGCGGGCGCAGGTCTCTAGGCGGTAGAAGAAGTAGGTGAGGAAGCGTGGGAGGACAGCGGGGAAGAGAGCGCCGATCGTGGCGGCGGGGCGAGGGGCGCCCGAGTGAAGCCACGCCTCGGCGGCGCGTTGGTCAGCGTTCTCCAGGGTCTCGCCGTAGAGTCGTCCGAGGATGCCTGCGTTGTGGATCGCGAGGGCGAGGACGCAGGCCCAGGCGGCACCCGGAAGGAGGGCGCCGAGGAGGAAGGCCAGCATGTGCTCCGGGATCGCTCGGAGTAGGACGCAAAGGAAGCGTGATAGCTGGGAGACGACGCGGCGGGGCAGGGACTGTGCAGCGGTGAGGGAACGCGCGGTGAAGGGAGCGAGGACGGCGCCGAGAAGGGCCGCGAGGATCGCGGCCACGACGGCGACGGCGAGGGTGGCCGCCGCGGCGGCGAGGTAGCGGGCTTCGAGGCCCTCAACGGCCCACGATAGGGCCGCTCCGAGCTTGCCGCCGGTCGGGGCATCGCGCACCGCCGGTGGCACAGCGTCCACCGTGAGGAAACGCACGAGGTTGTCCGCGCGGCGCGAACTGACGAAGTCCCCGACGTCGACGGTCCCGCCGAGCCACGCCGCGGCTGCGATCGCGCTGAGGGCCAGCGCAGTCCAGGCGAGGAAACCGCTCCGCTGTCTCGCGGACCGCAGCTCTTCAACGCTCTTCAATGGAGCCTCCTGCGCACACCGCGGCTCCATGCCTCAACGAGCACCACGAGGACGATCAGTGCGTACAGGTACGTCCATACCTCGCGCAGCTGGTAGTCCTCATAGGACTGGGCGACGTAGAGACCGATCGTTGGGTAGCCGAAGAAGCCGAGCACTGCCGCGGAGCGCAGCGCGCACTCGAAGCGGTAGAACGCGTAGCTCAAAAGGTCGGGCGCGGCGCCAGGGAGGACTCCCACGAAGAGCGTGGTGAAACGGCCGGCTCCCACGCCAGCTAGGGCACGGGAGGGACGCGACGACGTCTCGTCGATCATCTCCGAGCCGACCTTGGCGAGGGGCCCCGCAAAGGGAATGGCGATCGAGATCATGGCGGCCGCGGAGTTGAGTCCGAGGGCCGCTAGGAAGAGCACGGCCCATAGGAGCTCGTGCAGCGAGCGCATCAGAGCGATGCCTGTGTGAACGGCCACCTGCGACAAGTGCCCGAGGGCGGAGGACCCGCGACCCCCTCGTCGACCAAGTTCCCAGAACCGATCCGACGCGAGGACACCGAGGGCCAGACCCGCGGGGAGCGCGAGCGACATGGCGGCGGCCGCGAACAGCAGCGTTTGCCAGTAGGGCGGCGAGGATCTTGAGCGCGAACGGCGGGGTTCCCGGGGGGGCCTCGGTTTCGTAGTCCAGCGCGGGACGCAGCGCCGCGCCCATGAGGTCCGACGCCATGGCTCTGCCGGCTTCGCGCGGGATGATGCCCGCGACGTTCAGGCCTAGGTAGTTCGCGGACAGAAGTCCCGCGACCGCGATGAGCACGAGGGTCAGAGCCCGGGTGCCGAGCGGCCAGCGCGATGCAGGCAGGTTCACCGATTCTCTCCCGGCCGTTCGTCGAGGCCGTAGAGCTCGTCGAGAGCCGTACGGTTGAGCGCTGCGTGCTCGCCGTCTGCTCCCCGCGCGGAGTCGAGGAACACGCGCCCAGCGCGAAGTCCGATGACGCGGTCGAAGTACTGGTCCGCGCGCCGTTCATCGTGCAGGCTTGTCACGAGGGTCGCGCCGGACTCGTCGCTGAGCTCGGTGAGAAGCTGGGTCACATCTCGGCTCCGCGCCGGATCGAGGGATGCGACCGGTTCGTCGCAGAGCAGGACCCGCGGCTCCTGGTAGAGGGCCCGCGCGATGGCGACGCGCTGCTGCTCTCCCCCCGACAGCCGATCGGTGCGTTGGTACAAGAGGTCGCCGATGCCGACCCGCGTTAGCGTGCGATGCACCTCTTCGATGGCATCGCGCTTTGGAAAATAGACCGAGCGAAGGCCCTTGAGGGAGCCGAAGCGACCCAGCCTTCCGGCGAGCACGTTCTGAAGAACACGGAGCACCGGCACGAGGGCGTGGTCCTGGTGGATGAAGCCGGTGCGCCTGAGGCGGTCACGGGGGGCGAGGTCCCCGGTGGGCTGAAGCTGGCCTCCTGTCAGCTCGATGGAGCCGGCGAGCAGGCGCAAGAACGTCGTCTTTCCCGCTCCGCTCGGCCCAATGAGCGCGACCTTGGCGCCGGGCTGCAGATGGAGGTTAAGGTCCACCAGCGCCGCCTTCTCGGCGAACTGCACGCTGGCGCCCCGCAGCTCAAAGCCGATGCCGCCGGGCTCGTCACCGCGAAAGTTCACCGACCGATGATCCAAATCTCGCGACAGATCGATTCGATCCCGTCGAAGGCGGAGTTGTCCGCGGCGATGAGGCCGTCCGGTCGCTGGAGCGCGTCGAGGAGTAGCGCATCGTCGATCGAGACGAGCGCCTCCTGGAGCTTGTCCGTAAAGCCCTCGCCAAAGCGGCTCTCAAGGAGGGGGTGCGCCGTCCAGTTGTAGTCCGCATAAGGAGGGGTCGTCCAGATCTTGACGCACTGCTTGGGGTCGAGGTCGCCGCTGGCGACCATGTTCTCGTACGTCTTGTAGTTGAGCACTCCGGCCTGATAGACACCCTTCTCGACGTTCTTCGCGACGATGGGGTGCTTGCCGCCGTTCAGGTTCACCTCGCCAAAGAAGGTGCTGGGCCCTTGCCCGACCGCGTCGCGCAGGAAGTACTCGGGCATCACGCGGCCGGACGTGCTTGTCGCGGACCCAAACGTGAACGACTTGCCCTTGAGCCCCATGGGGAAGTCTTCGCTTGGCTCGACGCCCGCGCCCGAATTCGCCACGAAGTAGGATCGGAACTGGGGATCGACGGTGCCAAAGGCGATCACGCGAGAGCCGGGCACGGCGTCACGGGCCATGACGCCGGAGACGCCACCGAACCAGGCAAGCTGCACGTCTCCGCTCTTGAAGGCTTCCAAGGAGGCGGCGTAGTCCGTCATGGCGACATACTCAACGTCGACGCCCAAGGCGCGGCTCAGATGGGCGGCCACCATGCGGTACTTCGGGCTCAGCTCTGTCGTCGTCGCGTCGGGAAGCGCGGTGATGCGCAGCGTCGTCGTCGGGGTGGACGGTTCGCCGCAGGAGTTCAGGCTGTTCCCCAAAAGGGCGCAGGTGAAGACGGCGCAGATCCAGTGGGGCAATCGCATGCAGGGACCGTGGGCGAATCGGGGATCGAGGTCAAGCTCGGGTTACGACTCTGTTTGTCTGTATTACTAGCGCCACGCACTTCTGGTGATCGCCCGGTGGGGCCCCTACCATCGGACTCAACTACCGAAGCTGGCAACGCGACCCCTCGACATGACTGATCAAAAGCCCATCCCGCCATCCTCATCCGGGCCACCGGAAGAGGGACTCTCCCGACGTTCGTTTCTGAAGGGAGCCGGCGGCGCTGCCGCTGCTTCCAGCGTGCTCGCCGCCCAGGCGGCTGCCGGTCAAGAGGCCGCAGTGGCCCCAGGGGCGGCGACGCTCTCGGGGACCAACGAGGTCGAGCTGACCGTCAACGGAGAAAGTCGCAAGGTGGCGGTCGAGCCACGTACGACGCTGCTGTCGGCGCTGCGCGATCGCATGGAGCCTGCGCTGACCGGCGCGAAGCTCGTTTGCGATATGGGCTCCTGCGGAGCCTGCACCGTGGTGATCGACGGCCAGCCCGTCTACAGCTGCATGACCCTGGCGGCGCGCTGCTCGGGCAAGGCCATCACCACCGTCGAGGGCTTCGGCTCTCCGGACAAAATGTCCGACGTCCAGGATGCCTTCTGCGAGAAGGACGGGCTCATGTGCGGCTTCTGTACGCCAGGATTCGTGGTCGCGACCCACGCGGCTCTCGATCGCAAGCCCAACGCGGACCTCGACGAGCTGAAGTACGAGCTCTCCGGCAATCTCTGCCGCTGCGGCACCTACCCGCACATCTTTGAGGCGGCGAAGGCCGTGCAGGCGTCGCGGGGCGCAGCCGGTGGGAACAGCCAAGGGGAGGCGGGTCGATGAGTCCTGATCCTAGCTGGGGCAAGCGCGCCGACCTCGACGTGCTCAACCGCGACATTCGTCGCGTTGACGGACCGGAGAAGGTCACGGGGCGCGCGGTCTACACCCATGACGTGCGGCTGCCGAACATGCTGTACGCGCGGACCCTGCGGCTGCAGACCGCGCGGGCCAAGATCAACTCGGTGGACGTGGAGGCGGCGCGCCAGCTGCCTGGCGTCGTGCACATCCACATCGAGAAGGAGGCCGGCTCGGAGGTCAAGTACTCCGGCGACGACTCGATCATCGCGGTGGTGGCTGCGGAAACCATGGAGGCCGCGTTGGATGGCGTGCGCGCCATCGCCGTAGACGTCGAGAAGATGCCGCCGGTCGTCACAGAGAAGGCAGCCAAGGCCGCGAACGCGCCGCTCGTCAACTACGGACGGAACGCGGATAGCAACGTGACCTCGGCGTCGGAGTCCGGCGATCCCGCCGAGATCGACGCGATTATGGAGGGCGCGGCCGCGGCCGTCGAGCTCGACATCGACATCCCGACCCAGCACCACGTCTGCCTGGAGACCCACGGCCACGTGGTGGATCCGGCCGAGCGCGAGGGCTTTGTTCACGTCTACGCATCGACCCAGAACGTCTCCGGCATGCCGGGGCAGTTTCGGCAGACCCTCGGGCGCGACTCGGATTCGATCCGCGTGATCACGCCCCACATGGGCGGCGGGTTCGGCGCGAAGTTCGGGGCCGGCCTCGAGGGCGCCCTCGCTGCGCGTATCGCACGGGAGACCGGTCGGCCCGTGCACTTCATGCTTTCGCGGGCGGATGAATTCACCCTCGGGGGCAATCGCTCAGGCTCGAAGCAGCGTATTCGCCTCGCGGCGGACGCCAAGGGCAAGCTGATCGCCGTCGACCTCGATGCCGAGAAGCACGGGGGGCAAGGCCGCGGCGCGCTGCCGGGGGCTCCCTACCGCTACGCAGTCGACAACGTCTCGAGTCGCGTCGTGTCGGTCAAGACGGCCGCGGATAGCAACCGCGCCATGCGTGCGCCGGGTCATCCCCAGGCGTCCTTTGGCATGGAGTCGGCGGTGGACATGATCGCCTACGCGCTGAAGATGGATCCGGTGGAGGTGCGGCGGCGCAACCTGCCTTCCGAGGTGCACAGTCGCCAGCTCGACACCGTCGCGAAGGAAATCGGCTGGTCGGATCATCCCCACAAGACGGCGCCCGGCGCAGTGGGTGCGGACGGCATGGCCGTGGGCATCGGCTTCGGCGCGGCCGGCTGGGGACCCGGAGGTCGCTCGTCCCAGTGCGACGTGACGGTCAACCCCGACGGCTCGGTGGTTTCGGCCACCGCAACCCAGGACCTCGGCACCGGTGCGCGTACCTACGTGGCGGCCATCGTGGCCGAGGAGCTCGGGCTCCAGGTCAACGACGTACTTGCGAAGATCGGCGACAGCGAACTGCCGCCCAGCGTCGCTTCCGGCGGCAGCGTAACGACCGGCAGCTCGGCGCCCGCCATCAAGGACGCGGCGCACCAGGTGCGGGAAGCGCTGGAGGCCAAGCTAGAGCCAGTGCTCGGCGCGGCAGTCGGCGGCTACGTCTGGAAGGATGGCCAAGTGTCCGTTCGCGACGGCGGCGGACAAGCCCTTGACTGGAAGGCCGTGTGCGCGCTTCTCCGCGAGCCCCTCGTAGTTCGCGGCCAGTTCAAGCAGGCCCTCTACCGCGGCAACATCCACGGGGTTCAGGCTGCTAAGGTCGAAGTCGACACCATGACGGGGCGCGTACGCGTGCTCAAGATGGTGGCGGTCCAGGACCAAGGCTTGCCCTTGAACCGGATGGCGCTACGCAGCCAAATCAACGGCGGCATGATCCAGGCGCTTTCTTACGGCATGCTGGAACAGCGGGTGTTCGACGAGCAAGACGGCTACCTCCTCTCCGACAACCTCGATCTCTACAAGATCGCGGGGCCCCAGGAGATGCCCGAGATGGTGGCGCTCATCGACGATGAGGACGAGCGCGAATC
>CAYQKK010000175.1:0-6259 GCA_964417955.1 uncultured Planctomycetaceae bacterium
GGGCCCAGCCGACAGACCCCAGTGACTCTGGACCGGCCGCTCGGGCCGGGCCGAGCGCGTGGGCCGTCTTGGTCTATCTACCCGTTCTGCCCAGGCACCCAAAGCACGTCGGACTTACCGCCGTCGTTCGCGGCCCTCGCCATGACGAAGAAGAGGTCCGAAAGGCGGTTGAGATACTGCAGCACCACCGGGTTCACGCGGCCCTGCTCTTCAGCTGCCATCAGCTCTGACACCGAACGCTCGGCGCGCCGGCAGGTGGTGCGGGCAAGATGAAGCCAAGCCGCCGCCTTGGTACCACCGGGCAAGATGAACGAATTCAGCGGCTCAAGCGACCCGTTGACCTCGTCGATCCAACCCTCAACGCGCGTGACATAGTTCGCCGTGATGCGGAGCTTCTCGCCGGCTTCGCCTGGCACACACAGGTCCGAGCCCACGTCGAAGAGGTCGTTCTGGATCGTCTTGAGCCAGGCCACCTGGGCAGCGGCGGCGTCATCGGCCGCGATCTCTACGATCGCGAGGCCAAGCACGCTGGAGAGTTCGTCCGAAGTGCCGTAGGACGCGACCCGTGCGTGGTGCTTGGGCAGGGACGAGCCGTCACCCAGCTGGGTCATGCCGTCGTCGCCGGTGCGCGTGTAGATCTTGCTGAGGTAAACCATAGGGCTCTAGGGGGGCAGGGCATGGGACGCCAAAAGTCGGACACGGGCCTGAGCGTCAGTCCATTCTCCCGCGGCGAGGCGGCGGACGCCTAATTCTCGGGCAAGTCTTTCTCACCATCGAGACGGCGGCGCCGCGCGAGGGCCTGGGCCCGACGCGCACCCTTTTGCTGGCGCCCAACCCCAAATTCGGACGGCTCCGCCTCCGAGCCCATGGCCCGCAGGATCAGGTGCCAGGCCCGGGCGTCGCGGGGTTCGATGGTGGCGCGGGTGAACATCCGGTCGATCATCGAAGCGATGTCCTCCGAGGCCGAGTCCGTACGCGCGACCTCCTTCGTGAACACCGAGTGCATCTTCTCCTTCAGAAACTCGCGCTCGCGCTGATCGATCTGTTTCGTGCGCTGCTCGGTCTGGTGCACCTTGTTTCCGGAGAAAAGGCTGTGCAGCACGACGGTGACCGCCTGGGCCAGGTTGAGCGACGTGTGCTCCACCGAGGTGCGCAGGTGCGCTAGCTCCGAAGCCGCCGCCGCCTCTTCCTTGGTAAGCCCGCTCTCCTCGCTGCCGAACACGAGGGCCAGTCGCTGCTCGGGATCATCAGCGAGATCCTGGAGCGTCGGGCCGTGCTCGCGCCAGTTGACTCGACGCTGCTTCGCGCGAGCGCGGGCCGTGAAAGCGACCACGTGGTGGCAGTCGGCCAGCGCCTCTTGAATGGTGTCGACGACTCGAATCGTCTCGCGACTCCCCTCGCCCCCGTGGGACATCTGCTCGAAGTCCGGGTGAATCAGGAGCGACGGACGGCCCGGCGCGACGATCACGATCTCGGCGGGCCCAAAGTTGAGGGCGGCCCGGAGAATCGATCCGACGTTGCGGGGCCCCGCAGGCCGGCAGAGAACAATGCGCTTCACGGGCGAAGAGGATAGCGGATCATTCGCCGGGCACCAGACGCACGAGCTCCAAGAGATCGCTAACGCTGGGAGCGTCGAACTCAGGTGGCCTAGGCCCGACACCGGCGCGATGGACGACCACGCCGTCCCCCACCAATTTACCCGTCTTCAGATCGACGTCGAATATTCCGGCGAAGAGGGCAGCATCCGGGCTTGGAAGCACCTCCGAGGCCCCATTCTGCCGGTGGAACAACACGCACTGGAACGCATGGGGCTCGGCGAATCGTAGGCCATGGAAGCCCATCTCCGTCGGCGACAGAAAGCCGGCTGAGGTAGAGCAAGCCACCGCGAAGTCTTCCTTTCCAAGCTTCTTGACGCGGCACGTAAACGGCACCTGTCCGGCGATGCGAACGAGATCCGCGCGTCCTGGGATCGCATGTCGAGTGACGCCGCCCCCGGCGCTCACCTCGAGCTCGCGGGTGGGCTCCCGTGGCGGCCACACCGAAACGAGCACCTCCGCGCTGGCGCTTCCCTGGGAATCGTCGAGGGCGTCGACGGTCAGGGTCCACCACAGTCCATCGGAGCGCTCGATCCGCAGCCGCGGCTCCGATGGCTTCTCGTCGTCCGCGCTGGGCACGGTGACGTCATCCATCGGCGTGAACATCAAGGGCAGGTCGGAGCCGCGTTGGTCGCCCATGCGTAGGAGTCCAGGGCCAATGGCCGACTTCGAAAGAGACTCAAGTCGCAGGCCGACCGCCGTCCCGCGCTCAGCGAGCGCCAACGATTGGCTCGTGTCTTCGATCTGGAACCTCCCGCGGACGGCCGCTCGCGGACGATCCGCGGCCGCATCGGTAGGCGCCAGGGTGCCAGGCCCCGGCGCTGTTTCCCAAGCGAACTGAAGATCCGCCGCCAGCTCTGTCTCGGGAACCGTGACGGTGAGACTGATCGCCGTGGCCGCCTCCACGAATCCGCTGAGGCTCTGGGCAAGCCCGCCCCCTGGGTCCAGCCCAGGCCCCCGCAGCTGCTGCCCCGCTCGATCGAAACCCACCACTTGGCCGTCGAGGTAGCGCTCCATTTGCCGGTCGCCCTGCACCGCCGCGAGGAGCTTGCGCTGGGAGTCTGCTACGAAAGCGACGCCCGCGGAAGGCCGGACGTTTCCTAGGTCAAGGCAGCCGAACTCCGTCGGGTTGAGCCCGAAGCCTCCGACCGAGGCGATCGCGTGGGGCACGTCGAGGAGCGACAGCGTGGAGTCGATCGGTTCCGAGCGCTTTGCACCCATAGGCCAGCGAACCGCGAGGGGTACACCGATCGCATCCGAGGTGAAGAGCGCCCCGGCTTCGTGCCGGTAGCCCGGCGGCAGCGTCCCCCGCAGCCCCGTGAAGACCACGAGCGCTCGCTCTGCCCGGCCCGCTTCCTCCAACGCGTCGAGCACCTCACCGATCGCGCCGTCGATCACCGAAAGATGCGCCGCGCGCAGCGCCATGTTCCAGGCCACAGAAGCGCGACTGCCGCGGGCACGGGCCAACAGCTTCGTCAGGTCGTCGATTCCCTGCTGCGGATCCGCGTCCAGCATGCGAAGCGCCGCCTCGATATCGGCACGCTCCTGCGCAACCGGCCGCAGCCAAGCACTCACAAACGGCGCCGCGATCTCTGCGGACGGCGGCCGCAATGCCCTCGGCGCAAGATCGTCGAAGGAAAGCAGTGCGAACACGGATCGCTCCTCGGCGAGCGCTTGCTTGAGCGGCAACAGCGCGCCGTTCGCAACGCTCGGCGCTGCGCGGGTCGGCTCGGCGAGCCGCGGCGCTTCGTAGTGCTCGAACCCCTGACTGAACCCAGAGAAACCTCGCGCGTGCAGCGGGCTGCCCGAACTGAAGATCGTTGACCAGCCAGCTTCCTTGAAGCCCTCCGCGAGGGAGACCTCCGAGTCAGGAAGCGTCTGAAAGCCCTGATCGCGCAGGGACACGATGCCGTGCTCCGTCACGTGCCGGCCCGTGAGCAGCGAGGCCAACGCCGCGTTGCCCGCGGTCGAGGTCGTCACGGCGTCCGTCGCCCGCTGCGCGCCGACGACGACCGAGTCGATCCGCGGAGTGACCGCCTGAGCCGGATTGACGCTTCCAGAGCGAAAGATCTCCGACCGTAGGACCTTGTCCAAGGCGAACACAACGACCGTGTCGCAGTCGGCCGAGGACTCCGTGTTCGTAGGGAGTCCCCAGGGGACCACGGCGGATGGGGTCTCGCCCGCGGGCTCCTCGGATCCGCAGGCGCCAACGAGCCCGAGCGCTGCCAGCAGGAGCAGCCTCACGATCGCAGCTCCGCGATTTGACTCGGAGAAGGATTGCCGCCTGAGATGGAGACGGCGACGCGCAGGCTCGGAGCCTCCGCGCGCTCCAGCCCGCGCCCCTTCATTAGCTCACGCAGACGCAGCTCGAACCCATCGCCACGCGCAACCGCGAAAGCAGCGGCGCCTGCTGGCTCGACGGTCTCACCCTTCCAACCCGAAGTTGAATCGTCGTTCACCAGCAGCCTCTGTGCGCGATAGATCTCCTCGTCCGACACCGTCATGACCGCGTCCAGAGTCTGGCCGTTGATCGCGACGTTCAGGTGACCCGCAAAGATGGTCGTCAACCCCTGAATCTCGCTCGTGATCTCCTGAAGGTGAACGGACTCGCCCTTGGTCAGCGCGGTCGCCATGGCGTCGGCGCCGGTGGGCTCCGCGCCGATGATCACCACGCCCGGCCCGAGCGCACGGCGCAGTGCGAGCGAGCTGCCCGCCGAAAGCCCGCCGCCCCCGACGCAGAGCACCACCGCATCGACCTCCGGCATGTCATGGGCGATCTCGAGCCCGACGGTGCCAGCCCCCTCCACCGTTCCTGCGCGATCGTAGGGATGAACCCACACCGCGCCGGCGTTGGCAAGCGCCTCGGCCTCCACGTCCGCGAGCTTTCGATCCTCGGAGAGCACCACCTCGGCCCCGTGGGAGCGGCACGCCTCGATCTTGTTCGGGTAAGCGTTTTTGGGCATCACGATCGTGGCCCGCACGCCGCTAGCCTTCGCGGCCCAAGCGAGGGCTTGGCCGTGGTTGCCCGAACTCGAGGCGACAACTCCGCGCTCGCGGTCGGAGGCGGAGAGCTCCATCAGGTTGTTGAGCGCGCCGCGCGCCTTGAAGGAGCCGGTGACCTGACGATTCTCCATCTTGCCCCAGATCTCCAAGGGCGAGGAAGTCGGGTGCGGGAGCCGCTCTAGCGCGGTCCGCTCGACCTTCCCTTCGATGCGCGCGGCGGCCGCCTCCACGTCGATTTCGGGATACGTCTCCGCCCAGTTTTGATCCATCGCCGACTTTTGCGTCCACATGGACGCGAGTCTAGCAGGCGATGGGAGTGCGTAAGGAGATGGAGCGGACTATGATGCGGCCCCGTGTCGATCTCTTCGCTCCCTACTGCCGCCCCCATCGTCGAGGGCTTGCCTTTCACCGCGCGCTGGCTCTTGGCCCCGATGGAAGGCGTGACGGCTCCGTCGTTCAGGGGGCACGTGCTCAAGCGCCACAGCGCGGCCGACCTGGGCGGCGCCTTCACCGAGTTCGTACGCGTCGTTCAAGGCCCCGTGGCGAAGTCGGAAATGCGCAAGCACCTGGGGACCGAGCTCTTCCCTACGCCGGTCGGCCTCCAGCTCATGGGCCGCGACCTTGAGGGTGTGCGCGTATCCGTGGGCAACGCCATCGACCTCGGCGTGCCTGTCGTCGATCTGAACTTCGGCTGCCCCGCGAAGGGAGCGCTGCGAGGCTGCGCTGGAGCCGCCGCGCTCAAGAACCCCGCCGGCATGGAAGAGACCGTGCGCACCGCGGTCGCTGGCGCGGAAGGACGCGCCCCCGTTACCGCCAAGATCCGCGCCGGCTTTGATCATGCGGAAGACGTTGAGGTCCTTGCGCGCGCCGCCGAGGCCGGCGGCGCCGCGATGCTCACGATTCACTGCCGCACGCGCCGGGAAGGCTACTGCGATGAGGTCGACTGGACACGCATCGAGCGGGCGGTCAACGCTGTCTCGATCCCCGTCGCGGGTAACGGCAGTGCGTGGGAGCACTCGGACCTTGAGCGCATGCGTCGAGAGACGGGCTGCGCCTTTGTCATGGTCGGCCGCGGCGCTCTGAAGAGCCCGTGGATCTTCACCGATCGGGAGATCTCGCGGCAGGAGGCCGCGACCTTCCTGATCGAGTACCACGATACGCTGAAGGACCTTGGCGCACGCCCGAAGGGGGCCGTTGGGCGCGTTAAGCAGCTGCTGAATTACTGGACCGCTGGCGGCTTGATCCAGTCCGAGGAACAGCGCGGGGTTTGGATGCGCGAGACTGACTTTGAGGCGTTTGAGGCTCGCCTGCGGGGTGAGTCGGTGGGCGTCCCGGTGCGGTTCTGAGCGGAGCGGTGCTGGGTGGACGGGCCGCTCGGCGCAGCCGAGCGTGGGCCCTCGCGCTTCGGCGCGAGTGGCCCTCTGGGTTCTGCGGAGGCCGGGGGACCGGCTTGGGCCTTGCCGGCCTGGGTGTTGCGGCTTGGGCCTTGCCGGCCTGGGCCTTGCCGGCCTGGGTGTTGCGGCTTGGGCCTTGCCGGCCTGGGTGTTGCGGCTTGGGCTGGCCGCCGCCCGTCAGGCGGCCTCCTCTGGGTCATTGTGGTCTGAGCCGCACGGGTGCTCGCGCCTCGGCGCGAGGGCCCGCGCTCGGCTCGCCCGAGCGGC
>CAYQKK010000176.1:0-6207 GCA_964417955.1 uncultured Planctomycetaceae bacterium
GCCGCCTCCCGAAGCTCGCGAAGACCATCACCGGCGACCCGATCCGCCGCCGCCTCCCGCCGCTGGTCACCGCGTACCCCCGCCGCTCGAAGGAGTTCGAAGACCCCAGCGAAGGCTTGGCGTCGGTCGAAGCCCTCTACGCAGCCCTCGTCCTCTTGGGCCACAAGGACATCGACTACCTGCTGGACGACTACCTCTGGAAGAGCGAGTTCCTAGACCTGAACGCGGGGGCGCTCCGGCCTTCGCAGAAAGAATGAGGGCGTTGGCCAACAGCCTTCTGGTTCTCTCAGCTCCATCCCCCGCCCCCTTGCCCAGGGTAGTTCTGGCTTCTGTCATGACCTTCAAGACACCACGTCTTTCCCGCCTTCTCCTTCCTTCGTTCCTCATCGTGTCGTGTGCTGCGCTCGCCAGAGGCCATGGCGACCTGAATAGCCCGAGTGAAGACATGCCCGATAGCCAGCAAGCCATGATCGGCAGAACTACGAACCTAGCCCTTTTCGCGAGTCGTTACGCGAAGCTCTCCCCGGCGAAGCTTCAGGAGTGGGTGGGGGAAGCGGGGGCTGTCGAGGTTCTCGAGGGAACTGAAGTCGACTGGCAACGGATCGTGATCACATGGTCGGACCAGGCCGTGACCATCAACACCAAGTCGATCCACGACGACGGCATGGTGGGCTACCTTGGCCAGTTCCAGGGCTTCGCCTACAACGAGCTAGCTGGCGGCGAGATGGACAGCGATGTTTACGCGGTCATCAGGCAAATCGGCCGCACTAGTCATATGTACTCAATGGCGGCAGAGCAGCCGCTGCACAAGGAGTGCATCGCCTTGGCGCAGACGGTCGCCGACTCTGAGAGAGCTATCGTCTTCGAGTCGGGGCAGATTTTTGACAGCGAGCTTCGCCAGTTGCTGGGCCCGAACGGTTCCAGCGACGATGAAGCAAAGATACCCGTCTTCCAGTCAGCGATCGAGCGGCGCAAGCGCAGCCTTACGCTCCTGGCGGGGCGGCAACTGAGGCCCATCCAGCTCCCCGAGACGATCGGGGACGAAGCTGTTCGCCTTCGCGAAACTGGCGCAGCGGCTCGGCGCTTCCTTTGCGTCGCTGCAGTCGCGATGAAGGGGGACGGCAAGGACTAATTCGATGCGGATGGGTTCATTGCCAAGAACGATCTCGGCGACTGGCTGACAGAGGATGAGCGTAACTTTCTGCAGAACCCCACGGACGACGCCAGTTCGATCATGACCTGGCGCTACGAGGCCGCCTGGGCGTTGCTCTGGGCGCTCCAGCAAACAGATGAGCTTGGATTTCCGGACGCTCTGGCTGACGCCAAGCGAGTGATAAAAGCTGCGATGGAAGGCGCCACTGCAACGCTGGCATCCAAGGGCCTGCGGCCGAAGAAGGAGCTCCTCGACCAGGTAGATGTCCTCTACCTCTGCAACTGGATCACCACCGAGGCCCGGAACAAGGATGTGCCCGCCGAGGGTCTCGACGGATCCGTTGTCCACGAGCGGCTCTATGCACTGAACTGGTTGGTGTTCGACAAGAACGCCGACTGGGACGACGTCCGCAACGACTCCTAGGTCTTGCCTTAGTCCTCCTGGGCCACAAGGACATCGACTACCTGCTGGACGACTGCCTCTGGAAGAGCGAGTTCCTAGACCTCAACGCGGCGGCGTTCGCCTGACCCACCAGAATCCGTGTCCTCCCTTTCATCGGGGAACGATTACCTTCGTGGAGCGAGGCCCGACCGCGGCCGCATTCCAAGGAACCTCGACGGGAGAAATGGACGATGGGAGCATGGGGACTGACTCTGATACTAGGACTCGTAGCGGCGGCTCCTGAGCCGCTCGTCGCGCAGGAGCTCGACCCAGCAGAGTTCAACGCAGCAGAGCTCGACGTCCCGATCTTCGTGGGGGAGGGCGAACTCGCGGGCCGCATCGCCGCCGCCGTCGACAGCCAAGCCGATGCCGGCTTCACCGGCGCAGTCCTCGTGGCCGACGGCGGCAAAGTGATCTACGCCGCGGGCGTGGGCACCTCAGGGCCGGGCGCCAAGAGCCCCCCGAACACCGCGAACACGCTCTTCGAGATCGCGTCCCTCAGCAAGCAGTTCACGGCCGCCGCGCTGCTTGTCCTTCAGCAGGAGGGCAAGCTGAACCTCGACGACCCGATCGCTGAGCACTTCAAGAAGGTCCCCGAGGAGTCCCGTGGCATCACGCTCCGGCACCTGCTCCAGCACACCTCGGGGATCCCGGCCACGAACAGCACGGACGGCGGCACCAAGGTCAGCCGAGTGCTGCCGCTCTTCCTCAAGGGGGGACCGATGCGCGAGCCCGGGAGCCGCTTTGAGTACTGGAACCAAGGCTACGCCCTCGCCTCCGCGGCCGTGGACGAGGTGCACCGCCGTGGATTCGTCGAGTTATCCTGCCGCTCGCTCTTCAAGCCCGCCGGCCTCACCTCGACCGGCTTCACGGGCGACAAGCCAAGCCGCAAGCAATCCGTCGCCACGGGCCACGGAAGCGGCGATCCGCGCTCGGCCTTCGATCACCCCTACGGCCAGTTCGGCTACCAGTACCAAGGCATGGGCGGCGTCGTGACGAACGTGTGGGACCTCTGGCGCTGGGATCGCATCCTGAGCACCGACAAGCTCCTCACGGACGCCTCAAGGAAGGCCATGTTCCAGCCCGGCCGCGGCGACTATGGCCTCGGCTGGTACATCCGCGAGGTCGACGGCGAGACCGTGCACTCCCATGGCGGCAGGGTCCGCGGCTTCTTGGCGGACATGCGCCGCTACCCCGCCCGCGACGCCTGCGTCATCGTCCTGTCGAACCTAGACACCGCCCCGGTCCGCGAGCTAGCGGACCTGCTCGACGCCACCGTCCGCGTCCTAGACTCCACCTGGGCCGCGGACCTCTTCGGAACCTACAGCGACGACAAGGGCCGCACCCTAGAGATCCGCGACCAAGCCGGCCGCGTCAGCGCCCACCTCCGCTGGGGCCAATCCCCCGACGCCCCCGTAACCCGCGCCCAGCTCCGCGAAACAGAGTCCGGCGGCCTCATCCTAGACGACGGATCCGACGAGCCCCCCGCGGTCGAAGTCCACCGCAAGGGCGACACGGTCGAAGCCCTAATCATCGGCAAAATGCGCCTGACCCGCGACGCGGACTGACGAGCAGAAGACCGGTGGACCAGGTCCAAGACCGGCTCCCATTCCCGGGAATTCAGCACTTCCGTCCACGGACCTGCCCGCTGAGGCATTTGCCGTCGAATCCCCTGAATTGCCGTTAGCGGCTTACAGCGCAGGCTTTCCGGCCAAGCACCGCAGCGATCGGTGTCACCCGATCGCAGCCCCCGCGCGTCCGTGCTAGCGTACGAAGACCATGGAAGAGCCTTCGAACACATCCGCCCTCAGCCAAGACTGCCGTTCATGTTGCGATGAGGGAGAGATCCTCAGCAGCGCCGCGTCCCGTTGGTCCCTTGGGGCACTGCCGCTCCTCTTCTGGGGACTCGTGGCGGGAGGAATGGGCACCCAGGAACTCGCCCTCGGTTCGCCCGCAGCCATGCAGCCACAGCCCGGCGGCGTCGTGGGAGATCCAACGAGCAGCGCCAAGCGAGGCGCACTGACGGGCTCAAGACTAAGCCGCACCTCGCGCCCCGGCGGAGGTCCCGGCGCCGGCGGTTGAACCGGCGCACGCAAACGGCTCGTTTGCCCGCAGCGCGCGGCCGACTCGTTATTCTCTGGGCCATCGCAGTCGCAGGGCGGCAGCAGGATCCACGATGAGTGACACAATTCCGGGAACGGCGCAGGCGGTTGCGCGAGCGATCGAACAGATGAAGGAGGAGGCCGACGGGCTCAAGGGGGCCGCGGCGGCCCTCGGGCCCTTGGCCAAGGAGGCGGTCTACCATGACTTCACTAAGCTCGACAAGGCGATGCAGGCGGCGGCTCCGAAGATCGCAGCGCTCGGGGCCGGCGGGACCCGTGGACAGCAAGTGTTGGACGAGGTCGCGGCGCAGCGGGACGCCCGGAAGAAAGCGCTCAGGGAGCGTCTTGGCCCGGACCTGAAGGCCGCCTGCGCGGAAGCTGGCATCGCCCTTCGCATCGTCAGCCGCGAGGGGCCGCTTCGGCTGCGCCTCCCACCCTTCGGGGTCACGGTGGACCGCGAAAAAGGCAAGGCGAGCATCGAGTTCGCTCACATCACCCTCGAAGAGTGCGCGGCCGACGCGGGCGAGATTACGGCGGCGCATCGGCGCGTGGAGAAGTCCATGGGGGGCTTCGACGGGGAGGCCTTTTTCCAAGCGTGCCTTCGGGCGTGGAAAGCGGCCGTTGCCACCGGGCACGGCGGCTCGTCGAGCCGTGTCGAAGTCTCGGCCTACATGCCCTATCTGGCGCTAGAGATGCAGGGCTCGAAGTTCCGCAAGGCGCCTGAAGCGGCCTCCTTCGTCGAGTACGGGCGCGCCCGGTTTGCGTTCGATGTCATGCGACTGCGCGAAGCGCGGCAGCTCGCCCAGGACGGCTGGCGCATGAACCTCGGCGTCGCCACGGGAACCACGGCCAGCTCGAACGCCAAGTCCGAGGTGATCTGGATCGAGACCCGCGACGGCGAGGGCGAGTACAAGCTGAACGTCTTCTTCACCCGCCAGGAGAACGCGTCCCATGGCTGAGATCAGCGACTTCTCCAAGGGCTTCGCCCACCGGGTCTTCGACCGCATGGGGTCCACGGGCCAGCCGCCCGAGCGCGGCGCCCTCACGGTCAACGTCGGGACCGGCGAATTCTTGGACGTCCTCCGATACGAGTACCTGCGCCCGATCAAGGAGCGCATCGGCAACTCGACGTTCAAGCTGGTCCAGGCGCCCTTCGGCGGCGGCAAGACCCAGTTCCTTCACTGCCTGCGCGAGATCGCGTGGGAGGAGGGCTTCGCGACCGCGCTCGTGGGGCTGTCTCCCAAGGAGTGCCCGTTCGACCGGACCGAGCTGATCTACCAGGAGGTCGCGCGCCGCCTGGAGTACCCGCCGGACAGCGCCGAGAGCGACCCGCGCCAGGGCCTCGACGCGTTCCTCGAATGCGTGGCCGAGTCGCGCATCGAAGAGGCCGGCGAGTCCGCGTTTCGGGATTGGGTTCGTGAAGAGCTGCGCCGGGTGCCGATCGAGTCCCGTGCCTTTCGGCGGGCCGCCGTCATGTGGTTTGAGGCCTTCCTTGAGGACGACCACCAAGAGCAAGAGATGCTGCGCGGCTACCTGATGGGCGAGGACATCCCGCGGGATCAGCTGCGCAAGCTCGGACTCAACGAGACCTTCGAAGGCAAGGTGGCGTCGCGGTGGATTCGCAGCCTCGCCCAGCTCGTGCACGAGCTCGGCCTGCCAGGAACGGTCTTTCTCTTCGACGAGATGGATCGCAATCTCAGCCTCACCGTCCGGCGGCGGCGCGCGGTGGGGGACAACCTCCGCGAGATGATCGACTACTGCGGGCAGTCGTACTTGCCCGGGGTCGTTTGGTGCTACGCCGTGCCCCCGCAGTTCATGGATGAGATCGTGCCGGAGTACCCGGCGCTCGCCCAGCGGCTGAAGGGCGCGAGCTCCTTCTCCAGCCAGGCCCACATGCAGCCCATCATCGATCTCGACCAGATCCCGCTGGAGCCGGCGGCGCTCTACCGGGGAATCGGCGCGCGGCTCTTGGCCCTCAGCGGCCACGCCTACGGGTGGAAAGCGGACCAAGCCGTGCAGGAGCGCAACCTCAAGGAGCTGGCCGATCGCTTTGACGTGATGACGATGGAGACCGGCACGCGTAGGCGGTTCGTCAAGGCGGCCGCGACGATGCTGGAGGCCCAGCGCCGCGCGGGCGAGTCGGAACTGGGTGAGTCGGAGCTCTCCCAGCTCGTCGAGCAGACGGCCGAATCCCTAGGCCTCGAGCTGGAAGGGGAAGAGATCTTTTGAGCCGACAGATGGTCCACGGCTTTTCCGCTGGCGCCCAAGTGGATCATCCACGGTTCGGGGCGGGGCGTGTGCTCGCGAAGATTGGTCGCCAGAAGGTTCGGGTGTCCTTCGCCAAGCATCCGTCGCTGCCGCGAACCGTGGCGGCGGCTGAACTCATGAAGGCCGCGGACGCAGCAGCGCCGGCCCCGGCGCCAGTAGAGCTGACCCTCGCGCCCGAGGGAGTGGAACCCCTCGGGCGTCCGGGGGCCTGGCAGTCGCTGGAGGCCCTGCGCCTCGGCGTGG
>CAYQKK010000177.1:0-5893 GCA_964417955.1 uncultured Planctomycetaceae bacterium
AACTTCGACCGCGATTAGCCCGAACAGATTAAGGAGCCTGCACCTCCAGCTCGTCTGGATCGCGGCGTAGCCACGCGAAGCGCAAGGGCTGCGGACGCGGCGGCGCTGCGCGAAACGCAGTGGTCTCTCGATTCTTAGCGCTCATTTTAGGACTAGGTGGTCGAAGCCCGCCGCTCGGATAGTCTGCGTTGCCAACGTGTCGGGCCAGTGGTATCGTTCGGTCAGCTTCCCTGAATCCTCGTAGATCGCACTTAAAGAGAGGCTGCACCCGGCTGACGACCACCCGCAAGCTCCCTACCTCACCCGAGGGGCGGCGCGGTCGACGCCCCAACCTTGATCCCAGAGGACACTGTGTTTGAGCAGGCCGCTCTGGGCTGAGACCACCACTTCCCAATGCTGAATTTCCTCTCCGGAGCAGCCACGCTCGCGCTGTTGGCCACGACTCATCCGGCGCATGCTGCGCTTCAGGCAACGTTTCCGGCTCCGCCTCCATCTGGGTTCCTCACTCCGAGTGGAGAGTCGATTCATGCGGTGCCATTCCTTGCCGCCCAAGACGGTGAATGGTCGAGTCCTCAAACCTGGTCGGTTGGACGCGTTCCTGGCCGGTGGAGCTCGGTCGTCATTCCTGCTGGGGTCCACGTTACGGTCCGCAGAGAGTTACCACGGGCGCACAAGTACATTCGGGTAGATGGCACGCTCGCACTGGCCCCCGATGTAGACACTCGACTTCGGGTCGAGACGCTCATTGTTGGAGATGGCGGCGCGCTCATCGTGGGGTCGCCGCAGCAACCCGTCGAGCCCGATCACACGGCGGAGATCTCGCTTCTCACCACCGGGCAACCGATCGACCTAGCTTGGGACCCCAACCAGCTCTCACGGGGGATCTTGAACCGTGGGCGCCTGCACATCTACGGTACGCCGCCGGATCATGCTGGGGTGGTCGTCGGCGGACAGGTTGAGCCGAACCCTCTAGGTCCGGCAGAGCTCCGCGTCGTCAAGTTCAATGGCTCGGGCCCTGTACAGGGCTGGAGCCCCGGAGACGAGTTAGTCCTCGCGGCGACTCGATTTCATCACGAGAAGGCTCTGCAGGACGAGCGCTTTCGCGTTCAGTCGGTTCCATCCCAAGGGAGGATCATCGCGCCGACGGCCGCTTTCGCCAATAGGCATGTGGTGCCGGAGACGAGCTTGGACCTCCATGCGGTGAACTTGTCCCGCAACGTGCGCGTCGTCTCAGAGGCTCCGGAGACCGTCGCTGATCGTGGTCATGTCATGTCGCCGAGCAGCGATGTGGTCTTGGTCGGCGTTCTGTTCAAGGACTTGGGACGAACAGACAAGCGGATCCCCCTCGACGACCGAGAGGTGCGCCTCTTCCTTGATGGTGTGCCATTGGCGGATCCTTGCTCGATCGACCGTCGCAGCCCGCCACCCGGTTTTACCTACGAGCTTCATATCCCGGCGCTAGGGGAGATCTTCAACAGAAGAGGGCGCTACGCCGTTCACTTCCACCGCAATCATGAGTTTGAAGGAGTCTTGCCGACCGATCTGACGACGCCCGCGAGGGTCGAGGACTGTGTCGTTTGGGGAAGTCCAGGCTGGGGCTTCGTCAATCACAGCAGCGACGTCGAGTTCCGACGATGCGTTGCGTATGACTTTGCTGGCGCAGGCTTTGTCACTGAGGCTGGTGACGAGGTCGGGCTCTTCGAGGACAACGTCGCTCTGCATGGAACCGGCGTGCGCGTTGACGCCAGGGGAGTCCCAACCGAGGACCCAGCCGACACCATCTACTTCCCGCATCTGCAAACCGTGTTCAGCTGCGATCGCCCGCAGCCCCTTGCGGACTTCGGATTCGGGGGGGACGGTTTCTGGTTCCAGGGGCCGCTTGTTCACGTCCGCAACAATGTGGCTTCAGCATGTGCTGGGGCCGGGATGTTCTGGTTTGGATGCGGCGCGGCAGACCGCATCAGTCCCTTCTCTGGTCCATCGGGCGTGCGCGATGAGTACGTTGGATTTCCAGCCTCAAGGCTCGCGGCTGCGTACACCGGAGCTCAGTCCCAACCTCCGCTTGATCAACGCCACTGGATTCGGGCGGATGGCACAGCAGACGAGGTTGTGATCGCTGACCTACCGCTGGTCGAACTGTCCGCCTTCGATGGCTATGGCTGTAGCCACGGCATGCACATCCGGTTTCAGAACTGGTATGCGATCTCCCCGTTCTCGGAGTCTCCGTTCTTCTACGACGAGCGCATCCAACAGCGCACGAATGGTTGTGCCACGACCCCTGGGGTGGAGACGGGTCTGGACTGCATGTCGTTCCAGGTCATCGATGACGTCCGGCTGTGGAACGTCTCCCATGCTTTGAGGGCAGAGTACCTTTCTCGAACGCGCTGGAATGGTCTCACGTGCATCAACCGTGTCGGCCACTCGAAGCCAACTCGAGCACAGATAGGCTTGCGATACAACGCGACAGTGTCGGAGCTGGAGTTCACGGATCTAAGCATTGACGGTTGGGCCCTGGCTGGTTTGGTTCAGGACCGCGCGCTGAGTATCTGCACGCTCCCTTGGCAGGACAATTCGGGACGCCTTACCTTCAACGGTGGCATCACCCTTGGGGAGTACGCGATCGCTGATCGGCGTTGCTCCGGTGAAGACTTGCTGGCAACGATCCGCGGGGCGTCGGTTGTCGTTACGTACGACGCCGTCACCGAGTCGGCGGACGTTGAGTGGACTTCGATCGCACTCGCGGATATCGACTGTCAGGGATGCGCGGCTCGGCAGTGTGATTCCGTGGCGCCGCGCTGCGTGGCGGAGTGCCTTGCTTGTGCAGAGGATTTGGGGACCTGCAGCTCCCATCCGGGGGACCCCAACCTAGTCCCACTGCGAACGCTCGTTCGGTACAAGCCAGCCGATGCCAACACCTGGGAGTTTCAGTTCACCTCTGTAGGCCCGCCCAGTCTTCCCGGAGGTCGGCATCAGGCAACACTTTCCGGCCTTGTCCCGGGGATGAGTTACGAGGTCCAGCTGCTGCAGGACAACACCACCTACTACTCCTCAGGACGTCCCCCGTGTCCCGGTCGAATGCCTCGCTGGTCCGCGCCTGTGGTGTTCGACACTCTCTGAGGCGTTGCGTAGTCGGGCGAGGCACGTTGCGGGAATCGAGTTCGCCGACCCCCGCCAGCCATTAGCCGCGGGGGGGGGCCACCGCTAGAACGTCACACTCACGGGGATGGTGAAGTTGCTGACGGGCATGGAGCCCAACAGATCCCGGTGCCAAGCCTGGAAGTTCCAGGTCTCTCCGGCCTGCACGGCCACGCCGCCGGCGGGCTGGGGGAAGTCGGTCAGGTCTAGGTCGAGGGCGAAGGTGCCGCTCCCATCCGATTGCTGAATCTCGCCCGGTCGGACGAAGCGGCCGATTTCTCCACCGAGGCAGAGGGGTCCGACCACGCCCGGCGTGCCGAACGTGAAGCCCTGGGTCTGACTGGTAATGAAGAAGCCGAAGGCGTAGGTCGGAAGGTTCGACGCGGTGAGCCCGAGACGGTTGAGGCTGAGCTGCGTTGAGCCGTAGGCGCTGAGCCCGCCGATCACTCCGGTGGAGTTCGGCACGAAGGAGTCGCAGTAGCTTGTTCCTACGGAGCCGAGGGTAGCGTTGTCAAAGAACTCAAGCTGGTCACCTAGCGTCACTAGCGGGCTTGATGCGGTTGCCAGGAGCTCTAAGTCCCCGTCGCCATCGACATCGAGAGGAAAGGCAAGGTTCCCGCGGTAGCCACCGCTGAAGGGTAAGATCACTGCTGGTCCAAAGAGCCCAGGGCCTAGGTTCTCGTGATAGGTGAGCTCGGTCGCAGGATCGAGCGTTTCCAGCATTAGGTCTTGGTCACCGTCAAGGTCGAGGTCAACGGCGGAACCCCTGCGGCTGATCGGCGACAGGGTTCCGAGGCTGGCCGGTGACGCGAACGCTCCTCCACCCTCGCTGCGGATCCAGTGGAGGGTTCGGGGAAAGCTGGGCGGCGCTTGGTCAAAGAGGATGTCCACCATCCCGTCCCGATCCACGTCGATGAGCGTTGTCCGTCCCGCGTTGGCCGTCAAGCTAAGAGAAGCAATGTCCACCCGCGGCCCAAACGAGCCCGAGCCCAGGCCTTTCGCCCAGGCAACCCGGAGCCGATTCTCCATGACGAGGTCGTCTTGCCCGTCACCGTCGAGGTCTCCGAAATAGAGCCGTGCACCGGAGGGCAGCGAACCCGTTAGCTGGACGAGGTCTGTTGCGGTTCCGTCACCAGCGCCAATAGCCACCACTGGAATCGGACCCAGTCCAGCGAAGCCCAAAACGTCAAGACGGCCGTCGCCGTCAACGACGTCAGCTTGAGGCTCTGGGACACCCGCAGGGTAGCAGGCACGAACTGGATCGCGACAAGTGTGGAGTAGCCTAAGAGGCAGCGAACCTATAGCCCAGCCGCCAGCACGCTCCACCGCTGCGCCCCGGCGAGCAGCACGGCGCCTGCTTCATCGCGCACCAGCAGCTGGGCGTGCAGCTCAAGGAGCTCGTTGCCCATGGGGACCGCCGGAGCCACGACCGGAAACAAGAGCCGCCCGCTCTCCGAGACGTAACCCAGTCGGCGACGGGGCGATGCCAAGGGCGTTCCCACAAGCAGCGGTCCTGACAACGCCGCTGTCAGGTCGCGGTACCCGGGCTCAAACGACAGCAGCAGCCAAGCGAGGTCCCCGGGCTCTCCTCTCACCTCAAGTGTTGCCGATTCGCCGGTCACACTTGGGGAGGGAATCGCCAGCGAGCGCGACGTGCCGAGGATCTCCCTAATCGTCGCGCCTCCGACCGCGTTGCTCGGCTGGCCGGCCCCGGCGTTGCAGACGTTGTCGGGGCCGCCGATGAGCTCGCAGTCGAGGACCACGCCCGTAGCGGCGCCATCCACCCGCAGGCCGTCGCCCCCGGGGAAGATCTGTGCGCATAATCCCTCGGTGCCCCCGAGGCCGCCCTCCATACGGGTGCCTGAGGCGAAGATCGTTCCGTCGAGCACGTAGGCGCCGTGCCCTTGTTGTCCGCCGTAGTCGCAGGTGAAAATGTCGAACTCCATCGAGTCCCCCGCGATCAGGTCGCAGTCCTGCAGCACGATGGATGAGTGCGTGCTCCATAGCCCGTGTCCCGAGCGCTGGAGAAACGCCGCGCCGTCGAAGTTCCCGCCACCATCACCTGCGGTGAGGTCACAGCGCACGAAGGCCGCGTTGCGCGCGTCCACCAAGTTCGCTCCGTCGCCCCCATGGTCGTTCGTGCGCGTGTACTGCTGTCCCTGCGCAGCGCGGAGAGTGCAGTCCTGCACCCGCAGCGGTCCTCGTACCGTTTCTGCCACGAGAGCATGTTCGCTCCCACCGGGCTCGGCATAGCTACCGCGGAGCTCAAGCCCCGCGAGGTGTACGCCTTGGACCTGCTGCGTGTCGATCACACGCACGCCGCCACGCACGACCACGAGAGCGCCGGGCTCCGCATCGATGGACACGCCTTTGCCTGCGATCTCGACTGCAGCGTACGACCCCTCCCGAACCAACAGATGATCACCATCCTGGGCGGCGAGGACACCTGCTTGGATCGAGGTGAAATCTCCAGTGCCCCCAGGGTCAATGACGAGGATGTCTGTGGCGGAGAGAACGGGAGCGAGGAGGCCAAACGCGAGGCCCGGCAGTGTGAGCGAGCGGAGCTTTTGCATACAGGCGAGGGTACTAAACATCCAGTGAGCTTGGACTGCGGCAGTCGAAGACACGGTCGTAGCTATCAGAAGAAACGAGCTCTACAAACGTCGAGTCCGGCCCCTCTTCCCCGAGCACGCGATCGTTGTCGCCTAGGAGCCTGCGCCACGGGTCGCAATTCCGTGAGCACCGCCAGGATCCACCC
>CAYQKK010000178.1:0-4344 GCA_964417955.1 uncultured Planctomycetaceae bacterium
GTGTGGCTCAGACCCCAATGACACAGAGGAGGCCGCCTGACGGGCGGCGGCCAGCCCAAACCGGCGTGACTCAAGCCGTGTTAAGCGAAGCCGGTACCCCGGCCCACGCTAGACCCAGCAGGCCACTCGCGCGGGAGCGCGAGGGCCCACTACGGCAAGAACAGAACCGACGCGCCGTTCGTGGTGTTGCTCGTCGGCATCGGGTTCAGGTCGCGGAACCAGTACTGGAAGTACCAGGTGTCGCCGGGCTGGAACGTCAAGTTCATCGGGAGGTCCTGGAAGTCTGTGACATGGCTCACCGCGCCGCTCGCGTCGGCGAGGCCGCCGGCTGCCCAGCGGTGGATCGGCAGGTTGACGCAGAGCGTGCCCTGGGAACCGTTGAACGTGGGGAACTGGATCGTCGACTGGGACAGCAAGAACAGGCCTGGCGCAGCTGCTGGCATGCCGGTCACGTCGAGCTGCAGAGAGGCAGCTGCAATCGAGCTCGAGCCCGAGAGTGCAATGGACGCGGCCTGTCCCGTCGAGTTGGGCTCGGTGACGCAGTAGTTGCCGAAGTCGCTGACAGGGTCAAGGACCCAGATCTCCGCGCCGTAGTGCGTGCAAAAATACAGTCGCCCGTCGTTACCAACGTTGAAGTCGGTGGCGTAGCGAATGGGACTGCCACCGCCGCGGTTCAAAACGTCGCTGATCTCGACGACCGTTGCGGCTCCCGAGGGATCATCGATGCGATAGAAGCGCCCGCTGCAGAAGTCCGAGTAGATGTACGTTCCTTCGAGGCTCGGAACAAGCCCGCCTCGAACGACGGTGCCCCCCATGATCGCGCACGCGAAATCCGGGCTTCCGTGCCCAAGGATCGCAATGGGGTCGATGTACTCAGTTCCGGGGCAAACGCAGTTCGCGAAGTCGCGGCAGTCCACGCCCTCCCGGCAAGGCCAGCCCGCGAACTTGCCCACGTCGGTCGCGGTTGAGATGCGCGTGATCTCCTCCGCTAAGCTAGCGCCGACATCGCCTACGAACACATCTCCGGTGACCGGGTCAACGTCGACGCGGAATGGATTGCGAAACCCGGAGACCCAGATGTGCTCATCTTCCACCGCCGACCCCGCATACGGGTTGTCCGCCGGAACGTGGGGAAAGGGCACGCTGAGATCGAAGCGCAGGATGCTGCCGCGGGGATCCGTGAGGTCCATCGAGGTCGGCAGGTTCATGGCGCTGCCCGCATCACCATCGCCGAGGGATAGATAGAGCATCCCGTCAGGGCCGAACTCGATGTCGCCCCCTTTGTGCCCGTCCGTCTCCTGGGGATAGCTCCAGAGCAGGTGCTCGCTCATGGGATCGGCAATATCAACCGAGCCCGGCACCATCGAGAAGCGCGAAAGCACCGAGTCCCCAACGCCGACCGTGGAGTAGGTGTTGTACGAGAGGTAGAAGTAGCCGTTCGTCTCGAAGTCCGGATCGAAGACGAATCCGAGGAGTCCGCCTTCCCCTGTTTGGTCCACCTGGGTTCGGATGTCGATCACCGGCGTCCCCACGTAGTTCCCGTCTCGGAAGCGGAAGACGCGACCCTGCTTGTCCGCGAAGTAAAGCTGGTCGTCGACGCCCGGTGCGAACTCGATCGCGGTGGGCCTGCCGGCCCCGGTTCCCAACAGCACCGGTTCGAAGTCCTGGGCCCCCACTGAGGAAACGAGAAGGACAGAGAGAACAAGCCCTGGGGCGGAATTCAAAATCAGCATGTGGAAACGAGATCTACGGACTCGGGGACGAGCTTCGGCTATCCCAAGACTACGGCCATAGGATGGCCAAGGCCGTCAAGATTGCGTTCGCCCGCGAAATAGCGGCGAGTCGACGCAGGGGGAAGACCCCAACGCGCTGCCCCAGGGTGAGAAACGGGGCATGCGCATCGATCAGCGCCTCTTGGTGAGGCGCCGGAAGCGCTCTTCGCCCCAGAGGCTCGCCAGGTCAGGATCCTCGGCGGCCCACTCCCTCTGCCGATTGGCCGACTCGACGGAGCCGTGATTCTGCGCTAGCTCAACCTCGAGGTAGTCGAGCGCCCGCGACGTATCACCGAGCAGCGCGTGCGTGCACGCAAGGTTGTACCAGGTGCCCGGCCCAGGTCGGATCGAGCGCAATAGCGAGCGCGACTCCGCCTCTTGCCCTGAGCGTGCACGATAGCAAGCCATCAACACCTGCATGAACTCGTCCTGGCGCAGCTCGTAGGCGCGTTCGTAGTACCCGAGCGCCTTGTCCTTGTCGAGCAGCCGCACGTTCGCATTGACCGCGAGACTCACGAGGGCGGTCGAGCGCATGGCGCGGAAACCAGCGAGATCACTGAACGAAGCACCGCGGCCCGTGAGGTCACGCTCGATGTCTTCGATGCGTTCCACGGCGCGCTTGAGCACCCGCTCAGCCTCATCGCCGCGCCCTTCATCCGTGTAGGCACTACCCGCCAAGAGCTGGGCACGCACCACGCGTTCGTGACCGACAACGAACCACCAGTTCGAAATGCCACGCGCCGTGAGATCCGCTTCCAAGCGCGTTGCAATCGTCCGCGCCTCGACGCCGCGCCCTTCTTCCTTCAGATCCTGAGCGTGCCAAAGGGCTGCACTGCCGGGGATTCGAAGGTCCCGTAGCCATTGGTCGTCGGTGCTGCGAGTGGCGTCCTCGGCGGCTTGACGGGCCGCGTACCGCCGACGCTGGAGAGTCTCCAGGGCCTGAATCTCTGACTCCGGGATGATGCCGAACGCACGCGCTTGGGCCCGCTGCCGAAGCTTCCTCGCATCGGTAATCTCATCGTCGATGCCACTGAGTCGTGCGGAACGAATTCGCTCGAGATAGAGGCGGCGCACGGGATCTTGCAGGGGATTCGTCAGCCGCCCTGTCACCTCGATGGGCCCCACGGGCTGCTGCAGCTCAAAGCCGGGAAGTTCACCGGGCGCGACGCTGGCAAGCACCCGCCCAAGCTCGCCCTGGAGCTCCACGATGCTCGCGCGATCGAGCGGATCGGCTTGGGCGCCACCCGCCGATGCACGACGCCCAGGCGATGCGAATCCACGCCGCCCAAAGAGCAGCTGATAGACCGACATGTCGCTAGTGAGCAGCGCATCCCACCCGGTCATGACGTCGCCGCGAATCTCCGCGAACACCGCCTGAGCCTCAAGGTGTCGCTCATGGGCATCCCGCGCGCGACTCAGCGCGAGGTTGACAGGCACGGAGCCGCCGGAGCGTTTCGCCACGAGGACCGCGAAGGTGCGCGCCACCTCAAGCACGGCCCGCTGGTGCAGCAAGTCCACGTGCACGAGCCGCTCGGACTCGGCCTGCAGGTCCCGCCGATCCGAGAGCGCCGCATCCAGCGCGCTCGCGGCGAGCTGTAGGCTCGACTCCGCGGGGCCCATGCGGCCGAGCGCTAGCTGCGCGAGACCTGATAGGTAGTGCCCGCGGAAGACCCATAGCTGCGATTCGTAGAGATCGAGGTGGACCTCTCCCCCAAGCTGCATGCGACTTGCGCTCGCGAGGGAACGCGCTGCACGCAGCGCAGACAACGCGTCGCCTTCGGCGCTGAGGGCGATGCGGGCGGTCTGATAGAGCACAAGCTCGCGTGCGATCCCAAGGTCGGCGAGACGCTTGAGCAATTCCGCCGCGCGCCCCTGGACCTCGGAGTTCGCGAGGCGATCAAGTGCCTCCTGAAACGCTTCTCCCGCCGCGCGGCGCACAACGGATTCCGGGGCCTTGAGTCCAACGACGAGCGGGACAAGGTCGATCGTGGAGAGGTTCTGGGCGTCCGCGAGCCAGCGCCCGTAGCGCGGGAGTAGCACCGCCATGACCCGGGCCTCGGGGACGACTCGCACGTCCTGGCCCTGCCCCGCGGGCTCACCGTAGAGCGTTCCGCCGAGGAGGCGCCGCACGAGCTCGACGGTGGCAGGAGCTCCGCCGGGCGCCGCAACGAGGGCTTCCGCCGCTCGCACGCGAAGGTCCTGGCTCGCTTCCGTCACCAGCAACCGCGCGACGAGCTCTGCTGCTTGCGCGTCACCGATACGGCCAAGGGCCGCGAGGGCGGCGGCCTTCGCCTCCGTGCTCGCCGATGGATTCGAGACCAACGCCCCCAGTGCGCGGATCCGCTCGGGGTTGACGGTCCGGCCAAGGTCGGGGCGCGCCATGAACTCGATGGCCATGCGCTGGATCACAGGGTCTGGGTCCCCGAGGAGAGCCGTGGCCTCCAAGATCAGCCCCGCATCCACGGCCAAGCCCTCGGTGACCGAGCGCGCTAGGTCCCGTCGCTCCTGCCTTGGTAAGTCGTCGGCCCCACTGAGAAGCCGCGCAAGGTCCCCATGGAGTTCCTGTGACTGG
>CAYQKK010000178.1:4444-5881 GCA_964417955.1 uncultured Planctomycetaceae bacterium
CTGGGGCGAACCTTCGATCGTGGTCGCAGCCGGGGTGGCCTGCGAGGGCGCGAATGGCGCCAGGGTCAGGAGCAGGGTGGGGAGCAACATGGTGGAACGAGCCCAGATCATGGGCCATCAGCACCGGGATCGGATCCCTCGGACAGGATCAGGCCCAACTTCTTCTGCCGATAGCTAAACGCCTTCCGCGACAATCCGACGCACCTCGCGGCGGCGGAGACGTTTCCCCTCTCCTGGGCCAACGCTGCCAGGAGCATCGCGGCCTCTAGCTCCTCGACTTTCACGCCGGCACCGAGTGCTTCTTCGGCCAGTTCCTCGGCACGCCCCCCGAGCCCCTCACTCAGAAAGGCCACTTCCTCCTCTCCTATGGGGCCCTGTGAGGCACCAAGCACGAGAATGCGCTCGATCGCATTCTCGAGCTCCCTGAAGTTTCCCGGCCATGGATGGGCCGCCAGGGCCCCCAGAGCCTCCGCAGAAATAGGCCTTACGGGCACAGATGCCCGATCCGCAACATTCGCAATCAACTCCTCGCACGCAGCGCCAAACCCCGAACCGCCGGTACGAGTCCGGAGGGGCGGCACCTCCATGGGCACAACCGCCAACCGATAATAGAGGTCCTCGCGGAAGCGGTCCTCCTCCACGGCGCGGCGCAGGTCTCTCGCCGTGGTGGCGATGACCTGGACGTCCACGTCGTGAAAGGCCTCTGAACCGAGGGGCTCCACGACCCTTTCCTGAAGGACCCGGAGAAGCTTCACTTGAAGGTCGAGGTCGAGGGTCTCGATCGCTTCGAGGACGACGGTTCCCCCGCTGGCGCGGAGAAATCGCCCCTCCCGGGCGCCCACGGCCCCCGTGAAGGCCCCGGCCTCGTGCCCAAAGAGCTCTCCCTCCAGCAGTGTCGACGCCAAGCCGGCCAAATGGACGGTCACGAAGGGGCCATCCCGTCGGCTGGATAGATCATGGAATCGGCGGGCCGCGCGGCTCTTCCCCGTCCCGCTCTCCCCCGTCAGAAGGACGGTAGCGGGCACCGAATCGGCCCCCGGCGAGGGCACGGCGGCGGCCACCCGACGAAGCGTGGCCTCAAACTCCTCCCAATGCCCGGACTCGCTGGCTTCGGTGTGGGTGGTCGGGCGGTCGGTCATCGCGGTCCGGACGGTGAGGGGCGCTGTTGCAGAGTGCGGAGTAGTTCGACGGCCTCCAAGATTCACCTATTCGTACGACACGTCTAGAAGGCGGTCATCTGAGGTTGACTAGCCAGTGAACCCGGCTCAGACTACTCGGCGAACACTGACCCGACAAACACTCCTGGACACTGCGTTTCGAGAAGCTGCCGGCCCTTCCATCTAGGGCTATCGCCGATCTACGCCGATGGAAGGAGCGGGGACCCCTCCCCCGCTCCTTTTCTATTGCCCATTCCGTGAGCCATGAATCCCGACCAAC
>CAYQKK010000179.1:0-3545 GCA_964417955.1 uncultured Planctomycetaceae bacterium
CCGGGGAGTACCTCGGCTCGGTCCAATTTCTCGGGGCCAAGGCGCGCGCGCTACTTCACCCGGTCCACGCCGGAGTCGACGGGACGGGGAGTGGGTGGGTGCTCTCGATCGAGGCCTCCTCGGCCCGCCTGTCCGACCTGATCCCGACCGTCGCCGATACCGTAGTGGACGACTTGCGGCTGAGACAGACGGCCGTGGTCCTCTCCACGGGCAACACCCGCGTGGACGGGGCCACCATGAGCGCCGACGTGGCTGCGTTCTATCAGCCGTATTTCCTGAGCGCGCGACCGATGCTGGAGGTCGCGGGCGGGGTCAACCTGATCACGCGCATGGCCCCTGGCGACGGGAGCCCGCTGGGCGAAGCGCTCAGCCTGCTCGGTATCGAGAGCGATGGGATTCTGCTGCAGGGTACGGTGCTGAAAGACGCTGGCTT
Source organism: uncultured Planctomycetaceae bacterium (assembly GCA_964417955.1). Classification (GTDB taxonomy): domain Bacteria; phylum Planctomycetota; class UBA1135; order UBA1135; genus Saltatorellus. The sequence continues at coordinate 434 of CAYQKK010000179.1, forward strand.
CTCCGACCTCAAGAAGGCCCACAAGGACAAGCAGCTTAAGAAGCGCCTACAGGAGTCGATGGAGCTGCGCGCGTACCTGCCCGCGATCGATCTCGGTGGGCTCCCCGACAACTACGTGGCGGGCGAGACCAGCCTCATCGTGGGCGGCAAGCCGAACGTGGGGCTAGCGTTTCGACTGGTGGCCGAAGGCTCCAGCGCGGCGACTTCCCAGGCCTTCGAGTGTCGAGTCGACGTAGCGAAGTCGTCTCCGGCCGTCACCGAGGTTCAGGTCATGGGAACCGCCCTGGGCACGTGGGAGGACGCCTTCGGACTCGATGGCTTCGACCTGGAGAGCCCACGGCTTTTGCTAGAGGTCGATACGGCCCAGCGCATCGGATTCGGCGTGCGGGCGGGCCTCGGCATTGGATCCAAGGAGATGGCCCTCGCCGCAAAGCTGCAGCTCCACGCCATCACGGGCGCACCGATCGGCGGGTTCTTCGAGGGCAAACTCGACTCCATTGGTCCTGCGGATCTCATCGAGCTGGCGAACGCCTTGGGCGGTGCCCGAGGCATGCAGCCGATTCCCGCGTCGGTGCTGCCTGACTTCGATCTTAGGGACCTTTACCTCAAGATCGCTCCCACCGAGGGGGACAGCGATCTCGGCACCAGCCAGGGCTTCGCTCTGCGCGGCGAGCTGCATGCCTTTGACAGCAAAGTAGCCTACGTCGACGGCAACCTAAGCCTTGGGGGCATCGTTCCGACGATCTCACTCATGGGGGAGTGCAACGATTTCGACCTTGGCGCTGTGGGACTCAAGGATGCCAGTGTTGACATCAACCTAGGCGCGACGCTCGATCAGCACTTCCGGTTGAAGGGCAAGGCTAAGCTGCTTCTCAAGACCACTGCGGTGGATGTGGACTGCAGCCTCAAGGGACTCTCCATCGACGTAGCGGAGAACTTCAAGGGCGTCTATCAGGCGAACTACCACCTGAGCTCGCCGGGCAGCGGGCGTCCGAACTGGCGCGTCGCGGCTGCGCTGGAGAACGAGCTCACCAAGACCCTCAGCAACCAAGTCTCCAAGGAGGCGCGCGACTGGGCCGAGAAGGTCAAGCGGGACTTCGCGGCGGCGCAGGGAGGGCTCGACCGGGCCAAGGACGAGGTTCGCGAACTGGACGACGACATCGAGCGCCAGCGAGCAAAGATCCTCGCGCGTAGAGACAAGCAGGGGGCAGCCCTGCGCTCTGCCCAGAGGAAGGTCAGCGAAATCCAGGACGACCTTGACAAGGTCCGCGCGAAGATCCTTAGCAAGCGGAAGGCACGCTACGCGAAGGTACAGAAGAAGAAACGGGCCGCGGATAGCGCGCGCAAGGCTTGGCAGAAGGCGAAGAAGGCCCGGGAGCGTGCCAAGTTGCACCAGAAGCCGAAACTCAGGATCATCGAGGCGGCGAAGTTCGCGGACTACCAAGCGAAGAACGCCGCGTACGGAACGGCCAACGCTCACTACAAGTCGCTCCTCAAGGTGCCCATCGAAGCCGATCCTCGCATGGCGGCTTTGTTCGCCGCCAAGGAATCCGCGACCGGAATCCTCAAGGGGGCCGAGAAGATGACCGAGGTTTGGCCCATCGAGACGGACCCCGCGCTGGCGGCGCTGATCGCCGCGCGCGAGACGGCCCTAGCGGGCCTCAACGTCGCCAAGGGCGCCGTCTTCGTCAGCGGCAAGACGGTCGAGGGCGCTGGCCGAGTCACCGCGTGGGTGGCCAAGCACAACGGCGACCTGTTCATGCTGGATTCCGCCAGCTTCGACGCGCAACTCGCGGGCTACCTAGACGGCGGCAAGATTGACGTGCGCGTCAAGGCTCGCTTCCTTGGGGACCGAAAGAACTTCCGCGTGAAGCTCGATACTGAAGTCTTGAAGGACGGCAAGCTGGCGAAAGCCCTATGGAAGCACCTCAAGAGCGAACTGGAATAGGCAGGCAGCGCCAGCTTCAGTCGTCGCTCAGCTCGCGCTTCAGCCAGGCCCGCGCGAAGGTCCAGTCGGCCTCGGCGCTGCGCTTCGAGATGTCCAGTGCGTCGGCGACCTCGTCCATGGTGAGGCCGGAGAAGTAGCGAAGCTCGACGACCTTGGCCTTGCGTTCGCTCAGGTCCGCGAGCCGCTCTAACGCTTCATCGAAGGCGAGGACGTCCACCATGTCCGGGCCACCCAGCGCGTTGACGGCGAGGGCGGCCTCCATGTCTTCTCGCTCGCCACCGTCGCGTCTGGAGGACTGCCTCGCCCTGGCCCGGTCCACGAGGATGTTGCGCATGACCCTGGCGCACAGCTGGAAGAAGTGGGCGCGATCTTGGAGCCCGGCGGCTTCGCGGTCCACGAGCCGGAGATAGACCTCGTTGACGAGCGCGGTGGGTTGGAGCGTCAGGGCGTCGCGGCCGCGTCCGAGCTTGCGCTGGGCCAAGTGGCGCAGCTCTTCGTATACCGTAGGCAAGAGCTCACGCATCGCTCGCTCCTCGCCGGTCCGGGACTGCTGGAGTAGCTCGGTGAAGGATCGGTCGGGCTCTTCCATGACGGCAAGTCTAAGTCGTGTCCGAGCGCCGCGCGACGCTGACTCTCTGCTACCTTAGTAGCCATGGGGGCGGGCGACGCAGACCGAGATCGATTCGCGAGGGTGGCGGAGATTTTCGAAGTGGTTCGGGCCCTTGGTCCTAGTGCAGAGCGTGGACGAGTTCTGGCTCAGGAGTGCGGGGATGACGCCGCCCTGAGGGCTGAGGTGGAGGCTCTTCTCGCGATCGCTGATGAGGCGCCAGAAACGCCAGGCAGCGAGGATGTCGCGAGCGCTTTCGACTCTAGCTGGGCGGTGGATGCCCTGGCGCAGCAGGTGACGGCATTGGGTTCGGATCTCGGCAAGCCTGCGCCCCTCCCGGAGCGGGTGGGGCGCTACGAGATCCTCTCCGAGCTCGGCGCCGGTGGCATGGGCCGGGTCTACCTGGGGCGCCAAGAGGGAGCCGACTTCCAAAAGAACGTCGCGGTGAAGGTGCTGCGGGCGGGTATGGATGACGGTGCCTTCCTGGCTCGCTTTCGCAGCGAACGCCGGATCTTGGCTCAGCTCGATCATCCGAACATCGCCACGCTGCTCGACGG
>CAYQKK010000179.1:3645-5764 GCA_964417955.1 uncultured Planctomycetaceae bacterium
TGGACTTCGGCATCGCCAAGATTCTGGAGGGGGACGTGGTCGCGGCCCATACCCAAACCGGCGTGCTGCTCTTTACGCCGGAGTACGGGAGCCCAGAGCAAAGCCGAGGGGATGTGATCACGGTGGCGTCCGACGTTTACTCCTTGGGCGTGATCCTCTTCGAGCTGCTCTCTAGCGAGCGGCCCTACTCGTTTCCTACGCGAACCCCTTCGGGTATAGAGCGCGTACTGACGGAGGTCGACGCGCCGTTCATGAGCCGGGTCGCCAGCAGCGGTGCGCGTTCGCTGGCCGGAGACCTCGACATGATCGTTGCGAAGGCCCTGCGCAAGGAGCCGGACCGACGCTACGGATCCGTTGCGCTCTTGCTCGATGATCTCCAGCGCTACCGCAGCGGCCTGCCCGTGGAAGCTCAAGGCGATTCGCTGGCCTACCGCGTCACGAAGTTCTCGCGCCGCCACGCGGGCTGGATCGCCGCGGCTGTGTTGCTGTTGGCGCTGCTAATCGGATTCGCCGTATCGATGGCGCTCCAGGTAGACCGAACCGCTCGACAGCGAGACCTCGCGGCGGAGCGAGCCGAGGTAGCGGGGGAGGTGAGCCGCTTCCTCGTGGATCTCTTCAGGGTTTCAATGCCCGGCGAGGACGCAGGCGAACAGATCACGGCTCGGAGCCTCTTGGACCGCGGAGCCAACCAGATCCGCTACGACGTGCGCAAGGACACCTTCGTGCGGGCAGCGCTTCTCGCGGCGATGGGCAAAGCGTACCTCTCGCTGGGGAGTATCGAGCAAGCCGACGATTTGCTCGGGCAGGCCATCGAGGCCTACGGAACTTCGCCTGACAGGCGCGGCGAACGCGCCGCCGCCGAGGCGAGCCTTGCCTCTGCGCTCATGGTTCGGGGCGACAGCAAGGAAGCGCTAGAGCTCGTGCGCACAGCCCTTCAAAACCTCCGAGACACTTACGGTCCGTCCCACGTGGAGGTGGGCCGCGCGGGCATGGTGCTGTCCACGACTCTCCGCGAGCTCGGCCAGTTCGATGAAGCGCTCGCCTCCGCCGTTGAGGCGCGTGAGTCGTTCGAGTCAGCCAGTCCTCCACTCGTGCGAGAGCGTGTCGCCGCCCTCGCGCTAGAGGCCGGGCACCACGAGTTCCTTGGGGACTACAAGACCGCCGAAACGCTCCTTCTGGAAGTACTAGCAGTCCAGCGCGACCTATTCCAGGGGGCCCATCCCGAGCTCGCCACGACGCTGCAAACCCTGGGGGTGGTCTACGAATCCCAGGGCCGACTGGAGGAGGGGATCGCGAAGGTGCGGGAGGCGATCGACATGTTCACCGAGGTCTTGGGCGAGGACCACCCCAGCGTCGACGACGCCAAGTACACCCTCGGATCGCTTCTCAAGGAGGCTGGTGACCTCGATGGAGCCCTAGAGATCTACCGGGAGATCCTCGCCATCGATCGCAGGCGGTTCGGCGAGCATCCCTACGTCGCGCTCGACATGGGCAACATCGCCGGGATCCTCGTGCAGCTAGAGCAGTTCGATGAGGCTAGCCGCCTGTACGAAGACTCCCTAGCGATGCAGCGAGCCCTTCTTCCTGCGGGCCACCCAGAGATCGCGACCACGCTTTCGAACTCAGGGAACTTTCAGCGCAGGCAAGGACGCCTAGGGCTCGCCGTCAAGCAGTACGAGGAAGCCCTCCTCATCCGTGAATCCAACTTCCCCTCTGACCACCCAGCCGTCCTCACAATCCGGAATTCACTCGCACTCGCCTATCACGATGGGGGAGAAACTGAGAAGGCACTCGAACTCGCCGAGTCGGTCCTCAGTGCGCGCCAGAAGACGTTCGGCTCCCATCCCCAAGTCGCCGGAAGCCACCTAAGCGTCGGCTCGTTCCTCGATTCCTTGGGCCGTCACGCGGAAGCCGACGAGCACTTCGTGCTCTCCAAGAACATGTTCCAGTCCGTCCTGCCCGCCGGCCACATCAACATCGCACTCCCCCTGATGGCCCAGGCAAGGTCCCTGATCCGACGCGGCGAGCAAGGACAGGCTCGCCCGCTACTCGAAGAGGCCCTGAGCCTCCGCTCAGCCAAGCTTCCCGCCGACCACTCCTCGGTCCGCGCTATCGTCGA
>CAYQKK010000180.1:0-5558 GCA_964417955.1 uncultured Planctomycetaceae bacterium
CCGTGAGGCCAGCCTGAGCCCATCCAGGGGGGGCTTCGTGCACCAACGCCACTTCATGGCGGCTTCGGCAGGAGGGGTCTTGCCAAAAAACCTTGGTGTTCGGCTAAACTCGGATGCACATCTTCTGCCCCTCTGGAATACCTCACCGTAGAGTCCTGAGAGAGTTCCTTCCCTACCCATCGCGAGCGCGCGACCCATGATTTCAACCCTCTCGGCGGTATCCACCACACGGCTCTCCTTGGTCTCTTTGGCACTCTTTGGTGTCCATAGCCCCGCCGGCCCGCCCCCTGCGGGAAGCCCTCTTCAGAACGAGGCGGACACCACGCCCAAGTGGGTTTGGCTTGACGAAACATCTGCCCACGAGGAAGTGATCTTCCGCAGGACGTTTCATCTGGAGAGTGCGCCGGAGCACGGAAAGATCACGGCCACCTGCGACAATTACATGACGGTGCTGGTGAATGGAACCCGCATGGGGGCTCATCGGGAATGGCAGAAGCTGGCGACCGCTGACATCGCCCCGGCGCTTCGATCAGGGGAGAATACGGTTGAAGTCCGGGCGCGCAATAATGGCGGGCCAGCGGCGCTGATCCTCGAGCTCGAGATCCCCGGCAGGCCTACCATCGTCTCCGATCATCAGTGGGACGCGGCGCCGGCGCAGTACGCAGAGATCGAACGCTTTGGCAAGGCGACCGAGCTTGGAGTCCTGGGGGCGCCCGAGCTGCCCTGGAGCACTACGGTGACCAAGGCTAGCTTTGACGGACCGTGCGTTCAGTTGGTCCTGGGAGAGCCAGATGCGCTCCAGGAGGCCAAGGCCGCCGATTCCGTTCGCGTGCCCAAGGGCTTCCACGCTGAGCTCCTGTACGAGGTCCCGAACGAGCTGTTCGGCTCGTGGGTTTCGCTCACCACGGACCACCAGGGGAGACTCTACGCGTCGGACCAGGCCGGCCGAGGTCTGTTTCGTATCACCCCTGCGCCCATCGGCGATGCCAGCGCGAAGACCAAGGTGGAAAGGGTCGACGTCGAGATCAGTGGTGCCCAGGGCCTGCTTTGGGCCTTCGATTCGCTCTATGTCAACGTCTTCGGGAAGGGGCTCTTCCGCCTGAAAGATACCGATGGCGACGACCAGCTGGATGAAGCGGAGCATCTCGTAGCCCTGGGCTTTGGCAGCGAACACGGGCCCCATGCGGTCCACTTGAGTAAGGACGGCAAGGGCCTGTACTTCATTGGCGGCAACCTCGTGGGGGTCCCCGAGTTCCAAGGGTCGAGGGCGCCCGACAACTGGGGCGAGGACCTCTTGCTTCCTCGTCTTTGGGATCCCAACGGGCACGCTAGGGGCATTTATGCCCCGGGAGGCTGGATCGCGCGCTGCAACCCCGACGGGAGCAACGTCGAGATCATCAGCAGCGGCTACCGTAACCAGTACGACATCTCGCTGAACCCAGAGGGGGAGATGTTCACCTATGACGCGGACATGGAGTGGGACCAGGGAATGCCGTGGTATCGCCCCACCCGCGTCTGCCATGCCACGAGCGGCTCGGAGTTCGGCTGGCGCGGTGGCACGGGCAAGTGGCCTCCCTACTACGAGGATTCGCTGCCCCCCGTGCTGGAGATCGGGCCAGGCTCCCCTACGGGCGTCGTGTTCGGCACCGGGACTCGCTTCCCGGAGCCCTACCAGTCGGCGTTCTTCATCTTGGACTGGACCTTTGGAACGATCTACGCGGTTCATCTCGAGCCTGAGGGCGCGAGCTACCGAGCTAGGAAGGAAGAGTTCGCGTGGTCCAAGCCCCTTGGGGTCACGGACATCACCGTGGGGGCGGATGGAGCCTTCTACTTCACGGTGGGCGGCCGGGGCGCACAGTCGGCGCTCTACCGCATCTACTACGATGGCATGGGGCCAGAGGGCGAGCCTCTAGAGGCCGCCTCTGAACCCCTGGCTGCCGCGGTGGACGCCGAGGCGGCCGCCATGCGGCAGCAGCGTCGCGAGCTTGAAGCGTTCCACGGGCAGCCTGACGCCGAAGCGGTCCAGACCGCGTGGCCGTTCCTCGATAGCTCAGACCGGTTCCTGCGCTTCGCGGCGCGGATTGCGGTGGAGAATCAGCCCGTGGCTGAGTGGCGCCAGCGCGCCCTCGACGAGCGCTCTGGCTGGGGAGGGGTCGCTGCTCTCATCGCCCTCGCGCGCCAGGGTGGCCCTGACGACCTGCCTAAGGTCGTTGAGGCCCTCAGTCACCACTGGCAGCAGCCGCTCGAGCCGGCGCAGAAGCTGGGCGTTCTCCGCGGGTTTGCCCTGGCGTTTGTGCGCCTGGGGGCCCCGGATGAGGAGCTGGCCGCCGGGGTGCTCGCTCTATTGGAGCCAGCGTTCCCCGCCGATTCCGCCGATGGTTTAGGCCAGAGCACGCCGTCGCGCTCGGTAGATGCCCTGAACGTGGAGCTCGCTCGTCTGCTGGTTTACCTCGACTCGAGCGTTGTCGTGCCAAGGACTCTGAACCTGATGGCCATAGGAGAACCCGTGGAGCTGCCGCCCTGGGCCGACCTGATCGAACGAAACGACTCCTACGGTGGTCCCATCGCCGCCATGCTGGCGAACATGCCCCCGACCCAGAACATTCAGTTCGCGCTCTTCCTGGTGTGGGCCAAGAAGGGCTGGACCCTGCCGCTTCGGCGTCAATACTTCGAGTTCTTCAGCGAGGCAGCCCAGCACCCCGGCGGCGCCAGCTACGCGGGGTTCCTGGAGAACATCCGCAGCGAAGCCGCCAAGAGCCTGAGCGTCACGGAGGAGCGCTCCCTGGCAGCGGTTATCGGCCAACCCCTCGTTGCTTCGTTGCCGGAGGACGTCCAGCCCCCTGCGGGACCCGGAAGGGAGTGGACGCACTCGGGGGCGGTCGCAGCACTTGGATCTGAGCTCAAGGGCGCAAACTTCGAGTGGGGCCAGAACCTATACCACGCGTTGTCGTGCAGCCAGTGCCACCGCTTTGCCGGGGCAGGTGGTGCGATCGGGCCCGACCTCAGTACCGTTGGCAACAAGTTTTCCGTTGGTGACATCCTGGAGTCGATCATTGAGCCCAACAAGATCATCTCTGACCAATACGGCTCACACATCGTCGTCGACACGGACGGAATGGTAGAGGAGGGGATCCTGGTGGACGAGGGCGATGTCCTGGTCCTGTACCCGCGGGATGCTTCCCAGGACCCGTTCGTGTACGAGCGCTCCGATATCAAGCTGATCAAGGAATCTCCTACCTCCCAGATGCCCGCCGGCCTCGTTGATCCGCTTTCGGCGGAGGAGCTGCGTGACCTACTGGCCTTCCTCGTCTCGGGAGGGAATGAGTCTGACCCGATGTTCTCGAGCGAGGCGGCCGAAGGCGTGAAAGACAAGCGCTAGCCAAATGAATCCGCCCGCCGTGGCTTGGGGCCCAAGCCGCATTAGGTCAGAGACCAAGAAGAATCATGTACATCCTCCTTGCTTGCCTGAGCTCTCTTCAGGCTCCTGTTCAAGCACCTGAAGCCACCATCGCATGGGAGGCACATCGCCTGAGCGAGACCTTCTTTTCGGAGGGGGCCGCGTTCGGCGACTTCAATCGAGACGGCGTGAATGACGTTGTCTCCGGCCCCTACTGGTACGAGGGGCCCGAGTACCGAGATCGCCATTTGATCTATGAGCCCAAGCCCTACGAGGTGGCCAGCTACTCGGACAACTTCCTCAGCTGGAGCAGCGACATCGACGGGGATGGGTGGACTGATTACATCGTCGCGGGCTATCCCGGCAGAGAAGCGTGGTGGTTCCAGAACCCCGGTGAGAAGGAGCAGCCCTGGAAGCGCTTCGCGATCCACGATAACGTGGAGAACGAGTCCCCGAGCTTCGTGGACATGGACGGGGATGGGCTAGAGGACCTGGTTTGTCACTCCCGGGGCGTGATGTGCTGGCTCGGCCGAGACAAGACCGACCCTACGGCCCCTTGGACAAAGCACGACTTCTCGCTCAACCTGGGACTGGTTCAGTTCACCCATGGGATGGGCGTGGGGGATCTAAGCGGCGATGGCCGCCCTGATGTGCTGATCAACATCGGTTGGTTTGAGCAGCCGGAGAGCCTTGAGGGGGATCCCGTGTGGACCTTCCACAAGGGTCGATTCAGCCCTGACTACGGCGGCGCGCAGATGATCGTGTACGACGTAGACGCCGACGGAGATAACGACGTGGTGGGGAGCCTTCAGGCCCACGGCTACGGCCTCTCTTGGTTCGAATCCCAGGAAGTGGAGGGAGCGCGCTACTTCAAGCAGCGCAAGATCATGGGGGCTGTCCCGGGTGAATTCGGGTGCCCCTTGGCCGTCTCGGAGCTCCACGCGCTGGCTCTCGCTGACGTGGACGGAGACGGCCTCCAAGACATCGTCACGGGCAAGCGCTATCTGTCCCACTATCAACAGGAGCCCGGCTGGTCGGACACCCGCTACCTGCTTTGGTTCAAGCTCGCGCGATCCGGGGAGGGCAAAGTCATCTTCACGCCCCACGTGATCGACGATGCGTCAGGGGTAGGCACGCAAATCGTAGCCGGGGACATCGACGGCGACGGTCGCATCGATGCCCTGGTGGGCAACAAGTCCGGTACCTCGTTGCTCCTCCAGCGCTCCGTTGGCAACCCTGGAGCCAGGGTCATCCCCGTCCCTGCGGTCCCGGAAACGCAGAAGGCCCAGAAGCAAGGGGCGACAAAAGGAACGACTCCCCGCTAAGAAGGAGTCGCCCCTAGGGGTGGGGCTTGGGGCGAGGTAGAGCTAGCGTCGCCCCACTAGGCCAGTATCTCGTGCATGACCCTGGCCTTCTCCACGCCCGTGAGCTTCTGAGCGAGCCCTTGGAACGGGAAGGTCAGGCGCTCATGGTCGACGCCCAACGGGTGCAGCGTCGTGGCGTGCAGGTCCCGCACCTCCATGGGGTCTTGCACAAAGATGTAGCTGAAGTCATCGGTCTCGCCGTAGGTGATGCCGCCTCGGATGCCGCTACCGGCGAGCCAGGCTGAGAAGCAGCGGCGATGGTGGTCCCTGCCATAGTCGTTGCGACCGACCTTCCCTTGGCCGTGCACTGTCCGACCGAACTCACCGGTAAAGACCACGATGGTGTCGTCGAGCAGGCCTCGGTAGGAGCGGCTGAACTTTGAAGGGTAGGCGTCGAACGCAAAAGCGCGGCCGCAGACGGATTGCGCTGAGACTGCGCGAGAATTGGAAACAGCCAGTAGCCACAGGGGTCTCGCTCTGCACGTGGGGGAAGCGAGCTGTGGAGCGCATCGAATGCGGCCCAGCAAGCGCGGCAACGGCCCTGATATTGCGAGGGGAGGGTGCTGCAGTCGGATCGGGCGAGAATCCCGGCTCTAAGTCAGCACGTGCGCCAGTTTGGAAGACCTATCCGTTCCGTCGAGGGTTCGTTAGAGTCCCACCATGGCATGGCACTCTTTCGTGAAGTTGGACCCGTCTGGCTGGACGCGACCCACCCGATTCCAGCGCTTTGGCGCGCGCCGACTCGACGGATAGGTCTTCCAAGCTGGCAGTCGATCAGGGCATGAGGGCCGTCTGTT
>CAYQKK010000181.1:0-5541 GCA_964417955.1 uncultured Planctomycetaceae bacterium
ATCCTCACGCTGCTCGCAGCAGCATGAATCGGTCAACGAAAAAGCGCCCGGCTCCAGAAACGGAGCTGGGCGCGTCTTTTCGAGCCAAGCACGGGAAAGCAAGAGGTTCCGTACTGCCACCTATGGGAGGATTTTGGTCTGCGCGATTGCAAGAGTAGCCTCGTCGGTCAACGGACAGGCAGCTAGCTCTTTCCAAAGGCTTTGCCCGCGTTCAATGTCACCAAGTCCGTCCGCTGCCTGGGCGCAGTTGAGCAAGACCGAGGGCCAGTAGGCTTGTTGTTCCATCCCAGGCGGCTGGTGGGCTTTCAGCTCGTCATTCATCAGTCGCTCAGCATCGGCGAATTCGCCCCGGGCAAGGTGCGATGCGGCGACTGCGATGAGACTGTCGATGTAGAGGCGGTGATTGACGTCAAGATGCTCACGGGCCAGCTCCAGCGCCTGTAGCGTGACGGGGTGTGATTCTTCAGTTCGATCGGCTTGAGCCCAGAACGAATGCAACAGATGGAGCGTGTTGATGGCTGCCGCGAAGTCAGCCGTATCAAGCTGGATGAATGCCTCGGAGGCTCGCGTCATCAGCTTGTGTACCTCGCTTATGTTCCCCTTATCTTGGCCTATGAGCGCCGCGGCTAGATAGCGCCGCACAAGGCTCGTGGCGCGCGCGCCATCACCGTGCAGCCGGATGTTATCGTCCACAAGCGAGCGTGCTTCGGCCACCGCAGCATCGAATTTCTCAGTTGCTACGAGGCACGAAAGGATCCGGCTGCGAGCTCCAAGCGCTTTTGTGTGATCGGGACCGCCCCACTCGGCGTTGAGTACGTATTCAAGAAGCTCCCGGGCTTCAGGCAAGGCCAAAGCGTGCTCATCGTTCTTGATTCGGTCCACCACAAGGTGCTCGCGAAGGACAGCTTCGTTCTCAGAGCCAGGGGCCACGACCTGCAGTGTCATCATTAGGTCTTCTGCAGTGCTTCGGAACCCCTCGCGGTCTCCACGCATCTGCTGGATGGCCGACAATTGCCCGAGGCATGATACTCGCCACTCCAAGTTCTGCCGGTCGGACTTCTCCCAGGCGGCGAGGCTCGCGCCAATGACTGTTTCTGCCTCCAATGCAGCCTCAAGCGTACGCCTGGATAACAACGAGTTGGCGAGAACCTCGCGAGCGACCGCCATGCTGTCAGATGTTTCGCGGCCTGTCTCGGCGCTGCGTTCGATGACGCGCCTCGCTATCGAGGCTGCGTCGTCGTACTTGCCGATTGAAAGCAGCTGCCTTGCGTTAATCGATGACCAGCGCAAGTAAGCGTCCAGATCATCAAGGTGACCAAGGTTGAGGTCCATGCGTTCTTGCAGCGAGTAGAAGAGGTCAGCAGCCAAGAAAGTCGCCTCGTCGCCCTTCTGCAGGTTCAGTTCCAGGAGGGCAGCCGTCAAGCAATCTGCGACCCGTCGGGTTGACGCGAGATGGTCCTCCGTCTTTTTCTTCTCGATCTTTAGTGATTGAACGTAGAAGCCGCCAGCAGCGATGGCGGCAATCATGAAGGCTCCGATCGCCGCAGTGGCGAATCGGTTACGCCGCGACCATTTCCGTAGAGCCGTCCACGGTCCCGTATTGTGCGCCTGCACGATTCGATGGTCCATGCTCGCTCGCACGTCGGCCACCATCTCTTGGACAGATGCGTAGCGGTCTGCGGGGTTGAGCGCTGTCGCTTTGGTCGCGATCGCAACGAGCTCGGGTGAGTGGGTCTTTTCATCCAGAGTCGCGCCAAGCTCACCGTGCGGTACCAACGGCGCGGCCCCCGCGAGAACGTGGACAAGGGTCGCGCCAAGGCTATAGATGTCAGAGCGCTCGTCAGCTGGCGCCGAGAGCACCCCAGATTGCTCAGGCGGCATGTACGCAAGTGTTCCAAGTGCACGTCCGGTCTGGGTCAGTCGTCCATCGCTTGATCTTCCCTCAGCATCCTCAGGACGGGTCGCATCGTCGGGATCGCCAGCACCCGTCCGCCTTGCAAGGCCCCAGTCGATGACGTAGGTCTCGCCGTTCTCACCGACGATGACGTTGCCAGGCTTTAGATCCCTGTGGATCACATTGCGGGCATGCGCAAAGACCAGTGCATCACCCACGCTGCACAGTACGCGTAGTAGAGCATTTCGTCCCGCCGTCGTGGTAGCATCCGTCACACGAACCAGCTCTCCTAGGTCGCTTCCGTCTAGTCGCGGCATCGTGAAGAACAGAGCACCGTCACTCGTCAAGCCTCGCGAGTAGACCGGAGGGATAGCCGGGTGCTGGAGTTCCGCCGTGATTTGGACTTCGGTCAAGAATCGCCGAATGCGCCAAGCGTCACCAGGGGACAGCTCTTCAAATGGCTCCACGACCTTCACGCCGCGCAAGATCTTCGCCGCGACGTGACGGTCCAGCTCGCCGTCATGCGCATCGTGCACTTCGCCCATTCCACCCTGCGCAACTAGGTCGCCGAGTTGGTAGCGAGAGGCTACGCTCGCCATCCCTGAATCAGAGGCCATCTCGCGTAGGGTCTGCAAGAGCGAGTGATCGACCGTTTCGCTAGGACCACTTGCGACAGATTCTAGGTACATCGCAGCCCGCGCCAGTTGATCCACAGGTGGCGCTGGCAACGAGATCTCAGACTCGAGATCGTCGTGCGTTTCGAGAAGGCGCATGGCACGCTCGAAAACTGCGACATTGCCGGCTGCGTATGCGCTCGCGAGTACCTCGCGCTCAGCTGGCAGGATGTCGACGCAGGATTCGAAAATCTCGCGGACGCGAATTGCATCGCGTGCAGTCATTGACGGATGGGTCATACGGGCAGGTCATACGAAGCCGAAGAAAACTGCTACCATCGAGGCGTGAAGAACGAAGAGCGAATAGCTGATGTGCTTGTCCCGCGATTTCTCGATGAGCTCAAGAGAGTAGCACGATCCCAGCTAGGCCGAGTTCAAGCGAAGACCTTGCAGCCTACGGCGATCGTCAATGAGGTCTACCTGCGGCTTATTCGTGCGGACGCTTCGGTGCCGCATGAAGAGCAGGAGTTTCTGCTGGTCGCGAGTGCTGCTGTCCGAAACACCGTGCTTGACTACGTACGGGGGAAGAATCGCCTGAAACGTGGTTCTTCTAGGATGCGCGTCGATCTCGATCCTTTGGTGGCTTCGATAGAGGAGCGTGGCTTTGCTCTGGTAGAAATTGAAGACCTGCTGAGCAGGTTGCGGAGCGACGATCCCGAGTTGGCGTCGATCGTCGATTTTCGCGTGTTCCTGGGCTTCAGTATTCCTGACACCGCTCGCGCGCTCGGAGTATCCCAGCGGACGGCGGACCGCCGGTGGAAGCTTGCGCGAGCGATGCTGGCAGAACAGCTTCGGCGCTAACACGGCCCGCGACCCAAATCATTCGAAGAGGATCGAGATGCCGTTTGTCAGGTTCGATGTCGCCGTCGGGTTGGCATCGCGATACCACACCTGGAAGTTCCACGTGTCCGCCGTCATGACTGGAACGAGCCCGGTGGGCGTCGGCGTGACGGTCAGGTCGAGCGCGTACTCTGCGCGGCCGACCTCGTTGGCGGACTGCGCCAAGTCGATATAGCGTCCATATGGACCGCCGAGGCAGAGGGTCCCCTCGCCTCCCGCGAGTCCAGGAATGAACGCTTGGGTGGGGCTGTTGACCAACAGGCAGGTTGCGAATGGCGGCAAGTTGGAAGCGGAGAGAATGACCTTGTTCTCTGCTGCGACTTCACTGCCCTCGGAGAGGAGACGCCCGGAGAGCCCTGTCGAGTTAGCGGCGGCGGGTTCACAGTACGGGATCCCGACCGGTTCCACGTAGCGGATCAGTATGGTCTGAGGGTTGCTGCCAACGAGGCCGAGAGGGCCTCCCATTCCAGTAACGACGAGTCCAAAGCGATCGACCCTGACTCGACTCCCCCAAGCGCGTAGAGCTGTCGTTGAAGTGGCTGTAAGCCCGGAGTCCTCTGGGTCGAGGTCGAACTGCCATACTAGTTGACCGTTGGCGTCGAGCCTCGCGACATATGCCTCTCCAATGGAGACCAGGGAAGGATCGGAAGCACGCTGCCCCGTTACGTAGAGACCACCATTTCCAGCTGGTTCGATGTCTGTGACACCCGAACGCACATCAAACGCGATCTCTGTTGACCAGCGAATTGCACCGGTGTCTGCGTCGAGCTTGATGAAGGCGCTGACGTCGGACCTCCTAGGGCCACTGGCGAATGGCATCGAGTTCGCGCCGGCTGCAACGACCGCGCGGTCGCCGGTCAACGCTAGCTCTCCAATGAAACCGAGTAGACTTGTGACAGACGCGTCGAGATAGGTGCGCCAGATCCTCAAGCCATCGTCATCGTAGCGTGCAACGCTTTGGCTGAAGGGGGTGTCGGACGGAAGGGCCGCGAAGATACCGCCGTCTCCGTCGGGTTCCAGGTCGAGAACCGCCAGTCCGGACATCCCTGAGTTGGCTAGGACGTCGTAGCGCGCCAATTCCACCCCATTGCTGTCGATTCGGAACAGTGACCCCTCGTAACCTGATGAGGTGCTAACGCTCAGGCCCCCGATCCAGTAGCCGCCCGCACCGTCAGTTGCAATGGAGGACCCCTGCTCTCGAACGGCCCCGGTGGCGGAGGCGACTTCTGCCTCTGCGTCGCCAATTGACGTCTCCCAGACGAGGTTTCCGACCCCGTCAAAGTGCAGGATGAAGATGTCGTCGGCCAACAAGTTCGGGTTCCCGGACTGGAAACTTCTGGTCCCCACGAGCACGACCCCGCCGTTTCCATCAGAGGTCGCGTCTGTCGGGCGGAGGTACTCCCTGTTGAACCCGAACCCGGCATCGCGCGACCAGAGCGGTTGCCCATCGCGGTCAACCTTGTCTACGAACCAGCCTGCGGCGTTGAAGCCGTTGAAGGCGTACTGCCCGATCACGAACGTCGACTCATCGTCTCCCTCTACCATGACTGCTGGGTAGTCGGGATAGACTGTGTAGCTGGTGCTAGCTGTCGTGTGATCGAACGAGGTTCCCCAGTCCGGCAGGACAGGTGCCTGCAAGGCGGAGAGAAGCGAGAGAGTGAGTGTGAGCATGAGAAATGTCGAGTGGATTAGAGTTGTGTCGCCCATGTGTTCGGCGATGAGGAGTGCCACACAGACACAACGTCGACTGTCACCAGATCGCGTCACGGATTTGGCATTCGGAACCAGCCCTCTGTCTCACTACGGTTCGGATAAGTCGCATGTGTGCTAGGAGCGGAAGCTCGAAGCCCGGGTGGACGCGACTCTGGCGGCGTTTTGGCACTGACCCGGGGTGACTTGGACGTGCGGCTGGCTTCGTCTCGTGAGTTCCTGGGGCTCGAGTTTTCGGCGGCCAGGCAGTGGCGGGAAGTGAGTCTTGATCTCCTCTTCTCCAGCGCGTGAGTCGGGAAACAAAAAAAAGCGCCCGGCTCCGGAAACGGAGCTGGGCGCGTTTGCTTGTCGGATGCGATCGCCGGTCTTACTCCAGCTCGATGTCTCCCTCGATCGAGGTGACGACGGGGTGAACGAAGAAGG
>CAYQKK010000182.1:0-5455 GCA_964417955.1 uncultured Planctomycetaceae bacterium
GAGCGTCAGCTTCCCAAGCTGAATGTCGAGGGTTCGAGTCCCTTCGGCCGCTCCATTTCCCGCCGGCCAAGAAGCGCGCGGTTGAGAAGCGCCCATCGGAGCGTGAGGAAAGGCTCAAGCTTGGCGCCAGATTCGCCTCCGCGTCGGTAGAGTCCAACGGTCGCTCTGGATTCGTGGCGGCGGTGTGCCGTTGACAGTACCGCCACTGCTCGAGAACGCCCGATACGTAGGCGGTTGGTAGAGATCTGTGGCATTACCGAACCACAGCCGTTTGCGCCATTCATCAACGCTCGCGGCAGCGCCGTCCATCAGCCGGTGGCCACGAGTGGCGGAATCAGCTACGGCACCGTACCACGCCGCCACGACCCCTCGAAGTGCTCAGCGGGCGGCCTCTCAACAAGCCGAGGGTGCCATGGAAGGCCACGTCATGACCTGGATCTAAGGCATCTCTCGCGCCCACAGCTCGCCCCGATCTGGAACAGTCAGCGTGAGAAGCAAGGCGCACGGTTGCAATGCCCCGGGCGGCTGCGGCGCCAGAACGACCCCTCTTGCTGTCTATTCGAGGGTCGTCCTAGGTCGCGTGACTGGCCCTGAGCACAGCTGGCGCATTGAAAATTGCCTGATACCTGCTAGAAGCTCAATGAGATACCATTGGTTGCCGAAAGGGTAGTGGTGAGCTGACCGAGCATTGCTCACCAACCACACCGATCGAAGTCAACACATGCACGACACCCAAGAGACCCCCCCTGATCTGGGATCATCGCGCCATAGCCGTGACATCATTCGTCTCACCCACGGAGACGGTCTGAAGTGCGTCGTCACGCCTGAGTCGCAGGACCGGTATGTCATCAAGATCGACCAGCTCCTTCAGCGCGCAGAAGCGGGCGCGAACAGAGAGGTCTTGGAGTCACAGCTTCGAATCCTCTTCCAAGAACTCGCTGGCTGGCTGTCGACGCACGGCGAGGATGTGAAGCGTGCCGTCGCGACCGTCTCAGCAGAGGGGACACAGTTCGTCTTGCTTCGTGAAGGAGAGTACGACTCTGAGTTTGAGTACAAGCTGTCTGACCTTGAACACCAAATCGCTCAGGACCCAGGGCTAGGCATGCTGCGCTATTTCGAGACGATGGCTCTTCACGGAAAACCCGACGAGAGCTTCGAGTGCTTCATCGGACCTGGCATGCTCACCGTAGAGTTTTCTAGAGAGCAGTGAGCGGCCTCGACCAGCTAGGGCTCGCTGAATCGCATCTCGACGCTCTTGAGTTCCTGATTCCGAAAGTGTCGGAGCATCACCGATGGGTGACGACAGTCGCTTTCTATTGCGCTTTGAAGGCGGTCGACCAAGTGCTTGAAGACAGCAATCCCGGCTGGTCTCCTGCAAGTCACTCGGAGCGCCACCGAGCCCTGAACCGGCAGACGCAATTCAAGAAGGTGCAACGCCACTACAACGTTCTCTACCGGCAGTCAAAGGACGCCCGATACGAAATCCATGGGACCAACGTGCCCAAGTCGGAGACGCTTAGACAGATCGTCCGTAAGGAGCTAATCCCGACCCTCAACGCCTGCAGCACGCATCTCAAGCCAGCAGCCGTAGCACGGATTGAGTCGATGGTCGCGCGCATCGATGCAGCGACGTCCTGACAGTCCGCATCAGGTCCCACAGATCGCCCGAGCTTGATGCCGGGCGCCGCCCTCGGCTGTGACTCCGTTCTTTGTGATCTGCCCCCCCCGCTCCTGAGCGGCGCCCTCGAGTCCGTGCTGAACCAGGGCGGAATTGCGAAGCAGCTCGCAATTGACCGCTTGTCACGTTCAACCGTCTTCATTGGTGGGCCCGCTGAGCTTCCGAAGAAGCGAGAGCAGCTCTCGTGCTTCAGCCGCAGATAGTTGCTCGATACCATCGATGGACGACTGATCGCTCTCACTATCGCTGCCATCCGTAATGTTGGCGCCGCAAGCCGCGACCTCTATATGACTTACGCCTTCAGCCGTCAGCTTCCCAAGCTGAATGTCGAGGGTTCGAGTCCCTTCGGCCGCTCCATTTCCCAATCCTGGGAAGAGTCTTGGTGAGGACGAGTCGGGCCTGCGGCGATCCAAGTGAACGCCGAGTGGCTTATTTGCCCCTGACCTAGTGTAGGCGAAGCGTCTGACTAGACTCGAGGCCATGGGCGAGCCTGCAATTCCCTTCGACGACGAGCGTTCGCTTCCTCACGGACTCTACGAGTCTGTCGTGACGACGAGGCTCGCGAAACTTCTAGGCGAGCAGCTCTACGAGGAACGCCCCGTAGATCAAGCGGACGTGGCAGACGTACTAAGCCGTTACTTGAGCGGTGCCGTTCGTCGTGCAATGGGCCGAGCCGGTACCACCGATCAGCGGGTGGCGCTTGCGGCTGCGATCCTGAATGCCATGGGCAACGTGCTCGGTGAGAACGCTCCGTCACTAGATGACGAGTTGTCCGAGCCAGTCAAAGAGCTGCTCGAAGTGCGAGACCGAGGGACTGAGGGCGCCGCAAGCCTTGAGAGACCCAGCGTCCCGCTAGGGGCGAACGATGTGCTGATGAACCTTCGCGGCGAGGCGAGGATCGGTGCTGAGCTGCAGAAGGAGATCGCGTCGGCAGATCGGGTTGATCTGGTTTGCTCGTTCCTCATCTACTCCGGGTTTCGGCTGCTTCGGGATGCGCTCGCGAGCCTCGTGAATCGTGGAGGTAGCCTCCGGGTACTGACGACGACCTACATGGGGGTCACGGAGCGTCGGGTTCTAGACGAGTTGATAGCGATGGGCGCGGAAGTACGTGTTGCCTACGGCCGCAAGACCAAACTCCACGCGAAGGCCTGGATCCTCGGGCGCGAGACCGGCTACACAACGGCCTTCGTGGGGTCCTCGAATCTGAGCCATTCGGCCATGATTGATGGACTTGAGTGGAACGTTCGTCTGTCGGCAGTCAAAGACCCCGACACGGTGGGCAAGATCGAGGGAGCGTTCTCTCACTACTGGGGTTCGGAGGACTTTGAGCCATTCGAGGGCGAACGGTTCGCACGTGAGAAGCGGAGCTCTGGTAGCGGTGCCACGGGGAGTGACGGTTCGAGCTTTCTGGCCATCGACCTGGGGGCGTTTGGGTACCAACAACGGATCTTAGATGAGCTCCTCGCGGATCGTGAGGTTCACGGCCATCAGCGGAGCTTAGTGGTCGCAGCCACAGGAACCGGGAAGACGGTGATCGCAGCGCTCGACTACGCGCGCGAGAAGCGCAAGGATCGAAAGCTGAGCCTGCTGTTCCTCTCCCATCGCAAGGAGATCAGCCTGAAGAGTCGGGCGACTTTCAGGCATGCACTCAGGGACCCGCATTTCGGAGAACTGCTTGGAGACGGTGAACGACCGGCGTCCCTCGGAGCGGTCTTTGGACTCATTCAAAGCCTCACTGCGGATAGGCTTGCCACCTTCGAGAAAGATCAGTTCGACTGGATCATCGTCGATGAGTTCCACCATGCCGCGGCGGCGACGTACAGGGCGGTGCTGGAGCACTTCGAGCCCAAGTTCCTTCTCGGCCTTACTGCAACGCCCGAGCGCGCCGATGGCATTAGTGTCCAGGACGAGTTCTTCGAGGGGCGCATTACCTCAGAGGTCAGGCTATGGGACGCTCTAGATCGGGGCCTCCTGTCGCCGTTCCACTACTTCGGGGTCGACGATGGAATGGACCTCTCCAAGATGGAATGGGGTACGAAGGGATACGCCGTGGGCGAGCTCGCAACGCAGTACATAGGGCACCACCAACGGCTCAACGCGATTCTGCGCGCTGTGTACGACTATGTGCCGGATCCACAGATGATGCGGGCAGTCGGTTTCTGTGTGAGCATCGAGCACGCGGACTGGATGGCTGCCCAGTTTCGAAACAAGGGAATCAAGGCCGCGAGTATCTCGGGCAAGTCGTCATCGAGCGATCGAGCTGAGGCACAGCGCGAGCTGGAAGCGGGGACGTTACAAGCTCTCTTCGTAGTAGATCTCCTGAACGAGGGGGTCGACATCCCAAGCATCGACACGATCCTGTTCCTTCGACCGACGGATAGCCCAGTGCTGTTCGTTCAACAGCTTGGACGGGGACTGCGCCTCGTAGAAGACAAGCGATGCCTCACGGTCCTCGATTTCATAGGACGCCATCACAAGCGCTTCCGCATCGACCGCCGTTTCGCAGCGATCACGAAGGCACGCACCAGGCGGGAGATCGAGTACGAGATCAAGAGCGAGGCTCTCTCGGTTCCGGTGGGCTGCGAGATCGTCCTTGAGCGTCAAGCGCAGTCTCAAGTCCTCGACCAGCTCCGCGAGTCGCTCGACTCTGGCGCGCGGTCCTTGGCGCGCGAGCTCCGTGAGCTGGGGCCCGAGACCACACTTGCCGGGTTCTTAGACGCCTGTGGGCTTGGGGTAGAGGACATTTACCGAGGCGAGTCAACCACCTGGACCAACCTCCGGCGGAGAGCTGGATTCGAAATGGATGCGCCTGGCCCAAGCGAGACGGCTCTCCTGCGGGCGCTTTCAAGAACGACCCATTTGGACGACTTGACCCGGCTAGAAGCGTTTGCGGCCGTTGGCGCGGGGGCGAGCGATCCCCTGCCTTCCAACACCAAGGCGCTTGTCTACGTGCAGCTGAACGCGCGTAGTGGAACTGAGGACTTAGCCGGCTCCCTTCGAGCGATCGCCGAGGAGGAGCCTGAAGTGGCAGATGAGATCCGACAGCTCGTGCCGCTGCTACGTTCTCGACTGCAGCGGGTCCCCAACGCGGCGATCCGCAAGGACATCCCGCTATCGGTCCATGGCACCTACAGCCTCTTCGAAATCAGCGCGGCCTTGGGCTATTGCGAGCCATCAAAGCCAAGCGTCCCGCGGGAGGGGGTCCTGTATGTTCCGAAGCATCGAATCGATGCGTTCTTCATCACTGTCAACAAGAGTGAAAGGGCGTACAGCCCGGCAACGATGTATCGGGACTACGCGATCGGTCGAGATCGTTTTCACTGGGAGTCGCAGAACTCCACTTCGCCCACCTCTCCCACCGGGCGCCGATACATAGACCCTCCCAAGGGTCACGAGATCTGGCTCTTCGCCCGAGCCCACAAGAAGGCCGGCGCTGGTGCCGCCCCCTACACGTTCTTGGGGCCCTGTACGTACATGACGCACAGGGGTTCCCGTCCCATCGCATTTGAATGGCAGCTCAGTTCGGAAATTCCAGCGGACCTTCTCCCGTCGCTCAGTCTCTGAGGAAACACCCACTGTGAGCACTCGTAGCGGCGGAGTGACCGTGACAGTACCTTCCAGTGACAGTACCTTCCACGTGGCGGCGGCGTGCCGTTGACAGTACGGCGGTCCGCTCGAGGACGCTTTGCGTCGTTGGGCTAGCGGAGAGTTGCTTCCACTAAGACGACTCCGGTCATTCTCCCGGGGGTGGGCTCGACGCCGGGGCCTGGGGTGTCG
>CAYQKK010000183.1:0-5330 GCA_964417955.1 uncultured Planctomycetaceae bacterium
GGCCGCCTGACGGGCGGCGGCCAGCACAGGCCGGTGTGCCGGCTGAGTTTGCCAGCTGAGTTTGTCGGCTGAGTTTGTCAGCTAGGCCCCAGCCCCCCACCGCACTAAAGCCCAGTGATGGGCTCCGCCATGGACGCTTCACGGTTCGAGAACCGGAGCATGGCGCCCTGGAACTGGAGCGAGATGTCGCCCGTCGCGCCGTTCCTGTGCTTGACGATGATGGCCTCGGCCTTGCCCTTGTTCTCGTCGGTGGGCGCGTAGTACTCCTCGCGGAAGAGCATCATCACGACGTCGGCGTCCTGCTCGATGGAGCCTGACTCGCGGAGGTCTGAGAGCTGCGGGCGCTTGTTCTCGCGGGACTCGACGCTGCGGCTCAGCTGGGCGAGGGTGAGGAGGGGCACCTCTAGCTCGCGGCTGATTTCCTTGAGCGACCTTGAGATGACCGAGATCTCTTGCTGGCGACTCTCGGCCTTCGCGGAGAGGAGCTGGAGGTAGTCGATCACGATCATGTCGAGGCCGTGCTCGGCCTTGAGGCGGCGGGCGCGGCTGCGCAGGGCCATGATCGAGAGGCCCGGCGTGTCGTCGATGAAAAGGCGCGCGTTCTTGAGGACACCTGCGGCTTCGACGAGGTCCGAGTACTCGCGATCGTGCAGGTGGCCAGAGCGCAGGCGATGGGCTTCGACGCCCGCGCGGGCCACGAGCATCCGCTGGACGATAGAGGCGCGGCCCATCTCTAGGCTAAAGAAGAGCACCGACGGGGCGTAGCCGAGGCTGTCCGCCTGGTGGGTCGCCGCGTGGTCCATGATGTTGAGCACGAACGCGGTCTTGCCCATGGCTGGGCGGGCAGCGATGACCGTCATCTCGCCGGGGTTGAAGCCGCCGAGCATGTCGTCAAGCTCGTAGAAACCGCTCGGGATACCCGTGAACTCGCCGCGGTCCCGCTGGGCCTCAATGCTGTGGAAGACCTCGTCTAGGATCGATCCGACGCCGGTGGCGCCACGGGCCTCGCCCTGGGACGCGATGGCGAAGATGGCGGCCTCGGACTCGTCGATGAGCTGCTGCACCTCGTCGGCGTCCGGTGCCGTCTCGAACGACTTTTCGATGATGCCGTTCGAGGCTTCGATGAGGCCGCGCAGCTTCGCCGTCTCGGCGATCAGGGAAGCGTGGTGCTTGACGTGGGCCGAGGTGCTGACAGACGACGTGATCTCGGCGAGGTACGTCACGCCACCGATGTCCCCCAGCGTGTTCGTCGCGCGCAGCGTCGCGATGAGGTGCACGCCGTCAACGATCTGGCCGCGCTCGTCGAGCTGGATCATGCACTCGAAGATCGTGCGGTTGCGCTTGTCGTAGAGATCGGCGGGCTTGCAGATCTCCGTGACCTCCACCAGCCTGTCGGGGGTCAGAAGGAGCGCGCCGAGCACGCACTTTTCCGCCTGCACGTCGTGGGGCGTCACCCGGCCGCCGGCCTGGTGGCCGCGCTCGCGCAGGCTGAGGGGTTGCTTGCGACCCTTGCCTCGGCCGCCCGATCCACTGCCGGTGGCAACGGCGGTGGGATCCCCGGCGATCGCGTCCCCGATGGCCACTGGTGCACCGGGATCTGCGGGGCCGGGCGGCGAAGGAGGCGCATACGCCGGCGATGGCGGCACGATCTGGGCGACTCCCAACGAAGGCTCCTGTTCGATGGAGCTCCAGCTCGGCTGGGGCTCGGCGCCCAAGTCCTCGCCTTGGTCAACGCTCTCCCCCTCGGGGGACGGTTCCCACTCATCCGACGATGCGTGGCCCTCGGGCTCGGCTGCCTCGTCGCTGGCCGCCTCGCCAACAAGCGGGTCATAGATAGGCGCAGCGGGCGGCGGCAGGTCGTCGTTCGACCACTGGGCAGCGTTGAAGCCGCTGCCCGTGAACGCGCTGATGTGGTCGTCGAAGTCTGACGTGTCCTCGCCGCCGGCTGAGTTCCCGGCAGAGTCTCCCGCCGGCTCTCCCAAAGGGGACTCAGGGTCCACGTGCTCGTCGTCAGTCTCGCCGTTCATAGCCATCGCCGTTCGCTGTTCCACCTGGGGGCTCCCCCGTCCGTCCAGAGCCCCCACCCTAGCGCAAGAGAGCGCACTCGGGTGTTCCGAGTGCGCTCTCTTCTGTGCGCCCTAAGGGGCACGGTTGACACAGCCAGGTTAGGCCGGCGAAGAATCAGTCGTCCGAGTCGCGGGGACCCTCTTCAGCAGCTGCTTCCGCAGCGGCCTCAGCGGCTTCCAGCGCTTCTTCTTCCGCCTTCGTACGGCCCTCGGCCATCACGTTCAGCTTGACCGTGCCGTAGTCGTCATCGCGGACGTGCACTTTGATCTTGTGCTCTCCCACGACCTTGACCGGCGCGTCGAGGCGAACGTCCTTCTCGGTGAAGGTTGCGCCCTCCTCGGCAGCCATCTCGACGATCTTTGCCGCGTTGACGGAGCCGTAAAGGTTGCCGTTCGGATCGGCCTTCATGGTGACGTTCAGCTCGATCGCTTCGAGCTTACCGACGAGTGCTGCGACCTCGGCGAGGCGCTGCATCTCTGCCTCGCGCACCTTGGCGGCACGGCGGGCGATCTGGCGCTTGGCGTCTTCGGTGGCCACGATGCCGAGCTTCTTGGGGAACAGGTAGTTCCGCGCGAAGCCAGCCTTGACCTTCACGACGTCTCCAACGAGACCGACGTGCTTAACGCTCTGCTGCAGTAGGACTTCTACGTCTTTCATTGTGCTGTGCTCCTTAGATCAGCCCACGAAGGGCAGAAGTCCGACGTGACGGGCACGCTTGATCGCGGTCTTGAGCTGCTTCTGGCACTGGTTGCAGAAGCCGGTCCGACGGCGCGAGAGGATCTGTCCCTGGGGGGTCAGAAACTTCAACAGGTACTCGATGTTCTTGTAGTCAATGACTGGGTCATCGCAGTTCTTGGAACCGATGACAGTGCGAATTCGACGCTTCATGATGTTGTGTTCTTCTTCTAGTCCTCGAATTAGCGGCCTGAGTCCAACGCCCCGGCCTCGGCCGGAACTTCCACGTCGATGTCGTCGGAAGTGTCTTCCGCCTCATCTTCCTCGGTCATCTCGAGGGCGTCATCTTCCGGCGGTTCCGGAACCGTGTACTCGGTGCCATCTTCCTCGGCGGCCAGCTTCTTCTCTTCCTCGGTGACCTCGTCGGCGCAAACGACGATGTAGCGCAGGACGCGCTCGTTGAGCTCGAAGTCGCGACGGAAGCCGGGCATCTTGTCGCCAGGCATTTCGAAGTACGCGATGTAGTACGTCGCGCGGTTCTTGCGGTTGATGGGGTAAGCGAGGCGCTTCTCGTCCCACCGGCGGCAGGAATGCAGCGTGCCGTCGTACTTGGTGATCGTGTCGGTCACGATCGCCTTGGCTTTCTTCCAGTCCGCGCGCACAACGTCGTTGTCGAGCAGGACCAGCGTTTCATAGATCTGGGTCAAAGTGTAGTTCTCCTGAAGTTTGATTCGACGTGATGCGTGGGCGCTGCGGCACTCGCGTGCGTGGGCGCTTTCGACACCGTTGAGCTCGGTTGCCCGAACTAGTTCCAGCGGCTGTGGAACCGCGTCATGACGTCTGCGAACGTCTCCCCGTCGAGCCAGGCCTCGATGGCCTCGACTGCTTCCGCAATCGAGATCTCGATGTCCTCGCGTTCCGCTGGAGAGAACGGACTCAGCACATGACGCGCCGCGTCGGTGCCCGGGCGCCCGATCCCCACGCGAAGGCGCGGGAACTCTCGGGTTTCCAGGCGGTCCATAATGGATCGCATTCCGTTCTGACCTCCGTGTCCGCCATGGGGACGGAGACGTAGCCGACCCAGGTCCAAATCCATGTCGTCGTACACGACGAGGATCGAGGCTGGGTCCAGTTCGAAGGTAGGTAGAGCCGCAGGGTCGACTTCGCCTTCTCCGTCAGAGGCGGGGACCTGCCGGACGTCCAACATGGAACGACCTGCCAGCCACCGCGCGACGGGCGCGACGATGTCACCGGAGCGATTCATATAGGTCCCGGGCTTCAATAGGAACGAAGGCACGGCGGTGAGGCCGTCGCCAGAGGCATCTGCGTTCGCAGGAGCCTCTCCCCATTCGAAACCACGGGGCCCATCCCAGCCTTCAAGCCGAGAGGGTCCGCGAAAGAGCACCTCTCGCTTCTCTGCCAAACGATCGAGCACGTGGAAGCCGACGTTGTGTCGGGTCCATTCGTACTCCTTGCCTGGGTTACCGAGACCAACGATCAAACGAGCCATGAGGAACGCAGAGCGGAGGGTCAGAGGTCAAAAAAGCGGGAGGGAGTCCGCACCACGAGCCCAAAAGCCCGCGTTGCGGCGTAAGAGGTTAGCGATGGGGCGTTCCGGGTGAAAGCCCCAAAACGGCCGATCGAGCATGGTTTCGAGCCGAAATGGCCGCCAAAGCGGCCAAATAGGGGCTCTTAGGAAGCCGCGGGAGCGTCCCCTTCGGCCTCGTCGTCACCCTCAGCAGCGTCCCCGTCGCCCTGCGGCGCGGAGCGGAGGTCGGTGATGACCGCGACGTCGTACTCGGGGTCGAGCACCAGCTCGACGCCCTCGGGGAGGTCGACGTCCTTGGCCTTGACGTGGGTGCCGGGCTGAAGGCCATCGACGTTGACGACGATCGCGTCCGGGATGGCCGACGGCAGGCAGAGGATCGTGACGACGTTGAGGTCGTGGGTCAAGACGCCCGCCGGCGTGCCGCGGAACTTGAGCGCCACTTCCGACTCGGTCTTCTGACCGCGGGTCACGCGCTTGAACTCGACGTGCTGCAGGGTGTCGCCAAAGGCGTCCCACTGAAGCTCGTTGACGATGGCGGCTTCGCTCTTCCCGTTGAACTCGAGGTCAAAGAGGTGCACGTGCCCGCGACGGAGCCGGTGGAAGCTGGCCTCGTCAAAGTGCACGTTGACGTGCTCGTGGCCTTCGTCGGCCTGGAGAGAGGCGACCATGCGGCCGTAGGCGCGAAGTCGGCGGGCGCTGCGCGAGCCGACCTTGTCCCGCACTTCGCAGGAGAGTTTTCCGTCAGTCATGTCTAGTGTCCTGGGTGGTTCAGCGCTGCCAGATCGGCAGCTCACAGGGAATTCGAGCCGAGGACTCTACGGGGGCCAGACTCAGGCCACAACCAGGAACCGACTTGGTTTTGGCCAGCTTCCGGGATCGGCCTGCTGGGCCTAGCGTAGGCCGCGGCACCGCCTTGCCCCATCACGGCTTGAGTCACACCGGCTTGGGCTGGCCGCCGCCCGTCAGGCGGCCCCCTCTGTGTCAATGTGGTCTGAGCCACACGGGTGCTCGCGCTCCTGCGCGAGGGCCCGCGCTCGGC
>CAYQKK010000184.1:0-5215 GCA_964417955.1 uncultured Planctomycetaceae bacterium
AAGGTCGCGGGCGAGCGGCTCGACGCGTTCAAGCCCTGGGCCTGGGTGGGTCTTGGGGCCCTCGGGCTGTTCGCCCTCTTCGGTTTGTTCCTTCGGGCCACTCCCTGGTAGCGCTGAGCATGTCGAAGGAGACCATCATCATCACCGTCGCGGCCGCGGCGCTCGTGGCCCTCGCCGAGGCACTGCACCTCTTGCGCATCCGCCGCGTGCGGCACCTCGCGTTCGGGCCCACCGGAAGGCCCGCCGCTTGGACGGCGCTCGTGCCTTTCCTTCGGTCGGCCGCTGCGGGCGCGCTGGCCTGGGGGCTGGCAACGCTTCTCTTTGATGTGGACCCAAAGCTGCACAAGGGCGACGCGAAGGGTGAGGGCGACCTGCGCCACCTCGTGCTCGTCCTGGATGTCTCCCCGTCGATGCGCCTTGAGGACGCCGGGCCCAACGTCGACCAAAGCCGCCGCGCCCGCGCCCGCGACGTGCTCGACTCCATGTTCAGCCGCGTCGCGATCGGCCAGTACAAGATCTCGGTGGTGGGGACCTACACCGGGGCGATCCCGGTCGTGGTCGACACCACGGACTCGGAGGTTGTGCGCAACGTGCTCGACGATCTGCCGATGCACTACGCGTTCAAGTCGGGGGAGACGCGACTCTTCGACGGACTCGAAGAGGCCGCCAAGATTGCCAAGCCTTGGAAGCTGAACAGCACCACGGTGGTGGTCGCGAGCGACGGCGATACGGTTCCGCCCACCGGCATGCCCAAGATGCCGCCGTCGGTCAACGGAGTGCTCGTGGTCGGGCTCGGAGATCCGGTCAAGGGCAGCTTCATCAACGGCCGGAATTCGCGCCAGGACGTGTCGGCCCTGCGGCAGATCGCGCTGCGCCTCGGCGGCACCTACCAGGACGGCAACAAGCGTCACGTGGCCAGCGATGTGCTCGCCTCGGTCACGGCCACGGCCGAGGCTGGCAGCGTCCTTCAGCTCTCCCGCCGTGAGTATGCGCTCCTCGCCATCGCCATCGGCGCACTGCTCCTTGCGCTCCTGCCGATTGCCCTGCAGTTCCTCGGAAGTCGCTGGGCCTCCGTCCGTCCCGTGCCCCGGCGATCCCAGAAGCCCAGAGCCGCCTAATTCCTGTGGGTACGAAGCCCACAGAATCCAAAACTTACCGAACATACGAGCAGCGTTTCTTCGCCGCCTCACCGCACCCTCCTCACCCCAGAACCTCAAGGAGACCTGATCCCATGCGAAAACTCCTCATCGGCCTATGGCTGCTACTCCCCGTAGCGGCCTGGGCCTATCACGAAGGCCCCGGCCAAGAGCGCATGGCGCTCGACGCCACCGACGTAGAGCTAGCGCTCGCGAAGGAGGCCGCCGCCAAGGGCGACTGGCCCGGCGCGATTCTGCACTACGAGTTGGCGGCGAAAGAGCTGCCGGGTCTCGACACGCCCGAGCTCGTGGCATCGGCGCGGCGGATTCGCCTCTCCGCGGCGAAGGCGAAGCTCAGCGCCGAGCAGCTGCCCGCCGCTCGTCGCGAGATCAAAGACCTCGTGAAAGAGCTCAGCGAAGACGAAACCGTCAAGGGAGATCCGACCCAGACGGCGCTGCTCGACGAAGCCCGCGCCGCGCACGCCAACGCGCAGTACTACTGGACGTGGCTCATGCGACTTGAGGGCGCCGCTCGCACGGAGTGGGAGCCCGAGGTGGAGATCGCGCGGCAGACGTATCGTCTCCTCGCGGAGGAAGCCGACGAGCGGGGCGACTCGAAAGAGGCGCTGTCCCTCATGGAAGATCTAGAGGCCACCGTCAAGCTGGCGCGGCTCGACCTAGAGGAGCTGCAGGGCTTGCCCCTGCCCTCCCAATGAAGCGGCTCCGGAACATGAAACGGTTCCGGAAAGCGCCCCGGTCGGGGTGCAAAAGGCGGTCAACGTCCCGCAGATTCACGTGGCGCAGGCAGCGGTCCGCCGCCTGACGGCAGCGGCTCTTAGCTGATCAATATTGTTCCAAGAGCGCGGATGCAGCATGGGTCCGCGCTCACCCCACTCGCTTGAATCGATTCGCGAAGGAGCCACGCTCCATGAATCTCAACTGAAGCTCGTTACCCATGGTTCGTTTCGCACCGCTTGTCGCCCCGCTTGCTCTTCTTTCGACTGTGGTCGGACCCCTCGGTAGCGCAGCTGCCGCGGCTCAACAGAAGGCAGTGGCACTTCAGCCCGTCACGATCATCCGCTCCGGCGGTCAGTCCATCGTCAACGGACAGAACATCTCCTCGATGTCTCCCGAAGAGATTCGAGCCCTCGTCGCAGGTGGCGGCGGGACGACGATGGCCACCTCGATTCGCTCGGGCTCAGACGGCGCGGAGGACGAAGCTGAAGAGAAGCCTGTCGATCCGCAGTTTATGCAGCTGTTCCAGCAGGCCATCTTGGATCGGCGTCCGTCGGCGATTCTGCAGGAGTGGGCGAAGCCGGATCCCGTTCCATCGGCGGATGACCCGGAGCTAGCCGACCCCGAGGACCTGGAACCGCTGGCGAAAGAGCCCGCGAAGGTGACCGCGCCGAAGAAACCGACGCGCCCGGCCGATCTCGTGCCGCCGCAAAAGCCCGAGGACGTGGTCGAGGACGTCCAAGGCATCGCCGGCATCTTTGCCCTCAGCGCGAAGAAGAAGGCCGTTGCCGACGGCTACGCCGAGAAGCTCGAGGCCTACGAAGCGGCGCTCGCGGCCTTCGCGAAAACTGAGGCGGACTACGAGACCGCGCAGGCCAGCTTCGAGGCCGAGAAGGCGGCCTACGACGAAGAGAAGAAGGCCTGGGACAAGGCGAAGAAGAAGTTCGACAAGGACAAGAAGAAGAACGACCAAAAGAAGGCGGCCCAGAAGATGAAGCGCACCAAGCGCGACATCGAGATCTTCCGCCGCAACGTCACGCTCGGCCGCTGGGACGAGGTCGCCACGACGCTGGCCCTCTTCAACAAGCAGGCGAAGCGGCAGTACGAGACGATGCTCGGCAAGATCTCGCGCACGCCCAAGCCCATCAACGGTCAGCTGGCCCAGTACCAGGAAGAGCCGGCTTTCGAATTCGACGACATCGTCGCGCTCATTCGCATCGCGCCCCAGGGGCCCGATCCAGACGATCCTGACAAGATGGGGCCGGAGGGATTCGATCCGTCGAAGACGAAGCTGATCGCGCCCCTCGTCCGCCGCGTTTTCGCCCAGGGCCATAGCGCAGACGATTGGATCGAGCGCCTGCGCGAAGAGATCGCGCGCCCCGAGGAAGAGCGCGTCATCAACAAGCGTCTCGCTGCGCTCTTGCTTGCGGCCCAGGGTTCATTCAAGGAGCTCGACGAGTTCCTCCCCACCATGGCGGAGGCCGAGGAGGCCAGCGACCGCGAAGGGCTCAACCTGCTCGCCAAGCACCTGATGGCGGTGCACCGGGAAGAGCCCCGGGAAGAAACGCTTCAGGAGGCGTGGGAAGCCACGATGGCCACGCTCGCGCCCGGCGAGATCGAAGACGAGGTCAAGGTCGATGCGCTCAAGCGGGCCGTGGGCATGGCCAAGGAGATTGAACAGTCGAGCGGCCTCGCTTGGCTGCGTGAGTCCTTCCAGGAGCGTCCTGAGCGCGGCATGGAAGTGCTGGCGACCATTGGCGTCGAAGCCTCTATGGGCATGGTCAAGAAGGCACGGGATCCGGAGGCGCGTCTTGAGGACATGACGCTCCTGCGCGCGGCCGTTGACGGGCTTTTGGCGGTGGCGCCGGAGCGCGCGGAAGAATGGCGTGACACGCTGGTGCTCGTGGCGGACACGTGGCTCCGGGAAGCGGCGCATTCGTTCAAGCACTCCGAGCAGTCATCGATGGGGCCGCAGTACGACGAGGACATGTACGGCAACATCTTCTGGCGCAGCTACCGCTACAACCGCGTCGCAGTGGAAGCCATCGAGGTTTCGGACCTCCTCGACGCCCGCCCGGAAGGTGCTTGGCACGCGGCGCTGCCCGATAGCCTGCGGCCGAAGATCGATCAGACCGTGGCCGAGCTGTACCTCAAGGTGAACGAGGAGGGCCAAGCCTTCCCCTACATCAAGGCCCTCGCCGGGCCGAACCCGAAGAAGGCCGAGGAGCTCGCGAAGACGTTCATCGAGGTGTGGATCACCAACAACGATCCGAACGCGAGCCGTAACCGATCGAACATCTACAATTTCAGCTATGGGTTCAACAACCGCGCGAGCGGGATCCCGCTAACCCGTAGCAAACAGGATCGCAACCTGAAGGATCTCTCCAAGTGGGTCAAAAAGCTGCGCGGGATCGAAGGCCTGGAGCTCGACTCAGAGCTCCTGATGCGCGCCTTTACCCAGTCCCACAGCCAAGCGGAGATCTACCGGCTGGAGGTGCTGGAGGATGTCTTCGGATCGTTGGACGTGCTGGAGCCCAAGACCCTGGCGGCGATGGCCCAGCAAATGCGCGCCAACCTGATCCTCGTGTGGAGTCAGCCAGCGGTGCAGAAGGCCGCGAAGACCAACCGCAAGCAGAAGGACATCGAGGCCGAGGTGCAGCGCGGGTATGAGCTCGCCCAGTCGCTCTTGGCGCGCGCGCTGGAGTCCCACCCAGGTGCCTGGGAGCTCGAGGTCGCGCGCGCGTCCTTGCTGCACGATCTCGTGAACTATCGCAACGACCTCAAGAAGTCGTCGGACTACTCCGGCGGTCGAAAGGAGGCGCTGGATCTCTTTGCCGATGCCGCCAAGCACTACGTGGAGGGCCTGCCGGAGTCGCGCATCGACGACTATTCCCCGGAGCCGTTTAGCTACTGGTTCAGCGCAGCCCTCGGGGCCAGCGACCTGGGTGCTGTGACGGAGGAGAGACTCCTCGCGAGCCACGAGATCCCCAAGATCAAGCGCGTCCTCGACGGCATCGAGGGTCAGGCCGGTGAACTCCACCGCGCCATATTCGCGAACCTGCTCTTCACCCGATTGACCGCGCTCAACCCCGCCGTCAAGAACCGCTACTTGGAGGCCGGCTTTGACATCGTGGGCGACCATCCCCAAGCCCGCGCCGCGCGCCGCGTCTACGACTACTACTCGGACCTCGTGACTGAGATCGAGCTGCTCTCCGTCGTCGACGGAGACTCCGACGTCGGGCAGGAGCCGTTCGGGCTGCGCATCGACCTGCGCTACACCAAGGAGATTGGCCGCGAGAGCGGCGGCTTCACGAAGTACCTCCAGAACCAGGCCAACGCGGTCA
>CAYQKK010000185.1:0-5114 GCA_964417955.1 uncultured Planctomycetaceae bacterium
CCCGTCATAGCGAGCTATCCGGGCCTCTTCGAGCAACGCAGCTAGGGCCTCGAGGGGCGCTGTTGCTAAGTGCTGCCTTTATCAACGGCCTGCTATACCCATGAACCACTGGTCCCACGATCACCGCGTCCGGCGTCACGCCGTGCAGCGGAGCTTCGAGGCGCTCGAGCGTAGGGATGCTCCTGCGCTCGCGCGTTGGCGCGACGCTTGCGGAATCTCGTCCATGGTTCAGTCGTCGTTCGAGCCGCCGCGGAACGCCTTCCTGCGGGCGGTCCTTGGATCCAGCGTGGTACCGTCTGATCAGCTCCTAGAGCGTTGGACCGTGCTCTTCGCCGAACGGGTCGGCCAGGGCTGGCTCCCTCGCTACGTTCTCGACTGGTGGCTCGACCGCCCAGGCGCATGGATCGCCAGCGAGGTGCGTATTCGATTCGGGGCGAGCATGATCAAGAGCCTCCAGGCCGGACATCGCCGCACGGGCGGTGCCGCGGCTGATCCGCTCAGCGTCGACGCCATGTTTGCCGCGGCGGTTCTTGCGTCGGTGGATGCGTGCCACAACTACGATCCCGACCAGCCCGTGGGCTCATGGCTCGGCGGCGTGGCCTACAACACCGGGCGCGAGCTTGCGCGGGTTGAATCCCAGCGATCATCGGCCGCCCCCTTGCCCCTGCCCATCGCTGACCTTGATCCAGAGCTTGTACCCGACCGACGCTCGGATGACCTCGCGCTCGTAGATCTCGCTGATGAGCACGCCTGGCTTGTGGCGCGGGCTGTCACCGGTAGTGCGCTGCCCGGTGAGAGCCTGATCGTCGCGAACATCCTCGAGGGCGACCGCTCCGCCGAGTCCATTGGCGACGAGCTATCGATCAGCGTCAAGCGCGTCTACAAGCGCACGGCCGCCGCGCGGTCGCGGCTGCGGGAAGCCCTCGCGAGGCTCTCCGGCCTGTGATGAGCTCATCGTTTCCGCTTTGGACGGCGCTCGCCATGTTCGTGGGGGTGGCTATCCTCTTGTTCGCTGTGCCCGGGGAGATCGTGCCCGACGTCGACCTTGCGAGCGGCGTAGATCGGCGCCTCTGGATTGGATGGGCGCACATCCTTGTGCTGGGCGGGCTCTTTGTGGCACGCCGCTTTACCCTGCGCATGGACGCGGTGCACCTGCAGCCGGCAGGCAACGCGGCGCGCGAGTCATGGCGCCAGTACCAGGGCGGGCTCGACGCGCTCATTCTGCACTGGGTCGCGCTGTACGCCGTGCTCGTCTACGCATGGACCCAGCCTGCGGGCTTCGAGGAAACACCCGCTGGCCGCGTGGCGATGGCCTCGGTAGAGCTGCTGAACGCAGGCGGGGGCTTGATCTACTTCTTCCTGTTCTTCGTGCTCGACCGTCCAACCGTCGCCACGTCGGAGGATCCGGGCCGCGACGCGCGCTTCAAGGAGGCATGGCTCACGGTCGTTTCGATCTCAGCCTTCGCCGCATTCGGGGCCGCGCTCGCGCGCCTCGGCCGTGTCCCGGGGGAGTCCCTCGCGGAGATCGCTCGCCACGGGTCACCGGTCGTCGTGGCCATCGGCATGATGTACCTCTTCGGTCGCTTCGATCGTGCCACGATGAGCGTTCGTCCGCTGGCCGTCGCTCCGCTCTGGGGGTATGTCGCGCTCCAGGCCACGTGGGCGCGAGCGTCTGGCCCCCAGGATCTCGTGTCAACGGGCGTATTCGCGCTGGCGTTCGGCCTGAAACTCTACTTCCTAGCGCTGCAGTACGGGTGGGCGAAGGACGGACGCCTGCAGCGCCGACTTGAGTCGAGTTAGCGGTAGGTCACCGAGCTGGCGTTCGAAAAGTTGGTCCCTACCCCGATGAACGAAAAGTCCCTGAACCACGTTTGGTAGTACCAGGTCTCGCCGCTCTGAACGGACACGAAACCGGTCGGTGTTGGCTGCTGTGTGAGGTCGATCTCAAGCTGGATGCTGCCGGTGGTGCCGGTGGACTGGATCTGTCCCAGTCCCACGAAGCGGCCGACGCTCCCACCGACGCAGATGTTGCCTACGCTACCACCTGGATTCGGGACGAAGGCGGCTGTCTGGCTCGTGATGTAGAACGCAAACGTGTTGCTCGGCAGGCTCAGTGTGACGAGCTTGTTTTCGTTGGCCGCCGCCATCGAGCTCCCGATGACGAAGGTCTCGCTTTGGAAGCCAAGGCTGTTGGGGAAGACGATGCACGTCGGGCTAGGGGAAGAGATGATCCCGACCGTTCCTGGAGCGCCTCCATCTCCAAGCTGCTGCACAAGGATGTCGCCGCCGTCGCTGCGGCTGTCGCTCCATGCGGTGAGTGAGCCGCCGGCGAGGCCTTGGGCACGTGTGACGCGGCTTTTTCCAGATGGTGCCGAGGCAACGTCGAACGTGGGCACGAGGCTCGCCCCGGCCCCGTCGATCACTGCGCCGAAGAGCCTATCGGCTCCGAACGACGGCGACTCCTCCCAAGTGATGGTGGTGGACTCGGTGGCGACATCGAGGGTTAGGCCCGGTGACGAGGACAGCTGGGAGCCCACCGGTGACAGGCTGACGCCGCTGTCGCCCCAAAGTCGTTGGCCGCTCACTGGGTCGAAGCGCTGGGCTGAAATGCCGGCTTGGGACTGGCTGGCGTTCTGCTCGCGCCAGGCCACGACGGGGAGGAAGGTGCCTCCGATCTGTGCGAGGGCGGGGTTCACGCGTACGCCGGGGGTCACCGCCACGGGGACCCCGTCCGGCTGCCAGCGAATGCTGCCCGAGCTGTCGACGATCTGAGCGAAGCACTGGAGCGTTGGAGTGGAGGAGTACCACGTCAGGAGTGACGTCCCGAAGGCGTCGGTGGCGAACTGGGGGAAAGCACCGAACTGGAGTGAGCCAGCGGTGAAGACGGGCGTGGGCGACGCTCCCCACGGCAGTCCGCCACCGGGCTGCAATCTCTGAATGAGCAGGTGGCGGGGAGAAGAGAAGCCGCCGGTCGCATGGACCACCGAGAAGATGGCGTCGCCTCCACCCCCGTGCATGTCCGATAGGAAGTACGACCCCGCGCTTGGCGCAAAGTTCTCGTCGACGGCCGTGGGCGTGCCTCCTGAATCAACCACGCGCACGCGGACGCCGGAGTTCTGGGTCCACGCGACAAACACGTTGCCCGAGGCCTCGGTAATGCGCGGCGACGCGACGAAGCCGTCGTTGCTGGTGAGGGTGAGGCCGGATGCGCCGTAGACGGCGGTTCCGTCCGGGCGGTATCGCGCCGCCGTGATCTCGACGAGACCCGATGAGTCATCGCGGAAGGCGAGCAGTGCGTCGCCCTCCTGCGAGACGTCGAGTCCGTAGTCCTGGGTCGAGGAGAAGCTCCGGTCCGCCACAAGCAGGCCACCAGCCGGGAAGATCGCATCGCCTTGGACGCCGTAGCGCTGGAGGCGGACGTCCCAGCCGGTGCCAATGCCGTCAAACCAGCTGACCCAGTAGCCGCCATCCTTCGCGGGCACGACCTTGGGTTGGCTCTGGTCAGAGGTGGCGTCCGAGACGACCTGGTTGGTCGAGGTGTCAGCGCTCCATTGCGGCGCGCCAAAGGCGGCCGTGGTGGAAAGCGCAACAGCTAGAAGAGGGGTTTTCATCGGATGGTGAAGCATGGTTTGTCTAGTTGATGCCCTTGGAGTCGACGTGCTCGACGATTCCGTCGGCGCGCTTGACGGACGCTGCGTCCGCGAGGCGGAAGCCCTCGAGTGTGTTCTGCACGATGGCGGGGACAGACTTGCCATCCTTCATCATGGCGAGCTTGAACGTCCCATCCGGTGCGATCCCGATGGAGCCCATGGCCTTGCCCCGGGCGTCGTGGAACATCAGCGACGGAGTGTCGGTAGCGTAGGCGTTGATGGTGACGCGAGTCTTGTTCTGCGCGTCGCGCAGTACGAAGCGCTCCGCCCAAACGATGTCGCAGAGCGCTGGTGCAGCGAAGCTCATCAGGGTCAGGGCGCCGAGTCCGATGAGCGCGGCTCCTCCGACGCGGCGCAGGCGACGGTTGTCGTTTTCAAGCTGGGCGAGTCGAGCTTCGAGATCTGTGTGAGTCATGGCGAGTTGTCCTTGCGGTGGATTCTGCGAGTAAGGGAAAAGGTGCGGGACAAGGAGATGCCCCGCTCCCAGCACAACCCAGCTCGGCCAAATGCGTAACCGCTCACACCGGAGAAATCCGCGGCGTCAGTCGATCTTCCGATGACCCGTGGCGCAGGCTCCTAGCGCCCGCTTTCTCTTGAGATCTGAGAAACCACGAGCTTCGAGCGGAGCTTGGGCGCGGACAAGATCCGGTGCAGCGAGTCCACTTCTCCGTGCCCAAACCCATGGCCGCCACCGGTGATGATGCCGCCCGTTCTGAGGGGCGAGTTGAGGTTGGGCCTCGTCAGAATTCGATCACCTACGAGGAGTGCGAGCTGCTGACCTTCGTGTTGCGCCGTGAACGCCTCGAAGTCCTTCTGCCGATCTGGGTGGACGTCGAAGCCTAGCGCTGGGCGCCTGTTATGATCGCTAGAGATGAACGTGCGGCTGATGGCGCTCTCATCGAAGCGCCACTTCGCTTCGGACTCGACGACCAGCGCCACGGCTGAAGAGCCCCCTTCCTGCCTCTGCATCGCGAACACCAGCCGTTCGGGTGAGCCGCCCTCTCCGGGCAAGAGAGCGTTGTAGTCATCGACCCCGCGCGTGCCATCGGCCGCAAGGAAAGCCTCGACGCGCTCTCTCTCTTTGTCCAGGTCGACGGAGAGCTCCTTCGCATCTTCCCCGTAGGCGGTCATCAGCATCCGCATGCCGCCCGCGCTCGTCGCCAGCTGTTCGAGTGTCTCGTCGTTTCCCTCGAGATCGCCCTCGATGGTGATCGTGGGAGGCGCTGCCTCGTCGGGACGCTCTGCGCTGACCTCGGCCCCAGGGAACCGAAGTCGGAGGGTCTCCATCATCGCGCGAAGCTCTTCCTCCGGAAGCGCGTCGTCCTTCGGCCTGACCATCATCCTGACGATCGGAGCCTCGACCGCCGAAGCCTGCTGCGCGGGAGCGCCTCGGCCACCCGTAAAGAGCGACCCGATAGAGGCAAAAAGGGCGATCAAGAGGTGGAGCCAGCCGGTTCGTTCCAT
>CAYQKK010000186.1:0-4960 GCA_964417955.1 uncultured Planctomycetaceae bacterium
AGGGGTGGCGGAGTTGACTCGGGAACCGTACAGCCCCGCGCTGTCGCCAAAGGGAGGCGGCGCGGGGGTGCCTTTCTTGTACCGTAGCGAGGGATGAAGACGGCAGCAATCACGGCCCGCGGCCTCGTCAAAGACTATGGATCCGTGCGCGCGCTCCGGGGAGTCGATCTACAGGTCGAGCGCGGCGAGGTGTTTGGGTTCCTTGGGCCCAACGGGGCGGGGAAGTCGACCTTCATTCGGCTGCTGCTTCACTTGTTGAAGCCAACCGATGGATCGGTCGAAGTGCTGGGGGAATCGCCCCTCGGAAACCCCGCGCTTCGTTCTTGCCTCGGCTACCTGCCTGGCGAGCTCAACATGGGGGCGAGGCTGACCGGACGCGAGCACCTCACTTACTTGGCCGCGCTGCGCCGAGGGGCAGGGCTCGATCGAATGGAGGAGCTTGCGGAACGCTTCGGGCTAGACCTCGATCGCTCGTTCCGTGGACTCTCGAAGGGGAACAAGCAAAAGATCGGTCTGGTCCAGGCCTTTATGCATAACCCGGACCTGCTCATTCTGGACGAGCCGACGAGCGGTCTTGACCCGCTGTTGCAGCAGGAGTTCCTGGCGCTTGTAAGGGAGTCGGGCGAGCGCGGCGCGACCGTCTTCATGTCGTCCCATGTGCTGAGCGAAGTGGAAGCGGTCGTGGGGCGGGTGGCGATCATTCGCGACGGAGAAATCGTGGACGTGGACGAGGTCTCTACTCTCCGTCGCGAAGCTGGGCAGCACGTCTCTTTCAAGTTCGAGGGACCCGTCGACCTTGACGCATTCTCTGGGGTGGCGAACTTCTCGCAGATCAAGGCTGAGGGCAACGGGCTGCAGGGAGTGCTACGAGGCTCTCCCCACGAGTTGCTCGCCCTGGCTGCCCGTTTTCACGTTGTCGGCTGGTCTGCAAAGGACCGCGACCTCGAAGAGCTCTTCATGGACTTCTATCGCTCTCCGGCTTCGAAGGGGGACAGCGATGCTCGATAGCTGCCCAATTGCGATCAACGCCCTCAAGAACCAGAGGCGCTCGTTGACCTACTGGAGCCTGGCGTACGCCGGAGTGGTAGCGATGTATGCGGGACTCTACCCGTTCGTGGAAGGCATGGACCTTGGAGCCATGGCCGACAAGCTCCCTGAGGGCCTCAGTCGAGCGATGGGCTACGATCAGATCGGAACCGCTTCGGGCTACGTCAGCTCAAGCGTGTTTGGCTTGCTCGGACCGGCCATCCTTTCGGTCTTCGGCGTCGGTCTCGGATCGCGGCTGATCGCGGGCGAGGAAGAGGAGGGGACGCTCGAGCTCGAGCTCACAGGGCCAAGCTCTCGAACGCAGATTTATCTCCAGCGCTTCCTTGCCCTGGCCATGAGCCTGGTTGGGCTTGTGCTAGTTGGCTTCGTGACAGTGATCGTCGTCTCTGAGGTAGCCGACCTCGGGATCGCGATGGGACCCATGGCTCTCATGTGCGTCGCGCTGTGGCTGTTCGCCACCTCCATCTCGTCCGTTGCCTTCGCGGCTGGCGCCGCCACCGGTCGACGCGCTGTGGGCATGGGCGTCGCCGCGGCGCTTACGGTGACGTCCTTCATGTTCAACGCCATCGGTCCGAGCATCGGCCGGGATTGGATGACTCAGCTCTCGCCGTGGTCGTGGTACATCCAAGATAGCCCGCTGCTGGGCGATGCCAACTTCGTCTCGATGGGGTTGCTCGCGGTGCTTGGGGTTGTTGCCGCGGCCGTTGGGCTTGCGCCGTTTGCGAAGCGCGACCTGATGGTCTAGGAGGCGGCGCACGGCCGCGGTCGGATACCACCGGATCAGGCCTGCGGCTTAGCCGTCCATTGCACTGATTCGTTTCACCGAGTACCCGTGCATGCGCAGTAGATCGGCGACTCCCAGGTGATGCATCGCTTCCTTGGCTCGTTCTTCAGCGACGTTGACCTCGGGAGGGCTGGGGAGGTGCATCGCGCCGATCGCCACGAAGGCAACCTCATCCGGGTTCCCTCGAAGCGCCTCGTGAATCCCGGCGGCGAAGCGGGCGTTTCGGACCCATAGAATCTTGCGTTCGAGCTCCTCTCTCGAAACGGGCGCGATATCAAAGACCTGATCCCGGAGACCGTAGAGCAGCTCGGGGTCGCCGGAAGCCCACGCGTCAAGGGTCTCGGACGTCATGTCGCGACCTTGCTCGTCATACTCATCGAGTCGGTCGAGTAGGTTCGAGAGCCACTCAGCTTGTTGCTCGAGAGACAGGTCCGTCACGAACACGAGCTGCTCTTTGACGGATTCAAGTCCATGGACAGATTTCCCTTCTTTCTTGGCGCGACGTGAAAAGCTCAGATCGAGGACGGCATCGTGTTCAGCGGTGTTCTTGAGGAAAGCGATCTGACTCAGTGGAACCCATGGCCGCTGAGTCTTCAGAGCGTTGGCCGCGGCCCTTGGCTGCCCAGACAGCTCGTACCGATCTCCGATCCGATTCCAATCGGCTTCGCCCATGAGTGCATCCAATGACTCTCCCTTGGGAAGAGTGATGGCTCCGAGCATCGCCATGGCGCCTGCCATGTCTGGCTTCATTTCAACGAACAGTGAGTCGCTTCTCTGGAATGCGGACTCAACTACAGCCGGGAGGCGTTGGGTGCGCTCATCGCTGAGGTGAACGGTTCCAAACAGGTACCCTGTAGCGCCATTTCCGCTCACCTCGTAGAACTGCGGTCCCATGGGCGGGCTCTCAGTCTCCGCGGCCCGGGTTGATCTCTCCGTTGTTTGAGCACACGCGGCGAGGGAACAAGAGACAACAAGAGCTGTCAGCAGATTGAATTTCATCGTGGGGACGTCCGAGGGTTGGCTGGTGGCGGTCGGACTGACCTTAGGGGACCCAACTGAAGTTCGCTAGCTAGAGGACGCCCTTGCGGTCATCGACGTCATGCTCAGGACTGGATCCGGACGAGGCAGCCCCGTTCATCGATCCAGCCGT
This sequence comes from uncultured Planctomycetaceae bacterium, assembly GCA_964417955.1. Classification (GTDB taxonomy): domain Bacteria; phylum Planctomycetota; class UBA1135; order UBA1135; genus Saltatorellus. The sequence continues at coordinate 2,982 of CAYQKK010000186.1, forward strand.
AGCTGGGAATTCAGTGGCGGTGCCGCTGGGCATCCGCGACCCTTCGCCCGCCGCGCTAGAACGCGATCGCGACTCCGTGCGTGAGGTTTGAAGTCGCCACGCCAGACTCCCGATCGCGGTACCAGCACTGGAAGCTCCATGTCTCGCCAGCTTGGATGGACACGATCGATGAGCCATCCGGCGTCGCCGTCAGGTCTAGCTCGAGTGAAGCGGTGCCGGTGGCGCCGGTCCACTGGACTTCGCCCGGACCCACGTAGCGGCCGATCGAGCCGCCGAGACAGAGGTTGCCCTGGCTGCCCATCGGGTTCATGACGACGCCCTGCGTCTGACTTGTGAGGAAGAGGCCGAAGGACTCGGTAGGAAGACTCGATGCCGTGAGCCTGACGTCGTTGTCCGAGACGTCGCCGTTGCCGACTGCGGTGATCCGACCGACCGCGCCCGTGGAGTTCGGATTCGCTGCGCAGTAACCCGTCCCTAGCTTGCGGGCCGGGATAGCGAAGAAGCCTGTCAGTACATCGAAGCCCACGGTGACGTCGGCTGTGAAGTAGATCGTCCCATCCAGCGCGAGGGCGATCGCGTTGAAGGGGGTCAACCTGTCGATCACGACGGCCGGATCGAGAACGCCGTCTCCGTCCCAGTCGACCTCGTCGCCCTCCTTGAGGAGCACCCGGTCTTCGAAGTACAGCGCATCGAGCGTGCCCCCCGCGCCGTCCTCGATCTCCGTGACGAAAGCGAGCTCGCCATTCTCGTTCAGCGAAGCGGCTTCGAACGAAGTCGCTAGCACTTCGCCGCCGAGGGTGTCGCCTTCGCGCGCCCAGATCGCTCCGTTGCGAACCAGGGCCCAGTCGCGGGTCACGTCCGCATCGGTCCTCGCAGTGAAAACATAGTCCCCGGACTCGTTGATGCCGAAGGCCCCGAAGCCGGCCCAGCGATCACCTATCCCACCGATCGACGCTGGGATGAGCCGGGATTCTTGCGTCAGCGTCCCGTCTAGAACGAGGCCGGCTCCGTCGATAGCAACGACTCGATCTGTCGCATCACTCGTGTCCAGATCCAGCGGCGCGATGTGATGATTCCCCATCGCCGAGAAGCGAAAGCTACTCTCGACGGCGCGGGAAGACAGCGGCACGGGGAGGTTTGGGTAGCTCTGGCCACTGTTGTAGATCGGCACCGTCACGTCCCCGAGGTACAGTCCCCTTTGGCTCCCGAGACCACCCTGAGTATCTGTGACGACGCCAATGAAGTAGGGGATGCCCGACTGGGTGAGGCCCGGTCGTTCCGCGCCGACCCAGAATAGGTTCGTGCCGGGGACCGGATCATCTTCGATCGCGAGCGGTATGTCGTCTTGCCAGACCCCGTTGAGGTTTTGTGCGGACGTCACGGTGTTCCAGGCCTGGGCCATGTAGGCGACGCTGGCCTCCGAGATCCCGAAGAACGACGAGATCTGAGTCTGCACTAGGTCGCCGATCTGTGACTCGGTCCGAAGGACCGTTCCCGCACCGCCGTCGAGGTTGCCCCAGACCTCGTTGATGTTGGACAGGGCGAAGCCACCGGTGGTCATGGTGCACGCGTAGCCGCCGGCTTGGTTGACCGCGGCGACGCCGATACTCCGGACCGTCCGGCCTAGGGTTCCGTCAGGAGCTGGATCCTCTTCTCGAATCAGCGCGGTCTGCGCGAACGCGGGGGCGGCCAGTGAGAGTGAGAGAATGAGTACGGAGCTACGCATAGGGGGACCGGCGGGACGAGTGAAACAAGGTGGGAAGTGACCCTCAGTGTAGGAGCACTAGCCGGAGTGACCCCGGGGAGTGCTCGCTGTCACCCACCGAGGACCCCTTTCACTTCGTTTTCTCTCCCTTTCTGGGTCACCAGGCATCGTCGAGACAGCGAGTCGCAGCTGAGATCGCCCTGGGCCCACTGAGGCCGACACTCAGTCCTCAAGCGGCCATCCCGTGGCGGCGTCGTGCCGGTGACGGTACTGC
>CAYQKK010000187.1:0-4898 GCA_964417955.1 uncultured Planctomycetaceae bacterium
ACCCCACTCAGTTCCTGTCGACGGCCCAGGAGATCATCTACCTCTGGGTCGCGCGTATGGTGATGGCGGGCTACGCATTCATGCCCGAACTCCCCGAGGCGAAGCGCAACCCGTTCACGACGTGCTACATCCACGCGACCGTGCTGGACGGCAAGGGCAAGCGCATGAGCAAGTCGGCGGGCAACGGCATCGATCCCCTCGACATGATCGAGCAGTATGGCGCGGACGCTGTGCGCCTGAGCCTTGTGCTCCTCACGAAGGAAGGCCAGGACGTCCGTCTGTCGCCGGATCGCTTCGACCAGGGCAGCCGCTTCTGCAACAAGGTTTGGAACGCCGCGCGCTTCGTCATGATGAACCTGGAGGGCGACCGTGCGACGGAGCCTTCCGAGCGCTTTGAAGATCGCTGGATCCTGTCGCGCCTCGCGCGCACGGTGGCGGACGTCTCGCTCGGACTGAACGAGTACCGCTTCAACGATGCGGCCCAGATGATGTACCGCTTCGTTTGGAACGACTTCTGCGACTGGTACGTCGAGCTCTCGAAGCACCGCTTGACCGGCGACGACGAAGCATCGGCGAAGGACGCGCGTGCGACGCTGACCCGCGTGCTCAAGGATACCCTCGTGCTCCTGCACCCTTTCACGCCTTACCTGACGGAGGCTCTCTGGGAGTCTCTGCACGACACGCTGGGTGAGAAGGCACCGAGCATGCTGGCCCTGGCCCCGTGGCCCAGCGGTGAAGGGCTCAACGAAGACGCTTCCGCCGAGTCCGAGATGGAGAGCGTCCAGGACCTCGTGGGCTGCGTGCGCCGCGTCCGTGCGCTGACGATGGCGGCCGAGCGCCGCCTCTTGCCCGTGGTCGTCAACGCGCCGCGGCCGGAGATGCGCGAGGTGCTGACCCGCCACGCGGAGGCTGCGACTTCCCTCGGCTTCATCGAGTCCCTCGAAATCACCGAGGGCGCGGCACAGCCGCCCCAGAGTGCCGTCGCCGTAGCGGGTGGCATCGAGGCGTACGTCATCCTTGGGGAGGACGTCGACTTCGCCAAGCTGAAGACGGTGCTCGAAGGCCGCGCCGCCAAGGTTGCGAAGGCGCTCATGGGCACTGAGAAGAAGCTTCAAAACCCTGGCTTTCTCGCGAAGGCCGACGACGAGATCATCGCCGCCGAGCGCGAGAAGCTGGAGGAACTCAAGCTTGAGAAGGAGCTGCTTGAGCGGAACGCTGCAGCGTTCTAATGGCGCGAAAGCTCCCCGAACCGTTCTCAATCGTTGAGGGCGCGGTCCAGTTCAAGGGCCGCGCCATCAAGGGCGTCGAGGTGGAGGCCAAGACGTTCGAAGTGCTTGGACCCAACCACGCGAAGGACGCGAACCAGGTCTTCCTGGTCATGGAGACCAAGCTCAAGCCGATCAAGCGCGCGGCGGCCGCTACCTTTCGCGTGCTAGGGGAGAGCTACGGGACCGACGGGGAGAGGGTGTTCTTCCGGGACAAGGCGGTGCGACTGAAGAAGGGGGCCGGGGGCCCTGGATCGTTCCGCGAGCTTGATCTCAACTACGGGTCTGACGGGTATTGGATGTACTTCGGAACCCAGCAGGTTGAGCCTCCGGCAGCTTCGGCCTTCGACTTGGCATCGGCCCGCATGCGTCCGTTCACGGTCAACGCTGTCAATCGAGCCGACGCGGTTCTGACGGACGGGTCGCTCGTCTTTCTTTCGATTCGGGGAGGCGAATGGGTCCCTTTGAAAGGAGCTCGCTTCGATGAACTCCGTCGGGTTGGCGAAGGGCTTGTGGGGCGCGGACGATTCTTGTTCGTCTCGGATAGCCGCAACGTGTGGTTCCGGGGTGAATCACTCGCGGGTATCGATGCGTCTAAGGCACGCTTAGTTGGAAGCTCGGTGATAGAGGACGACGAATCGGTCTTCTGCGGACGGGAGCGGCTGGCCCACGCCCCGGGTGATCTGCGTTGGGTGAGCGACGATCTTTACCGCACGCAGGACGCGCTACTCAGGCTGAGTCCCGAGGTGATGCAGAGCGGTGACGATCCGCTTGTGGCGAGAAGGGACGCGACGCTGCCCGCGGACGTGGGGGGGGCCTTCGCCGCCCTGATCGACCGGGTCCTGCCGTTAGCCTTCACGACGTTCGATCGCTTCCTCCCCGTGGAGTCCAACGTGCAGCGAGTCGATTTCGAGACGCCTCCACCGGGGGGGACGCCCCAATGCGAAGTGCACGCGCTCGAGGACGGAAAGGTCGAGATCCGCGCCGAGGGACAGGCGGTGGTGGGCCTTCCAAGCGCTTGGCTTTCGATGCTGTCGCGGCTTTGGTCGCTCTTGCGCGGCCGTTCCGACGGTTTTCTTGTCTACGTCCACGTGGGAGGGATGCTTCCGGATGCCGACAGGTTCGGGGCCGAGCTCGCGCGTAGGGTTGCTCCTGAACTCGTCGGATTGGCTGCTGCCCTTGACTCGGCGGGGTACGAGGACGAGAGCTCGGTGGTCGTGCACCACGTCCTCGTCAGGGCCAGAGCCTTGGCGGATCGCAACGACCTGCGGGGCGAGGCGCTGCGCTCGCTGCCGCACGTGCCATGGGGCTTCTTCGACGCCCCAAGGTACGAGTGCTTGACTCATCGCATCGACGTGACGACGAACCTCGCCGTTGCGAAGTGGCTCGTAAAGGAGGACCAGTTCGATCACGAAGACCCTCGCGTCCGCTGGGATGTAGCCAACGTCCTCAACGGCGTCGTGCTCGCCTCGAACAAGACGAAGGCCATACTCCGCGTGGTCTTAGAACCACTCTTAGAGCGCACGCGAAACGAGCCCGTAGGGATCATCCGCGAGCTGTTTTGGACGGCACTGGATAGCGCGGCGATCGCCTTAACCGTGGGGGCTGACATCGGCCGCGCGTACGAGTACGAGCTGCTGGAGGAAGTGGCCGAGGCCCTCGTTGCGGGCGGGGTCAACGTTAACCTCAACCGCGTGCGACTGATCGAGGCCTACTTCGGTCAAGGCAAGGATGAGCCTGCGGCGGCGTTGATGGACGATCTGCGAGCAGAGGACGGCGCGGATCCCTGGCCGACGCCTGGCCCCTACACGAATCGGGAGAGGTTCCCGAGCCTCGTGGCCGCGGCCGAAGCCGCGCGCGAGCGTTCGGCGCACTAGTGGCCGGCTAGTGGCCGGCTAGTGGACCGAAACCGCGCGTCGTCGCTCTAGCCAGGTTGAAGGCTCGGCCTTTTGCGCCATCTCTAAGAGGTTCTCGGCGTCGCGCCCGAGCGCAGTCATAGCTCGGTGCACCAGCGCGTGCCAGTCAGGAGGTGGGGAGGGGCGGTCGACGTGCAGGGCCAGTCGCTCCATCGCCTTGTCCGGTGCGCCACGTTCGAGATCGATTTCGGCGAGCACCAGATCAATGGGGAACGTCCACTTGCCCTCCCGGGGAGGTAGCTCTCGTTCGACTTCGGATAGGTGCCCACGGGCGAGGACGATCCCCGCAAGCTTGAGCTGGGCGAGCTCCGCCGTGATCGACCCGAGCACGGGCTGGGCAAAGTTGCGCCCGTCGGCGGCGCGTGCGGCGCGGAAGAGTCGTTCGGCGCTATCGAGGTTCCCAAGATCGAGTTCCGCAAGGCCCTCGACGTAGTCGAGGTTTGGGTGCCCCTCGGGGGTGTGGCGTCTTGAAGACTGAGTGGTTTGGATCGCGTCCACGGATCGGCCGAGTTCTACCTGCGCGAGGCCGAGTGAGTAGCCAATGCGCACCATGTTCTCGGGGAAGTAACCCTCGGGGCGATTCTCATTGCGCTGGAGGAAAGGGCCGAAGTGGCGCTCGCCAATCTCCGCGGCCTCCCTCGTTCGCTTCTGCCTCAGCATGTCGACGACGAGGTAGCCAGCTAGTTCGCCGTCGGCTGGGTCCTCTTCCAGGGATTTGCGCAGCAGCAGCTCGTTCCTGCGGTCCTTCTCCATCCCTTGGCGGTGGCTGGGGACGTCGCCGTAGTGCACGAGCGCCGCCCCGACGGCGATCGTGGTTCCTTCGCCCTGGGCTTGGAGCGCGTTGAAGCCGGAGGTCAAGGACTCGTGCACGCGCCGTTTGAAGCGCATGCCGGGGAGGTTCTTGAAGAAGCGCGGCACAAAAGTCGGTCCACCGATCCGCTTCAGTCCATCCAGAACCTCGTCGTACGAGGCGTCCATTTCGCTGGCGTTGTAGAGCGGCAGGCACCCGAGCAAGAGATTCGACTGACGCGCCGCCTCGATGAGGTTGGGCCCCATGTTAGGCGCGAGCCGCTCGTCGGCGTCGAGCACCAAGATGTGCGTGCCGGTCGCAACCTCGAGTCCGACGTTCCGGGCCGCGGCAAAGTCATCGCACCAGGGAAAGTCGAGCACCTTGGCGCCGGACTCAGCAGCAATTTCCTTGGTGCGATCAGTGCTTCCCGTGTCGACGACGATGGTCTCGGAGACGACACCGCGCACCGACCGTAGGCACTCCGCTAGGAACGGCTCTTCGTTGCGAGCAATCATGCACAGCGAGATAGAAACGGGTTCCCGTGTGGCAGCACTTGGACTCATCGCCTTCATGGCTCCAGCCTGCCGTTTCGAGGTGCCTGATAACAGGGTGGAGCTGAAACACGGGGGGCTGGTGGCGTTGGGGGTGGGTTGGCCCGTGCTGCTGAGCTGCTGCGTCAGCCGTCAAACCGCCACCGGCTGAGCCCTGGCGGCTTGGGGCTTGGCGGCTGGCGGCTGGCGGCTCACACAAACGGCCTGCGCCACGACGGCGAACACAGTGGCCCAGCACGGCCGCCACGCGTCGAGCGCTTCGCGCCGACGGCAGGTGACCGGTACCGGGAGCACGGCGGCGTGCGGCGCGGTACCGGGAACGACTGCTACCAATGCATCTGGGCCGAACCGACCTACCGCTGTGACAGTGCAGCTT
>CAYQKK010000188.1:0-4873 GCA_964417955.1 uncultured Planctomycetaceae bacterium
CTTCCAGCCTGAGCTTCAGCTCAAACCGATTCGCCTTCACGGGAAGGCTGAATGAGTCTTCCGATCCCTCCCTTACGGCGAGCACAGTCGCGATGCCGTCGAGCTGGCTGTCAACGGGGACACCGTGGCGGTGCTCTACCAATCGCCCAGTGAACACCGGAACGAAGTCGGCTGACTCCCCCGTGTGGCTCCCGTTAGACTCCTCCGCTTCCGAGAACTCAACGCGCGACGGCGCGCCTTCGGGCCGCTCCGGCGGGACCAGTGGATCGACGCTCACCCCGCCCGTAACGACGAGCGCTTCTGCCGCGCTAGGCTCGGCCGCAACGGGCGCCGCAGCACCGAGCTCCCTCGAGGAGAGAACGAACCACCCGAGCGCAAGCAACAGCCCCAAGGCAAGGCACAACAACGCGACGAGGCCGCGTGGCCTAGATTGAGCGAGGTGGAGCATGCCCCGAGACTACACCCATCTCCGCGGCTCGACCTGGCCAGGCCCGAGCTGCGTTTCCTTAGTTCTGAATTTCGAGATGGAAGGCGTTGGTCCAGCTGTTCGTGATTCCTGAAATCACCGGCGGTGCGCAGAAGCCCTGGACGTAGATCGTCCCGGCTACCGTCATGAGCCTATCCCCTGCGGGGTAGAGGTCGTCGGCGCTGAGGATTGCGAGGTGCTGAGGGCTAGATGCAACACCGAATGCCATTCGAGCCAGAGGAGGTGACATACACAATCCGGTGGTTCCGAAGAGTGATCCATTCGCAGAAGCATCGGGGGCTAGCCCCCCGAGCAGGATGTAACGGGTGTCTTGGGGAATGTTTGAGAGCACGAGTCCCCGTCGCCGGAGCGCGTTGGCTGCGAGCCCAGCCGATGAGTCAAGCCAAGAGTCGAGCTTGATACCGTCGGCAACCGACCCATCACAGATGTCCGTCTCCAACGCAGCCGAGAATGCGTGGATGGATCGTTCAGCAGCGCGGTCTGTCGCGAGGAGGAAGCCGTCCTGCACCTTGATCTGTGCTCCGAGATCGCCTCCGGTCGAAAGGTTCATCACCGATGAAACATACGTATGTGATTCGAACGGCCCGTAGCTTCCGCTTGGATCAGGCTTGAATAGGTATACAGCGCCGAACCTGCCCTGATTCGTCGCGCTGACAAAGACGCGCCCTTCATCGATTGCGACGGCGGAGCCGAACCGGTCGCCTGCTGTCAAGCCCGTGTCGGGATTCTCTGGACGTAGCGTCTCGCCCAGTTCCCACTGCTGGCTCATCTGGCTATAGCGATAGACGTATGCCTGACCGTGCCGAGTATCCGACTCAGGCTCACCGACAACCATGAGATCGTCCTCGATCGCGAGTCCACGGCCAAACTTCGCTTGGAACACTGGGGACGGAGGATCGATGACCTGCGTCTCGATGTAAGTGCCGGTGGAATTGCGCTGATACGTGTGTACTGCGCCAAACGTGGCAGACCGTGCAGCGACAACGAGCCAATCCCCATCTAGCTTCACTTCATCTCCGAGCTGATAGCTCAGGGAGACGAAGGGTGCATCGAAGAACAATCTCTGGTCGGTCGGAACGATGAGCTGCGATTCGATATAGGTCCCGCTGCTAACCCGACCAATAGAGACACCGCCGAAGTTCCCGTCGGTCGGCCGACTGACGTGTCCAAGGCCGCGGAGCGACGCAGCGATCGTGCCGTCATCTAGGGATGCCAGCGAGGAACCGAACTGCGCCATGTCGCGGGTGTATGCAAATTGCGTCTCAGACACTAGTTCTCCCGCGTCGTCGAACTCGATGAGCACCATGCCTCCTCGGTCTTGGTTCAAGCGTGGTGTGGCGTACATGAAGTAAGGCGGTCGCAGTTCAACCTCTGCGACAGTGACGTCATTCGTTGATAGGCCCGTGAGAAGGCTCCGCCCCATGGTTCTCACCCAGCCCGTACCGACGCGTCGCGAGAGCCTCAGAGGCGGACTTGCGACACTAGGCACGAACTGCGCTAACCACTCTCCGGCAACGTCCATGGCAACACCGGCACCAGACGTTGGAATGGGAAAGGCTCTGAGCTGGACCTCTTGGGCCAGGGAGAATGCGAGCAAGAGTGAAATCATGGGGATTGAAGGGCAGGGAATGGGTCGAGCGCACGTGACGCCTCAACCTCGACTAACTTCATGTTGGACGCATTCAGCGAGCGACCTCGCTAGGCTAACCGCGGTGGCGTCAGCTATCTCGGATGTTCGAGCCGTTAGTTCTCAAACGCACCCATGTCTGGAGCCGCGCCGATACTGCGGCCGCCAGCATCCAAGTCAAGCGGAAGGGGTTCTCCAAGAAATACACTATCACCGTCGATGTCTACGTAGTCAGTTCCTACGAAAGCGACACCAATACCAGCAGCGTCGATGCATGGGGACGGGTTCGGAAGCAATGCACGAAGTCGCAGGTTCCGATTGGGAATGCTCACGAAGAATGGCACGGCGTTTATGTTGCCAGCGCCAGCGGTGGCAAAGATCCCACCAGGTGCGAAGGTGCCACCTGAGAATTGTGTCCCTAGATCGGAGAAGTTGAAGTCAAGTGTGGCTCCGGAACCGCCAGCGCTCTGGACTGTTGCGTCTGTTCCGACACGATTGCCAAATACAATCGAGTTGCTGATGATTCCCAGCTTGATGGGAGCAGTACCAGCTATCTGGGGTCCAGGGAGCACATGGATACCTGCACCTCGGTTTGTGGTGCTCGTGAAGCCACCGCCGGCAATCGGATCTCCAAGGACGACATTCAGTGTTACCGTGCAATGGTTCATGCTTAGTTGGTCTGCGTCGTCAAGTGTTCCTTCGACGGTATGCCATAAAATTCCGCCACCACTGCGACGCGCGATGTTGTCATGGAAAAGCGTATTGTTCCAGAGTGTGTCGCTCTGTCGGAGAATGTAGACGCCGCCGCCATCGATGCACTGCGGGGGGTCCGCTTGACTGAAGTTGCCGAATTCGATCCTTCCGTTTTCACTCAAGCGGCTGTTGCCAATGCGGATGGTCTGGCCAGACGATGTGTACATTCCAGCCCCGAAAGCTGCATGGTTGTCGAAGATGCGGCAGTCCTTAATTAGGACGCCGGGCCCGAAGAAACTGCCGCCGCCAGGCTGCCCGTCTACGAAGACTCCCCCACCTCGTCCAGTCAAGCCAGCTGGGTCTCCGTTGAGACCAGCCCAGTTGTCGCGGATGATAAGCGAGTTCAGCTTGACAAGTGATCGCGACTGGATCAATAGGCCGCCACCTTGGTCTCCGTAGGGGTCATTGACCAGTTGGGTATCGTCTGCGCGGCCCCCTTGAACGACTACGCGCTCGAGTGTGACCTCTGAATCGACAATGCCGCCGCCTGGCATTGTAACCACGTGTCCGGCCGCGGGTACGACAGAGCCGTTCAGCAGCGTGAATGCAGATCCGTCTAGGAACGTTCGAGCGGCGCTCCCTAGCGGTGCGTCGATATCGGTTTCGATGCCTTCGAAGCCGCCTACAACGCGCACGTTCCGCCATGCTGGGTCATATCGGAATGTTCTTACTTCACCAGGCGCCACTGCTGCAGGCCGATAAGTTCCGTGAGCAACAAAGATCTCGACGTCCTGAGTCGGATTGACAATATCGAATGCTGCTTCTAGTTTCGGCAACGCCAAGGCCCAACTCGAGCCGTCATTCCCGTTTGTAGAAGGTTGTCCAGTTTGCGGGTCGATCAGCTGTGGTGCATCATCATTGACGAAAATTTGCTGCTGAGCGAAGGCCGAACCTAAGGTGAAGAATGCCGCCGCGAGGGGCGTAGGCGTTAGGATTGCAGTGTTCATGTGCCGTTGTTTTAAGTGTCTTTTGAGAGAGTAGTGTGGGCGCAGCTAGTATTGCTGTGACCTCTTTGGGCTGTCTGTGGGTGTCTGCTTACCTAGCCGGGTCCCTGGCGACCTTTTCGCTACTTGATCTTTGAGTGGTCAGAGCTGCTTAGGGTGATCGAGCGGGCGTAAGAACCACTGCGGTGCATGATGAATTGCCACTGTGACCCCGTACGGGACAATGCGATGCGCTTTTTGCCGCTTTAGTGCTCGTTGGTGACGCGATTTGTTTATAGTTAGATCATCTACGGTTTGGGTAGCAGGGGCGCTGCATACCTCGGCTAAGCCTGCAATGAGCTGTCTGCAGCGGGATTGGACGAATTGAGGCGAGACTCGCTCGGTCGGGACCTGCCTCGGTTGCCGAGAGAGCGCGGACGGGAATCTTTTCAGAGGAGCTAACGCTGCGCGAGATCTGAAGCCGCCACATATTTGGGGGCAAGTTCGTTCCAGTGGAGAATGGGGTCATAGCAACTCCCATTCTCGGCAAGCGCTGATCCTCGAGATTGGGCCTGGCCGTGATGGGCGTTCGGCTCAATTCGGCGCGCGGCTCCACTTCCGATCGACGCTCAAAGATCCAATGGCGCGCACGGTCGACAACGGGTCAGCCACGTTCCTGCGCGATCGTTCAGCCCCGCCACACAGTTGGACCGGGTGAGGGGGTCCCAGAATATCGGTCCAGCAGTTCCTAAGAAGACGGGGTACAACCGTCCCAGGAGGACGACATGCGAAAGAGCCGATTCACCGAAGCCCAGATCATCGGGATCCTGAAGCAAGCCGAAGGCGGCGCGAAGGTCGGAGACCTCGCCCGCGAACACGGCGTGAGCACCGCGACCATCTACAACTGGCGCTCGAAGTACGGTGGCCTAGAGGTCAACGAAGCGAAGCGCCTGAAGGAGCTCGAGGACGAGAACCGCCGCCTCAAGCAGATGGTGGCGGACCAGGCCCTCGACATCGACGCGCTGAAGACGATCGTGTCAAAAAAGTGGTAGGCCCCGCAGCGAAGAGAGCAGCCGTCAAGTG
>CAYQKK010000189.1:0-4744 GCA_964417955.1 uncultured Planctomycetaceae bacterium
GTCCAAAATCATTGTTGGCGAGCCTGGGATTGATGAGAACCTAGGCAACTACGATTCCGAAGTAGTGAAGGAAACCATTGAGAGCCTCCCCGAATCCTGGTTCTTCACGATTCCCGAGCACGCTGTTGCCGAAGGGAATTCCATCCAAGGCATACCGAACGGACATTGGACAATTTCCTATCCAGGCAAGGGTCTTATAGATTCTGGAAAGTTTGTGCTTGGCGCGAAGTTCGGCGACTGGCTTGTGCACGACGAAGGCGGCAATCTGATTCAGCAAAGGACGTACGACGCTGGCAAGCTCGAGGGAGTTTGGAGATATCGGGATTCATCGACAGAAGACTGGGTTGAATTCTACTACGTCAATGGCGAGAGGGTTGATTAGTGGCGCATCAGGGTTTCGTGTGGGTGAACTGACATGCCCCGTAGACTGGGCGCATGAACTTCGAAGAGGCAATGCGTGAGATCCTGTCGCTGCCAAGTCCATGTGACCATGCCCCGTCGATCGTTCCAGTAGTTCTTGCGAAGTCCGGCGGTCAGTGGCCACTCCGCCGCGACTAACCCCGGAAGACTTCTCTCACGGCTTCGCCTTTGCCGTCTTGGGTCACATAGAAGGGGCGCCGCTCGACCTCGAAGGCCGTCTTCGGGCTGATGCCCATCGCCGTGTAGAGCGTCGCGTGCAAGTCCTGGACGGAGACCGGATTCTCCACGGCGATGTTCGGCCGCTCGTCCGCCGTCTTGCCGTACACGAAGCCGCGCTTCATCCCGCCGCCGAACATCAGGACGCTTGATCCGCCCGTGAAGTGGCGGTGCAGGCCGTAGTGCTTCGGCTCTTTGAGCACGTCCGTCTTCGCGCGCGACTGGTCCTTGGCGTTGGACCCCGGCACGCCCTCGATCAGCATGTCACGGGAAAACTCGGAAGCGACGACGACGAGGGTTCGATCGAGCATCCCGCGCGCTTCGAGGTCACGGATGAGCGTGGCGATCGGGCGGTCGATCTCGCCCTTGAGTCGCGCCAGTCGCTCGTGCCCCTTCTCGTGGGTGTCCCACTGCTCAAACGGCACGTACTCGGTGGTCACCTCCACAAAGCGCGAGCCGCCTTCCACCAGCCTGCGCGCTAAGAGGCAGCCGCGACCGAACCGGCCCGTGTTGTAGCGATCGTAGCTTTCCTTGGGCTCCAGCGAGAGGTCGAAGGCTCGACGCTTCTCGGAGCCCAGGAGACGGTGAGCGTTCTCCAGCGCGCGGCGAATGGACTCCTCGTGGTACTCGTCGACGTAGGCGTCGCCGCCGGCTTCCAAGAGCCGCTTGTAGCGTTCGTAGCGCCCCGCGAACCGCTCTGTCCCCATGCCCTCCGGCGTCGCCACGGAGCGCGCCGCTTCCTCTGGGTAGGGAATGTTGAAGGGCCCGTGGGCGCTCCCAAGGAAGCCAGCCTGGGTGAACGCCTTGAGCTCCTCTGACTCCCCCACGCCCTCAAGCCGCTGGCCGATGTTGACGAACGCAGGCATGACGGGATCGCGCGGCCCTAGGAGGTGCGACATCCAGGAGCCGATGTGGGGCGCGGCGACGCTCAGCGGCGGAACGTAGCCCGTGTGCCAGTGATACTGATGTCGCGAGTGAAGGATGTGCCCGAGGTCGGGCTGAACCGCTGAACGAATCAGCGTCGCGCGGTCCATGACCTGGGCGACGTTCTCGAGGCCCTGGCTGATCTTGATGTGGTCGACGTTCGTGTCAATCGCCGGGAACGTGGAGATGATCTTCTCCACGGGCAGGCCCAGCTCGAAGGGCAGATAGCGCTTGGGATCGAAGGTCTCCGGAGCCGCCATCCCCCCCGCCATCCAGAGCAGGATGCACGCGTCCGCCGTGGGCTCGGACTGAGCAGCCCCTTCCCCAGTGTCAGCCTCAGTGTCAGCCTCAGTGTCAGCCTCAGTGCCAGCCTCAGTGCCAGCTGGTAGGAGTTTCGGCGTCCCCGCCATCATCGCCGCCGCGGAGGAAGCGCCGAGCGCCTGCACAAAGCGCCGGCGCGTCAGCTCGTGGCTACTGGGTTCTTCGTCGCCTTGGTTCATCATGATCGTCGGGTAGCGTCTCAGCGAACAAGCTGGAACTCGGGGAGCATGAACACGGACCAGAGGAGATCCTCGATGCCCGCAGCGGCCATGGGCTCACCGACGAGCGCTCGGGAAACCGTACGCTCCGCCTCGCTGGGCCCGCGCGAGAGAGCGCGCTGGAAGATCACCTCGACGAGGCCGCCCGTGCCGAGTTCCCCGTGGCGCGACATGAGCTCGGCGGCTCCAGCCTGCAGCATCCCGTTGAGCGCCTCGCCGTTCGCAAGGTCGAGGGCCTGAAGCCCGGTGAGCTCCTGCGGCCGCTGGGTCACCACCTGCTCGCGGAAGGGCCGCCCGAGGGAGCGCTGGAGGAAGTCGGTGGGCAGCATCGAGGCGCGCGTACCAGCGGTGCGTCCGACGTATCCGGCCTCCTTCTCGATCTCCAGCGCCGAGAACTTCGCCGCGACATCCGTCGTCTGAGTGCCTGTCACCTGCCGAATCCCATCGACGAACTGCTCGGCCGTCATTCGCTTCACGAGGGGCCCGGCGAACCGGTAGTCCGTGTCGATCGACGCTTCACCGCGCTTCACGGTCTGGGCTCCGTAGGCTTCCGACTTCGCGATCAACCCAAGCAGCGCCTTGAGGTCGTAGCCGTCGCCCGCGAACCGGACGGCGAGGTAGTCGAGCAGATCCGCGCTCCAGGGTTCCGTCTGCATCGCATCCACCGGCTCCACGATGCCGCGCCCCAACATCCGATGCACGAACCGGTTCACCACGGTCCGCGTGAACCGCCCGTTGTCCGGGCTCGTCATCAGCGCGGCGAGCTGACGAAGTCGGTCCGCCCGCGGTGCCTCCGGATCGATCTGGCCCAGCTCCGGAAAGAGCCACTTGGGCGTCGCCATCTCGCCCGTCGGCTTGTCGCAGCGGAACTGCTCCAGCGGCCGCTCGGAGGTGATGGCCGCGAGGCCGTAGGCGTCGTCAAGCGTCCAGCGATCAATGAAGCTGTCGTGACACGACGCGCACTTGATGTTGATGCCGAGGAAGACCTGCCCCACGTTCTGCGCGAACTGGATCTCGGTGGTTTGGCTCGCGTTGACGTCCCCACGCCAGCGGATCCCGTCCGCGAAGCCCCGCGACTCTTCGGTCGGGCTCAGAAGCTCGGCAGCCAGCTGGTCGTAGGGCTTGTTCTCCAGGAGCGCCCCATACAGCCAGTTCGAAACGGACTTGCGCCCGCCCGTGATGTACCCCGTGCCGGTGTAGTCATTGCGCAGGAGATCATTCCAAAAGGTCAGCCAGTGGCGCGCGTAGTCCACATTCTCCGCGAGGAGCTGGTCCACCAATCCCGCCCGCTTCTCAGGCCCCTCGTCCTTCACGAAGCGCGCGACGTCCGCCGGATCCGGCAGCGTCCCGAGCAGATCCAACGAGAGCCGCCGATAGAACGCCGCGTCGTCAGCGCGCTCCGCCCGCGCCACGCCGTGCTCACGCTGGAAGGCGTCAATGATCCGATCGATAGCATTTCCGCGCCCGTCCACCGCCTCAGGCAGCTCCGGCACGCGCGGCAGAAGCGGCGGGCTGTACCGCGACTTCGCGAACGTAAACCCGTCCTCCCAAGCGAGGCCCTCGTCGATCCAAGAGCGCAGGACTCCGATCTCTTCGTCGGTCAAGCGCGCCTTCCCGACCGGGGGCATCGCAAAGTCCTCGTCGTCGTCCTCGATCAACTCGATCAGGAGCGACGCACTCGCGTCCCCCCGAACCGCCGCCTCCTTGTCGAGGATCAGCTCCAGCGTGTTGATCGAGAACCCACCCTTCGACTGCTCTCCCCCATGGCACTCAAAGCAGTGCTCCATGAGAACCGGCGCCACCTGGCTGTGAAAGTCGACGTCCAAGGCGACCGGCGCCGCGTGCAATGCAAGCATGAGCATGGGCCTCGAGCTTACCATACTTCGCGTGAACCGGTTCCAGAAAGTTGATCCAGGCGTTACGGGAGTCTGAGGTTGACCATGCCGGAGAGGCTCGTAGCGGCGCTGTGTCGGTGCCAGTATATTCGATCCCCTGCAGCAGTCCCCTGTCCTCCTCCTCGTCGCATCGCTGGCCTTCTTTGCAGGAGGCGTTTCGCACCCCAAGCAGCTGCAGGTGAACACCCAAACGGCGGAGCCCAGTGGGCCGACCACCATCGCCTTCGGTGCATGCTGCCATGAGGGTCGCCCGCAGCCGGTGTGGGACGCGATCGTTGCGGCAGACCCGGACCTGTTCATCTTTGCGGGCGACAACATCTACGGTGACACCGAGGACATGGCCGTCCTCCAAGCCAAGTACGACCAGCTTGCCGCTGTGCCAGGGTTCCAGCGGCTGCGCCAGGCGTGCCCGATCCAAGCGGTCTACGACGACCACGACTACGGCCAGAACGACGCTGGACGCGAGTACCCCATGCGGAAAGAGTCCGCGGCCATGTGCCTCGACTTCTTTGGTGTCCCCGAGGGCGATCCCCGTCGCGAGCACCCGGGCATCTATGGGTCGACGATCATGGGCGCTCCGGGTCAGCGCGTGCAGATCATCCTGCTCGACACGCGCTACTTTCGCGATCCGATCGACGCTGGGACCCTCTCGGCGGAAGAGCGCCGCGAAGCCAATGTCGTCGGCTGGTACAAGCCCGTTTTCCAGCCGGCTCGCCCCCTCAACCCAGCCGAAGTCGAGCGCGTGCACCG
>CAYQKK010000190.1:0-4613 GCA_964417955.1 uncultured Planctomycetaceae bacterium
GCGGCCACGGCACTGCTGCACGATCTGACGATCCTTAGCGCTTATTCCAGGCCTAAGAGCCTGCGCCACGGGTCGCGATTCCGCTAGCACGGCCAGGATCAGCGCCAGCTGCGTTGCGCCAAAACCCGAATGGAGCCAAGGGGGACAGGATCTGCTGAAAGTCGCCCCTACCAGCAGGGATGCATCGACCTGAAGCTGACGCCAACCTGCAACCGGAGCCGACTTTGATCGGCCCCGGAGGAGCGGAGAGGCCTTCGCCTGGCCACTAGCGTTCGTCGCTCGGTGCCGGCAGCGCTTGCCGTAGGAGCCAAGCGTAGAACAGATCGCTCATGTAGACGTCAGTCCATGCGTCGTGGCCTCCGCCGACCGACGAGGTGAAAACGTACCTGTGATCGAGCACATCCGATCCGGGCAACGCCGCGTGGGTGAGGCGCCGGAAGGGTGTCCCATGAAGCGCCTCCAAACCGGTTGCCGCCTGCTGAACGCCTTCGATCTCGACGACGCCGTCGGTCACGTTGTGACTGATCCAGATCGCGATCTCACCGAGGTCCGCGAGGCTATCGAGCGCGAACGTGCTGCTCCCCATGGGCGCGATGGCAGCGAACCGCCCGGGCAGCCGAGACGCGAGGCCCCAGCACCCGTGGCCGCCGATGCTCAAGCCTGTCACGGTGATGCGCGCGGGATCCGCTCGATAGTCGCGCTCGAGCACGTCGAGAATCGTAGTCATCGCCTCTGGCGCTTGGTGGTACTGACCGCCAGCGCTGTGCGGGCAAACGACGATGAACTCGTCGAGGAGTAGCCGGTTGCGCTCGATGGACATGTCCGTCTCATCGCGAAGTAGCCTCGCGAGACCCCAGTGGTGAATGTCCTCGATCTGGCCACCGACGCCGAAGGCACCCTGTAGATAGACCAAGACCGGTAGGCGCCCTTCACGCTCTCCGAAGGAACGGGGCAGATAGAGCGTGTACCCGTCGATGTTGCCGATCGGCTCGTCGAAGGCCACCGTAGTGATCACCCCTGGCTGGGCTGGGTTCTCCGCCGAGGTGGCCATGCGAGCACGTGCTTCGTCGGAGACGGGGGGGAGCGCACCGCCGGCGCCGCTACCGCCCAGGCCGCTGCCGCCCAGGCCGCTGCCTCCTAAGCTGCTGTCGCCCAAGCTACTACCGCCGAGGCTGCTGCCGCCGAGAGCGCCGCCGCCAGGGTCGAAGTCCTCCACGTTGACCGCTACGCTTCCCGAGACCATCGTGACCTGAATCGGATCAGGGCTCCCTTCCCCTAGCTGACCGGCGGAGTATGGCTCGCGTCCATCACCCGGATCTTCCTGAGCGAAGGCGATCGCCGAATCAACCTCCCCTCGCACGTGCAGCGTAGCGTCCACGTCATCATCGAGAGTCACCCGCACATTGCCCCCCGTCGCGCTAAAGAGCGAGAGCGCCGCCGGATCGGCCGGGACCCGAATCAACACGTCCCCCACGGAAGCATGGCCCGAGGTAGGGCCATGAATGCCGTTCACGTGGATGTCGCCCCCTGAGGTTTGGGCAGACATCGAACCTGAATTCTCTCCCAGGTAAACGTCCCCGTTCGAAGTGCGCGCCCAAAGCTCGCCGCTCATGCCGGCCACATGAACATCGCCCCCGACGGCGAACACGTCGGCATCATGTTCAAAGCCCGACGTCAGCTGAATGCCGCCACCGTTGGCGCGGGCGTCAAGGTCGCCGCCAAGCTGCCCGACAACCACGGATCCGTTGGCGACCAAATCCGTCGCCCCGACACCGTCGCCGAGGGAAACGTGCCCTGCCCCTGCCGTCACTTCGAGCGCCATTCCGGCCGGAACGGCAAGCTCATAGGTGGCCCCCACACCTGCCACTTCCGCGGCGTCGCGCAGGGTCACTCGCCCCTCTTCGGCGGCCAAGTGAATCGCGTGACCGGAGAGCGCGAGCCCTGCGGCCTGGGCGTTAGCGGCGCGAACACGCCGAATAGAACGTAGCGCCACGGTCCCGGGTTCGCCGACCACGATGTCGACATCGCCGCGCTCGATCACTACTCGAGCGGCTTCCAAGCCGTTCGTTCCTATCGACTGCGTTTCTCTGAGCGCATAGAGCCGCACATTGGCGGGACGATTCGCTTCAGTGACAACGCTCCAGCCTTCCCCGAGGACCTCCTCCTGTCCGTCCTGCGCACTGGATGCAAAGACGCCGGTCAGCCCGGCGAAAAGAGAACCGCGCAGGGCCCTTCCCTTCTCGGTTCCGTTGACGCCCCACGCGCCGAGTAGCACGAAGAGGCCGCCAGCGCACCATGCCAGTGCGCGCCTCCTGTGCGGCGAGTCCGCCCCCCTCGGAGCACCCTTCCACCAGGACCTTGAGGGCTCCGGAAGCAGCGTCGGGCTTTGCAGATGCGCGAGCTCCTCACCCAGTCGATCGGCCACCTCAGCGGCGGAATCGAAGCGTGCCTCCGCGCTCTTCTCCATCAGCTTTTCGATGAACGCCTGGAGCCAGGGCTCGATCGCCGGCTGAAGCTCGCGAATCGGTCGCGGCTTCGACTCGCACACCCTGCGGATGACGCCGTAGACGTTCTCGGCGCGGAAGGGCGGTCGCCCGGTGGACGCCGCATACATGAGGCTCCCGAGACTGAACAGGTCGGAGGACGTATCCACAGCGTCTCCGCGGGCTTGCTCGGGCGACATGTACTGCGGCGTACCAGCAATCGTGCCGCTGCGAGTCAACGCCGCTTCATCCGCAACCCTCGCGAGTCCAAAGTCTGTCACGAGGGCTCGGTCCACGTTGGCTTGGAGCAGCACGTTGGCGGGCTTGACGTCCCTGTGAATGACCCCTTGCGCATGGGCAGCAGCGAGTCCCTTGGCTACCTGGAGCCCAATGCGCGTCACTTCCTTAGAGCCAAGCGGGCCGTTCTGGTCGAGTCGCTGCTGAAGCGACGGTCCAGCCACGTACTGCATCACGATGAAGGGCAGCCCGCGATGGTCGTCGACAGCGAAGATCGGAACGACGTGCTCGTTCGAGACGGCGGCGACCGCTTGGCCTTCCCGTTCAAAGCGGCTGCGCGCGGCCCCATGGTGCCGATAGCGAGGAGACATGAGCTTGATCGCGACGAAGCGGTTGAGCCGGGGCTCCATCGCCTTCAGAACCACTCCGGTAGCTCCGCTGCCGATCATGCCGCAGACCTCGTAGGCGCCGATGCGTCCGAGGTAGGCGGGGTCGTCGGTGGGATCGAGCAGTTCAGCGACCTCTGCGATCTGAAGGCCCTTGTCTTCCTCTGGTCCGGACAGCGCCTCGATCGGCAGGGCATCGGGGACACTGCCCGCCAGCTCAGTCCAGACCTCGGGCTCCGCGGCCTGGCGCTCCATGGTGCGACGGCACGTGTCGCACGTCTCTAGGTGCTCTGCAACGCGTACCTCGTCCGACTCGTCAAGGTGCTCGGCCAGGTAACGCTCTAGCGTTTGCGCGTCAACGCACGCGATAGGGCGACGGGTAGCTCGGAACGGATCAGTTGGTTTCATGAAGAGCCTCCAGGCCCAAGGGAGTCGATAGCAACATCGAGAAGATCACGAGACTCATGACTCACCGTCCAGACCCTGAACGTGGGCCTGAATCCGCGCGACCACCCGGCACTTGGCCGTGTAGACGCTTCCCAGGCTTGCCCCAAGCTCACCGGCCACCTCCGCGGCACTACGCCCTTCCAGCGTCGTCCCCACGAAGGCGAGCCAGGTGAACTCACGGACTTCGCTGCGCGCTTTTTCGAGCGCCCAAGCCATGGCCGTGCGCCGGAACTCGTCGCGGAACTCATCGCCTTCTCCATCGGCCTTGAAGGCAGCGGAGTCGAGCCGCTGCGCCATCTCACTGCCATCACAGATACGCTCGCGACGAGCTCGATCGGTGATGCGATCAATGGAGATATTGCGGGCCGTTCGGAGCAACCAGCCCCGGAAGCTGCCGCGGGATGCATCGTGATCCCAGGTCGGAATCCGCAGATACACCGCCGTAAGGACCTCTTGGGTCACGTCTCGTGCGTCAGCGTCCTGGAGACCCAGGGCGCGGCAACGGCGAAAGATCGTGGCCTCGTAGACCTCAAGGAACTCAGTCCATGCTTCGCCCTTCCGACGGGCCAGCTCTAGCAGCAGGCTCTGACGGGTCGCGGGGAAGTCTGGCATGAAGGGGGTAGCGTGGGATGTGAGCATGATCTCTGCCACCACTCCCTCGGCCTCCCAGATCCTTACACAGAGCCCTCGACTTTTCTGAATCGGCCCCCCGGGGAGCCGCTGGAGGCCGCTTTCACCCGGGGCTCCACGGTTCTGCCCGCTCCACCGCCCTCGACTGCACCTGGGCGATCTGCACTGCGCGAGCGATCATGCTTTCCACCCGGGGCCCGCTCCAGCCGCCCTCGATCGTCTCGGTGAATAGCTGGATCCAGCGCTCAAAGTGGCGGGCCTCGAAGGGCTGCACTCGGCTCAGCGCGGAGTGCTTGGCCGTGGGCGCGCCGCTAAAGCCTGGGATGCCGAGCTCGATCTTGCACCAGAAGGCAGTGAGCCTCGGGATGTGCTCGTCCCAATCAACGTTGGCCTGTCCCACGAAGATCGGACCGAGGAGTGGGTCCTCGGC
>CAYQKK010000191.1:0-3156 GCA_964417955.1 uncultured Planctomycetaceae bacterium
CAAGGATTGGGTCCACCACCACGGCGCCGACGGCCTCGGCGAGGAACGACCCCGGAACGGTCAGCTCGATGACGCCGCCGTCGAAGACGGCCGGCACGTCGGCCACGCGGCCGGCTCCGTCTAGCACGATCGCCGTTCCGTAGCTCATACCGCCGAAGTCGCCGCGGAAGCGGAAGCCGCCGCCGGGGGCAGCTTCGAAGGCAAGATCCGTGTCGACGTTGATCTCCAGCACGAGGTCGCTACTCGCCCCCGCCACGTCGATGGCAAAGCTCTGCTCGACGCTGTCGAGGGCCACGTCGTAGATCACCTCGACGGAGCCCCGATCGAGAACGAACCGGTTGCCTTCGCGGGCCACCTCTGCCTTCGGCGTGAGGGGCAGCTCTCGCCCCCCGAGGGTCGCGCGCCCAAGGCGGAGAGCCACCGGGAAGTTCCGCGGCGCGGCCGAGCCCAGGAAGGGCGTGTAGACGAAGCCGTCCGCGCTGGCCTTCGCCTTGTACGTCGCGGCACGCAGCCACATGCCGGTCTCGTCGGCATCGTGGTGGATCATCGAATTCGGCGCGGGTGCCGGCGCAAAGCTGACGCCGTCTGCCATCCGGGCGCTGAGTTCCTCATCGGAGGGCGGCATCACGCCGTCGGGCGTTCCATAGGAGGGGAACCAAGACCCGAGGCGAGCGTGCTCGCCTACCTCTTGGGTGTGGTTCTGGACAGAGGCAAAAACGGGAGCGGCGACGCATACCGCGACCGGCGCTACGAAGCGAAGGAGAGAGTGATTCATGTTGAGATTTGGGGATGGGCGCTTTGGCATTCGAGCCGCAGCCAAAGGGAGTCCTGCCGCGCATCACTCACCGCGACCGTCATTCCCCCAAAAAACAAGCTGTACGGCGGCGGGTTCGTTTCCGCCAATCCAGGGCTGTGGCTGAGCCGCGCAGCGATACTCCCAAGTCGCGGAACTGCCGCGCTCGGTACTGCGGGGAACGCACCGCGAGCGTGGGTTCTCTCAGCGGGATTCGTCGGCCTCTTACTTACCTCTTGAGATGGGTACCGACACAGTCACGTCGCCGCCACGAGCCTTGGGAGCAAGTAGCGTCCACGTCACTGCGTAGGTTTCGTGGCGGCGGAGTGACCGTGACGGTATGCCACGAAGCACGGGTGCCAGCCAGAACAGGGAGAGGCACCAGAAGAGGCCCGACAGGGATGCTGCCGCTAGGTGGAGCGTCGACGTCGCGGAATCCCGTGCCTCCATATCAACGGGGAACACTCCGGCGGCCACCATGGACAGGCCCGAGAGAGCGACGAGCGCCGTGCCGGTCCTGGACGTGCCGGCCGGTGCCCGCTTGAAAATCGCGAATGCAAGGCAGGCCACGAGGACTCCGGGGGCAACAAAGCCGAGGAGGTTGAAGGCCAGCGCATCCGCGGCGCCCACCGCCCCTAGCTCGCTCACCGCTTTGTGGCCATGGGTATAGCCATCCGTGCGACGGGCGGCGAACCCGACAAGGCTCGCTGCGAAGATCAACGACGCTGCGGGGCCAGCCAGGGCCAGGCGCTCCCGCCGCGGATTCACACGGCTTGGGAACTTCGGGTCAACTTCATCTTTCAGCTTCACGATAGTTAGCCCACGCTAACTACATGCCACAGCGCAACCCAGAACTCGCCGACCGGTGGATCATTCAAGCCGTCACGCTCACGCGATGGCTGCGAGCGGCCGATCCTGACCCGCAGCTCAGCGGCCCCCAGGCCTCCGCCATGGCGATCATCGTCTACGCGGGACGCATCAGGCCGTCGGACCTAGCTGACCTCGAAGAAGTGAAGCGCCCCACCATCGCGCGCACGATCACCCAGCTATCAGCCATGGGCCTCATCTACCGCGAGGCCGATACCGCCGACGCGCGCAACGCCTTCCTCGTCCCCACGAAGAAGGGAAGAACCGTGTTTGCCGCGGGACAGCGACGAAGAGCTCGACCCCTCGCAGCAGCGCTCTCCAAGCTGACGGACGCAGAAATCAAGGTTCTAGAGAGAGCCGCAGTCATCGTGGAGCGCGTGCTGCCAGAATGATCTCTTCGTCACCGTGGATTCTCTAGCACGCGCGTTCGTTGCTACATGGGAGGCCGATCGTTCTGCATCCAGCGCGACCGAGGGTACGAATGCCCGGACATGCTCAAAGTCATTGTCAGCCTAGCAACCGTCATGCTGCTGACGTGCTGCGCATCGATCACCTCGAAGTTAACCGTCCCGCCGGGTGAGAAGTTTGTCCTTGGAGGCAACCCGAACGACGGCTTCCGAGTCGAGGGCACCAACCGCGGCACCGTCGCTGTGGAATTGTTCGAGACCTTCTCCACCGGGGAAGAACGAACCCTGGGCGTCGTGGCCGCAGGCGCCTCGTTCGTTGGCCGCTTTGCCGCGGGCAGCTCCGCGGCCTTCGTCAACCTGGGGAGCTCTCCCGCCGAACTCAAGGCCCGCATAACCGGCGACACGGAGCTGAACATGGGCTACGAAGCCGCGAGCACGGACTAGGCGGCGAGGACAACTCTTCGATCAGAGCCCCCCCACCGAGCAGCGCCTACCAGATGAATGGAGTCGAAGCGTCGCACGCGCGACTCTCCGGATGGCCGGAAGCCAAGTAGGCGCCGGGCGTGGCGCCCGTCACCTTCTTGAACATCGCGATGAATGCACTCGTGCTGTCGTAGCCTACGGCGAGGCCCGCCGCGGTGACCGACGAGCCGCTGCCCAGCAGCTCGAGCGCGTGCAGCGCTTTCGCACGCTGAAGCCAGCGGCCAAACGTGAACCCCGTCTCCTTTTGGAAGAGCCGCTCGATGGTGCGCGAACTGGCACCGCTGCCCTGAGCCAGCTCGGCGAGCGTGACTCGACCGGCGACGTCGCGCATGACCGCTTCCATCACCCTGCGAGCGCGCGGATCAAGCGGAAGCGGAAGAGAGAACGGAACCACGCTCGTCTCCAGAATCTGATCCCGGAGCACGTTCGCCAGTCGTAGGTCAGCCGCCGTCGCTGATGTGAGCATCCCGACCCGAAGAACCTCGAGTATCAACTCCCTCAGGAGCGGCGATACGTGCCGGACCGTCGCTGCGTTCCGGCTGCAGTCGGTTGCGTTCTCAATCCCGTCTGGACTCGCGTCCCACCACTCCGGTCGCAGATAGACCG
>CAYQKK010000191.1:3256-4588 GCA_964417955.1 uncultured Planctomycetaceae bacterium
GCGCGCTCGGGCGGCACGACCCAGCACCCACCGGAAGCGCTGACCACCATGACACCGCGCGTCGCGTAGACCAGCTGGTGCCAGGGATGTTCGTGCGCGGCGAGCGTAGCCCCGTCCGCGATTCCTAGTCCCAGTGAACGGACGATCAGCTCGTCCTCACCGTGGGTTCCGGGCTCCGGGCCCGGAGCGGTGCTGACGTCTTGTCGGTATGGCGGCATCTGTTGTCAGGATACGACAAGCGCCCCTTTCCGGCCGCCGCGTATCGTTCGGGCCATACCTTTCTCCCCGAACCAGCCAGTACCCATGCCCAACGACTTAGCCCACTTCGCCATCCACGCCGACGACTGTCAGCGCGCCAAGACCTTCTACGAGTCCGTCTTCGGCTGGACGTTCACGCCGTGGGGGCCGCCCAACTTCTGGCGGATCACCACTAGCGAGGGCGCCGTCAACGGAGCCCTGCACGGTCGACGGGAACCGCTCTCAGGCGACGGCATGCGCGGCTTCGAATGCACGATCGGCGTAGAGGACGTGGAGGCCATCGCCGCAGCCGTCCGAGAGCATGGCGGTCGCATCACCATGGAGCCCATGGAGATCCAGTCCGTCGGAACCCTCGCCATGTTCGAGGACACCGAGGGCAATGTCGTCGGCGCGATGCAGTACGAGACCTGAGGGTTCTGGCGGTAAGTACAGGCCGACCATGGTCGAGTAGATCCGTCCGCGTCTTGAGCTACGTGCCCTCGGCAGTGCTGCAGAAGGTCTCCATGTCCGTCTCCTCCACATGGCCCTCGAGGACGCTGTCCCCGACGTTCACGGTCAGAACGTGGT
Organism: uncultured Planctomycetaceae bacterium; assembly: GCA_964417955.1. Lineage (GTDB taxonomy): Bacteria > Planctomycetota > UBA1135 > UBA1135 > Saltatorellus. The sequence goes on from CAYQKK010000191.1 coordinate 4,082, forward strand.
CGTGGATGGTGACGTACCAGGTCACGCGGCGGTCCAGGGTCTCTGCTAGCTGGTTCACGAACTCAAGGGAGATGCGGTGGACCTTCACGTTGGCTGCGCGGTGAATCTTGCGCGTGCGCCACTCTTTGAGCAGCACGGCGTCCGACTTGGCCGTGAAGACGTGCACCTGGGGGCAGTGCTTGCTCGCGCGGTGGAGTCGATCGGCCGACGGTACGCCCACGTCAATCCAAGTGGTTGTCTGTCCGGTCAGGTCGCGGGTCCAGATAGCGGCGTCGTCCGGATCCGATAGTCCGCGACCAAACTCCATGCCTTCTTCGTGGGCGAGCACGCGGGCGAGGACACGCACGACGAGACGCTCTGCCTCTTCCGAAGCATGCCGCGCTACGCGGAGGTCCAGGGTCTCGTAGACGCTGCGATCGATGTCCGAGAGATCGACTTGGAATCGGTAGATGGTCGCTGTGGTAGCCATGATTTCGAGGCGCCAAGGGTACGTGAGGCGGTGCGGCT
>CAYQKK010000192.1:0-4575 GCA_964417955.1 uncultured Planctomycetaceae bacterium
TGGCTCAGACCACATTGACACAGAGGAGGCCGCCTGACGGGCGGCGGCCAGCCCAAGCCGGCGCTACCCCAGCAGCGTCGGCAGCATCTCGTTGGCCTTCTCTCGCGCCTTGATCACGCACTGGTCAGAGTTGTCGTACTCAAAGCGGCCAAAGCGACCGAGCGGATGCAGGCCTTGATCCGTCATCCAGCCGAGCGCCAAGTTGCGGCGTGCGTGGTACTCGTGATCGAACACCACGTAGGCGTGGTTGACCTGACTGCGGTCCGTGAACAGGATCTCATTGCGCTTGAGAAGGCCTGCCGTCTCAAGGCCCTGGATCACGTCCTTCTCGAGGTCCTGACCAGGGAACGGCTGTCCGCCCGGGGTTGTGATCTCGATCAGGAACGACGTCTTGCCCTCGGGAGCGTTGCCCGGAGAGTAGTTGGACATGTACGTCACGCGGTTCGCGGGGCCCTGGCTCTTCTGGGGCAGGTAGATCCACGAGAGGTTTGGGTGCTCGGCGCGGTCGAGCGCGATCAGGTACGTCACGAGCCCGTTGTACTCGAGCTCGCGCATCGCCTTCGCCACATCGGCCGGCATGCCTTCGATGATGTCGGGCATGTAGGTGAGCGAGATCGTGTTGACCACGACGTCGAATTCTTCGTCGTTGACGATCCAGCCGTCGCCCTTCTTGCGGACGTTGCTCACCGGAGTGTTGAGCCTGACGCGGTCTCCCAGCGACCTCGCCAAGCCATCGGTGATGCCCTGGAAGCCACCCGTCTTCGGGTAGTAGAAAATGGCCTGGTGGGTGTACCCCTCGGTCCGGATGCCGATGGCGGCCTTGAGAATATCTTCGATGGGGGCATCCGGCACGCGGCCCGCGACCCAGTCGCTGGTGATCATCTCCAGCGGGCGCTTCCAGATCTTCTCGTTGTAAGGATCCATGAAGTGCTTGGCGATGCCGTCGCCGAAGCGCCACTGGATCCACGCCGCAAAGTCCTTGGGGGCCTCGGAGCCAGACGCCTTGCGCGCGTGCCACGCCTCGATGTAGCCCTTGAGGCACTCGTAGTTCGCCTGGGCCGGCAGGTCTCCAATGCCGTTCTCGAAGGGGTAGTGCACCCACTTGTCATCGAAGCGGATCTTGGTGTTTCGGTCGCAGGTGACGAACGCGTCGTCCCCTCCGGACTCGTCCTTCATCCACTGCATGGCTTCCTTGTCCTTGCTGAACAAGATGTGCCCGCCCGCCACGTCGTAGGTGAATCCGTCCACGGTCTTCGAAAGGCACAGGCCCCCGGCGACGGGGCCAGCCTCGAAGAGGTGCAGGGAGTCCCGGGATACGCCGCCCTGCTCGAGGAAGCGGGCGAGGGCCATGCCGGAAACACCGGCGCCGAGGATGGCGATTTTCACGTCGTTCAGTGGCTGAGGAGAAGGGGACCAGGAGACGGCTCCTGTGGTGGGGGAAGGATACCCCGTCTGGCGCGCTAGCGCGTGCGGATCAGGATGCCCGCTGCCCGCAATAGAGACGGGTCTTTCGCTTCGAGATCCTTAAGCCACCGGCGCGCGTCCGTCACGTAGCCTGCGGTGGGCTTCACATCGGGACAGGCGGCGCAGAAGTGCTCGTTGAAGGCATCCATGACCATTTCGCGGGCATATTTTGCCAGGCAAGAGCCCAGCGCCACAGGCAGAGACAGGGTGTCGCCTTTCTGGATGAAGCGGATGCTCATGTAGCGGCCTTCACTGCTCACTAGATAGCGGCTCTCGATCCGCGACTCATGCATGACCCGCACGGTGGAGAACGGGATCAGCTGACTGAGCATCGCCCCGTACCGCGCCCGCCCGCCGAGGCGGTCGACGGTCATGTGAAGACCTTGGGCGCCGAAGCGCTCGAATAGATCCAGCAGCACGCGCGAGTGAAAGGACCAGAGCGTGGCTCCCTTGTTCTGGGTAGCCGCGAACGATGCGTTGAGCTTCCCGGACGGAATGACCACGGCGCCAGAAGCAACGACAGAGGTCTTCGATCGACGCAGCGTCTCGTCAAGGCGCCCGGCGTGCTCATTGAGCTTCTCTTGGCTGGCGTGCAGCGGAACGGAGCTCGGAAGGTGGGCGTACCAGGGGTGGGCTTCGAGCTCGGCTTGGCTGGGGACGAGCTCTTCAGGCGCGGTGCCGAGGAGATCGGCGCCCCTGTCGATCTTCACTCCACGCGCCTTCAGGAACGTCAGCGCCGTGAGCTCAAGCCGCGCTGACCCGCGTGGGTTGCGCGTGAACACCTTCTTGGAGTCGGCGACGATGAGCTTCTTGCCGTCGTCTTTTGGGGCCTCGGACACCGCTCCCGAGAGCCGCTGCCAGTCGAGCGTGCCTTGGCCGTCCTTGAGTTCGAACGCGGAGAACCCAAAGGTCAGCGGACCGAGCATGGGTCCGTAGCCCGCTTCGTCGATGCCGCCGAAGACACGGAGGCTGGGTTCCGCCGGGCGCCGCGTCATCTGCACTAAGCGCCCGTGATCGGATCGGCTGCGTCGTCGCGGCGCTTCGCGAAGACGAGGAGGAGCACCAGCGAGATGGAACCGAGCACGAGCGACACCAGCTGCGACGTGGAGATCGCATCGTCGAACCACATGCCGCGAATCTTGTCGCCGCGGAAGTTCTCGATGGTGTAACGCCCGATGGAATACACGACGAGCAGGATCAGCGTCACCTGCCCGGCGTAGCGCCTGCGCTTCAGAAGGAACATGCCGAGCAGCCCCACGAACAGGGCGTTGATGCTCATCCAGGGCTGGGTCGCCCACAGCACTTGCCCCGCGTTCTCGGCGCCGAAGAGACTCCCTTCGGGCAGCACTTCAGGGACGCGAACGGCGATGGGGAACGGGAGGTTCTCGCTGCCCTCCGGAACGATCTTGCCGAAGTCGTCCCCGACGAGGAGGCAGCCGATACGCCCCACGGAAAGTCCCGTGAAGCCCGCCGCCAAGCCGAGGTCGAGGGCGTGGGGCAGGCGCAGCCGGTGCTTCTTCGCCGCCCAGAGCCCCAGCAGGATGCCGCCGAACGTGCCGCCGTACATCACGAGCCCGCCTTCCCAGTAGTAGAAGATGGTCAGCCAGTCGTCGAGGTAGCGCTGGCCCGTGTCGCTCTTGCGGAAGATCTCGACGATCACGTACATCGCCCGTGCGCCGATCAGGATCCCCACGAGGATCCACATGGGGACCGAAGCGTAGCCCGCGGCTTCCGCATGGCGCAGGCGATCGGCCTCGGGGCCCGTCCCGGTCTTGTGGTCGGAATAGCGCTCCCCGAGGCGTCCGAAGAGGTAGCTCCCGAACAGGAACCCAAGGACGACCATTAGGCCGAAAGCACGCACGGGGAAGCCCAGGCCCGGAATCTCAAAGAGGATCGGATGCATAGGCGCACGAGTGTACGCCCCTGCGCCGTCTCATCGCTATGCTCTTTGGCTCCGATCGCCGCGGCTCTGGACCCCCGGCTCGGCCCCTCTCTCTCCGCACGGCGCCATGAACCAGCCTCCGAAGGCCAAGCTCTACATCGAGGGCCGCTACCTCAAGCACACCCGCGACCTGCCCCAGACGGTCTTCTTTTGCCCCGTGTGCAAGGGCCATCATAAGCGGCGCAACGGCTGCAAGCGCTGCGACGGCTTCGGCAAGCTCACCAAGGACTCCGTGCAGGAACTCGTGGGCTGGGTGATCGCCAAGGCCGCCGGGACCCGCAAGCACAAGTTCCACGGCGCGGGCCGCGAGGACGTGGACGTGCGCATGCTCGGAGAGGGACGGCCCTTCGTATTCGAGCTGAACGGGCCGAAGGTTACGAACCTCGATCTAGCGGAGCTCGAGGCCACGATCAACAGCCGCAACGAAGGGCGCATGGAGGTCCGCGGGCTCCACTGGACCCAGAAGTCGCGCATCGCGTTCCTCAAGGAAGGCAAGTTCGTGAAAGACTACCGCGCGAAAGTCGCCGTCTCGGTACGGCCGGACTTCGATGCGGCCAAGGCCTTGATGGGGGAGCGCTACGTCGTCGCCCAGAAAACCCCCAGCCGCGTCGCGCACCGTCGGGCAGACCTCGTGCGCGAGCGCTGGATCGAGCTGCTCGCGATCGAGCCGGCCGACGAAGTGGAGGGCGACGACACGCCCCACATCTTCGTCACGATGCGCACCCAGGCGGGCACCTACGTTAAGGAAGCGATCAGCGGCGAGGACGGTATGACGGAACCGTCGGTGGCGATGCGCTTGGGAATCCCTGACGCCCACTGCGTCGAGCTCGACGTCATGGGGATCCTCGATGAGGAGCGTCCTGACCAAGCCGAGGGGGACGACCCCGTCTCAAGCGCCGAGCAGCCGCAGCTCATCGTCGAGCCCCCGTCCGCGTTCGGCGCTGGCCTTTAGCCGATCAGCACGCCGAGCACCGTCGCTTCGAACGCGCGCTTCTCAGACAGCACGCCGTCCTTCTGCACGAAGCCCTGGGTTTCGTAGCGGAACATCCGGCTGCCCGCGCGCACGAGCTTGACCGTGATGATCAGGTTGCACGGGGGCGCCACGATCCCGCGAAAGCGGCAGTCGTCCACGCCGCCGAAGCCCACGAAGCGCGTCACGTCGCCGCGCA
>CAYQKK010000193.1:0-4566 GCA_964417955.1 uncultured Planctomycetaceae bacterium
TGCAGGCCTTGAGCGCCTTGCCGATGGACGTGCCGCCGAACCAAGGGGGAAGCGTTCGCCGCTTGGGATCCATGAAGGGCGGGGCGCAGCGAAAGGCCGAGGTGTCGCTCGTCAGGGGCACCCAGTGCAGCACCGAGTTGCCGAAGAACGAGAGCCCGAACGCGTCGCCTTCGCGGTAGTCGAGGAAGCCGTTGATGGCCTCCATGGCCGCGTCGTAGCGCGTGCCCTCGCCGAAGCTCGAGACCATCGATCCGGAGACATCTACGCAAAACTGAATGTTCGTCAGCTTGCGCTTCGTCTTCGGAGCGCCGATGCGCTGGGGCCCGGCGAGAAGAATGACCGCGATGATCCCGACGAGGGCCGGAACGGACTCGGCCACCTGCAGCACGAAGCGCAGAATGCCGCCCCGCGGCCTCCGGCCCGGCGTCTGCTTGGGGTTGCCAACAACGCCGTCGAAGGGCAGCGCCACTCGCCCCCCGCGCCGCGTCCAAACCCAGCCGAGCAGGAGCGCTGGCACGACCAAGAACGCGAGCACCCAGGGATGGGCGAAGCTGAACGAGAAGGCGATGGCGAAGATCATGACGAAAGGGCCGCAGCCTCACCTGCCTCCACGTCCGCCGCGACGTTCTGGTACGGGGCCAAAAGGGCGGCCACGTCCACTTGGGAGCCCGCAGCGCCAGCCGGTCTGTGCAACCACTCCTCAAGCTGACGCAGGAGGGGCCCGGCTTCGTCGTCCGAGCGCAGCTGCGCAATGGCCTTGGCGGCGGGCGCGTCCTCCAGCCCGCGACGCTTCCGCCAGTGGGCGAGGAGGAGCCGCTCCAGCTCCGCGCGGCGCTCGTTCGAGATCTCAGAGGTCCGGGCCTCTTCCACGAGGGGCCGCAAGCGGTCCGCGAGGCTGATGCGCTTCGGTCCGCCGTCAGCGCCCGCCTCTTCCGCCTTCCGCCTGAATCCAAACATCAGGGCCAAGAGCCCAAGGCCCCATGCGACGCCCGCCGCGATGAGCAGCTTCTTGTAGCCCCCCACCTTGCCCGGCTGCGGCACATCGACGTCCTTAGGCAGCAGCGTCCCTTCGGGCAGCATCGCCTCCACGAAGATCGACAGCTCCGGCACGTCCTCCATGGACGTACCGTCCTTGCGCTCGAGATAGTCCGCCAGATCGATGTCGCCCTCGATGAAGGGCATGACCTCGATGTCGTAGCGAAAGCCGGAGCCGTGGGTGTACTCGTGCTTGATGCGCACGATGGCATCCGCGCGGCCGGGATCCTCGACTGGCTTCGCCCTCACCGCGCTGCCGGGGATCACGAAGTCCGTGAGGGTGACGCGCATGCCGACGGAGGTTTCGGCGATCGACTCAGCGTCTGCATCCGACGGCTTGAAGAACTCGATCTTGCCGCCGTCTTCTTGGGCGGCAGCCGGCGCACAGAAACCGCCGCCGATCAGACAGGCCAGAATCAGAACTCTCATCGCTTGCCCCCCGACATGGCGCCGCGCGTTGCCATGAACATCCGCAGCTGCTGCGCAAAGGGCTCGTCGGTGCGAATCGCGAGGTGGTCGATACCGCCCCGCCGAAGCTCGGCTTTGATCTCCTCCGGGTCGCTGAACGCGCGCCGCCCGTGGGTCACAAAGGTCTCTCCGGACTCCGACTCTTCGGCCCGCAGGATGCCCGCGCCGCGCAGGCCTAGCTCGGCGGGATCGATGAACTGCAGGCAGATGACGTCGTGGACCTGGGCCATGAGCTTGAGCGCATCGACGGCGCCCTCCTCGTGGAGATCCGAGAACACGATCACCAGGGCCTTGTTGGAGAGTCGAGCGTTCAGCTCGGTGACGCGCTGGGCCAGCCGCGTCTGTTCGCCGAATCGGAACTTGCGCAGCTTGACGAGCCACTGCATCACGTCGTCCTTCGAGAGGCTCGGCTGAACGCGAACCTCGGTCTCGCCGGTGCCGAGCAGGCCCACCGGGCTCACCCGGTCGAGCAGCGCGAACGCAAGGCCGCCCGCGGCCTGCGCCGCCACCTCGTACTTGGATCGGGCCGTCGACGAAAACGTCATGGACGCGGACGTGTCAAAGAGCAGCCAGGCGGGCATGCGCTTGGGCGCCTCGTACTGCTTGATGTAGACCTGCCCCGCGCGCGCCGTCACGCGCCAGTCGATCGCGCGCACCGGATCTCCCGGGGCGTAGGGCCGCGACTGCACGTACTCGAGACCCGCGCCAAGAAAGCGCGATCGATCCGTGCCGTGGCTCAGGGTGTCCGCGAGGCGGCGAATAGCGATGAAGTACCGCCGCGTATCCAGCGGCTCGATCTGCGGGATCTCCCCGTCAGGAAGACGGGGCCGCCGAACGTGCGCTTCAGCTCGAGATGCCATCGAACCTAGGCCTGCCCCATCTCGCCCAGCATCTCTTCGAGGATCACGCGCGTATCGCGCCCCTCGGCGAGCGCTTCGTAGCTCGCTCGGATGCGGTGCAAGATGACGTCTTCGGCGAGCGCGTACATGTCTTCGGGGATGACGTAGTCGCGGCCGTGGATGAGCGCGCGGGCGCGGGATGCCTTCACCAGCGCAATGCCCGCCCTGGGCGACGCGCCGAGATCGAGGTCGGGGTGCCGGCGGGTCCGCTCCACGATTTCCATCACGTGCTCGATGAAAGGCTCGGACACGAAGACCTTGGACACGTCCTCCATGGCGTGGGCCAGCTCCTCGCGCCCGCCCACGGATCCTCGGTCGACCATGTCGAACTCGGTCTTGACCATGGCGCCGCCGCCCTCGTCGCGCTTGATGCCAAGCTTCGCGTTGCGCCGCAGCACCTCCTTCTCGTCCTCGGGGTCCAAGTACTGCAGGCGGTGCAGAAGCATGAATCGGTCGAGCTGGGCTTCCGGCAGCTCGAACGTGCCCGCCTGCTCAACGGGGTTCTGCGTCGCGATCACGAGGAAGGGAACGGGCAGCCCATAGTTCTCGTTGCCGATCGTGATCCGCTTCTCCTGCATCGCTTCAAGGAGCGCGCTCTGCACCTTGGGCGCAGCGCGGTTGATCTCGTCCGCGAGGAGCAAGTTCGTGAAGATCGGCCCCTTGTGCGTGCGGAACGTCTGATCCCGCTGGTCGAGAATCTCCGACCCCAAGATGTCCGAAGGCAGAAGGTCGATGGTGAACTGCACGCGGGCAAAGTCCAGCGCAACCGTCTTCGACACAGCCGCGACGAGCAGCGTCTTCGCGAGCCCAGGCACGCCCTCCAAGAGCAAGTGCCCGCCGGTGAGCAGCGCAATGAGGATGCGCTCCACCACGACCTCTTGTCCGACCACCACTTCTCCAACGCGGTCGCGAATAGCGGAAAGGAAAGCGGTGGTCTTGTCGAACTGCGGGGCGAGGGGTCGTTCGATCACGGTCATGGGCGAATCAACTTGGCTGGTTGTTACGGGGGAAGAATCTCGACGAAGGATCCCGGCGAGTCATCTCAGACCAGACTGCTGCGCAGCCGGTTTGTCGGGGCACTCACAGTTATACGCTCGATCAGCGCGGTCACATTCTGAGTGACGAATCCGGGACGAATTTCCGTCCCGGCCACTACAGAGCCCTTACGCACTTCTCAGCGCGGACTCGTCGCGCTCCGTGGCTCCAGAAACCCAGACGCCTTCATCCAATCCCCGCACAGGCGCGGCCAGCCGTTCACAGCATGCCCGGTGTCGCGAAGCCCGTATCCGTGACCGCCCTCTGAAAAGACGTGCAGCTCGCTCGAAACACCAAGCCCTTTGAGCGCCACAAAAAGCCGCGCCGCGTCCGCGCCCCGATCCAGATCGTCGAACGTCACCGCCATGAAAGTCGGAGGCGTTTCCCTGGAGAGCCGAATCTCCTCGGGAAACTCCAGGCCTCCCCCCGGCTTGCCCAAGTAGGCCGCGTAGATCGGAATCAAGAAATCGGCCCGACCGCTCACGTCATCGGCAGCGTCGACCCGCGGATACACAAGCTCCCCCGGATCCGCCGTACCCGCAGCCAGCGCGAGGTGCCCACCGGCCGAGAACCCCAGCAGCCCGATGCGATCCGGATCAATGCTCCACTCAGCCGCTCGGCTGCGCGTGATCCGAAGCGCCCGCTGCGCGTCCTGCAAGGGCCAAACGTGCGGCCTCCCCTTGTCACGCCGCGGCACCCGGTACTTAACGACGACCGCCGAAACGCCAAGGGTGTTCAGCCACTCAGCGACCTCCGTCCCCTCCTTGTTCCAAGCCAGCAGGTTGTAGCCCCCACCCGGCAACACGACGACGCAGCACCCGTTCGCCGCCGGCTCATCCGCGCCATAGAACGTCAGCGTAGGCCGATCGACAAAGCGGATCCGATGCACGCCATCGCCCCCCGTATCCGCCACCACCTCGGGGCGCACCAGCAACCCGGATTCGCCAGGCACCGGACCCGGCCAAAGCTCAAGCACAGGCCGAACCCCGACGTCGGCCAATTCAGGTGTCACCTGGCAAGCCGCGAGAGCGCCAAGCGCCGCGACGAGGAGTGCTTGGATTCCCATAGGTCTAGCGTAGCGAGTCGCTGGAGTTGATCCGGCTCGCTGCAAGGGGCCACCAGGCTCAAG
>CAYQKK010000194.1:0-4542 GCA_964417955.1 uncultured Planctomycetaceae bacterium
AGAATTCACCTGACTAGCCAGGCATCATCCTCGAAAGAGCCGCGGCCACGGCACTTCTGCACGATCTGACGATCCTTAGCGCTTCTTTCAGGGCTAGCCTCTCCACCATGTCACACCCCTTCACATCCCGTCCCACAGCGGACGAATACCCGCCCTACTACCAGAGCTACGTGGACCGGGCGCCGGACGGCGACCTGTTGGCCCACCTTGAAGAGCAAGGCGAGGCCTTGGCTCGGGCTTGGGAAGCGCTACCGGAGGCGGCGAACGGCTTTCGCTACGGTCCCGACAAGTGGAGCGTCGAGGAGGTGATCGGCCATGTGGTCGACATCGAGCGCGTGTTCTCGTATCGCGCGATGTGCTTTCTCCGGGGCCTCCCTGACGAGCAGCCCGGCGTCGACCAGGACATCATGGTTCCTAACTCAGCGTCGAACGCGCGCGGCTTCGCCTCGTTGAGCTCCGAGTTCCTCCACCTGCGCAAAAGCAACGTCGAGCTCTTCCGGCACCTGACGGACGCCCAGTGCCGAACCCTCGGTCGCGCCTCAGGCGGTGAGTTCTCCGTGCTGACCCTTGCCTGCATTCTCCACGGACACGCCGCGCACCACGCAGACGTGATCGAAGAGCGCTACGCGGGTGCCTGGGGCACTCGTCCTTAGGGCTTTCGAAAATAGTCCTGGGGTCGCTGCGATAGGGTGTATCCAACCCTCCACACTGACAAGGATGACCCATGAACTCCGCCCCAAGCCTGCCCTCCATTCGCTCGTTCGCTCCCGCTCTATTGGCCGTGCCGCTCGGCGCGCTGGCCGTTTCTGCGGGCCCTGGCTATCAGCCTGAGGCTGGGGCGTCGGACACCCAGTACTGGGAAGTCACCCACACGTTCTCGCTGGACGGCTTGAGCGTTGAGCTCTCCAACGGCGACGACGTCGAGGTGCCAGAGATCGAGATGGACGCCACGCGCACGCGCACGGTGACCATGGAGCAGATTCACGAGGCTTCAGGGGAAGGGGCGCCCACCTCCCTGCGCCGCAGCTTTGTCGATCTCGACGATGCGATCGAAGGGAGCATCGTGATCGAGGGCGATGATGTCTCTGAGGTGCTCGACGCAGAGGTCGAGGGCGATCTGGCGGATCGTTCTGTTCGCTTGGCGAAGTCGGATGACGATGGCGAGTGGTCCCGTGCCTTCGTGGACGAAGAAGGCGAAGAAACAGAGGGGCCCGCGGAGGCGCTGAAGCACCTGGTGGCGGACTCGCACCTCGGGGGACTCATGCTGGGCCCCGAGGAAGCAAGCGAAGGTGCCAGCTGGACGGCCGATCCAGAGGTGCTCGCAGCTCTCGTCGCCCCAGGGGGGAAAACTCACACGGGCGTGACGGCTTCGTCCGCTGGCGAACGGGGAATGGAGCCCGCGCTGGCGGGGCTCGACCCGCTTCTCGGCATGGACCTATGGGAGCTTCTCGGCGGCCCCGCCGCTGACTTAGATGGCGAGATCGGCTGCAAGGTGGTTTCTTCGACGACGGAAGCTCTCATGGTCGAGTTCAACGTGGAGGTCACGAGTACCTGCGACGTGTCGGAGAAGCTGACGGGCTGGATTGAGAGCGTCGAGCTGCCCTTCCCCGTCGAGGTGACGTCGGGCGAGGCGATACTCGAGGCGGAAGGCAAGGGCACCGTGACCTGGGACCTTCAGACGAACCTGCCGGTCAAGCTCGAGCTCGATCTCGAACTTGCCTATCAGCTGAACCGAGAGGCCACCATTGAGATCCCCGGTCAGGACGAGGCGGTGCTCTCCTCGAACTTCGAGCTGGTGGGTACATTGAGTTCCGCCATGTCCGCGGAGTAGACCCAGACTCTTCCGCTATCCTGGTCCCGTGCTAGCAGCTCGGCGTTCTCGAAGGTCTTCGCCTCGCGCTATCGGAACGGTGGGGCTTTGAAGGGAGCCGAGTGGCTCCCCGGCTACCCGCGGATCTTGGCCGTGCGGTCATGGGATGCCTTCATAGGGACGCCGATGGATGACGGCTGCAACGGCGTCGTCTGGGTGCGCGACCTGGAAGGGGACTTTCGGGAGATCCGCCGCGTACTGGACCAGCGCGGTAGCGCCACAGCGGACGGAACAGGCGACGGAATTCAGGGGCTCGATGATCGGCGACTTCAGGAGGCAGAGCTATCACCGGAGGGGCGCAAGGCCGCGAATGCCATGTGCCTCGACTTGGAGCGTTTGCGTGGGCTTGGCCACGATCCCAGCATCGAATGGGTCCAGGGCTACCCGAAGGACGACGACGAGATCGCCAGCACGGACGTGTACTCATTTCACGTCGATAGCTCGACGGTGCCCACCGAGACGATCCTCTGCACCTACGCCGGGCGCCCTAGTGAAGGCCTACGTCTGGACCAAGCGCAGCGCATCGTTGAGAATCCCGGGACCCGCGCGCGGCTTCTGGAGCGCTTCGGCGGCCAGGACGATGAGCGCTTCGATGAATACCTGCGCGAGAGTCACCTCGACCTGCACTACGCGGCGCTTGAGGGGGCCGCGCCGTTTTCCTTTGGCACCCAGAATCTCTGGCGCGTTGGGGTTCAGTACCCGGGCTGCCCAGTGCCCGCGTTCATCCACCGCGCGCCCGCCGACAGGAACGACATCGCGCCGCGTTTGCTACTGATTAGCTAGTGCCCTGGATCAGAAGTTCGTCGCATTGGTTTCAGTGACTTTCGTTTCGTAGCAAGGCGTCCGAACCGCAGTGCGTAGCAGTAGTTCCGTCCAAGGTTCGGCAACGCAGCTACGGAGCGAAAGGCGCGAAACCAATTCGACGAACTTCTGATCCAGGGCACTAGGAGGCGGCGTCCGTGCCGATACCCTTCCATGATGCTGATGACTCTGCGTTCCGCGACCTTGGCCTTGGGCCTTCTGCTCACACTCACTTCTTGGACATCCGCGACGCCGCAGTCGGGGGTCTTCCCGCTTGGGCCAGACGCTCTTCCGCAGCCAGGAGTTCCAGCGGGCACCATCACCCATCACGAGCTCCTAGAGAGCGTGGTCTTCCCTGGGACGGTCCGTCGCTACTCGGTCTACGTGCCCGCGCAGTACAGGCCGGGCGTTCCCGCCGCATTGATGATCTTCCAGGACGGGCATGCCTACTTGGCCGAGGCGGGTCCGATGCGAGTGCCCTTCGTCTTCGACAACCTGATCCATCGCGGCGAGATGCCCGTGACGATCGGTGTGTTCGTGGATCCGGGGCATCTCAAGGATGCGCTTCCAGAGACACGCGGCTGGCAGCCAGCGCCAGAGAACCGGAGTTTTGAGTACGACTCCCTCGGCCCCGCCTACTCCGAGTTCTTGTTGCAGGATCTCTTGCCAAAGGTCGAAGCGACGCACAGCATCAGCCAGGACCCGGCGCTGCGTGCGATCGGAGGGGTTAGCAGCGGAGGTATCTGCGCGTTCACCGCGGCGTGGGAGCGGCCAGACAAGTTCGGCAAGATCCTGAGTCACGTGGGTAGCTTCACCAACATTCGGCACGGGGACACCTATCCCGGGATCATTCGGAAGGCCGACAAGAAGCCGATCCGCGTGTATCTGCAGGACGGCTCGAATGACCTGAACAACAAGCACGGGAACTGGTGGCTTGCGAACCTCCAGATGGACTCGGCGCTGCGCTTCAAGGAGTACGACGTGCGCTTCGATCGAAGCCTTGGCGGTCACGGCGGCGAACACGGTGGCGCCCTTCTCGCGGACGCGTTGCGCTGGCTCTGGCGTGACGTACCCGGGGTGACGCCGAAGCTCGCCATCATGCCCGAGATCCAGGATGCCAGCTGGGCCCTCGACTGGTGGATCCCTCGGCACGAGGCGAAGATCGCCCAGCGCAAGGCCATGGAGCGAGTGGACCTCTTGATGATCGGTGACTCGATCACGCACGGCTGGGAAGACGCGGGCAAACCCGTTTGGGACGAGTACTACGCGGAACGGAACGCTTTGAATCTCGGCTTTGGCGGCGACCGCACGGAGCACGTGATTTGGCGACTGCAGAACGGCGCCGTTGATGACATCCAGCCCAAGCTCGCTGTCCTCATGATCGGTACCAACAACGCGGGGCACCGTGAAGAGGACGCGGCGCACACGGCAGCCGGCATCCAGCGGATCATCGCGGAGCTTCGCCTGCGCCTGCCGGGCACCAAGGTCCTTCTCCTCGGCATCTTCCCGCGCGGAGCCACTCCAGAGGATCCGCTGCGCAAGATCAACGATGACGTGAACGAGATGATCAGCAGCTACGCTGACGATGAGGCGGTCTGGTACCTGGACCTCGCCCCTGAGTTCTTGACCACCGACGGTCAGCTCCCGATGGCGATCATGTCCGACCTGTTGCATCCCGGGCTGGAGGGATACAGCCGCTGGGCGAAAGCGATGGAGCCCACGCTGGGACGGCTGCTCGAATAGGAGCGTCGCACCGAAAATGTGCCGTTGAGAGTGCCTTTTTCGGGACAGGTCAATGGTTAGCGGCAGGCTGAACCCTAGGCCTGAAATAAGCGCTAAGAATCGACAGACCACTGCGTTTCGCGCAGCGC
>CAYQKK010000195.1:0-4508 GCA_964417955.1 uncultured Planctomycetaceae bacterium
CTGATTGACTGCTTGACGCTGGGGGGCCTTCTCATAGAAGGACTTCCAAGCTGGCAGTTGATCAGAGCATGAAGGCGGCCCGGCGCCTCAGTGTACCGCAACACCCTCCCCCACACCGCGCGGACCGCCATCTAGACCACCCGCGGAGTCCCTGGAAGCCGCGGGCACCCATCGCAGGCTCCGACCCGCGGCCACTGTAGCAACGACCAGTAGCCAGCACCCCTTCCTCGGGGTACTGGCTGCTGTCGTCTAGTCAAACGAGGCCGAGGCGGCGGCCGCGGTATCACGTAGTCTTGGCACGCGGCGAGGCCGGCGCCAGCACTCCCTGGTACGTCAGCTGATGCTCCCGGGGATGCGGCACGAGGGACGCTAGGCGTGCGATGAACTCATACGGCGTCATCAAGAACGCTCGCGTTCCATCGCGCCATGGACGGCGCAGCTTCCATGAGATCATTCCGTCTGCGCGGACCTCTAGCCGCTTCAGGCAGATGGCCGGCCGCGTCACGTAGCGGCAGAGCTTCTCTAGCTGGGAGCGATTGCCCTCGGCGACCCGCGTTGCCGCGTGCAGAGAGAAGCCCTGTGCATTCGTAACCAGCGAAGGAGCCGAGCGCTGGGACCCACCTGACCACCCGGCCGCGGCGTACGCTCGGGCGAGATCGGGGTCGAGGAGACGCCGCAACGGCTGGCCCGCGCGCGGGCCGAAGGGGACGGCTGATTGAACGGAGGCAGCCTTGAGGCCGGGCAGGAACGAGCCCTCTTGGGCTTCGCCGAAGTCCAAGAGAGGCTGGCTGTACTCGGGGGAGTCGTGCTGCTCTGGGGATGCTCCATCCCCTGGGCGCGGCGGGAGGCCAAGTGCTATCGGGTTCAGATCGTGGCGCTCTAGGACGCGGCGGATGCAGACACCGCGCGGATGTGGACGCGACCGATGTCGCGGCAGAGATCCGCGCTCATGGCGATGGCTAAGCGCAGCGCGCTTTGAAACGGAGAGAACCCACTGGCGAACTGGAACGTCGGGGAGCACTCGGTCGGCTAGGTGGGCGGCGGTTTGCGCCATCTGGCGGCCGCCGCAGGAAAGACAGAAAGTTCGGCCCTTGCATGAGCAACGGCAGCAACATGTCCGACGCGCAGGATGGGCAGCGAATGCGAGTGAAGCCGAAGGCGGGGTCGCCGCACTGGCCCAGTGCCTGGAACTCGGAAAGGACGTACTGCGGAAGAGTGCGGCAGCCGTGCTCGTCCTCGACTGGGTTACGGGGAGGTTCTCAAGCGGGGCCGTCAGCGCGGTTGCGCAGGCTGCGACAGACTATTCCTAGGCGCCCATCGCTACCTGCGATCGAGTAGCGTGGCCTGTCTGTCTTGGTGTGGCAGTCAAAGGGATGAATCGCGGCGACGGGTTGAGTACGGAATCAGTGGACAAGCTCGCTGGCGTGTACGCGTGGTTCGAGGAGAAGGGCTGGGCACCCTTTCCGTTCCAAGAGAACGCGTGGCGCGCGTTTGAGCGCGGCGAGAGCGGGCTCATTCATGCGCCCACCGGATTCGGCAAAACGCTGTCGGCTTGGATGGGTTCGGTGGCCGCGGGCATGGAAGATCCGCGCGCGCTGTGCAAGCCAAAGAAGCGCGCGGATGCGCCGCCGCTCCAGGTGCTTTGGATCACACCCATGCGCGCACTCGCCCAGGATCTGACGGCTCACTTGGCCAAGGTCGCCGCGGAGCTCGTGCCGGGCTGGCTCGTGGAAGTGCGCACCGGGGACTCCACCAGCACCGAGCGCGCGCGGCAGAAGCGGCGGCTGCCCACGGCGCTCGTGACAACGCCCGAATCGGGCCTTCATGCAACAACGCCCGCCGGATAGCCGCGTTGGGGTGGGTTCTCTAGAGCTCTCGTCGCAAGACAGCGACCTATCCGGCACGCCTCGCCCCTCACTGAACGCTTCTCGTGGAATTTGCTAGGCTCATTTTCGTTCCTCAGCCTTCCCCATCCGGAGCCCTCCAATGCTTGCTCTTACTCGCCTCTCCTCGCTCCTCCTCTGCGCCGCCGTTCCTGCCGCCGCACAGACGCTTGTCTTTGACTTCGAACTCGACTCTGTCGCCACGGCCCCACGGCTTCTGGTGGACGTTGGCGACATGAACGGGGACGGCCACTCTGACTTCGCGACGTCGACGGGGAGCAAAAATCCTGAGCTGCGCATTTACTCAGGAGTTAGCCAGCAGGAGATCCGGCGGCATTCGCTCACCTTCGCCGCCTTCGATGCGGCTGGGCTGGGTGATGTCGATGGCGATGGTCACGATGACTACGCCTACACCGATGCGAGTGCCGTCTATGCACTGAACGGGAACCTCGTCGTCCGTTCAGGAGCCACCGGAGTGGTCCTCTTGACGGTCGATCACAGCGCGGTCGGGGTCGACTCCTTTGGCTCATGCTTGGCAGCGATCGGCGACGCGGATGGGGACGGAGCACGAGACCTCGTAGTTAGAGCCGGAATCTCCTTTGGACTTCCAGTCGTCGAATACGAACTCATCGCTCTTTCGTCCAGGACCGGCGCCGAGCTCTACCGCGTTCCACCGCCTTTGGACTCCAACGCTCGCAACTTCGCCCGCTCGATCGCAGGCCTCGGGGACATCGATGGCGACGGCGTCGGTGACCTCATCGCGTCAGACCCCGCGATCGCCGGGCTCTTCCAGGGGCGGGCCATGGTTTACTCGGGTGCCTCTGGTGCCCTGATCGAGCGCATCAACGGACAACCCGACTCTTCAGTTTGGCCTTCAAGGGTGGCGCGCATAGGCGACGTCGACGGCGACGGTCGAGACGACGTCCTGACGTCGGGCCGCCACGGCAGGAGTCCACAAACCGTCCAGGTCTGGTCGACCGGCACCTGGCAGGAAATCCACCGCATCGACAGCGCCTTCGCCGCGGGTTTGACTATCGGATACGCCGTCAGCGCTCTCCCGGACACTAACGGCGACGGTGTGGAGGACTTCGCCATCGGGGCGGTAGGCGACAATGGAGTCGTCGACAGGGGCGGAGCCGTCCACGTTCATTCCGGCGCGAGCGGATCGCTCCTGTATTCCATCATCGATCCACAAGTGAGACGCTTTCAGGGGCGCCAAGTCTTGGGCATCGATCTGACGGGCGACGGCAACGGTGACGTGATCGGCCTGGCTGGATCCAATGCGTTCTATTCCAACGAGCGCATCCGCGGCTACCGCTTCGATCGTTCGCCCACGGTCTTCGACTTCGCCACGGATGACTCATTCGACAGGCCGCTTCGGAACGGTGAAGATGTTGACTCCGGTGCGCGCTTCGGCAAGCGCATGATCATCACTGGCACCGGTCCAGGAACGGTGGGAGCGGCCGTCTTCGCTACGGACCCCCAAGGCCCCAACGCCCTGGCAGAGGACCAAGACCTGCTCGTCGGTCGCGGTAACGCGCTGATCCTCCAGGAATCAGGGACTCCAGGCCTGAACGGTACGTACCGCTCGCCGGACGACTCCCAGTTCGGTGGAAGGATGCGCTTCGACCTAGTGGGCGAGGCCGAACCCTTGTACATGGACCTCGTCGACATCTGCCCTGGCCTGCAGTCAGTCCTCGTACAGCAGGTCGATGACAAGGGGCGGCGTCGCACGCACTTCGTCGCCGCCGGCTTTACAGCCGACGGCTCGTTGGACCCGGTCCATGGCGTGGGCCGACTGGACCTCACAAGCCTGCGCGTGCAACCCGGCGTCACCGCGAACGCCGTCGCTTCCGAGGACCCAGGTTTCGATCAGGCGAGCGTGGTCCGGATCGACGTCTCCTTCGGCGGCTCGGGCGCAATCGCCGAGCTCTCGATGATCCTCGGCGGATAGGCCTAGGAACGGATAGGTCTTTCCAAGCTGGCAGTCGACCAGAGCATGAGGGGCGCCTGGCACGTCGGCCTGCCGCAACACTCTCTCCCACGCCTCGCAGACGCCCAATCTAGACCCCCGCAGCCTCCGTGGAGCCCGCTGGGACCGCTCGCCAGCCCGACCCGCGGCTGCAGCACCAACGACCAGTAGCCAGCACCCCTCCCTCGAGGTGCTGGCTGCCGCCGTCTCGCCAAATAAGGCCGAGGTACTGGCCGCTCTGACCCTCACCCCTACCTCATCCCCTAACCGCCGAAGTCCAGCCGCCCTTGGCGCGGTGGCATCGGAATGCGGGTCGATGGGCGGTACTGATCTGGGCGGTACTGATCCGCAACTGAAGCCGCCACCTTTCACGCAACGGACACGGAGCCGGCCTGGCCAATTGGCCCGACGCCCTCCCCAGAGCGGTGCTGTGGAGCTTCTGAAGAGCGGGCCCTTGAAAAGAACGTCGTTGAACGCCTGGGCAACGGCGCCGTTGATTGAGAGGTCCGTGCCGATCCACTAGCAACCCGAGTGATCGTGGGGTTCGGAGCGATCAGGCTGGAAAGGTAGCGGCTTCAGTTACGGATCAGTACCGCCGCTTCCAACGTTCGAGCATTGCGTTGATCTATGCGCCGCGTCGCCTTGAGCGCAGG
>CAYQKK010000196.1:0-4400 GCA_964417955.1 uncultured Planctomycetaceae bacterium
CCCCAGCCCATCGAGCCGCCGCTCGGGTCGTTGACGTTGATCAACTCCCCCATGGTGCCCTCGACCTCTGCGAAGTCGTCGCGGTAAACCCACGGGTGTCCTTTGAGCAGCCAACGCCGCCCCTTTCCAGTCAGGGTTGCCTTTCCCATTCCTATTGTCCTCTTCTTTTGCCAGGGCCGCCCGTTGGAGAACAACGGAGCAGCCGCATCGACCGGGGAACGCGATTGCGTGTCGCCCGACTACCTGACGTTCAGCAGTAAAGACTGCCTAGCGCCGACTTGTGTGTGAGCCGGAGAGGATAGCGGGTGGCGGCTACTTGTGGCCCTCTTCCTTGTGGTCGTGGCCGTGGATGTGCTTGAGGTCCTCGGGAGAGAAGTAGGCCGCCTTCAGACCCTCAAGGCTGGCCCTCAGGCCCTCCACGTTGGCCACGTCCGTCGTCTGCTTGCACTTCATGGCGAAGGTCGTCAAGCGATGGGCCATGACCAGCTGGGTCATGTAGGTCCCGTTCTGGGCTTCGTATTCCGCGTCGCCGGGAGCTGCCTTGGGGGCCTTGATGCGCTGGGCGAGCCAATAGGCCGACACTTGGTCCTGGACCTCTTGGGCGTGGTCGTCCTTGGTGGTGACCCAGCGCACGAGCTGATTCCAGTTCGGCGTCTCCGCCGCGCTGAGCTCCGTGATCTGGTTCATGGCCTTCTCGATGGTGGCAGCATGTTCCATGAGGAGCTCGACGCGAAGGTGGTCCCCATAGATCCCGCAGGGCACCTGGCAATGGACCGCAGCCGCTGCGCCCAGGGCGGGAGCAGGAGCAGGCTCCGATGCAGGCGCAGCTGGGGAAACGAGAAGTGCGGCGGCGAGGGTGATTCCAGTCAGCATGGGATAAGACTCGGGAGAGGGGCGGGGGTCTAGGGTCTTGGGGAGCAGCTCAGGCAAAGGGCCCGGTGCGCGTCAAAGGAAGAGTAAGCCCCGGGGGCCGATCTATGGACCCAGCGCCCCGAATCTCTTCGCAAGCACCGGAAGTCGCGCCCTAGTCAATGCGGTAACCTGCCGCCCATGGACGGCCCCCGACTCAAGAGCGAGATCGCTCGCAGACGCACCTTCGCGATCATCTCTCACCCCGACGCGGGCAAGACGACGCTCACGGAGAAACTTCTCCTGTATTCCGGCGTCCTACAGAGCGCCGGCCTCGTCAAGAACCGCAAGGGCAAGCTCGCGACCTCCGACTGGATGGGCATGGAGCAGGCCCGCGGCATCTCCATCACCTCCTCCGCCATGCAGTTCGCCTACCGCGACTGCATCATCAATGTGCTCGATACGCCGGGGCACGAGGACTTCAGTGAGGACACGTTCCGGACGCTGATCGCCGCCGACTCGGCGATCATGGTGCTGGACGCCGGTAAAGGCGTCGAGGCCCAGACGCGCAAGCTCTTCGATGTGTGCCGGCTGCGCGGCATCCCGATCCTGACCTTCATCAACAAGCTCGATCTCCCCGGCCGGGACCCCCTCGACCTGATGACGGAGCTTGAGGAAGCCCTCGGGATTCAGTCGAGCGCCATGAACTGGCCGGTGGGTTCGGGCCGCAGTTTCCAAGGCGTGGTCGACAGGCGCGGCCGAGAGCTGCAGCTGTTCGAGAAGACCGCGGCCGGTGGCGCCAAGCGCTCGGAGATCACCCGCATCCCCATGGACTCCGATGAGTTTGAGACGCGACTCGGCGCGGAGCTCGCGGAGCAGGTGCGCGGCGAGCTGGAACTCCTAGAGGTCGCGGGCAACGAATTCACGATGGAGCGCTTCCTCGCGGGGGAGATCACCCCGACGTTCTTCGGTTCGGCGCTCACCAACTTCGGACTCGGCCCCTTCTTCGATGCGTTCGTCGAGCTCGCGCCCTGTCCCTCCGGCCGCACGGTCACGAGGAAGGACGGCACCAAGACCGAGCAGGTTGTGACCGATGACTTCAGCGCCTTCGTTTTCAAGATCCAGGCGAACATGGACCGCAGGCACCGCGACTGCGTCTCGTTCATGCGCATCTGCTCGGGCAGCTACACCCCCGACATGCAGGTCATGCACGACCGCCTCGGCAAGAAGGTCAGGCTCGCGCGACCCCAGAGCATCGTCGCCCAAGAGCGCCACACCATCGACGTGGCCTTCGCCGGGGACGTCGTCGGCCTGGTGGGCAAGAACCTATACGCCATTGGGGATACGCTCTCGCTGTCTGGGGGCATCGAGCACGAACCGCTGCCGCTCTTCCAGCCCGAGCTCTTTGCGCGCATCGCCCCCGTCAACACGTCGGATCGCAAGCGCTTCGACAAGGGCATGGACAACCTCATCATGGAGGGTGCCGTCCAGCAGGTGTGGGCGGACGTGGGCCCGAGGGATCCCATGATCGGCGCGGTCGGAAGGCTTCAGTTTGAGTCGCTGCAGTTCCGCCTCGAGGACGAGTACGGAGTCGAGACAAGGCTGACCCAGCTGCCCTACGAGTGCAGCGCCTGGCTGGAAGACAACGAGGAGACCTTCAAGCACCCCGTGAACTCGATGCTGGCGAAGGACAAGCGCGGCCGCCGCGTCATTCTGTTCAAGAGCCAGCTCGACAAGCGAATCGCGATGCAGCAGAACCCTGAGCACCGGCTTCTGGACTACGCGTAGGACGAGAGCTGAGACTCTGCGGGGACTCTGCGCTCCCAGATCGACACCGGACACGGGAAGGTCGCGGCTTATGAGCCCTCGCTCAGGCTAGCGATCTATTCTTAGGCCTTGCCCCGTCGTTCGAGTCTCTATCTATGTGCGCCCGATGATCCCCAAGCCACTTGCATCCGCGGCCCTTCTTGCCCTCACGTGCGCCGGTCTGAGCAGCGGCGCCTCCGCCCAGCGCCTTGAACCCGTCCTCGTGGCGACCGCCGCAGGGCGTCCCACGTCGATCGCATTCGCGCCCGGCGTCACGGACCAGTACTACGTGGCAGAGAAGACGGGGCGCATCTGGGTCATGCGCGACGGGACGTACCTGCAGACGCCGTTCATGGATCTGCGCCCGCTCGTCAACGATACGGGCGAGGGGGGGCTGCTCGGCATGGCCTTCGATCCCGACTTCCAAACGAACGGCTACTTCTATCTTTCCTACACGGTCGGCGACAACGCGGGGGACTCGGTCGTTGCGCGGTACTCCATCCAGAGCGGTTCCCTTGAGGTCGGCGACCCAGGCTCCGCTCAGGTTCTGTTCGGGCCCCTCGTGCAGTCGACGGACCGACACAAGGGCGGCGACCTAGGGTTCGGCCCCGACGGGATGCTGTATTTCTCCCTGGGCGATGGGGTGCAAGCCCTTGAAGCCCAGGACCTGACCTCTCCGCGCGGAAAGATCCACCGCTTCGACCCCGACCTGCCCTTCCCCCATGCTCCTGCGGACAACCCCTTCGTAGGTACAGCCGGCGCCGTCCCAACCGTCTGGGCCTACGGCTTCCGCAACCCCTGGCGGTTCGACATCGACCCCGACACGGGCGACCTCTACGTAGGAGATGTGGGCGAAGGAGCGCTGGAAGAGATCACTCGCCTGGATGGCGCCACGGGCGGCGGCGCGAACGCGGGCTGGCCCTGCAAGGAAGGCTCTGCCTGCTTCGCGGGTGGACTCTGCGACTGCAACGACCCGAGCTTCGTCGATCCCATCGCCGAACTCACCCACGCGGCCCCCGACAGCGCGTGCTCCATCACGGGCGGCGTGATCTACCGCGGGTCGGCTCTCCCGAGCCTCGCGGGTCAGTACGTCTTCACGGACTTCTGCAGCGGCAGCTACTACCGAGTCGAAGATCCGAGCGGCGCTGCCCCGAGCGTCGTCGACGTTTCAGCCGACGTTCAGGCCGGCGGGATGCCCATTCGCTTCGTCGTGGAGTTTGCCCGCGATGCCGACGGCGAGATCTACTTCGTGACGCACTATGGAGCAGAGATCTTCAAGCTGGTGCCGCGTCCCGGATTCGAAACCTACTGTGAATCGGTCCCGAACTCTTCGGGGTCGGCAGCCGTGCTGACGGCTAGCGGGTCTGCGTCGATCGCAGCCGCGAACCTGACCCTCAGCGTCGGGCAGCTCCCCACGAACGCACTCGGCTACTTCATCCTGAGCCAAGCGCGCGCCGACGTCCCAGGCTTCGGCGGCTCGCAGGGGGTGCTCTGCGTCGGCCAGCCGATCGCGCGCTGGTCCGCGATCGTGCTCCAGTCCGGCGTAGCGGGTCAGGTTTCACTGACGACGGACCTCACCGACCTGCCGCCGACGGTGGTCCCAGCGGCGGGCGCGACCTGGAACTTCCAGTACTGGACCCGTGATGCGAACCCGGCGGCGACGTCGAACACATCTAATGCGGCCGCTGTGACGTTCGCGCTTTAGCGGGGCTGGGCTGGGTCTTGCCGGCTTCACTCAAGGCCCA
>CAYQKK010000197.1:0-4359 GCA_964417955.1 uncultured Planctomycetaceae bacterium
CCCTTCGACTTCATCGGTCGCATTGGGAAGTGCATCTGCGCTAAGTGCTTCCTCCAAAGGACTCAACGGAGGCTGCGCGCGCGACGAGAGCCCCCTTTCGGTGTGCTCCATGGAGTCCTCAGCGTGGGGCGGATTCGACGTGCACCCAAGCGCGATTGCGGCACCAGCAGCGGCGAGAAGCGAGCGGAAGAACGAGCGCCAAAGGGGTAACCACACAGGGCACCGCACGTCAGCTAGGGGTAGAGCCAAGGGGCTCACCACCCAGCTTTGAAGGATGGGCACGGTGTCTCTTTCTGGGTCTCTTGCTTGGCCTGCGTCACCGCGAACCGACTGTCTCAAGGAGGTCACGATCGTGTTCACAGAAGGTCTTTTTTCGGCCTGGGGAGCCTCGACCTGATCCTTCTCAACAGAACCGCTCTGACGCCACTTCCAAGGCTCCAGAATCCGGCTAGTGTCCAAGGGGAAGGCTCCGCCCTTGCCCGAAATGCAAAGACGGCTCACCTGTGCTCGCAGAGCCCGAGCCTCCCTCGATCTTCCCTTCTGTCCCATCGCCTCCATAGCCTGATCCATGACCACTGTCGTCGTAACCAAGAAGAGCGGATTCGTCTGCATCGCAGCCGACACCCTCGCCACGTACGGCGAGATGCGCGAGTCAGCCGACCTCATCGCGAACAGCGACAAGCTCGTCCAGATTGGAGACGCCTGGGTGGCCCCTACCGGCCCCGCGTCCGCGCAGCTCGTCCTCAAGCACTTCGTGGCAGGCTACGAGACGCTCCCGGTCCTCGAGGACATCGACAGCATCTTCGAGTTCCTCACCACGTTCCAAAGGGCCCTGCGCGACGACTACTTTGTGCAAGGCAAGGAGGACTCGGGCGACGACTTCGAGTCCATGCGGATGGAGCTGATCATTGCCTCCCCTGGAGGGCTGTTTGGCGCCTACCCCCAGCGCTCGGTCCAGGAGTACAGCAAGTTCTACGCGTTCGGTTCAGGGGCTGAGTTCGCGATGGGCGCCATGAACGCCGCCTGGGAGACCGCTGTTAGCGCGGAAGAGCTCGCGCGCATTGGCATCGAGACCGCCGCCAAGTTCGACGTTGGAACGGGGCTGCCCCTGACCTTGCGCACGATGGCGCTCCGCGAGACCCATGAGGGATCGTTGTTCACGGGTCACTCCAAGGGCGAGGGCCAACACCGATTCCAACGGGACGACTCGAACGGCAGCGTGCTGCTCCCCCATCAGGAGAGGCCCAACTTCAGGGCCCAGTAGACCGACTCGAGTAGACCGACTCGAGTCGACCGAAGGGGGCACTGCCGAGAGACATGGGCAGCGCCGGATCCAGGAGAGCGACGGGCTGCCGCATGCGATTTCGGCGCCAATCAGGAGTTTTCAGAACTCTAGTCACGCCGGCAACGGGGGCGCGAAGCGGAGGCTACCCCGCGCGACTAGAACTTCTCTCCTTGAGAGCCTGACCGGCTCTGACTCTATCCTCATGTCGTCGCAAGCTTCTATCTTCCTGACCTCCCTCGTCGCTCTCTCCTCGGCCGCCTTCGCTCAAGATCGCATCGCCGTCAGCATCGAGAACCTCGCCCCTTCCATGGGCACCTTTCAGACCCCGTTCTGGGTAGGACTCCACAACGGCGCGTTCGATCTGTACGACAGGAACGCGCCGATTAGCCCCGAGCTTGAGCGTCAAGCTGAAGACGGCGCCACCGGGCCCATCGCCGGCCTCTTCCTCGGTAGCGGAGCCGGCACGATCGAGGCGACCCTGCCTGGGCCGAACGGACCGATCGCCCCGGGCGACCGCGCCTTCCGCATGTTCTTGGTCAACCCGATGGACCCGGGTAGCCAGTACTTCAGCTACTCGTCGATGGTGCTTCCGTCGAACGACGCGTTCATCGCCAACGGCAACCCGCTGGCCCACGCCCTCTACAACGCCCAAGGCGACTTCGTCTTCGAGGACTTCATCGACTTCGAGACCCTCGACGCTGGCTCAGAGGTGAACGACGAGATTCCCGCCAACACCGCCTTCTTCGGGCAAATGGCGCCAGACACCGGAACCGTCGAAGGCGGCGTTGTCGTCGTGCACCCGGGCTTCCTCCCGGCGGGCAGCGCAGGCATCCTCGATGACTTCCGCTTCCGCAACGGCCAGTTCACGCGACCGGGTTACGCGAACTCCATGATCCGCATCCGTCGTGCACCGGCGATCACGGACGACCGCAACTTCGTCGCATTCGCCACCGGCGACAACGTGACGCCCGCGGTGTCCTCCCCCGCCTCCGCGCGCGTGGGCGCACTGCTCCGTGAGAACGGGACGCTCCTGCAGATCATCTTCGCCAAGCGCAACCTCAACAACGTGGTGGCCGCCGAGCTCCGCCTCGGCACCACGGGCTCTGACGGCCCCGTGGTCGCGACCGTTGTGGGCCCCCTCACGCCGGGCGGCGGCGACTTCGGCGGTGAGACCCTCACCATCGACGTCCGCGGTTCCATGATGACGGGCCCGCTGGCCGACTACCCCCTCGATTCCCTGAGCGCTCTCCTTGAGGCCGGCGAGATCTACTTCATCGTTCGCACGGACGACGGTGACGACACCACGAGCGGCAACGCTGGCGACCTCCCCGGCGGCGAGATCCAGGGCCAGTTCTCCCGTCTCTAAATCGATCGGGAGAGAGCTACTGCTCGATCTTCTCGACGCGCTTGCGCCGGGGATCGACGGTGCGGCGGCGGAAGTCGCCGATGCTCTCGACCGTGAGGCGCAGCCCTCGGCCAGAGCCCTCGACCTTCACCACCTGACCTAGGTGGCGGTCATCGACCCTGACCCAGTCGCCGCGCTGAAAGGCCGGGCGTCCCTCTCCGTCGGAGGGACGCTCGGCTTCGACCGTTTCCGAGGGTTCTCCGTCAGCTTCGACCGCGCGAGCGGGCCGCGGCGCCATGTGCTGGGCGCGCCATGCGGCGGCGTCCTCCGTCAGGTCGCAGCCGCGGGCATCATCGTCGGAGAAGGGCAGGCCGAAGTGCTCGGCGAGGATCGCCCGGCGCGGCCGCTCCTCGGCCTTCGCAAACTCGACCATGGCGAGCAGCGCGCGCAGGTCGTCGTCGAGCTTCTCACCGCTCCCAAGGAACTCTGGGAGGTCCGCCGGATCGAGGGAGCGAACGATCTCAAGGTTGTGGGTCTCGAAGGAGCCCTTGGTGATACCGAGGACCTCCATCCACTTGAGCGCTATGCCGACGCGGTTGTCGCGGCGTTCCTTGACCAGCAGCTCTTGGCGCAGGTCGTCCTCGTCCTTGATCGCGAGCCGCTCCCCCCACGCGTTCATGGTCTCGAAAACCATGACCACGTACTCCAGCGTCGGGTTCGCCCAGCGCACGAAGGTGTTTTGGATCGCGATGTCCTCGGGGAAGTAGATCAGCTCGCACCAGGACGGCTTGCCGTCGCGGCCTGCCCGCCCCACTTCCTGGGTCCACGCCTCCAGGGTGCGCGGAATCTGCGCGTGCAGCACAAAGCGGATATCCGCCTTGTCCACCCCCATGCCGAAGGCGTTCGTGGCCAGCACGACGAAGTGATCGGAGGCCATGAAGCGCTCCTGCATATGGCGGCGCTCTTCGGGCGAGAGCTTGCCGTGGTAAACGAGCGTCTCAATCCCCCGCCGCAGAAGCTCGGTGTGCATGAGCTCGAGGTTCTTGATCAGCGCCGAGTACACGATCCCGGGACCGCCGATCTCTTGGATGCGCTGCAGGATCACCTCGACCTTCTCTTCGTCGCTTGCGACCTCCGTCACCGCCATGAAGAGATTCGGTCGTTCGATACCGGTGCGCAGGATCAAGGGATCGCGCAGCTCCAGTCTCTCGGCAATGTCCTCCGCCACCTCGGGCGTCGCGGTCGCCGTCAGCGCAATCGCTGGGACGCCACCGAGCTCGCGACGATAGATGCCGACCCGCGAGTAGTCCGGGCGAAAGTCATGGCCCCACTGACTAATACAGTGGGCTTCATCCACGGCCAGCCGCGAGATCGAAAGCTCAGGAAGCGCCGCCCGAAAATCCGGCTGACGGAAGCGCTCGGGCGTCACGAACAAGAGGTCGATGTCGCCGCGCTTCGAAGCCTCCAGGCGCTTGGCCCGTTCCCGACCGCTGATCGACGAGTTCACGTACGTCGCGCGAATCCCCCGACGCACGAGGCTATCCACCTGATCCTTCATCAGCGCGATCAGCGGACTCACCACAAGGGTGATGCCAGGCAGAAGCACCGCGGGCAGCTGATAGACAAGCGACTTACCCGCGCCAGTGGGCATGGTGAGCAGCACGTCGCGCCCCGCCAAGACAGCTTCAATCGCCTCCGCCTGCTGGCCGCGGAAAGCCTCCAGGCCAAA
>CAYQKK010000198.1:0-4355 GCA_964417955.1 uncultured Planctomycetaceae bacterium
CTACACACATGATCCTAGTCGAGCCAGGGGCCAACGCTGGCGAGGACAACGGGGCCCTTGGCGAGGCGCTCGGGACCACGCCGTCTCTCCCGGGAGAAGTCTGCGACGCCCCGGGATCGTTCCGACTACCGGGGGCCGTAGGCCGCCTCAGTCATCCAGGTGAGATCCTTCCAGTAGCCCGTGTCATTGGGCTGCCTGGGTCCTGGGTTCGAGCGGCCCTCCGTCACGATGCGGGTGATGGCGGCGGTGAGGCGCTTGACCGCCTCGGGGTAGTCAGCCGCTACGTTCTCGCTCTCAGCCCTGTCGGATTCGAGGTCGTAGAGTTCGATAGCGTGATTGCCATTGGGCATGACGAGTTTCCATGAACCCTCAGTGACGGAGTAGCGGAAGTCGCCGCCATTGCCGTGATTGATTAGCGCGACGCGCTCTGGAGTCGCTGATGCATCCTTGAGCACGGTGGCGAAGCTGAGGCTGTCCTCGCCCGCGGTGTAAGGGAGATCGGCACCGACGAGGTCGGCCACCGTCGCTAGGACGTCAGTCTGTCCCACAAGGCCGTCGAAGACGCGCCCCGGCGCCTGAATGCCCGCGGGCCACCGAATGATCATGGGCACCCGGTGTCCGCCCTCGTACACCGAGCGCTTGCCGCCGCGCAGGCCGCCGCGGCTGTCGTGGGCGAATTCCGTGATGCGCCCCTTCCACGAGTTCTCCGGACCGTTGTCGCTGGTGAAGATGATCAGCGTGTTCTCGTCGATTCCAGACCGCTCAAGGAAGTCGAGGATGCGCCCGACGTGGTGGTCGGTCTCGATGACGAACTCGCCGTACGCGCCCGCTGCTCCGCGTCCGTGGAATTCAGGGAGCGGGCAGACGGGGTAGTGGGGGGAGGTCAGGGGCAGGTAGAGGAAGAACGGATCGCCGTCCTTGGCGGCCGCCACTTGGCCGTCCATCCACTCGATCGCCTTGTCGGTAAAGCGCGTGAGGCACTGGTTGTCGACGAAGTCGGGTGCGATCTCGAAGCCGGGCCGTTGGAGAGCGGTACGAACCGCGTCCGCCGACTCCTCGTAAGGCGGCATGATGCGATAGTCCACGTGGCGCTCGTTGGGCTTCTTGTTCGTGAATAGCGTCGGGGGCACAGCGGCGTGTCGACCCTCGAACCACGCGAGGATGCCGTAGTTGAGGGACGCTGGGATGCCGTAGAAGTAGTCGAAACCCCGATCGAGCGGCATGTCTTGCGTGGGCTGGGTCCAATCGCGATCCCCTGGCGTACCCGGGAAGTCCATACCGAGGTGCCACTTGCCAACCATGCCCGTGCGGTAGCCCTTCGACTTCAGCAGCGAGGGAATCGTCAGGCGTCCGCTCGCGATCAGGCAAGGCGCTTCGGCCCCGAGGACGCCGCGCTTCATCGTCGTGCGCCAGGGGTAGCGACCCGTGAGGAGGGCGTAGCGGGAGGGCGTGCAGACGGAGTCCGCGCTGTGGGCGTTGGTGAAGGCGACGCCCTCGGCCGCGAGCCGATCCAAGTGAGGCGTCTTGAACTTCGCGCTTGAGTTGAACGCGCTCACATCCCCGAAGCCCTGATCGTCGGTGTAGATCAGGATGACGTTGGGGGCTGTCGTCGCAGCGACCGAGCCTACTGGTACGAAGCCGAGCTCCCCAAGAAAGCCAATGCTGGCCTGCATCGTCCGCTCGTAGTCGACGCCGTCCGAATCCTTGCGGAAGGAAGAGCCGTTGAAGAATCCGTGGCCTTTGCCCTCGAAGGCCTCGAGGCGGCACACGTTCCCGGCCTCTCTCATGCTTTCGGTGAACCGCTCTGCATGGGCGAACGGCACCGTCTTGTCGGCTGTCCCATGGAAGATCAGGGTAGGGGGGAGCCCGGGGCGTACATGCTCGCTGGGGGAAATCTCATCCCGTCGGTCGCGTCCAACCGGCCCGATCTCGAAGCCACTCTCCGTTGTGTCAAGAACCGGGTTGAAGAGGATCATCGCGTTGGGCAAAGAGCCCACCCCGGCGTCTTCGCCCGCGGCATCAAAGCCCTCGATCACGCCCGTGCACGCGGCGACATGTCCCCCGGCCGATCCTCCGCTCGCCACGATACGGTTCGGGTCAACGCCCAGCTCTTCTGCGTGCTCGCGGATCCAGCGCACCGCCGACTTCCCGTCTTCGACGCACTGAAAGGGCGACGTCTTGTGCTGGTTCTTCACGCGGTACTCCGCGGAGAACGCGACGAAGCCGCGTTCGGCGAAGAAGTGCGCCTGTTCGTAGAACTGCTGCGTTCGACCGGACTTCCAGCCTCCTCCGAAGAAGAACACGATGGCGGGCGCGGGCGTATCGCCTGTGCCTGCCGCTGGAGAGAACACGTGCAGCTTCAGCTCGCCCTCTGCCGTCTCTTTGTAGGTGGTTACACGTGTCGGCTCGATGTGAGGAGCATCGGGGGCAGCTTGCGACTGGTTGCCGAGCGCGCAGGCGCCCATCCAGCCCGCGCAGACCGTCAGTGGAATCAAGATCATGGTCCCCTGACTCTACGGGAACCCAACGGGCTAGCATGGCCCCATGAAGCCAAGTTCTAGCGTCCTTCTCTTCGCTGTCGCGTGCGCCGCTTGCACGAGTTCCACCGTGCGCCTCGATGGGGCCTCTAGGAATCCGCGCCCCAACGTGATCGTGATCATCACGGACGACCAGGGCTACGGAGACCTCGGAGTCCACGGGAATGGGATGATCCGTACGCCGAACCTCGACCGGCTGCACAGCGAATCCGTACGGCTCACGGACTTCCACGTCGATCCCACCTGCGCGCCCACGCGAAGCTCGCTCATGACGGGTCGTTACTCCACTCGGACGGGAGTTTGGCACACGATCATGGGGCGCTCGCTGATGGAGGGCGAGGAGGACACGGTCGCCGAGCTGTTCCAAGACAACGGGTACCGAACCGGGATGTTCGGCAAGTGGCACCTGGGCGACAACTACCCGTGCAGACCCCAGGACCAGGGCTTTGACGAGGTGGCGTGGCACCACGGCGGCGGCGTGGGGCAAGGGCCCGACTACTGGGACAACGACTACTTCGATGACACGTACGAGCTCAACGGCAGCTACCAGCGGTTCGAAGGCTACTGCACCGACGTTTGGTTCCGCCAGGCGGCCGAGTTCGTGGCCAAGGACGACGACCGGCCCTTCTTTGCGTACCTGTCGACCAACGCACCCCATGGCCCCTACCTCGTGGATCCCGCCTACGAGAAGCCCTATCGGGACGCGGGCGTCGCGCCGACCATGGCGAAGTTCTACGGCATGATCGAGAACATCGACGACAACGTCGGTCGTCTGCGCGAGCAGCTCGAAGAGCTGGGCATCGCCGACAACACGCTCATCGTTTTCATGACCGACAACGGCAGCGCCGCTGGCGTTCGTGTGCCGAAGCGGGAGAGCGGCGACTGGCCTGGCTTCACCGCGGGGATGCGCGGCAACAAGGGATCGGAGTACGACGGCGGGCATCGCGTTCCCTGCTACTTCCACTGGCCCGCAGCGGCTATCGGCGGCGGCCGCGATATCGATGCCCTGACGGCGCACGTGGACATGCTTCCCACGCTGGCTGAGCTGACGGGGCTCAGGCTTGCAGGCAAGCGGCCCCTCGACGGTCAGTCTTTGGCGGGAGCGATCCTGGGCGAGGCTCCGCCTCCCTCGGGGCGCACGCTCTTTGTTCACTCCCAGCGGATCGAGCACCCTAAGAAGTGGCGCAAGTCAGCCGTCATGACCGATCGGTGGCGACTCATCAACGGAAAGGAACTCTACGACATCGGCGCGGATCCGGCGCAGCAGAACGACCTCGCCATGGCGGAAGCGGGGACGGTCGCGCGGCTGCGCGAGGCCTACGACGGGTGGTGGACTAGCCTCGAGCCGGTCTTTCCTGAGATGGTTCGCATTGGCCTCGGAGGTGCAGAGAGTCCCGCGCGCCTCATGTCCCACGACTGGCACCAGGGGACTGGCGGAACCCCGTGGCATCAGAACCACGTGCGCAACGGCGCGATCTGCACCGGGTTCTGGGCGGTCAACGTGGAGGCCCCAGGGCAGTACGAGATCACGCTGACCCGTTGGCCCCATCACCTCGATAGAGCCATGGACTCCGAGCACGCGGAGGTCACCCTCACCTACAAGGACGGCACGGTCGTGCACCGGGCCGCGGCCACGGCTCCGAGCGACACATCCGTCACCCTGACCGTGGACTTGGCCGCAGGCCCGGCCAAGCTGTCGACGCTTCTGCGCCGGACGAGCGGCGAGGAACACGGCGCGTACTACGCCGCGATCCAGCGCTCACTCTAGCCCTGAAATAGGCGCTAAGAATCGACAGACCACTGCGTTTCGCGCAGCGC
>CAYQKK010000199.1:0-4319 GCA_964417955.1 uncultured Planctomycetaceae bacterium
CCTTGCGCTTCGCTTCGAGAATTCACCTGACTAGCCAGGCATCATCCTCGAAAGACCCACGGCCACGGCACTGCTGCACGATCTGACGATCCTTAGCGCTTTTTCCAGGCCTAGGAGCTTGTCGCGCATTGAGGGATTCGAGTCGTGCAGTGCCCGGATCGCAAGATAAGGCGATTTGGACCCCTCGCGTGGCAGTGGTCACGTGGGTTCGAATCAACGCAGGATTGCGATTCGGGAAGTGTGCTACGCGGATTCCTCAATGCGCGACAAGCTCCTAGTTCAGCACCCTGGTCACGAATGGCCTATCGAGCAGCCGGCACCGGTCGATCCCTGCCCCGGGCCCATCGCTAGCCCGCCTGTTTGCGCCCAGCCGTTGCGGGTTGAGATCGAGTGAGTCCAGCCTTTTGAACGCTTGCGCCGGCGAGCTGGCCCCCATGCTTGGCTGCTGTCGCGGCGACTTGGAGCGCGAGCTCCTTGCGACCGAGCTCAAGCCCGACGGAGTTGAACGTGAACTCGTCAGCGGGCCGGCCGGTACCACCGATGCCGAGAACTCTCTGGTGCAGGCGCTTGGCGAGCCTTGAACCTCCGCCGCCGCGCAGTCCAAGCGCGATGCACCTGTGGCGCTGAACTTGGACTAGGTCGATGCCGGTGACCTCCGTCCAGGGCACAGGCTCGCGCAGGATCCTTCGGTCGAGGAAGCCGTCAGGCCCCAGGGTGACCACGGGGCGGTGAGCCACCATCGTTCGGAAGGCGGCTACGAACGAACAGAGCCCAAGGGCTCCGCCGCCGAGCACGCCGATGAAGGCTGGGAGGAGCGCCTCTTCCCGATCCAAAAGCCAGGGAAGCGCACCTGTAAGCTGATTCGGCAGCTGCCACGCGAGCTCCGGGAATGCGAGGGCGAGAATGACCGCACTACTCAGGCCGCAACCGAGCGATAGCGCCGCAAGGACGCCGCGATGCCCGCGGATATGGACGACGGCGCCAAAGTCAGGCACCCAGCTCTTCGATGGACTCATGCTTCTCTACCTTGCTCGGGGACGCGGAGAAGACATCGTCAACTCGAGCTCATCCATCCAAGGGCGAGTGGCAAAGGGCCGCGCTGGATCTCAGTGAGAGACAGAATTGAGGCAACCGCCGCGTGGCCCCCATCGGCTGGCCCATCAGCCGGCCCAATAGCTCACCTATGCGCAGGCCGAAGGAGGCGGAGGACAAGACGGACGGCTCTTTCGACGTTGCCCCGGTTGAGAATTATACGTATGTATAAGATCGCTTCCCCCGCTTCGATCGAGCGCAGTTTTCACCCGGGGGGATCTCTTGCCCCTGCGCACGCCGCCCCCAACGTCCAAACCAGCCGTCTCCCATGTTGAGCAAATTCATCGCCTACGGGCTCCTGGCACAGTTCACCCTCACCATCGCGCCTCCAGTAGCCGGTGCTCAAGAGGGCACCTCGAAGGCCCGCTGGATTTCGGACTACGACTCGGCTCTCGCGATAGCCAAGGCCGAGGGCAAGGATCTACTCGTCGAGTTCACGGGCTCCGATTGGTGCATCCCCTGCAAGAAGCTCCACAAGGAGGTCTTGACCCAGCCCGAGTGGGTCGCCGCCGCTTCGAAAGAGTACGTCCTGGTCGCGCTCGACTTCCCCCAAGGGGAGGAGCTGCGCTCCAAGGTCCCGGACCCCGAGCGCAACGAAGCACTCAAGGTAGAGTTCGGCGTGCGGGGCTTCCCCGCCATCTTCCTCATGAACCCAGACGGAGTCGCCTATGCGCAGACGACCTACCTGGAGGGGGGCCATGCGAAGTATCAACAGCACCTCGCACAGATAGCCGCCACCGGAAGAAGACACCTAGCCGTCGTGCCAAGCGCGATGAAGGCGTTCGACGAAGCCGCGGAGGGTGAAGCGAAGTGGGCCGCGTGGACGGCGGTGCTAGGACACTACCAAGGACTGGAGGCTGGCTCACCATTCTGCCGCAGCATGGCCGGAGCGATCCGGTGGGGATTCGACTCTGAGCCAAGCAACGCGACGGGACGGAGAGCAGCTGCCGCCCGCGCGCTCATCGATAAGAGGTCCGTCGACGACGAGCTCTTCGCCTACGCAGAGGCGGAAGATCCGAGCAACAAAGACGGCCTCTTCGAGAGGGCCTTGGACGGCATGTTCAAGAGAGTCGAGAGCGAAGAGGCGGCGCGGTTTGCCGTTGCAGCACTCGACCGAGTCAACAGGCATGGCTTCCGAGATGCCGAGGTCGGGTTCACGCTCAACCACCTCGCCGCGCGCTGGTTCAACCGGGTACTCGCGGACGAAGAGCGGAAGGCCCACTTCGCTCAAGTGGCGCTGCGCTACGGAACTGAGGACGCGGAGATTCTGGAGTTCCTGCGCGGCGCCGTGCGCTGAATGGC
The DNA here is from genome assembly GCA_964417955.1 of uncultured Planctomycetaceae bacterium. GTDB lineage: Bacteria > Planctomycetota > UBA1135 > UBA1135 > Saltatorellus. The sequence continues at coordinate 2,395 of CAYQKK010000199.1, forward strand.
GCGGTGGCCGGCCGCGACCTTCGGCCGCAACCGGCCCCCCGCATGACGGCGCGAGCCTGGAGCCATGGGCGCTTCCGGGCCTCTCCGCCCATTGGACCGCTGCACCGAACGGCGGGGTCTCCTTGATGCCCGCCTCTTATACAAGTGTACAAATTGAGACAGGACGCGCTATTTAGATTTATACGCCTGTGCAAGAACCTCCCTGAGGCCGTAGCGTCGAGCCAGACGGGGACGCTGCAAGAGCCGCGGCCCTCTGTGCTGATCCCGAATCCCCTTTCCACTCCAGGTGCCAATGAGACTGCTTCCAATTCTGACTCTGCCCGCTGCCGCCGCCCTCTTGACCTCGCTCAGTGCAGCCCAGGTCGAGCGCTACCCCGGCCCATCGTCCAACGTCATCGTCGCGGTCGACTTCGATAACCCCACGGTTCCAAGTGGTCCGATCTCTTCGACCTCCACGGTCTTCACGAATGCCGGGATCGCCTCCGTCAGCCTGATCAACGCGACCGGCTGGTCTGCTAACGGTGCCACGCTGACGGACGGGCTGAACATCAACGGCCAAGGGCTTGTTGCCCAAGGTGGATCCCTTGCTGTCGGCGGCGTTGATGCGCCCGTTGACACGGCGGGCGTGGGCGATGGCTGGGACATCCAGCTCGTGAACCCCGTCGACGAGTTTCAAGTTCAGTTCATCGACTTCCTTGGCTTTGACTACGACGTCGAGCTGCTGCTCGGAGGCGTATCCCTCGGTACAGGGTCGTTCTTCCACAGCGTCTTCGTGCCCACCCCCCCTGAGTTCTTCCGCGCCACGAGCGGCCAGTTCGATCAGATCCGGATCACGCTTCCCCAGGGGGCGTTCAATATTGGGCTGGACGAGTTCGCGTTCGGCAACGGGCCGGCGATTCCCGTACCCAGCAACGATGCCTGCGCGACAGCACTCGTGGCTACACTCGGCGCCAACGACTTCGACAGCCGCGCAGCAGGGCTGAGTGGAGCGCCGCAGTCCTGCGCCCCTACGGCGACTCCGGACGTTTGGTTCACCTATACGGCCACAAGCAGCGCTCCGCTGATCTTCGCCACCTGCGGCTCCGTGTTTGACACGTCCATTGAAGTCTTTTCGGGGTCGTGTGGAAGCCTGGCATCTGTTGACTGCAACGATGACAACAGCTACTGCGGCAGCGCAGAGTCCGCGCTTCGTCTCGATACCGTGTCGCCCGGCGATGTGTTCTTTATCCAAGTCGCCGGCCCCCGCGCACAGACGGGCGAAGGAACGCTGAGGATCAGCGAAGTCGGGCCGTCGGTGACGGACTGCTTCGTCGACCCGAGCTTTGAGACGGCGGACCTGAGCGCATGGACCCTGACCGACTTTGGATTTCCGATCCGCCCAGCCGTTGTGGGCGGCGTCGGAACGGCCAACGGGTGGAACCTGTTCAACATGAGCCCGACCGACGGAAACTACTCGTTCCAATCTGCCTTTGACGGGCAGGGACCGGACACGATGAGCCTGTCGCAGTCGATCGTGGTTGCCCCAGCTCTCTCCGAGATGAGCTTCGACTACCAGCTGGGATGGGATGGAACTCTCTTCGCGCCCTTCACGAGCGACCGTGAGTTTCACGTGGTGATCCGCGACCTCGGGGGGAACTTCCTGGAGTCCAACCTCATCTTCACGACCGGCGGCGTCATGAAGAACCTTGGCACGGGCGTGCTCTCAGCCACCGTCGACCTCTCGGCCTACATCGGCCAAGGCATCAACGTCGCGTTCGAGCTGTCCATCGCCCAGTCCTTCAGCGGCCCTGGCGTCTTCGAGCTCGACAACATCACGTGCGCCCCTGCCGGCGGCGTCGGTGGAGAGTCGTTCTGCGGACCCGCTGTACCCAACTCTTCGGGAATCTCTGGGTCCATGGGGGCGAGCGGGTCGAGCACCGTTGCAC
>CAYQKK010000200.1:0-4216 GCA_964417955.1 uncultured Planctomycetaceae bacterium
CCAGACCAACGCCGCTGATGTTGCTGGAGGCGACGAGATCAGGAACACCGTCACCATCGATATCATCGATCGACTGCAACTCACCTATCGACCAGCCTGCTTCACCGTCGAATATGTGATGGATGGACTGTGCCTGGGCCTCGGATGAGAAATTGGCACTGAGCGCTGCAACCCAGACGATTGCTGGGATGCTGAGAGGTCGCTGAAAAATCTGTATCTTCATCTAGTTTCCTGCTGCTGTTCCGCCTGATGCTTGCTGAACAATCGAACCTAGCGAGTAGATCCTGTTGCCACCGTAGGAATCTGCGCATATCAGCGTCCTCCGTTCAGCAATGGGATCATGGCGCAGCTCCAGTCCGAAGACCTCCCCCGGTGTTGGCACGAGATGGCGCTGTGAGTTGTCGAAGCCAGCGGTGGGAGTGAAAGGCACAGAGACGATTCCCATTCGGGATACCGCAACATAGACCATCGCTTGATCTGGACCTGTCTTGTCCACAACGATTCCGCGTGTGTTGTTTTCGCTAAAGTCGAACGCCGAATCTGGTGCGAGCCAGGAGTAGATTGGCTGAACCTCACCCGTGCTGGTGCGATAGAGGGTGTCCGTGATGTCGAAGACCTCGATCAGGCCGTTGAAGAACGCTACGAATGCGTAGGTCCGGGTTTCACCGCCAACGGACAACTCCTCCACCTCGACGCGGTAGGCGGCTGTCTCAGACCTCGATGAGACGAGTGGATCGAACTCCGACTCAAGAGACCGTGTCAGGAAGAACTGCTGTCCACCAGAGTTGTACGGAACGATCGAATCAGCGGCGAAGCCAGAAGGGTCGTCAACATCGAAGATCAGGAGAAAGCCGAATCCTTGCTTAGAGGCAAAGTACGGGTCGGGTGCGAACTCTGGTTCGATCTCAGGTGTAAAGAGCTTCCGGACAGCGGGAGATGGGTTCGGGCCCGACTCGATCACGACGTCGGGTCCAAGACAAAAGTGTCCACACGGGACGAGAGCCACCCACTTCGTGGGCGCGTCCGGTGCCGAGGATGTCCGCAATTTCAGAAGCCTCGGCGGATAGGTTCGAGCCTCGACGGCGCTTGCTTGTACTGGATTGAGGTCATCTGCGGTCAAACAAGGAGCACGCCACCAGTTCTTCGCCTTGGTCCATTGACTATTGTCAGCGGCCGGCTGGTCCGCCCAGTCATGGAACGGGATCGCCGGGAAATTCCCGAATTCAGGGTGTGTCTCGAAGGTGACTGTACTCCATCGGTTCTGAGTGGTCAGTGTGTCGGCCCGCGGGTCGAAGAACTCAAAGCCGGTACCCGGCGCCGTCACCGTGATATCCGCAAGCGCCATATCTCTCGCGAACATCTGCATCCCATCGACCGAGAAGTTGGAGCTTGTAAAGATAAAGCTCTCAGGGTCACCTGGCTCAGCCAGGTCTTCAATATGGCTGTCGTACTCAGCTAGGGTTACGCCCGCAAGAAATTCCGGGCGCCTTTGCCATTCCTCGTGCTCCCAGCGATCCATCGGAGTGCTCAATGACCATTTTTGCCGCAGGTTGCAAGTTGGGATACTAGGGACATATTCGTTCTCAGTGATTACAAAGTGATTCACTCTAACGTCAAGCGTAGAGCAGGATGAAGGGATCACTCGGAACTCAGAACCCCATAGCCAGAGGTCTCCGTTACGGATCCACTGAGAGGTTCGTTCAGCAGTCACGCCTGCAACAGCCCGGTTATCGAAGACCATGTCGACAGGTTCCAATTCCCACTTCTCGGTTGTTGTGTTGAAGCACGACCGGAGCATTCCATCAATGGCGACAAACGGCGAGTCACTGAAAGAGCTAATCATCAGCTTGCTGTCAACGACACTCGGGCCAAGGTAGAAGTGATGGCGACCAACCCGATCACCGACATTTCGAATGTGAATCGGGGCGTTCTTGTCGAGACCTTCGCCTGAGGCACTTGCTGGGCCACCCACTAGCCTGTGGAAGGCTAGGCAGCCGCCTATCTTGAACTTCGTCATACGATTGAGGTAAAACTCTTCGAAGTCGTCAAGTCTGTCCGTGTCTAAACCCGAACGCCCGTGAACGAAGTGGAGGGCCCCAACCGCGCCGGTGTCCGCGGCAGCTTGCTCACTTGGGAAGTGTGTGTCCTCGCCTCCATTGAATACCCATCCGCTCCAAGTGAACTGATTCAGGCCTCCATTCGTAGCGTTGTCAATGTCCTCGATGGGATGGAACGAGCAGCGGCCACCGAGGCGGTTCTTCGGCTTTCCCGTCTCAAGCTTGAGGAGCGCCAGCGACTCGATTCCGTTGAAGAGGTTCTGATCATTGCTGTACGCGATTCCCCCCGTCCGCGGGCGCCTTGCACCGGCGAACCATGTCTGAGCAGAATACTGCGCTACAAGCACAGGCTTCATGACGGTGCCAGGATCGCCTTCGGCTGGCATTTCAACATGAATGAGATCGAGCTCGTGGCAAAAGCTCAAACGGCCTGCTCCCTTGCCTTTTGGGGGCGGGCTGACGATGTCGAACATGCGCATGAGCGGTGGGTCCCACGCAGTCACCTGTTCGATGGTTCCTACGGCTCCGCGTCGGAACCATGCAGTGTCCGTTAGCTCGGGGACTGCGTAGGGACTTGTGGGCTGAAGGCTGACGTCGTAGCCCTCGTGGTGGGCTATCGGCATTCCTGGGTCCCAGTCGGTGAAGTCCGAAATGTCGAACTGGACCCATCCAAGGTGGTCTACCGCCGCGTAGAGCTTGCAGTCCGTCCCATCGTTGTGAACGGCGATGTCAACGAATGCAGGGGGATCCGTGCGCGTCACCTCTTCAAATCTCTGCGAGCGCTCCATCCTCTTCCACTCGAAGTTTCGATACCTCCTCGCGGGAAAGCCAGACGTATTATTCGCGGTGCCTGGGATCGAAAGGTCTAGGTCGTCGTAGCCGCCGGGGCAATCGGTGCCAAACATCGGGCCCCATTTCTTGGAGACGATGGGCGCGCCGGATGCTTCGCGCAGAGTCACTCTGATAATGCCGTGGACTCCCATCGCCACGTAGAGGTTGGTCAGCGTCGCAGTGCAGACCTCAACGTCGACATCCGAGGCAAATGGAGCGCCCAGCACGTTTGCTGGGCCGCTGGGATGGTTGTGTAGCGCCGAGGGTGGGGCATCCGTGCGATTCTGGAGGTGGATGTTCCTTACCGGCATCAGCTCACCGCCAAGCCCGTCTGCATCAGCGTTGAGGAAGACACTTCCAATGTCGTTCAGGTTGTACAACCGAACTCGATTGGCCCGAGCCTTCGCGAAGAGGGCCACGAGGTACCGCTGGCTTCCGACTTGGACGATCTCAAGACCGTTGCAGTATCGCTCGCTGTTCTGCCGACCCGAGTTGGGATTGCCCGAGTTGTCAATCCGAACGAACTTGTTCTCGTAGTCCTTGTGAGGATGAGCCTCCATTGCCCAAAGGCCGAAGCGACCTCCTGCGATGAAGACTATGTCATTGGCATCATTTGCGTCGGGAGCAAGGCTCGACCCGTCGTCAGATAGATCGAGATCGGGATGGGTGATCATTTCCGCCGGCCTGATACCGAGCGTTCCGATCTGGATGTTCTTTCTATCGTTGATTGGGTTGAGGATGAAGTCAGTGCTGACTCCATTGGGATCCGGCACCGAGATCCCCGGGTCAAGAACATCAATCTCTCGGAAGTCATAGAAGACCAATCTTCCTCCTTCGGAGAAGAACCCCCAGTCACCATCCTCGGTGCAGAGGTTCGCTGCGGGATCACCGAATGCGTGAACGGCATCAAGCTGGACCAGCCGATCAGGATAGATCGGTTGTCCACCTTGTGGTGGGAGGCTAAGTGCGAGCAGAACGGTAGCGCAGATCATGGGGCAGGACTTTGGTGGGTAAGAGAGCGAGCGTGCGAGTGCTGTCTACCCTCTCATGAGATCCAGAAGTACGCAACAGTGATTGCTGTGCCAATCTCGTTTGCAAGGGTGGCGTCGCGCTATACACCGCGACCCATTGAACTTACGCGGTTTTCGAGAGTAGCCCATCTTCTTCTAGAAGCTGTGTCTCCAGTGGATCCAAATTGAGCCGCAACATGAAAGGCGGCCGACCCCGGCCAGCCGCGCATCGACGCGCCTGCGCTCAAGAAGTTCCGCCACTGCGTGGGCCTCTCGAAGAGCCTCGCGCGCCTCGACAAGCTCCTCGCGAAGTGGGAC
>CAYQKK010000201.1:0-4178 GCA_964417955.1 uncultured Planctomycetaceae bacterium
TTCTCGACATACGGGCGGCTGGTCAAAATGAGGAATTGACCCATGGCCCAGACAGTGAGGCAACCCCGTTCATCGATCCGGCCGTAACTAGGAATTCAAGGCGGCAGCAGGCTGCCTGAGGTTGGGTTGAGTAGGTGAGTTTGGGGTGTGCGGAGCTGCGGGCTGAGTCCCCCGAGGGATGTGTGCGGTCGCATCGTGTTGTAGTCCTCGCGCCATTCAGCCCCGAGATCTCGTGCATGTGCGAGGCTTCGGAAGCTGTGCTGGTTCAGGAACTCGTCCCGGATGCGGCTGTTGAAGCTCTCGGCAAACGCGTTCTCGACTGGCTTGCCAGGTCTGATGAAGTGGTGCTCAATGCCGTGCCTGTAGCACCAGGAGTCGAACGCCCGGCTCGTGAACTCAGGGCCGTTATCCGTCCGGATCCGGCGCGGCTTCCCGTAGGTCTCGATGGCCCTGTCGAGCACGCGGGTCACTCGCTCTGCCGGGAGAGCTACGTCAAATTCCATTGCCACGCCGCGTCTTGAGAAATCATCGATCGCAGCGAAGACTCTCAGTGCTCTCCGATCCTCCAGGGCATCGCTGAGGAAGTCCATGGACCAACAGTCGTTCACGGACGCGGCAGCAGGCAACGCGGCCCTAGGCGCTTGAGAGGCCCTGTTGCGCTTCTTTCGCCGCACGGTGAGTCCTCGTTCTCTGTACATCCGGTAGATCCGCTTGTGATTCACACGGAATCCGTCGCGTCGCAGCAGCATGGTCAATCGCTTGTAGCCAAACCTCGGTCGCTCAGCGGCGTGCTCTAAGAGCCGCTCTTCGAGACCGGGGATTTGCCGTCTTCGGCTCTGGTGACGATTGGTGGATCGGTGTTGCCCCGCCAGCCTGCACGCTCGTCGTTCGCTTAGGCTGTGCTCCTTGCGGATGCACTCGACGGCGGCTCTCTTCGCTGCGGGGCCTACCACTTTTTTGACACGATCGTCTTCAGCGCGTCGATGTCGAGGGCCTGGTCCGCCACCATCTGCTTGAGGCGGCGGTTCTCGTCCTCGAGCTCCTTCAGGCGCTTCGCTTCGTTGACCTCTAGGCCACCGTACTTCGAGCGCCAGTTGTAGATGGTCGCGGTGCTCACGCCGTGTTCGCGGGCGAGGTCTCCGACCTTCGCGCCGCCTTCGGCTTGCTTCAGGATCCCGATGATCTGGGCTTCGGTGAATCGGCTCTTTCGCATGTCGTCCTCCTGGGACGGTTGTACCCCGTCTTCCTAGGAACTGCTGGACCGATATTCTGGGACCCCCTCAGTGCGCCGCCATGGATCGGTGGCGATCCAGGGCCTCTATCGCAATCCGTTGGGGGGTGCAGGCAGCAAGCTGACCAATGCACTCCTGATTGATTCTTAGTCTTGGCGCACAGCTAAGCGCTCGACAGCGGTATAGCAGGGATCGTCGCCGCAGTGATGGCACCGGGGCAGCATCACCAAGGAATCACAGCGATCTCGCGGATAGCTGCTAGGCTGAAGAGGAGAACTCGCAGTCCTTCCCGAATTCTTCCTAGCACCTCCCATGAGAACCTGCCTTCCCCTCCTTCTCTCGACCATCCTCGCAACCAGCGCATCGGCGCAGATCACTAGTTTCATCGACAGCGCAGCTTGGCAAGCGGCAGTCGGGAACTTCGAACGGATCGGGTTCGACGAAGTTCCCGCGGGGACTCCCATCGGAACCGCATTCACCGCGCTGGGAGTCACGTTCCCGGAGAACGAAGTCAACGTCTTCGACGCCGCCTTCCTCAACGATGGGCTTGGGGTCGAAGGTGAGTCAGGGGGTGGCGGCGCCATTGAGGTCCTGCTAGCGGCGCCGATTCAGGCCATCGCCTGCGACTATCCAGGTGCGATCACCATTCGCCTCTTCAGCGGCACGACTCAGCTGGGGCAGAGCATCGACTTTGGAGGGACGGGAGGCGGATTCTTCGGCGGCGTCACTTCCCAACAGTCCTTCGATCGGGTGATCATCTACGACTGGTTCGACTGGGACGGGTCCAACCCCGACACCAGCGCGACCTTCATCGATGACCTCTTGTTTGAGCCGCCCGCCCTCGGCTCGTTAGGCACTGAGTACTGCGCTGGAGTCGCTAACTCCACGGGTCTGCCGGCCGACCTTCAGGTCCTCGGGAGCGCTGTCGCCGCGGACAACAACCTCACCCTGCTGACCTCGCAGCTGCCCACGGATCGGTTCGGCTTCTTCTTGGTGAGTCCACAGCAGGGCTTCATCGCCAACCCGAACGGGAGTCAAGGCAATCTGTGCCTGACGGGCGCAACGGGGCGGTTTAGAACTCAGATCTTCAACTCCGGGGCCACCGGATCCGGATCGATCTCAGTGGACCTGACCATGGTCCCCACCCCTACGGGTCCGACGGCTGTGATGTCGGGCGACACCCTGAACTTCCAGTGCTGGTACCGAGATCGGAATCCCGGCAACACCTCGAACCTGTCGGACGCTGAAAGCGTGCTATTCCAATGATCTAGCCCAAGGATGGTGAGTGATATGAATAGTGTTCGCATCCCAGTCTCGTGCCTCGGACTTCTCTTGTTCGTCTATGGGTGCGGGGCCGCTCGGCTTGACGATGCGGAGTGGAAGCAGCGCACGGCGCGGCTCGCCGAAGAGAGCGCCCCCACCCTCAAAGGGCGGAGCCGCTCGGACACGGAGTCGGCTGAAGAGCAGCCCGCCATTCTTGCTGCGACCCGCGTGCGCTTCGTCATCGAGCGAGGCCCCAAGGGCGTAGCTAAGGATCGTTGGGACGTCACCCTCGATGGCCCTTCACAGGGGAAGAAGAAGGGTGGCGCAAACTGCACCGTCAGCATCGACTTCGGTGGTGAAGACGGCACGCCTATCAAGGAGAGGCGCAGAGCGCACGCCTACCCCGGAACTCTGACCGTGACGGCCGGTAGCTCAGCCCCTGAGTCAGGAGACGTGCTGTTGCCCATCGGGTTGATGCAGATCGGCCTCATGGAGTCCTGCGCACTTGCTACAGGCCCGCTCAAGGAGGACGAGCTCACCGATGAGCAGCGGCCGCAGTACATCAAGCAGTACATGAGCCACTTGGGCTCGCTCCTCGCGATGACGCAGATGTTCCATGAAAGCGCTGCGATGCAGAAGCTCATGCTACAGACGATTCAGATTCCTAGCTGGTGGTCGCTCTTGACCCAAGGGGTCAATCTACAGCCGACGGTGGACATCATGGGCGCCGAGCGTGTGCTCACGGACTACGGAGCTGGCTATCGAGTCCCCGTCGAGCTTGCCATCAACGGCGACCCCGCGCTCTACGCTACGATCACCGCGGTCGAGCCGCGCGGCCCGCTGATCCTCTGCTCTGGCATCATCGCCGTCGACGGCTTCGCCCCCCACCGTCCAGACGAAATCCTAAGCGTGCGATACGTAGGATCTGAACAGCTTCCGACCGAGGGCCCGCCGGAGACCATTCCAGCGACCTATGTCACTCTCTGACGGACAGACTTGAGATGAAAGATCTGGGCGACCCGCGCCTCTAGCTCAGCCGAACCCAGTTGAGCAGGTCAGTCTCGCTCGTAAGGCGTCGTGCGGGACCAAGCGTTTCAACCATATCTGGGTCGAGCTCTACATCGTCGCGCCCAACCACCGGTCGACATTCATCTGCGGCCCAGTAGGCGCAGTACTGATAGCGCGTGAGGAGTCGATGGAGGCCCTCCCAAAGCGCCGCGTCCTCAGAAGGCCGATGGACCGTAAACGAGAGAACCCGCCCTTCGTCATCCGACGCGGTTGAGATCCAGCACTCGCCGTCGCCAAGAACCGCGAGGAACCCAGACCCGCTCGGATCGTCCTTGGTTTTCCCGAACAGAGCGCGCAGTTCACCTTCAATGGGAATCTCGGGCCGGGAGTTTACCCCGACTTGGAAGTAGACCTCGAAGCCCATGACTCACCCCTCAAAGTGGTTTCAGAATATCGGGAGCACCGACGCGGACGCCCACCATTGGCTCTACCGAAAGACTCTTGGCAGGTAACCGCCCGGGCCCCATTCGGTGCGCTTAGTCGGCGTCGCAACGAACGAAGGCACTCGCTGGGAGGCCTAGTAGGCGCGGAGGACTCGCTTGACATCGTCACTGACCGCAGTCGGCACCGTGAAGACCATGCTGTAGTGCACGATCTTCCAGACATCGCCGTCGC
>CAYQKK010000202.1:0-4170 GCA_964417955.1 uncultured Planctomycetaceae bacterium
CCCCGCCGTATTCCCCGCGGGTACGACCGCGCGTTCAGCCTAGGTGTTGATCCAGAGAATGAAGGGCAGATTCCCGGCCGAGTGGACACGTGGACCATCAACAGTCACGATGTCGTGATCGATGGCAGTGCCGCAGGCCGATACTTCATCCGCTACGGCGAAGCCGCCCGTCGGCGAATGACGTTGGGCTACTAGTGGACGACTTCGCCGGTATAGGCACGATTGACGAGCAAGTCTTCCTTGACCAGCTCGACTAGCGATTCGGGGCTCGCTGGGTCACGCGGTTAGACGAGCATCGACTCTGGGCGGGGCGCCCGGAGTTGGTGTGGTCATTTCGACCTGTTGGCTGTGTCGGTTCCCCTTTTCGGCATCCGCAACCCAGGCTCGCGCGAACCTCGCTCTGAACTAAGAACTGTCCCTCGCAGCCCAGCGCTATGACCGTCCCCTTTCGTTCCGCCGGCTCTCTCGCGCTGATGGGCGCGATCCTCTCGACCTCATCTTCGGCTCAATCGACGTCCCACCTGACGTATTCAGGGTCGGTGAGAACCGTCCCCTCAAGTCCCCTGGGGCCCTTCGGCAACGCCGCCGTCGGTGATGCGGTGACGATCGAGTTCGATGCGCAGCTGCCAGGGACTGCTGGAGCCGCCAACACCAGGGACTATACCGTCGACCCGACTTCCATCGTGGTTTCGGTTGGCGCAGCGACTGACACCGGCGCTCGGGGAACCACCCCGGTCTTCTCGCTGAAGTTCGACCCTGCTAGTGAAACGGCGTTCGGGCTGATCCCCGTACTGTCCAGCGGCCTCAACGTGACCGTACTCGCTTTCGACTTCCTTCCCATCGGCTCGTTCACCAGCAACGATCTTTCGCAGCAGAACGGCACGTATCCGACCTCGGACTTCGACCTGATCTCCATCGCAGTGGGACCGAGTAGCTCTAGCAACGGTATCGAAGTGGACTTCGAGTCGCTTGTGATCGAGTCCGACGGCGGGCTGGGCACGGCCTACTGCGACACGGCACTGAACTCTACCGGCGCTGCCGGGCAGCTCGCGGCGAGCGGCACGCCCGTCGTATCCTCGAACAACCTCACGCTGACCGCGAGCGTTCTGCCGCCGTTGGCCTTCGGATTCTTCATCGTCTCGGACGCCCAAGGATTCGTACAGAACCCTGGCGGAAGTGCGGGCAACCTCTGCCTCTCCGGCAGTATCGGACGGTTCGTGGGCCCCGGCGAGATTCAACAGTCATCCCTTGGTGGCGCGTTCTCGTTGCCCTTGAACCTAGCCAGCCTCCCGTCGCCCAACGGCTTCTTCGCCGTGGCCGCCGGGGACACCCTGAACTTCCAGACGTGGTTCCGGGATTCGACGCCGGCTGGAACGCCGACCTCCAACTTCACGTCGGGTTTGTCCGTGCTCTTCCAGTGAGCTGCTGAGACACCGATCTCGGCATTTCGCTCTCTGGCCGGCTTCGAATTCAGCTCCGCGAAGCGAAGACTCGTTGAGGGTCTACCCGTGTCGGCAAGCCAGCCGCTAGCGAGCAACTACGGAGCCACGGTGACCGACAGGGCCGACGTGATGTTGAAGGTCGCACCCGGGTTGGCGTCGCGGTAGGCGGCCTGGAAGTTCCAGCTGGAGCCGACTGTGGCTGCGATGGTTCCGGGTCCGCTGGAGGGGAGGGCGAGAAGGTTGACGGCGACCCCCATGACGCCCGCGCCCGAGGAAAACTGGATAGGGCCTCCAACGCCTCGACCGATGGATCCGCCGAGACACACCGCGCCTTGGCCGCCGCCCGCCATGGGCACAAAGCCCTGGGCGCTAGACACCAGGAAAAAGCCCGCGGTGTTCGCGGGAAGACCGGAAGCCTCAAGGGCTAGGTCGTTGGCTCCAAGGGACACGGAGCCGAGGCCTTGGAGCTCGCCTGGGGCGCCCGTGGAGTTCAAGGCCGCCGGACTGCAGTAAGGGACGCCGACGACGGGAGGCCCGTCGAAGGAGTAAACGAACGCCCGGCCCGCTGTGAAGGAGCCGCCCGGAGCGCCGACCAACACGTCGCTGCGCCCATCGCCGTTGAGGTCGTCAACGATGCGGCAGCTCTCCCCAAGGCGGGCTCCGGTGGACGTTCCGTCCACGCGGAAGATAAGCTGGCCTGTGGCGCCTGAGATCACGCGGAAGCGTCCGGAGTCCTGGCCGCCGGGGTCTGCCTCCGGAGCTCCGATGACAAGGTCCCGCGTGCCATCACCGTCTACGTCCCCGCCTCCGCCGATGCCCTCGCCGGCTTTCTCGAGGAACTGATCGCTACCCACGCTGAACAGCTCGGCGCCGGTAGCTCCCGAGAAGACGATCGCTCCTCCGCCGCTGGGAGGGCCGAAGTTTCCTTGGGGGATGCCGACGGCCAGGTCCCCTAGCCCGTCTCCGTCCACGTCCCCGAGGCCGGCCATGTGGCGGCCGAAGCTCGGCTGGTCTTTGACCGGCTGGATGGTCCGAAGGATAGACCCGTCGGCGCCAGAATAGACGTAGAGGATGCTCGATCCCACGGCGGTGGGCACGGATACGGCGAGATCATCCACTCCGTCGCCATCGGTATCACCAAGGCCCGCGATCGCGGTTCCGAAGGAACCGGTCACCGGCCCCACGGCCTCCCAGATCAGCGCGCCCGTGGCGCCCGAGCGAATCGTCACCTTGCCCCGATCGATGCCGCCCGTGTCGTCCCCGGGTATCCCGATGGCAAGATCTTGGGCGCCGTCACCGTCAAGGTCACCGGCTCGGTCGAGTCCAGAGCCCAGGCGAGCCATGAGCGTTGTGCCGCGGTGCTCTCGAATGAGCGCGCCCGTCGCGCCGCTGTGAACCCGAACGATGCCCCCATCAAAGCTGCCCGCGCCGCCGGCGGGCGCCGAGTAGGCGAGGTCGGGCACGGAGTCACCGTCGACGTCGCCCAGGCCTACGACGGTTTCGCCGAACCGATCGAAACTCTGCCGACCGCTCCACTGAAACAGCGTCGCCCCGTTGGACCCGGATAGGACAAAGACCCTACCAGAGAAGCTGGCGCCACCGTTCGCTCGCGGCGCGCCGATGATGAAGTCGCCAACGCCGTCGCCGGTGATGTCGCCGAGCTCGTCAAAGGAGAGACCAAATTCAGATCCCGAACCTGGTCCGCTGAATGTGGAAAGGAGGGTCTGGCCGGCGGCAGGAACAGCGAGAGCGAGCACGAGCGGGGCTAGGGCGGAGAGTCGGGGAAGAGGCATGGATCGTCGGGTCAGAGAAGCAAGCGAGTACCCATTTAGGCTACCCCAACTTCACGGACCACGAGGGTTCTGTCCTCTTCGGCGCCGCCTTTGACGTCGTTACACCCAAGAATAAACACAAAACAATCACAGCGCGCCGACCCAGGTTCGGTAGCGGCGTGCAGCTGAACGACTGTCAGGGGGCCTTCAGCACGACCGGGTTCGCGTCTCCGTTCGCGAAACGGAAGAGCGTCGCGTCCTTGACGCTGTCGATGCTAGAGAGCGCCTCGCGGAACTCCTCAGTGGCCGCTTCGCGGTCAAGCAAGAGGAAATCCACGTACAGGTTCTCCGTTCCGATCGCGTATCCGGTCAGGCGCGCAGATGGGGTAGCACCCTCAAGCTGCGCCGCGATCGAATCCCTCAGCTCGAGGATCTTGGCGTCGTTGTTGCTCTGGCCATCGATCTCCATCGTCGCGCGGGGAATCTCCAAGTACGCGTACTGAGCTCCGGTCCCGGCAAGTGGATCCGGAACGCGTCCTAGCCCGTCGTTGAATCGAGCGAGATGGTCGAGCGCGCAGGTCACTCCCGAGGTCACGTCGCTACGCGGCCGGGATCGCTTCTCGCCCGCCGTAGACTCGTAGGCGGTCAAAGTGCCCAGGCCTGCTGACGCAGGCCAACCTTGCTCGACAGCTGCGACGGGGACCTCATCCTGGATCTCCTTGAGTGTTCTGGCGGACCTATCCAACGGCTTCTGCACGATGTCGAGTGCACCAATCCAAAGTTCCGTTCCGTCCTCCCCAAGAGCCTCGTCAAGTGCGAGAAACAGGAGCATCGTGGCGCTGTCTTCAGGGAGCTTGGCGAACGCTGGGTGATAGGCCGTCGCGTGGAAAACGCTAGGAGTCTGCGCCACGGGTCGCGATTCCGTGAGCACCGCCAGGATCCACCCTCGCGGCGTT
>CAYQKK010000203.1:0-4118 GCA_964417955.1 uncultured Planctomycetaceae bacterium
CCTCGCCGGGCCGGGCGTGCTCGCCGCACGGGCCGCGAGGGCGAGCCTCGCGGGGGCCTCGCGCAGGGGCGCGAGAGCCCCGGCGTCCTGGCGGACGCGTGGGACGGCTCGGCGGGGCAACTCGGCGGGGCGGCTCGGCAGGACGGCTCGGCTAGGCGGCTCGGTTAGGCGGCTCTAGCCCGCAGCGTCAAGCTGCTTCGCTTTCGCCTCTGGACTGACTCAGCCCGCTGCTGGTTCTGCTGCGGCGGCGCTCGATCGCGATGGTCTTGACGAGGCCGAGCACGTGGCCGCCGGCCTGTTGGAGTCGCTGCACGCAGTCGTCCACGATTGCGGGGCCCACTGGGTTGATCTCGCTCTCGACGAAGAGCCAGCCGTCGAGTGCTCCGGCGGCGGCTTCGGCCTCTGGCGTTGGGGTCATGGCTGGCATGGCCACGAGCACGAGGTCGTACACCGCGCGGGTCTCGTCGCAGAAGAGGTCGAACATCTGACTCGCCACCAGGTCGGCGGGGATCACCGCCGAGTCGCCGGTGTACAGCACGTCAAGCTGCGGGAAGCCCGAGGGGCGCGCCACGTCGCTCCAGTGTGCAGAGCCGTCGAGGCACTCCGCCAGGCCCCGCGCGTTTTGTGAGCCGCGGGTGCGCGCTCCGAGAGCATCCTCCACGTCGGAGCCGAAGACTCCGCTGGGCTCTAGGTCAGCGCCGAGAATGGTGGTACGGAGGCTTGGGCGATGGATATCCGCATCGACGACCAGCACGCGTTCGCCGAGCTGAGCCCGGGCCATGGCGAGGTTCACAGCCACCGTGGAGGAACCGCCCGCATCCTCGGCGGACGTCAGCCCGATGACCTTCGGCACATCACCGGACGCCGTCGTCAGGTACTTCAGGCGCGCTCGGAGCGTTCGGTAGGTCTGCGCGGCCGGCGACTCAGGGTCCTCCAAGATCGGCAGCCAAGACGGAGTCGGACCGCCTGAGCTGCGAACGAGACGCATCTGCCTCGCCTCCCCATTCGCGGGTCCGGTGATTGCGACGCGTCCGCAGATCGGCAGTGCGCGGAGGCGCGACTCCGCGAGCGAGTCGCTCGGCGCGCTGCCGGCGGGGCCACGTTGGAGGTCAAACCAGGCCCACGTCAAGGCGAGCAGCATACCCAGCACGAGGCCCGCGACGAGGCCGAAGACGGCGTTGGGCTTGAGGGGGCTGCGCGGTACGACAGCAGAGTCGATGATGCGCGCGCTCGGGACGATGCCCGCTGCGGCCACGTGGGCGTTCTCTACGTCTCGGACGAGGTCGCCCACCACGCGGTCGAGTTCGCGTGTTTGGAGCTGGACACCCTTGAGCTTTTGTTCGCCGAGGGCCAGATCTTTGAGACGCTCGCGGAGACGAAGGACCTCTTCCTGCGCCGCTGTTTCAGCAAGCTGGAGGCTCTTCACGTGGGCGCTGAACGCCGCCACGATCTCTTTCTCGATCTGCTCGATCGACGCACGAATGAGCTGCGCCTCGCTTTCGGGGTAGGCATCGTGGAGAGCCGACCACGTCTCCGCGTACTCGACCTTCTGCGCTAGGCTGTTTTCGTAACCCACCAGGACAGCGCTCAAGCCACCCTTGACCTGATCGACGTAGTACTCCATCCGCTTTCTTGCGACGCGAACGGGTGGGTACTGATCGTTGAACTCTGCCTCGAGCTTGGCGAGTTCCGAGCGGCTGGACTCCACCTGCGCCAGCCACTCGCGCATGCTTAGGTCGGCCGCAATGGACCCGTCGCGCGCGAGGTCTCCGCCGATCCGGCTCAGTGCGGTGATGTCGCCCGATTCCAGGCGCCCTATGATATCCCGCAGGTCGATGACGTTGCTGCGGAAGCGCTCGGCGTCAATGCGGTAGTCGTCGGCCTTGAGGAGGAGGGTCTCGCGATAACCAGCTTGGCCTGCACCCCGGAAGACCTGGCGGAGCTGGGATTCCTCCGCGTCCAGGGACGCGAGCATGGAACGGATCTCAGGCGAGTGCTCGCCGCCCACGGCAGAGAGGGCGGTGCGAAGCGGCTGCCCGGACGCGATCATGAGCTCGACGCGCTTCGCCAAGATGCGACGGTTGCGGGCCTTCCGGTAGAGGTCGTCCCAACCCCCTTCGCGGCTGCCAAGGTCGAGCGCGGTGGCGTCGGGGTTGAACGTGTCGGGGTTGTTCCCTTGAAGCTCAGCGACTTCGACGTTGAGCGCGTCGAGGCGCGTGCGGCGCTCCTCGAGTTCCTCCTCTAGGAATCGAGCCGTCTTCAGCGCGTCCTCCTTCGCGGCGTCGAGATCTGCGCGGACGAAGGCGGCGGCCACAGAGTTGGCGATGGCTGCGGCTCGAACCGGATCGTCGTCCTGAACGATGAGGGCGAGGGTGCCCGTCTGGTGCTGCTGCTTGTCCACGCGCAGCCTCTGGAGCACGCGGTCGATGGCTTGGTCCTGGGTCAGGGACTCCACGCGCCAGACCCGTCCGTCTACGCTACCTTCCGTACTCAGCTGCAGCTCGAGGCCATGGTACGAGATGGCCGCGCCTGGCTCGAAGGCGAAAACCTCCGCGTCATCTTCCGGCCACTCGACACCCGGCTTGACGCTGATGGTGGAGACGCTGACCTCCGACGGTGACACGAAACGAACGCGGACTGCGGTCGGCGCCTTGTCGTTGAGCCGGGTCGCTACCGCTTGGAGCTGAAAGCTCGAGTGGAACTGAGCGATCGCGCTACGGAGCATCCTGCGCAGTGGTGGAGCGTTTTCGTCGGTGACCCAGGTCGTGAGTCCGAGGCCGCCATCGGCGTCCGCTACAACGTTCCCGATGAGCGCGCGCGACCGCAGTATCGTGAGGGCCTGCCCCTCGTCGATGGTGCCCGTTGGAATTGAGCGGTGCTCGATCTGAGGTCGCTTCGCCGTAACGTCGTCGACGCGCAGCTTGACGGAGCTGCGGTACACGGGCTGAGACGACAGGTTCCAGGCCGCGAAGCCGAGGGCTACAAAGAGAACGATGAGCCCCATGCGCACCGGCGCATGGGTCAACAGCCCACGCACGCGGGCGAGATCATCCAGCGACATCCCGTGGCCGTTTCGGTGGGACTCCATCAGAGAGCTCCCGAAATCGCCGCGGCGGGCAGGAAGATCTGGAACGGCGCCAAGAGCGGCAGGAATTCCTCTTGGAAGCGCTGCGCACCGCGGCGGCGCACGAACACGATGTCGCCCGGCTTGATCTGCACGAGGCCAAGGGGGTCAGGCGTCGCTGCGTTGAACTGGTGAACCTCGATCTCCTCGCCGTGGGGCCTCACGACGAAGACGCGCTTGCGATCGGCGCCATTGAGGAAGTAGCTCCCGTTGGAAACCGCCTCGAGTGCGGTGGTGGGGCGCTCCATCACCCGGGGGCCAGGCTCCGAGATCTGGCCCAAGAGGAAATACTGGCTCGACGCACGGCTCATCACGTCGACGAGGACGTCGGGGTCGAGCATGAACTTCGCGTAGGCGGCGTGGACGCGCTCTCGCGCCTCGCTCAACGAAGTCCCTTGGAGCTTCACAGGTCCCACGGTAGGCAGGATGAGCGAGCCGGACTCGTCAAGGCGAGCACCGCTCAACGGAGTCGAAAGCTCGGGGTGTCCCTGGACGGTCACGCTCACAACGTCCCCGGGACCAAAGCTCGCAACGCTCCAGTTCGGTACCGAGCTGAAGGTCTCGAAGCGGTCCGACGATGACTCGGGGGCCGGCACCGTCTTGCACGCGGTGCCGAAGACGCAAAGCAATCCCAGGGCGATGGCTCTGATGAGCTTCGCTTGAATAGCGTCTTGGCGACTCGCGGCACGGTGCGAGGAGCTACGACGCGTCGAGGGATCGACGTGGTTGCACATGGGGAGGGGGGGCGAGCGGAGGCCAGCGGCCATCCGTTCCTTTGGGTCATCGGCGCTGGGGTCCCTCCCAACTGCAGAAGGAGTTCCTAAACCGTCGCCTGTTGCTCAGAGTGAGATGGAGCTGGGGAGCGTTCGTCTCGCCTTGGGGCGGAATCCGGCTTCCTTGCCGCGCGGCTCAGATTCAGGGAGTTGGAAAGTCGATGGTTCTGGGGGGGGGGGGGGGGGGGGGGGGGGGGGGGGGGGGGGGGGGGGGGGGGGGG
>CAYQKK010000204.1:0-4019 GCA_964417955.1 uncultured Planctomycetaceae bacterium
GCCTTTGCGAGCATCCACCCCGAGCGCTACTCGGACCTCATGCGCGACAACCAGGGCGTCCCGGACCTGGCCCTTGCGAGGCTTGAGTCCCGCGCCTTTGGTATCGACCACTTTGAAGTGTCGGCGTCGATCATGGCCAGCTGGGGCCTTCCGCGAGAGTTCCAGGAGGTCGCGCTGCTGCGTGCCCAAGAGAACGATACCGGCGCGGCGCACATGGCATCCGACGACGATGTCGGCGACGATGGCAAGAAGACGCTGCTGACGCTCGTCCGCGCGGGACGGCAAATCGCCCGGGTGTTGACCGGCTGCTGGGATCTCGACGATGCACGCTGGCGCGGCGGCTTCCTGTCGCTCAGCCACCTCTGCGAAGACTTGGACATGGAGTACGACGCGCTCCTGTCGCTATGCGACGCCGTCGTGCCGAGCTGGAAGGAGTGGGGCGAGATCATTGGGATCACCTCGTTCAACGCGGGCTCATTCCAGGACGTCGCCAACGAATTCGAGCGCCGCGGACTGCGCTCCGCCATTCTCTCGGTGCCCGCCGACATGCGCGCTCCAGATGTGCCAGAGGAAGCGGAAGCTGGGCTGTTCCAGGCCGAGCTCGACCTGCCGCTGCATCCATTCGACAACGCCGGCCTGGACGACGGCGAGCCGACGCGCATTCTGCTGGTGGACGACGACTCCCAGATGCTGCGCCTCATCGGCCACCATCTTCGCCGGGAAGGCTACGAAGTGCTGACGGCAGAGACGAGCGCCGAGGGCTTGGCGATCGCCCTCGAGCACACTCCCCAGATACTCATTACGGACTGGATGATGCCCGAGATGAGCGGCATCGAGCTCTGCGCCACGCTGCGCAGAAGCCAGGTGGGGATGAAGATGTACGTGATCCTTGTGACGGCACGCGGTGATGACGAGCAGATCGTCGAGGCCTTCGACGCGGGCGCGGACGACTACATCGTCAAGCCGTTCAACCCGCGCATTCTGATCGCCCGCGTCCGCGCCGCCCAGCGCATGATCCAGCTGCGTGAGCGGGTCGAGGACTCCGAGCGAGGCCGTCTGCGCCAGGTTGCCGAGCTCGGCATCATGACGAGAAAACTCCGCGCGGCCGCTCTCACGGACACGTTGACGGAGCTTCCCAACCGCCGCTACGCGATGAAGCGCCTCAAGCAGGAGTGGGAAACCGCGCGCCGTGGCGACCGCCCGCTTTCGGTGATCATCTGTGACATCGACCGCTTCAAGAGCGTCAATGACGACTACGGACACGACGTTGGAGACATTGTGCTGCGCGAGGTCGCGCACACGCTCCAGGCCCACGGCCGAGCATCGGACGTGCTCTGCCGCTTGGGCGGCGAAGAGTTCCTCGTGATCAACGTCGCGACGGACGTCGACACGTCAGAGAAGGCGGCCGAGCGACTTCGCAGCGCGATCGAGCGCCATGTGATTCGGCACAGCGGGTTCGACCGCGCGGTGACGCTCAGCCTCGGCGTCGCCCAGATGGCGACGGACATGGAGAGCGTGGACGACCTGATCAAGGCGTCCGATGAAGCGCTCTACGTGGCGAAGGAATCCGGGCGGAACCGTGTCTGCGTCGCAGGCCAAGCCGAGATCGAGATCAGCGACAGCACGGATGACCAGCGCTACAGCGCCTAGCCTGGACCGTTCGGGCTAGTCACTCTCGCCAGAACGGACCGAGCCACGCCGTCCCCCCGTCCGTCTGAATGAACCGAAGGTACGCGTAGGCGTGGGTCTGCAGGTCGGTGGACGGAACGGTGAGTGCGATCTCAAGGGGGGGCGTTCCGCCCAGGTCGACGCTGCGCACGGCCGCGTGCGGTGCACCGAGGATCACCTCGACGCTTTGGAATGGTGCCGTGCCCGCCGCGTCCACGCGCAGCTCGCCATCGACGAGGTTCGCACGGATCGCGATGCGAGGCCCGCTTGTGGCGTAGGTTTGGCGCCCCTTGAGCGCGCCGTGGATGGCGCCGCGGCTGAGCTCTGAAGCGCGGATCGCCGCGAGCCCTCCGGTGCCGACGAGCTCGCCTCGCCGCGCCGTGGCGGGCCGCCAGCCGTAACCCGGCGAGAGGTGCGGCAGGCCAGGGTGTCCGTCGTGGGAGTCCCCCGACCCTATGAACCCAAGGCGCCTGCCGAGGTCGAGCTGGTCGCGGACGAACGCACCCGCACGACTTCCCGCCACGACGTGGGGCGCATCGCGGGCTTCGCTCGACCCGTGCACGGAGACCACTTCGGTCACAGGTTCGAGCTCGGGGTCGGGCGGATACGTCCAGTTCACCGGAATGGGGTTGCCGGAGCTGTGGTGCGCGATGGTCAGGGCGGGCTTTCCCCGCAGCGCGTCCCAGAGTTTCGTCGGCGTGTCGTACCCGGGCAGTCCCTCGGGCGTGATGGACGAGAGCACCTCGCCCTCGCCCCCAAAGTAGATCACGTGACGGTGGCCGTGGATCCAACTGGTCCACTCGTAGCCGGGCAGCGTCACGAAGCGCCCGGGCTCGTGGAAGTCCGCGTTGCAGCGCTGGATCTCCGCCCAGTGCTCGGACTCCGCGTCCAGGAAGGTCATGCCGAAGTGGTCATGGTCCGTGAGCGCGATGACGTCGAGGCGAGCGACGTCCCGTGCGTACGTCAGGTAGTCTTCGGGGACGCCGGTTCCGTCGGATAGACCCGAGTGCCCGTGGAGATCCGCCCAGTAGATTCGCTGGGAGGCACTGTCCACGATGAGCGGATTGGACGTGGCGGTGGCCGCTTCTCCGTCGAGCTGAGAGTCCTTCGGTAGGGGGATCGAGGCGCGCAGCCTTGTGGCCCCCGTGCCTTCAGCGCCGACAACGACGTCGAACGTAGCGCTTCCTTTCGAGCCGAGCTCGACGGTCGCCGGCCCTTCCCAGTCGGCGGGGTACCCATCGATCTCGACCGCGGGCCGCCATGGTGCTCCGGTCCCCAGCTTCGGCGAGGCATTCGCCCATTCGTCGAGGACGCTGACGGAGTACTCGACGGTCTCGCCGGGTCGCGCGATCGTTGGCCCAAGGAGTACAGCTCGGCTTGGAGCGCGCGCTTCGACGTCGACGGTGGGGGAGGACTCTACAAGCGCACGGACGCCATCGCCGTCGGCGTCGACCCCTAGCCAGAGCCGCGCGCCGCGGCCCGCGTATCGATCGGCCCGGGCACCCGCGACTCCCGCTCCGTAGTCGAGGACGACGAGGTCGCCTTCCAACAAGGGCGCGTCCGCGACCGTGACGATCATCAGCCCCGCTTCCGCGCCGCCGATGGTTCGCGGCGTGAGAGTCGCGCCGCCTTCCGTCACTACGCTCAAGCCAGTGAAGCCAGGAAACCCAGCGTTCTCCGCCTGGGGCGTGGACCAGCCCCAGAACGGTTCGGGCAGAAGCGTGATTGCGCCGCCCACGGCGATCCCGTGCTCTCCGACGCTGAGCTCGATCGTCCAGCGCGCGCGGGCGCCCGCGACCACGCGCTCCGGCGCCGAGGTCACGCGCGCCACGCCGCCGCCATCGCCTGGATGCCGCGTCGCTGCGAGGTCCGCTTGGAACTCCAAGACTTGGTCCATGCGGGCCGTGCTCGGAGCCGGATCGGGGACGGTGGCGTCGGGTCGCCTGGTCTCCCCGGGCCGCTCACCGCCGCAGGCCGCGACCAGGTAGCCCAACCATGCCGCGGCAGCCAGGCATCGCCTCCTCCGGGGTTCCCGTCTTCGCCTCATTGCCTCAGATTACCGTCATGACCACGACTACGCTCGACCCTGCCTCGACTCCGGCGCGGGGGGACTACGAGCGCATGTGGCTCTGCACGAGCCTGCACGGCAACGTCACAGGAGACATCTGCATCTCGACGGTGACCGAGGGCAGTCACTCCGGCGATGCGAGCGGCATCGTTCCCTCGAGTCTCCGTGTGGCGCGGCAGCTATTGGACCGGGTTCCAACGCCCACGGACCGAACGAGTTCCTGCGCATCCAAATGGCCGAGCGTCTCACCGCCTGCGTCGCCTGGATCATCGCGCGCGCCTAG
>CAYQKK010000205.1:0-3897 GCA_964417955.1 uncultured Planctomycetaceae bacterium
GGCGTGCTCGCCGCACGGGCCGCGAGGGCGAGCCTCGCGGGGGCCTCGCGCAGGAGCGCGAGAGCCCCGGCGTCCTGCGGACGCGTGGGGCGGCTCAGTCTTCAGAAACGACGCTCTGTAGCCGGGTTAGGGCCCGCACATAGCGGGCGCTTGCCGCCTGGGTCGTGATCTGTAGCAGCGTCGCGACCTCGGTGTTGGTGAGCTGCTCGAAGTGCCGCAGCACTAGGACCTCGCGGTCCATCTCGGACATGCTGTCGAGCGCTTCTTGGACGCGTTCGTGCTCTTCGGTCTGGGCTGCGGCCTCGGAGGGGGTGCCTCGACCGGACTCGGCGAGCCAGGCGCTGGCCACGAACATGGAGCTGGCGCCGGGCGCCGAGTCGGCCCCGGGGCGCTGGGAGAGATGGACTTCTCGTTCTGCAGTGCGCGCGTCGGCGCCGAGGTGGGCGCGGTGAAACTGGAGGAGTTTCTGGCCTGCTAGGAACCGCACCCAAAGGAAGAACGGCATCTTTTCGTCCTCTAGGTAGCGAGGCAGGCGCTCGGCGACCTCCACGTAGGTCTCTTGGAGCACGTCCGACGAATCGAACCGACCTTTGAGTCGGCGGTCCATCCGCAGGAGCAGCATCCGCGACAGACGGGCCCGGTACGACTCAAGGACTGGGCCCACCGCGGCGAAGTCACCGGCGCGCGCGAGGTCCAGGGCGGCCATCAGCGCGGGATCTTGCTCTTCATCGTCCATGTAACTCCAAGTGTATGCGCGTGGGGGCTCATGGCGCCGTGACGGTCTGATAGTCTGCTGCGGAATTATGGCCCCCCACCCCGGGCCCCCCCCCAACCTGACCCGCCCCACCCCCTGGAGCACGCCCCATGAGGCTCGGAATCCCCGTCGAGACGTACCCGCTGGAGCGACGCGTAGCCGCGTCCCCGGCCGCCGTCGAGCGCTACATCAAGCTTGGATTTGACGTTACCGTCGCTCGCGGCGCCGGCGACGGCTCCAGCTTCCCCGACAGCGCCTACGAGGCAGCTGGGGCCACCCTCGTGGATCAGGCGGCCGCGTTCGGTGATGTCGACGTGGTCCTGAAGATTCGTGCCCCCCGCATGGACGCGGATGGCGGCAGCGAAGTGGAGCTGATCAAGGAGGGCGCGACGCTCATCTCGTTTGTCTCGCCTGCCCAGAACGAGGACCTCCTCAAGGCGTTCTGCGCGCGCAACCTGACGGTCCTCGCCATGGACCAGGTGCCGCGGATCACGCGGGCGCAGAAGATGGACGCGCTGAGCTCGATGGGCAACATCGCGGGCTACCGCTCGATCATCGAGGCGTCGAACGAGTTCGGCAGCTTCTTCACGGGCCAGTTCACGGCTGCGGGCAAGGTCCCGCCGGCCAAAGTGCTCGTCATCGGCGCGGGTGTCGCTGGCCTCGCTGCCATCGGCGCCGCCCGCGGCCTTGGGGCCATCATCCGCGCGTTCGATACGCGCGAGTCGGTCCGCGATCAGATCAAGAGCCTCGGCGGTGAGTTCCTCACCGTGGAGATCGAAGAGTCAGGCGACGGAGGCGGCGGCTACGCCAAGGTGATGAGCCCTGAGTTCATCGAAGCCGAGATGGCCCTCTTCCGCGAACAGGCCAAGGACATCGACATCGTGATCACCACGGCGCTGATCCCCGGCAAGAAGGCGCCGCTGCTCTGGACGAAGGACATGGTGGAAACCATGCGCCACGGCTCGGTGGTCGTGGACCTTGCGGCGGAGAACGGCGGCAACTGCGAGCTGACTGTCCCGGGCGAGAAAGTCGTCGTGGACGGGGTCACCATCCTCGGCTACACCGACCTCACGAGCCGCATGGGCAACGTCGCCAGCGACCTGTACGGCACGAACCTCGCACACCTGCTCGACGAGCTCGGCGGCGCCGAGGGTTGGAACGTCGACCACGACAACGAGGTGCTGCGCGGAGCGCTCGTCGCCGAGAAGGGCGAGATCATGTGGCCCGCTCCGAAGGTAGAGCCCAAAGCGGCACCGAAGCCGGCCGAGCCTAAGCCCGCCGCGGCCGCCCCGGCTGCGGCCAAGCCCGCGCCGGCAGCGGGCCACGGCCAGAAGGCGGCCGCGGTTTCCTCGGGACCTGCGGAGCCCGTCTTCAGTCAAAAAGCCATCGCCATCAGCGCGGGCCTCGCGCTGCTCTGGCTCGTGCTCCGCTTTACCGCGGACTCGGGCGGCTCCTTCGCCGCCAACCAGTTCCTTCAACACCTCACCGTGTTCGTCCTCGCTTGCTTCGTCGGCTGGCAGGTGATCTGGAGCGTGACGGCCGCGCTGCACACGCCGCTCATGAGCGTGACGAACGCCATCAGCGGAATCATCGTCATCGGCGGCATCTTGATGGGCCGGGGCGGCGTCAGCGGCACCGCGACGTTCATCGGTGCCCTCGCCGTTCTCTTCGCCACGATCAACATCGTGGGCGGTTTCCAGGTCACCCGGCGCATGCTGCGCATGTTCCAAAAGTAGGCCCGGCCTCCTCATCCAATGGAAAACGTACTCGTCGCCGTTGCTTACCTGACTTCGGCCGTCCTCTTCATCATGAGCCTGCGGGGCCTCTCCAGTCAGGAGTCGGCCCAGCGCGGCAACGCCTACGGCATGATCGGCATGGGGATCGCGATCGTCGCGACCCTGACTGCCAGCTTTATGTCGAGCTACGTCCTGATCGTGATTGCCCTCGTCGTGGGTGCGATCATCGGGCAACGCATGGCCGGAGCCGTCGCGATGACTGCGATGCCAGAGCTGGTGGCGCTACTGCATAGCTTCGTGGGCGTCGCCGCGGTGCTCGTTGGCTTCTCTACCTACCTGGCGTCCTCCCACGCGGGCACGATCTTTGAGATCGAGATCTTCGTGGACGTCTTCATCGGAGCCATCACCGCGGCGGGCTCCGTCGTGGCGTTCCTCAAGCTCAAGGGCTCACTCAGCGGCAAGCCGCTGCTCCTGCCCTCGCGCCACATGCTGAACCTCGGCCTCGTCGGGCTCTGCGTGCTGCTGGCGATTCCGTTCGTGAACGCCACCGAGCCGGGCACGGCCAGCATCTTCGCCCTCATCGGCGTGACGCTCATCGCGCTGGGCCTCGGCGCTCACCTCGTGGCGGCCATTGGCGGCGCAGACATGCCTGTCGTCGTGTCGATGCTGAACAGCTACTCCGGGTGGACCGCCTCGGCCGCTGGCTTCATGCTCAGCAACGACCTGCTGATCGTGACCGGCGCCCTCGTCGGCAGCAGCGGCCTCATCCTGAGCATCATCATGTGCCGCGCCATGAACCGCTCGATCGTCAGCGTGATCTTCGGCGGCTTCGGTGGCGAGCCTGCGCCCAAGCCCAGCGGGGACGCCGCTGCATCACCCGCCGGCGACATCCAAGAGACGGACGTCTCCACGGTGGTAGAGCGCCTTACGGCCGCGAAGAACGTCATCATCGTGCCGGGCTACGGCATGGCGGTGGCCCGTGCTCAGCACAAGGTCCACGAGATGACCGAGATCCTCAAGGAGTCCGGCATCAACGTCCGCTTCGCGATCCACCCGGTCGCGGGCCGGCTCCCGGGCCACATGAACGTGCTCCTCGCCGAAGCCAACGTCCCGTACGACATCGTCCTCGAGATGGACGAAATCAACGAGGACTTCCCCGCGACGGACGTCGTGCTCGTGATCGGTGCCAATGACATCGTCAACCCGAGTGCAGAGACGGACGAGTCGAGCCCGATCTACGGCATGCCCGTGCTGCAGGCGTGGCTCTCGAAGTTCGTGGTGATCATGAAGCGCGGCCGCTCGACCGGCTACGCCGGCGTGGACAACCCGCTCTTCTACCACGACAGTGCGCACATGCTCTTCGGCGACGCCAGCGCGTCGATGGACGGCATCGTGGCCGAGCTGCGC
>CAYQKK010000206.1:0-3867 GCA_964417955.1 uncultured Planctomycetaceae bacterium
TAGGCCCAGCTAATGGGCCCAGCGACACGTCACGCTGACTGCGTGAAGCGCTGGGCGATCTCGCGGGCGCGGTCGATGCGCTCCGGGGGAATCTGGCCTTCAAGGAGGTCGATGGTCTGTAGGACATCCTCGGGGCGTGCGCCTAGGCGGACGGCACCGCGCACGTGACTTGCGAGCTGGCGGTCGTGGCCGGTGGCGGCCAGGGCCACGACGGCGAGCAGCTCTCGGACGGCCGCGGGGAGGCCGGGCCGTGCGAGAACCGCTTGGTACGCGTGGCTGGCGATCCAGCTGGAGAAGTCTGGCGAGAGGCCCTTGAGGTGGTCGCGTACCTTTTCGGCGCCGTCCCCATAGATGGTGTCGAAGAGCTCGGCGCCGGCCCCCTCGGCGGGCGCGTCGTAGCCGGGATCCTTCAGGACTAGCCCTGCGTCGCGAAGGACGTCGAGGGACGCGAGGGTGCGAGGGAAGCCGCAGAAAAGGTGCGACTGCAGCGCGACCTCGTGGAACTCATGCACGTGTCCAAAGCGGGCGAAGCGCCGGCCGAACTCACGGAGAGCCGCTTCGTCGTGCAAGACGATCGCGACGGTCAGGCGAACGAAGTCGGCGAACTCGATGGGTTCCATGGGGGAGGGCAAGTGCCCTGGATCAGAAGGTCGCGATGGACTGCCCGAGGCGGATGGGGTCGCCCACCTGGGTTTCCGGCAGCGGATCGAGGAAGCCCGGCGGAGTCACGAGGACCACGGTGGAACCCATCTCGAAGCGGCCGAGCTCTTCCCCGCGAGCGAAGGCGCGCGGCGGGTCCACGGGGCCTGTGTGGTGGGGCTGCAGACCGACGACTCGGATGCGCCCGACGATAAGCGCGCCCACAAGCACCATGAAGAACGGGCCGCGGTCCGACTCGAGGCGCAGCACCACGCGCTCGTTGATCGGCAGCACGCGTCGCTTCGCTAGGACACTGGGCTGGACGCTGTAGCGCTCCCCGTCGATATGCCGGGACTCCACGAGCTTGGCATCAATGGGACAGTGGATGCGGTGGTAGTCCTTGGGGCCAAGGTAGAGGGTGAACTGGTGACCGCCTTCGAGGTCGAGGTCCTCGCCGACACCCGCGAGGAGATCGCGCACCGGGTAGGTCCGGCCCTTGGCCTCGATGACCGAGCCCTCGGTCACGGGTGATAGCGCCTGGACCATGGAGTCGACGGGGGAGGGCATGTGCCGTGGATCGGGGTCGATCTCCCGGGCCCCGTCCTTGAGGCGCCGCACGAAAAAGGCTCCGAGGCTGCCATGGTCCTTCAGGTGCCCTCGCATGTCCGCGAGATCGGCCCCGGTGAGGCGTGCGTAGGTCTTGTAGACGGGGGACCGCAGCGGTCCTGGGATCCGACGATCCGCGGCCCAGCCCACGAGGAGGGAGAGGCGCCGCTTGAACTGGAGGAAGCTCATAGGGTGAGGAAAGTACCGACCCGGGCGCCGATAGGCGCAGCGATTTGACAATCGTCGGAGGTTCCCCGCGTTCCTTCGCCGCATTCCTTGACGCCGTTTTCGGGGTGAGGATAGGGTCCCGGCTCGAAACCGCGGCATGCGCGGGCTTCACCCTCCAGATATCCCAGCGTAGGCGCCCCCGGGCGACACCCGAACATGAGCAGCGGAACGACCGTCGTGATCCTGGCAGCCGGCAAGGGCACTCGCATGAAGAGCGATCGGCCCAAGGCGCTCCACGAGCTCTGTGGCCGCTCCATGCTGGGCTGGGTCCTCGACGCCTGCGCGGGCGTCAACCCCGATCGCATCATCGTCGTGGTGGGGCACGGTGCCGCCGAGGTGGAGGCGGAGGCCCGCCGACTGATGCCGGACATGGATCTCGCGTTCGTGCTCCAGGAGCCCCAGCTGGGCACCGGACACGCGCTCCAGGTGGCCGCCCCGGCCTTCGGCGAGTGCGATCGAGTGGTGGTGACCTACGGGGACATGCCGCTGCTCACGTCGAAGAGCCTTGAGGATCTGATCGCCTCCCAGAAGGGCCACAGCGAAGACGACGCGGTGGACTCCGTAGCGCTTTTGACTGCGCTGGTGGACGACCCGTTTGGCTACGGCCGGGTTGTGCGCTCTGAAGACGACCTCTTCGAGCGCATCGTCGAGCAGAAGGACGCGAGCGAGGCCGAGCAGATGCTCAACGAAGTGAACCTCGGCGTGTACTGCTTCGCCCATGGCCCGCTGATGGAAGACCTGGGCCGGCTGACGAACGACAACGCCCAGAAGGAGTACTACATCACCGACCTCGCGGGCATGGCGGCCGCCGATGGGCGCCGCGTGATCCCGGTCGTGCTAGAGGACGCCGCTGAAGCTCAGGGCGTCAACGACCTCGCTCAGCTCGCGGACGTGCGCTGGCAGGTTCAGCTCCGCATTCTCGAGGAGCACATGGCGAACGGCGTTCGCATCATGGACCCGTCGACGACGTTCATCGACCACGGTGTTGTGATCGGCACCGGCACCGAGGTCTTGCCCTGCACCGTGATCCGCGGCGGCGTCAAGATTGGCGAGCACTGCGAGGTGGGGCCGTTCAGTCACCTGCGCGTGGGCGCGGTTCTGGAGGACAGCGCCGAGGTGGGCAACTTCACCGAGATGAAGAAGTCGACCCTCGGCCGCGGCTCCAAGGCCAAGCATCTCTCGTACCTTGGCGACGCCGAGATTGGCGCCGGCACGAACATTGGCGCAGGCACGATCTTCGCCAACTACGACGGCACCCATAAGCACAAGACGGTCGTCGGCGACGACGCATTCGTCGGCAGCGGAACGATCATCGTGGCCCCGAACGAGGTGCCGAAGGGCTCCACGACCGGGGCTGGCGCCGTCGTGACGCGCTCGGCGAAGATGGCCGAAGATGAGACCTGGGTGGGCCTGCCCGCTCGGAAGCTCCCGAAGAAAGGCTGACCCCCCTCACCTACACGCCCCCCCAACCCCTGATTCGTCCGCGGCTTCCGCGGCGCCCAAATCCGTGACGAGTGCATTCGGCGACATCACCCTCATCGCAGGTACCGCACACCCGGAGCTTGCATCGTCGATTGCGGATGCCCTGGGGCAGCCGCTAGCCCAGGCCCGCGTGGCGCGCTTCTCGGACGGCGAGGTTGACATCAAGCTCGACGAGGACATCCGCGGCCGGGACGTCTTTGTCCTGCAGCCCACTTGCCCTCCTGTGAACGAGGCCTGGGTCGAACTGCTGCTCCTCCTCGACACCCTGCGCCGCGCGAGCGCCGGCCGCATCACCGCCGTCATGCCGTACTACGGCTACGCCCGGAAGGATCGCAAGGACGAGGGGCGCGTCCCGATCAGCGCGAAGGTCGTGGCGAACACGATCGTCGCCGCGGGCGCCGACCGCGTCGTGACGCTCGACATGCACGCGGCCCAGATCCAGGGCTTCTTCGACATCCCCGTCGACCACCTCTATGCGCGCCCGATTCTGCTCGACGAAGTCGTTGCGATGGGCCTTGAGAACCCCGTGGTCGTGACCCCCGACGTGGGTGGCACCAAGATGGCCCGCGCCTACGCCAAGCGCCTGAACGCGGACCTCGCCATCGTGGACAAGCGCCGCATCTCTGGCACCGAGACCACGATCGAGCACATCATCGGCGATGTCGATGGCCGCAACTGCGTGATCGTCGACGACCTCATCTCGACGGGCGGTTCCATCACCCAGGCGGCGTCGACGCTCAAAGCGAAGGGGGCCAAGGCCATCGTCATCGCCGTGAGCCACGCGGTGTTCTGTGGCCCCGCCGTCGAACGCCTCGACGCGGCCCCCGTGGACGCGATCCTCGTGACGGACTCGATTCCGCCCAAGGAGCCGAGCCCACGCAAGCTCAAGGTGTGCAGCATCGCGCCGATGGT
>CAYQKK010000207.1:0-3754 GCA_964417955.1 uncultured Planctomycetaceae bacterium
CGCCACGAAGTGACGATCCACCTCACTGGCGGCGGCGTCGTCCACGGGCTTGTCGTCAATGAAAAGGGCGAGCCAGTGCCCGCCACAACGGTGACCGCCCTGGGGCAGGAGTTCTTTGGCAACCCCACTGAAGATCTGCGCGAAGTCGAGACCGGAGACGACGGGAGCTTCGAGCTCACGGGGGTGACCCCGGGAAGAGTCTGGCTCCGGGCGGAACACGACGACTTCCAGGAAGTGCTCGGCAAGCCCTTCGACCTCGGCGAAGGCGAGCGGTTCCAAGCTGACGAGATCGTGCTTGATCGCGGGCTTGTGCTCGCTGGAACCGTCACGTTCCCCGATGGCCGCCCCGCCTCGGGCGCGAGCGTCGAGGTGAACCCCGATATGGGCGAGAATGCGGCGGGGGCCCCCATGAACCCCCGGGCGTTTGCGGGGGCGGGCAACGACGTCGAGACGAACGACTCCGGCACCTTCGAGATCGCCGGGCTGGGAGAAGGCCCCTGGAGCGTCACCGTCGAGTACAAGGCCGCGGGCGAAGACTCACCTGAGATGGACGGCCGCTGGACGGCATCGGAGTCGTTGGTTCACGCACCATCCGAGAGCTTAGAACTCACCCTCGATCCCCCAGTGAATTTCATTGGCCTGGTGACAAACAGCACGGGCGAGCCGATCCAGGCCTTCACGGTGAAGGCCGAGCTTGCCGGTAGCCAGTGGTACATGCCGCCGAGCGAGACCCGCTCTAAGTCGTTCGAGCCTGAAGACGGGCGTTTCGTCCTCGGCGACCTGCGCTCGGGCCAATGGACCATGTCGGTGGAAGCCGACGGAATGGCGCTATCTGAAAAGATGGAGGTCACCCTGCCGACGGAGGAGGAGTCCGCGTTCACTCTCTTCGCCCCCATCCGCCTCGCTGGGAAAGTCATCGACCCCGCAGGCCTCCCCGTTCCTGGCGCAGAGATCAGCAAAGAACTAGAGGGCCAAGAGAGCATCCAAGCGATGCAAGGCCGCGGAGACTGGCCCAAGGCGAACAGCGACGGAGAAGGCCTCTTCGTCCTAGAGAAGATCGCCCCCGGTGCGGGCTCGATCGTTGCCAAGAAGGATGGCTGGGCCCCTAGCGACGGCTACGCCTACGAGCTAGCGGAGGGCGAAGGTGCCGATGAGATCGTCCTTGTCATGCGACGGGGTGGAACAATCTCAGGAGAGATCTTCGGCGCGGACGGTCAGCCCGCGGAGGGCTGCGTCGTCATCCTGCAGATGCCAACCCTCGAGGAACGCCGCTTCACCAACGCCGACCCGAACGGCCAGTTTGAAGAGACCGGACTCACGCCCGGCACCTGGCAGGTTCAGGCCTTTCCTGGCATGAAATCGCTGCAGCCTGAAGAAGGCGGATCGATCGATCAGGCCGCGCTCATGAAGGCCCTCAAGATGACGAGCGTGCAGCTCAAGGACGAAGGCCTCGAGCATGTTGTCCTCGGATCGCCGCCCGCCCAGCCCGTGCGTGTGAGTGGAACGGTGTCCCTTGCCGGTGACCCGGTCGCGGACATGATCGTGAGCTTCCTCGTAGCCGGTGGCGGTGGAATGGAGAGCCTGAAGATCGGGACCACCGAGAAGGACGGGAGCTACGAGCTCGTCCTCGACGAGCCCGGCGACTACCTGATGACCGTCCAGTCTGCGGGAGCGGCGGGCATGCAGAACAGCGTCGAGTTCCGGCGCAGAATCCCCGAAGCCGAAGAACACAGGCTCGACGTGTCCATGCCCATGGGCCGGATTGCCGGCCGAGTCGTGGGCCCGGACGGCAAGCCGTCGGCGAACGCACGCGTGACGCTATCGATGCAGTCGGGCCAGGTCTTTGGCACGGTGATGGGTGGCCAGTACAACGAAACCCGCGCAGGCGAGGACGGCCAGTACGAGATCCTCTACGTACGTCCCGGGGACTACGCCGTGGCCGCGGGCGGCAGCTACCTCGGGGGCCTCTTGGGCAGCCAGGACAGCCTCGGGCGCAAGGTCAAGAGCGTCTCGATCTCCGAGGGCAGCGACGCCACCCTCGACTTCGAACTGGAGGCGCCCGGCGAGCTTCACGGAGTCGTCCGTGATGCCGCAGGCAAGCCCGTCGCAGAAGCGTCGATCTTCCTGCGCGACGAGGAAGGCCGCTTGCTCGAGCTGTTCTCCTTCCAGGCCACCAACGCCAGCGGCGCGTTCGAGTACGACGGCCTCGCCCCCGGCGAATACACCCTCACGGCGCGCGCCGAGGGAGTGACCTCAGGCACGGACACCACCGTCCGCATCCGCTCCAACGAGGTCACGGAAGCCACGGTGGTCGTAGACGTTGGCACGACGCTGCTGGTCTCCCTGAGCGACAAGTCAGGCGCACTCGTTCGTTCGCGCGTCAGCGTACTGGACGAAAACGGTCACGAAGTGAACGGCATGCTAAGCCTGAACGAACTCATGGCCCGCATCTCCGGCGGCGTCGACGGCAAGGAACAGCGCGTGGGCCCGCTCCCCCCCGGCAGGTACGAGGTCAGCACGAAAACCGAAGACGGCCGCAGCGCCTCGCGGCGTGTGCGAGTCACGGGCAAACCAGAGAAGAAGGTCCGGCTGCGCCTTAAGTAGAGGGTGAAGACGGGACGAGAATCGCCGCCGCCACGCCGCCGAGTACCAGCACCGTGGAGACGGCGAGTCGCAGGGTCGGCTCCTCGCCGAGCAGGAGGAAGCCGCCGACCGAGGCGAAGATGGGGACGAGGAGCTGCACCGCCGCCGCGCTCGTGCGCGTGTGGCCGCGGAGCGCCGTGTACCAAAGGGCGTACCCAAGTCCCGAGGTGATCGCACCGCAGACGATGCTCAGCACCACGCCGCGGAGGGTGGGCAACGGGGTGGAGCCCATCACGGCAATCAGTCCGAGCACCAAAGCACCCGGAGCGGCGTACGCAAAATTGATCGCCGTCACGCGCACCGGGTCCTTGGCGCCGCGCCCAAGGAGGGTGTAGGCCCCCCAACCGATCCCCGCTACCACCATCAGAAGGGCTCCTTTCCCATCCACATCAGCCGCGCCATCGGCGCCAGACGGCAGGCAAAGCACGAGCATGCCGGCAATCGCGAGCACGAACCCCAAGACCTGCAGCGGCCTAAGCCGCTCGCCCCGAAAGAGCGCGACCCCGATCATCTGAATCTGCACGACACCAAAGAGAATCAGCGCGCCAATCCCAGCCGGAACGGTGACGTAGCTCTCCGAGAACGTGATCGCGTAGATGAAGAGCGAGAAGAAGGCAGCTGAAGTGGGTCGAGCTGAGCTCGTCTTCTCCCCCTGTCGTCGCAGCAGCACTGGCGCGAGCACAAGCGCCCCAGACAAGAGCCTCAGCGACGTGAAGAGCTTGGGGTCGATAGCGCTCGACCCGTCAGACCCAGGAAGCAGCGCCATGCGGCAGAGAAGCGAGTTGCCCGCGAAGGCAATCAGCGTCAGCAATGTAAGGACGAAGGTCTGAATTGAAACGACAGTTGGCAGGAGCTACGGCAGCGGGACGGAGACTCTAACCCGCCGAGACCGCCGAGAAAGCCCTGACTCAGCGCAGTTCCCGCACGTACTTCGAAAGCTCAGCGTCGAGGCTCTCTAGGGTCGTCTTCCCCAGCGCTTTCTCCAGTGCTTCCTTGGGGCCTGCGCCTTCGATCAACTCATCCAAGAACGTGTCGAAGCGCTTCTTGTTCTTGCGGTCCTTGTGGTGCTGGAGGAAGTGCACGAAGGCCCACGCCTGGGCGTAGTTGCGGC
>CAYQKK010000208.1:0-3736 GCA_964417955.1 uncultured Planctomycetaceae bacterium
GGATCGAGGAGACGCCGCAGCGGCTGGCCTGCCCGCGGGCCGAAGGGGGCGGCTGATTGAACGGAGGCCGCCTTGAGGCCGGGCAGGAACGAACCCTCTTGGGCTTCGCCGAAATCGAGGAGCGGCTGGCTGTACTCGGGGGAGTCGTGCTGCTCTGGGGCTCTTTCCTCTCCTGGGCGCGGCGGGAGGCCAAGTGCAAGAGGGTTCAGTCCGTAGCGCTCCAGCACGCGGCGGATGCGGGTGATAATGTCTCGGTGCACGCGCTCGACTTCGGCTGGGTTGAGGGGGCGAGCCGGCTGGAAAACGGATTCCGATCGTCGTTTCAGGGATCATGGTAGATTGCGTCATGGTCAGCCTCCTTGTTGGGCCTCGAGCCCGTTTGATGTTTCGGGTCCCGTCAAGGTAACCCGGGCTGGAGG
Source organism: uncultured Planctomycetaceae bacterium (assembly GCA_964417955.1). Classification (GTDB taxonomy): domain Bacteria; phylum Planctomycetota; class UBA1135; order UBA1135; genus Saltatorellus. The sequence continues at coordinate 420 of CAYQKK010000208.1, forward strand.
CTGGCCTTCTCATTCCATCTATCCGTCGAGTCGATGGCCACCGAGTAGGTCACTGTGCGGAGCATTTGAGAGAGTGGATGTTGGACGCGCGATGGATCGCGGAGGTCAACCAGTTCGCTGGCGAGCGTAGATGTCAGCCCGAGACGATCATCCAGCTCGCGTAAGAGGACCAGTCCGGCATGGTCGGTCAACGACTCGGGACGGCCCTCGACGCGAAGGGAACCGTTGAAACTTGGGAAGATCGGCGTACTCTCGGAGTCACCCATTGGATGTCGTGGGTAGGTGCGTGTTGCGCAGACGGAAGTCGTTGAATACTCCCGACTTAACCCGACATCCATGGGCTCCTACCCCTTACCTCGTGAATTTCGGGGGGGGCAGCGTATACTCACGGGGACGCTTAACTGGCACCTCGCTTGTTGTTAGGCTCTCCAATACGACCTCCAAGACCCGGATCATGAAGAACACAGTTCCGTCAACCTTTTTGGCACTTGCGGCGTTGACTGCCGCGAAAGTGCAAGGGTTCGATATCATCATCGCACCGCCGCCGCCTCTCGCGCCCTTCACATGCCCAGGATCAGCGCCAACCGGGAATACGACGAATCCATCGGCGGTAACCGGCGAAGGATGGGGGGGACCGGAGCCGAGGCTCAAGATGCGGCAGTCACAGCTTGTATGGAGGCTATAGCGCGGCAACAAGCGACTTCCTATGGCTACTCCTGCTCGGCCTCTTGCCCCAACATTATGGGGCCACCTACCAAATGTGACTCGACTAGCTCAGTCGCTGCAGGGAACACTCCCGTAACGGCGGGCCCGGCCTCATGGGTCGCAGCTCAGCAGCAGTTCGTAGCCTACGCGGCCTGGGATGCCGCCACAAACGGTGCCGCGACTTTTGAATGGAAGGATTGCTGAGGCGACTGTCTCCGCCTAGTTCATGCGTGGGGCTTCTGGGCTCAACAGGATTAGCGAGTCTCCCAGCGGCTCTCGACTCATCGCGACATGAACAAGAGATCAGAGAGCTTCATCCCCTGACGCCGAGACTATGAGGGTTGCGGGAGGAGAGGGAGGAGTTCCTCCCTGCGGATCTGCAGGGTCATCCAAGATGAAAGAGAGGATCCCTTTGGGGAGCTCTCTTTCATCCGATACAAATGTGTCATCTGACGATCCTGACCACGTGTCCCGTGCCGGACCGTCGTCTCCATTGAATTGCTGCCTCAAAAATCGGTAATCTATGTTGAAGCTATTTGGCGTTGCTGGGGGTATTGCTTGCCTCCTTGGTCTTGGCCTGCTAGCGGGAATGTGGCGGGGGTCGCTGCCCCAAGCACTTCCGGTGACCGACATAGAGCAAGTATCTCCAGAGGTTGGCCTAGTTGGCCCGGGACGGTCGGCGCTGTCGGAAGATTCGAGGGACATTATCCGTGATGGACTACTAGGAGATGACGAGCCCATCCGATGGGTTGGAAGAATCGATCTAGTCAGTGATCCAGAAGCGGATAGCAGACCTGGGCCCTATGGGCTAATCAGTACGTCGATTGCGGGCTTTGAATCGCTCCCCGTAGCTAATGGCCAATTTGAGCTTGAGCTCTCAGGGGCCCCATCTCCGCAGAGTTTCGAGTCACTGACTGTATGCTGTGCGGCCATGAAGCTACTCGATACCCGAATTGATCACGAGCAGCACTCCATCCTACTGGAGGCGGAGTTCGTGGCCGGGCCCCGAATCCGCCCCGTGGACTCCCTTTCTGGTACCGAGGTTAGCGCCTTTACGCTGCTGAAGCCTCTTGACGCACATTCGCTCCTCGAACGACCTGAATTCCCGCTCGGGCCCGGTGTTCTCGACTTCCATCAACGTGGAGCGAAGCCGTCACATGCACTCAGCTACGTAGCCGGGGCTACATACTGGATTGGCAGTGAGGGTTACCAATGGCGGCGAATTGAGGTGCCTAGTGGCCTAAGCGTCTTCGAGCCGCGGCTACAGCGCTCGGGGGCACTCAAGCTTTCGATCCTTGGCGACCTCGACAGCGATAGCACAAAGGCAGTTCGTGTGATCGACTCCGCAGGAACAGTTCATGCGATCGTTCGATCATCCCCAAGCAGGGAGATGGTCTTCACCGGACTTGCCCCAGGGAAGGCTCTCGTTAGATTCGGGCGCCTTTCTGAGTACGTCCGCGACCGCGTGCGGGCCGCTCGCACCTGGCGGAACGTCGCCGAGATCAGAAGTATCGAGGTCGATATCTCAGTCGATACTGCTACCGATGCTGTCATTCAGTGTCCGCCTAGCATTCAGAGCTACGGGATCGTCGATGGTTCATTCCTTCTACCCGCGGAACATTTAAGCCTGCTAAGTCACAAGCTCTCCGTCGAGTTCGAGTACCTCGGACAAGGGAGGGGGGATCGCTCACGCTCGCTGTTCGAGAAGCCCTTTGTGGAGCGAACTGACGAGAGATGCCACTTCCGGGTACCTGGGCTGCTTGAAGGAAGGTATCGCGCCACATTGCTCCCGTACGGGTTTGAAGATGAGATCGTCGTGTCAGGGCATAACCAAACAACGCCGGCGATCGACTGCAAGGATCCGGTGCTAACGATCGTCTACCTCGAGGACTTCGAGGGAAGGCAAGCTGGTGGGGCAGTCTGGTGGCGCAGGCTCTTGACTGACTCTAAAAATGCTCGTCGCTGGCAGAGCACAGCAATTGATGGCGCATTTCACGTTCTCACGGCGCAGGGTCCTTTAGAACTGTACGGCGACTTTCTTTCAGGTGGAGACCAGCTAGAACACGGCCAGGCTGGAGAGGTGCTCGTGCTGACCTCATCTTCCGCTGGCGACCAAGACCTCACTATCGAGTTCAGGTTGGCTGGCGTTCCAGTCGGTGTGCCGATCGAGTCCGTGGTCGCGATGCAGGCCACGGCCCAAGGTAAGATCCTACAGAAGGGAGTCATTCCGCAGCCAACCTCAAGAGACATGAGGGGCAGCGATCCACTGGCAAGCTCCCACAAGTATCGACTGACATTCGAAGGTGGCTTTCCAGATCAGCTCTCGATCCATCCGATGCTCGACTTTGAGGCCCCTACCTCAATCGCAGTACCGGATTCAGCGCGTGAATCGGGCATCCTCGTCGTCCCGCTAAGGCGGTATTGATCCGGTATCGTTGGCGCCATTCCTCAGCGCTTGCGCGTCATGCTCTCTTCGCCCGCGATATGTACCCGTTCAGGGACCTAAATCGCCCGTCTTGATGGCGTGAGGCTGATCCGCGACGCCTATCGCCACGCCAACGGATAGGAACTCCAAGCTGGCAGTCGAACCGAGCATGAAGGCGGCTCGGCGC
>CAYQKK010000209.1:0-3687 GCA_964417955.1 uncultured Planctomycetaceae bacterium
CCGTGAGGCCAGCCTGAGCCCATCCAGGGGGGGCTTCGTGCACCAACGCCACTTCGCGCCGCCTTCGGCTTGCTTCAGGATCCCGATGATCTGGGCTTCGGTGAATCGGCTCTTTCGCATGTCGTCCTCCTGGGACGGTTGTACCCCGTCTTCCTAGGAACTGCTGGACCGATATTCTGGGACCCCCTCAATACGACGGGTTAAGTCTCGTGGCGGCGGAGTGACCGTGACGGTACATCGCTCGAAGTCGGAGCCCAGTGCGGTAGTTCCGCTTGCTGGGATCTGTGCGGGGGGCGCTGCGGGATTCAATCCCGTGGCGTTCCTACCGCGACACCGCTTTCATCACGCTGAGGAATGGCGGAAACGTCTACGGAACCGTACCAAAGACCCTATCCCGCGCTGGAGCAGCAGTCGTGCCTGATGTAACAGCGTCGCTCCAGCGAGGGCATTTTACCGAGCTTGCTAGAGATGCACTTTGAGGACGCTACTGACGCCATCTGACCTTTGCCACGAAATATACGTCTCGAAGAGTTGTGGGGAAGCGAATTCGGTAACGCTATCTATACTCCCATCTCCATCTGAATCTGCGATAACGATCGCTCGGTCTGTCATCGCGCCGACGTAAACATCGTCGTGGTTTTGGAAAACGTACAGCACCCCATGGGAAGCATGACTCATCGACATTACTCCGTACCAGTGTTGGGCGAGGTTGGGTACGACGAGTCCAGTTGGTGATGCAGAACCGTGTATCTCTACGCTCAGTGCGCCCGAATTCAGGTCGAGTTTGGTGAAATTTCCGGTAGACAGATGCAGGAAGACTGCGGATGTTTCCACGCCAGAATCCGCCTTCTGCACCTCGAAGATGTGCTGAATGCACTCGCTAGATGACGAAGAATTCAGCCTCTTAGCCACCTTTCTCGCCGTAATCGTAGGGGTAAACGGAGGGTAGACTGCTTCTCCTGTAGCGAGCGAATAGTACGGCAGTGGGAGTTGTTCGGGGTACTTCATGGTCCATCGCTCAACTACAAGCGAGTTGTCATCGTTCTTGCCTGCGACGACAAAGTCACCTCCTTGTAGTTGAACAATGCTTGTTGGTCGAAATCGGGTGGCAGCGTTAGTGGTATTCGTTAGAACTTTGTCCCCTACTCGGTACATCCAGGCAAGTTCCACCGAGCGAGCTTGTGCTCGCGCGCTGTAGGTCACTGACGCGGCGACATTTGGGGCTCGGCCGCTCAACGTCAACTGAATCAAATCGACCGAGTCCGGGCCCTGGGCACGGCCAAGAGAGGCGAGCGACATGAGTGCCGCGATCATTGCGATATAGTATTTCATAGCGTTCAATCTCAATCTAATTGCAGCAGAGACCTGCGTTGAAAGCTTGGTCAACCCAATTGTTCAGCGAGGGAATCTTAGAAGGACACGCACTAGCAAGGCACGCACTAGCCGAACCCTCAGCCCCCTTTCTCTCCAGGTCCAACACCTCGCAGACCTCAGATTTCTTCGGGGTGCTCCCCTCGTCCGAATTCTCGCAGATAGTTAGCATCTCGGAGCCGCGCATGAGGTGCATGTTCATGTGATTGCACGCACCGCAAGCTGGGTCATTCGTTGTCGGGTCCTTTCTTTCCCGAGTACCATCAGGGTTTGTTCGATTGTCGACATGGTCCATCTCATGAACCAAGGTCGCAGCGGCCTGTGCAAGTGTCAATTTGACCCCTCCACTGTTGGCGTCACGCGTATTGATTGCGATTGTATCGCCGTCACTCCTTCCAGCCCGACTATTTGGTTGATCAAGCTCGACGACGGTAACGCTCCCGGCCGGTTCGAGATTTGCCTGGAGATGGGCAGCTACATCAGGTCCATAAAGCTCGCCAGCCTTAGATATAAGATCTCCAAGCCCATACTCCAAAGGCGCTGGATCGAAAGTGCCCGAGATAAACTCGGTACCTGTGGACAAGATATAGTTATCGAATGCGGCAGCAACGCTGCTTGAGAAAAGAGCGGTAAAACAAAGCAGGATGCTCTTGAGGTATTTGGACAAGTTCATTTTTTGATGGGACGAATCGGATCAGGTAGGGATGTGAAATTCTGACTTCACGACGAATTGACCAATCACTGGACCAATGACGCTATGCAGGATGACGACTCAAGTTCTTGCTAGTGCGGTAGAGCTTACACGAACAAGGGTCTCTGGTGATCGTGTAGCGAGTCTGCGGCTTCGAGGTAAGGTCGCAGGCCTTGAGCGTTTCACGCAAGCAAATTCAGTTAAAATGGCGGTACGGACACCGGCACCCCGCCGCCACGAGAGAAAACGCCCCGCGGCATCCTTTCGGATGCGCGGGGCGTCTTCGTTGACGTCTAAGCCTTACCGGCTAGCGACTAGTCGTTCGCCGCCTTCATCGCCTCTCGGACGATCGGCGCTTCGTCGAGGAAGGCCAGGCCGCCCTCGCCGTCGTTCATCTCGTTGTCGCGGTCGATCCAGACCTTCTTTTGGGTCTCGAACTTGCCTCGGAGGAGTTGCTCGGCGAGGGGGTCTTCGATGAAGCGTTCGATCGCGCGGCGGAGGGGCCGGGCGCCGTAGTCTTCGTGGAAGCCCTTCTCGATGAGGAACTCGAAGGCGTCGGGGGTGAGGTCGATCGTGATGTCGTGGTCCGCGAGGCGCGTGCGCACCTCGGAGAGCTGGATGTGCACGATGCGCTTGAGGTCCTCGGTGGTGAGGGGGTTGAAGACGATGGCTTCATCCACACGGCCCGGGAACTCGGGGCGGAAGTGGCGCTCGACCTCGACCATGACGTCGGACTTCATCTTCTTGCGGCGATCGCCCTCGTCGGAGGATGCCTGGTCGAAGCGGCCGAAGCCGAGCTGCGCGCCGGCCTTCATCGTGTGAGAACCGAGGTTGCTCGTCATGATGAGGATGACGTTCTTGAAGTCGACATGGCGGCCGAACGAGTCGGTCAACCGGCCCTCTTCCAGGGAGGTACCGTCACGGTCACTCCGCCGCCACGAGCATCGGCTGACTAGGTTGGTTTTGAACCGTCGGCGTGCGTCCGTCGAAGCTCAGGTTGTTGGTGGCGCAGTTGTGGGTTCAAGTTTCGTGGCGGCGGAGTGACCGTGACAGTACCTCCCTTCAGCCCCGCGTAGGGAGGTCAGCCAGGGGGTCCTTTTTCAGGTGTCCGCGGGGTCCCTTTTCATGTGACCGTCAACACTTGTCGTGGGGGATCGTGTCGAAGTACCCCTTCAGGTCCGCGTCGTAGACCTCTCGCCTGCCCGACGTCAGGTGGGCGTTCACTGCTCGGAGCGCCTGGTGGGCATTTCGCCCTGGTCGGAAACCGTACGAGGTGTCTTTGAAGTCGGCCTCAAAGATCGGTTCGAGGATCAGGACGGCAGCCATCTGCACGACCCGGTCTCGTACCGTTGGGATACCAAGAGGACGTTCACCCCCACTGGCTTTGGGAATCATCACACGTCTCACTGCTTGAGGTTGGTAGCGCTTCTCGCGTAGTTCCTCGTGGAGGTCGTCCACAAGCTGCGCGGAAGCGCCTGACTGGCTCTTGATGTCCGCGATGCGGACACCGTCCACCCCGGGAGCACCGCCGTTACGGGCGACCCGGAGCCAGCTGGCCTCAAGCACGTCACGCCGATAGATCCGGTCATACAGTGCGTAGAACCTGAACTTCGGCTCCTTCTTCG
>CAYQKK010000210.1:0-3655 GCA_964417955.1 uncultured Planctomycetaceae bacterium
AAGGGGCCGCGTGTGACGTAGGTGCCATCCAGAAACAGAGAATGGAAATGTACGTTGACCTCCAAGCTCGACCCGAATCGCTGCGTGGAGTTGATCGCGCCGGGGTGGAACTGCGGCGGTTCGGCCTCGGCAGGTGGTGGATCATGGCTGGCCTTCGCTCGACGTACGTAGGAGGCAGACACCGCACGGATGTGGGCGCGACCGACGTCGCGGCAGAGATCCGCGCTCATGGCCATGGCCAGCCGTAGCGGTTTAGGAACGGAGAGGACCCACTGGCGTACTGGGACGTCAGGGAGGACTCGGTCGACCAGGTGGGCGGCGGTTTGCGCCATCTGGCGGCCGCCGCAGGGAAATTGCTCGAAGAGATATCTCCCGCTTTTGTCGGTCACTGCGCTTCGTACTGGCGCCGGTTGCTGAAGATCTCGATGAGAGATCGACTTAGCTGCCTCAAAAAGCGCTGAGTTAGAGTAAAGCTCAACAAGTGCCCCAGAGAGGGCCCGCCCTTGTTGATCGGTTACCGTTCCTCGAACCAAGTTCGACCGATCGACTGTGAATTTCTCCATAGCGTACTGCTGCGCAACCTCATAATGCAAATCGCGTGAGGAGTAGAAATCCGAGAGTGCAGATGTCGAATCACGCGGAAGGAGTACGCAAATAATGATTGGCAAGGAAAGCACGAAAAGCCCAAAATATTTTCCTCGATGACTCATGGATGAGGCCGGATTCGCTATGAGAGTCACTTAGAATCTCTCCTCGTAATAAGCATCGCTGAATCCGTCAGTGATAACTCTCACCTCACGGGTTGGTGTTCGCAGCAATTTGTACCGGTATGACCCTGCTGGTAGCCCCGAATAGACGATGAAGCCGCCCGGATCGGCCGACCTACTCGGGAGGCCAGCGCCGCACTGCCTCAACCGTGACTGGGGGTAGCTTTCGGGGATCGAAATTGGTTTCAGCGAGCAGTTCTCATATGGCTCATCCCCGTCAAGTATACGGAAGCATACCGTCGAGCCCTGAAGCAACCCCACAACCAGAGCCGGATCTACGGATTCGCCCGGTCGCCTCACTACTGGGACGTATCCATTAGCATGAAGAAGTAGCTCTAGATCCGACTCTTCCGATACATATATGTCGACGCTTCCGTCAGGTGAAGAGGTTCCGTGGCTGACGGTGAAGCCATACATTCCACCTTCGGTTGGGCGATTGCTCCGAACGTGATTAGAGAACGGAGTTTTGTCTAGGGTTGCCTGATAAACGTAGGCGTTCGCCCCCGAAAGGGGCCGCCCGGTCTCATGATCGACGATTCTGATCTGCATCAATTTCCGGGAAACCGCGTGAATCCTGCCCAGCTCAAGGGTCTCACCCGCAACTGGAACAAAAGGTTCCGAGTAGAAACCGACGTCATGTGCAAAACGGAGGTCAAGGCGGTAAAAAACGGCATCGACTAGACCGGTCGGGACGCGGAAGATCACAGGCGCATCCGAGTCTGACTCGATCGTGAACGGAATTTCTGACGTGTAGCCGAGCGACCCGGATTCTGAAAATAGCTCAAGAGTAGCCGATTCAAGAAGGCCTACACTCTCAACCACACGAGGCGGAAGATAGGTTCGCAAATAGGCAGCGTCCGCGACGAACAAGCTCACCGCTGAATCACCTGGCGTGGCGGTAACGCTGTGTTGAAGCTCCTCCTCGTAACCACCTGGACCGCCCACGGATAGCGTAAACTGTTGGTCGGCGAGTGAGAGGGGAAATGGCCCAAGTCTATAACGCCCATCTGAGTGGACGGCACACTCAACGGACTCGGGCCCCAGAACCTCGTCGAATTCGGAGCCCGGAACGGGGTTGCAGCGCACGACAGCCTTCGCTCCCGCTAAAGCCTTGGGGCGGATGACGTCACCCTCGATATAGAGCGACTTTATTAGTACAGCCTGCACCTCAAGATCGCCTCCTATACTTGGATCAACAATCTGATCGTAACTCAAATATCCGTCAGCTGTTATTAGCAATTGACTTGGCCCTGAACGGAGGTCGACGATAGACAATTTACCCTGCTGGTCCGTGTATCCAGCAAGGCGATGCTGGTCACCGCTGCTCCAACCGCTGATCTCCCGGGGTCCATCTGTGTATGTCACCATCGCGCCAATAACAACATTGCCAGCCTCATCAACGGTAGAGAGCCTAACGATCCCCACTGCTGGCAGAACGATAACGCCCAGGTCTCGTACATCTGATTCGTGCCGGAGGTATGTATATAGCGTTGTACGTGAATGACCTGGAGGCCTCACGATGATCGCTACTCGCCCAACTGGAGCACCTTCGATGTCAAAAGACCCGCTTAAGCCGCTTTCGGTTTCCAACACTGGCGCAGCGAGGTGCTCCTCGTCCAGGCTGCCGGATGCGTCATCAGAGAGCGAGTAGACGTAAATGGTAGCGCTAGATAGTGCAGTTCCTTGCCCGTCCTCGAGTCGGCCCACTATTCGCGTCCCTCTTGCGCCTTGAACTGGCCCAGCCGCCGGTTCCGCTTGGCGTCGGCGCTGTCCCTGAATATCGAGGAGTGCGTCCGTGTGGGTTTGTACGGTATGCTCGTCTCGTGGCGAATCCGCCTGCAGTGGCGTCATAGACATAGACTGACTCGGTTCCGCGCGATGCCCGCCTAAATCGAGAAAAACGAAGATCCCAAGAGCTAAGAATACGGTAACGAGTGCGATGTAGAAACGTTTCAAGGGTCTGAGAGCTTCCGTGGCCAGGATTGCGAAAGAGTGCTCAGGCAGATAGACCGCCTGAGCACTCGGGGGCTTTGCCGTGCATTGGGTTCCAAGGAACCGAGTGCAGGGCGATGCTAGTGATCAGGACAATCTCAGGGGGGGCAGTGACCTGAACCCGCGTAAGGCCTTCCAAACACAGAACACTTACCCGTATGCGTGCCAATAACTGAACAGCGCGAGTCACCGGTGGTACATGTACCCTGGTTGGTCCCCGCCCTTACAGAGCAAAAGCTGTTGTCCGCGAATGCTGAACAGCTGCCGTGCGTGTCGCCAAAGGCAGAACATGTTCCACCCGTTTGGGCCGAGCAGCCAAATTCGCCCGAGCTGCCGCTGTTTCCGTCCGCGGAACACTGCGCCCCCGCAGCGGCACTTCCTGTCGTGCTGCACTTTCCTCCTGCAGTACCGCCGCCAGAAGTACCTGTCGTGGAACACCCCTTTTGTGAACCGGCATGCGTGCTGCATTGTGCCGTTTTCGTGGTTGCGCTACACGTCTGGTCCAAGCCCGCGCTGCAGGAGTTGGTTCCATCTACGCTGCAATCACCGGTTGCACCGGTTGTCGAACATTGCTCGACTTCGCCTTCGTATGTAGTGTCATCATCCGGTTCGACTGGAACACCTGGTCCCGCCTCAGCCTGCAAGAACGTCATCGGCGCCGAAGCTGCTAGCACAATGAAGCTGTGACTTGACGCCGTCGGTTGTCGCAAAGTTGGGGTGCTACTCGCTGTACTCGGCGAGGCCGCGGCGAATGCCGCTGCCAAACCCAGCGCAAGTAGTGCTGGAATTCTCATTTGCTCTCCTGTGTGGTGTAGAGGTTACCTGTAGGTCCTGCTCACAGGGGGCGTGTATCAGTTGTTCTGTAATTCGATGCTGACCTGGCCTCCGAGTATCCC
>CAYQKK010000211.1:0-3442 GCA_964417955.1 uncultured Planctomycetaceae bacterium
CCTAACAGACGGCCCTCATGCCCTGATCGACTGCCAGCTTGGAAGACCTATCCGTATCCGTCGATGATCTCGGTGGAACCGTTCGATTGGGGCAGAAGGAGGATGCCTTCAATCCAGCCAAACGGAGGCTTCGCCTTAGGCTCTGGCTCAGGCTCGATCTCCTCTAGGCTCACCACGGCAGGCACCGCCTCGCCGGGCGCCCCTTGGGCGCCCTCAAGCTCGCGGGGCGCTGGAAGTTCACCCATCCTCTCCAACGGATAACGCTCCCTTGAAAGTCCTTCAGCAGAACTCACCGGCACCTCTCTCTTGTCTCCCCCGGCCGAGAGACCAAGGAGGACAGCGAGGAGGCCACACGCGAGCATCACAGCCAAGAGCATTCTGAGTCCCATCGACTCGGCTAGGTGAGGCTTGTGCGTTCGACTACGAACTACGTGAAAACAAATCGAGGCTGGACCGTACCGGAGCCGTTCCCGCCATTCCTCTCACCGCGACCGCAGCCAGCCGGGATTGGCGGAATCGAAACCTGTACGGTACAGTCGCGGTCTCAGCTCGCCTTGGAAGCAGAGCCCTTTCCCAACGATCCGTATTGCGTCCTCCCGGGCAATTCTTCGGTCCCAAGCTCCCATGAAAATCACGTCCACGTTCGCCCTTCTCGCACTTGCCACCTCTTCAACCACGTTCGCCTTCGACGTTTGGGTTGACCCCGTAAACGGCGACGACGCCAACCCAGGCACGGCAATGCTCCCGTTCCGGACGATCACGCGTGCGGTGTCGAGGTCGGGCGTAACGGTCTTTCTATCGCAAGGTGACTACTCAGCGGCCTCCGGCGAAGTCTTCCCGATCCAACTCGAGGACGGAGATGCCCTCGTGGCCCGCGCGGGTCGTGACCTCACCCGAGTCCTCCTGCCAGCGGACAACGGGGCGGCGGTCGCAGGCATCGAGTTCGACGGCGAGGTCTCGATCGACGGGCTGACGATGGAGCAACCGGGGACAGATGCGCTTGCGCTTGGGGTCAGCGTCCCCCAGGAGTTTCAGCAGACGGAGCTCCGAGTCCGGGATTCTCGCCTTGTCGGAGGAGCCACTGGAATCGAGGCCGGGGCCTACTCAGTTTTCTTTGAACGAACTGAGTTTGTGGGTCAGGCGGACCAGGCAGTGATGGTCCGCGGCGGGAATTTCGAACTTGTTGACGTGGTCATTCGTGATGTCAACCGTGGCTTGAACATAGAGCAGGATGACTTCACGGTCAGTGAAACCATCGTGGAGCGCTCATCTTTCCTGAACGTGACCACAGAAGCGATCCGGGTACGGAATCAGCACTTCCACGGAATCGCACTGCATTTCACCATACGCGACTGCTTGCTCGCAGGTCACGGCACGGGCATAGCGGAGGCTCTCGGCAGTTTTGAAATTTTGGATGCGACCGTAGAAGGATGCACCTTCGTGAGTGACCGCGGGGTTGGGATTGACGCGGATGTCGAATTCATGGGCTGCATCATCGCCGGGCACCCGGGTGGTGACGTGATAGACGCTTTCAGGTTAACGAACTGTCTAGTTGAAGACGGGAGCTTTTTCCCTAGCGGCGGAATGAACATCAGGAATGCCGACCCGCTGTTCGTGGATCGTGCTGCTGGCGACTTTCGCCTCGGCTGGGGCTCGCCTGCCATCGACACCGGACTCTCACCCAGTGGCCGCGATCGGCTCGACCACCCTCGAACCGTGGACGGCGACCTGCAGCTCATCGCGGGCCCGGATATGGGCGCGCTTGAGCATCAAACTCTCTCGGGCCCCCAGGCCGTGAGCCTCGGCCAACCGATTCCGCTCGAAGTGACCGGCCCGTCCGGTGGCTTCACCACGGTGGTAGTCAGTCCCACCGGCTTTGCCGCACAGCCCGCCACGAACCCCTTCGGTAGCTTCTTCCTCGATCCCGTTGCGGTCTTCCGGCTTCCGTCGGTCCCCACCTTTGGGGTCATGCCAACGGCTCAGGTCGCGCCGGCTTTCACCGATCCGGCGCTCATAGGCACGCAGGTGGGCTTCCAAGCGCTCACCCGCTCCCTAGGTGCCCCAGCCGGCGGCGCGTATAGCCAACCGATCCTCGTACGCATCGACGCGTAAGGGGCACGCAGGGCGTGCGGTACGGTCCAGCCGTGATTTAGGGCTCGACGCTGAAGTCGAAGCGCCTGACGGCGGTTCCATCGAGCGGCTGGTACTCGACTCTGACGCGCAGCCGGTCCTGGGCGAACGTTGGAATCAGCGCGTCTTTCCAACCCTTGAGCAGCGTCTCGAACTCTCCGTCGTTTCTGACCGCCGCGCTGCTGGAACAGAAGAGGCGATTCCAAACGACGAAATTCGCTGAGCTTGCCGTGGACGACACGGCCGCGTTCCAGGAAGGGTCTCGCGGAGGAAAGGTACGCTCCACCACGGCCTTGACCGCGCGTGAGATCTCGTTGATCGCATCGCTCCGCGGCGTTGACGACTCAATCTCGATCAGTGCCCTTTGAGGGGGTCCCAGAACAACGGTCCAGCAGTTCCTAGGAAGACGGGGTACAACCGTCTCAGGAGGCCGACGTGCCAGGCGCCCCTCATGCTCGGGTCGACTGCCAGCTTGGATGACCTATCCGTTCGCCCGACCGGCATCTTGAGTCGGCTGGCGTTATGCAGGTAGAGTTGTCACAACTCTCATGGCCTGGCGATCTCTGATCGCCCGATCTGTTGGCGAACCGTCAAGGCGGATGATATGAAACCCGAGCCGCACGTGATCAAAGAGATCGCCCCCGGTGTGCACTGGGCTCTTCTCGACTTTCCGGGAACCGAGGTCGTTGAGACGCTACTTAACCCTCAGGTACCCTACGTGTTGTGTTGGGGAGGGCATCTTGGGCATTGGCGGTGGGAGAAGTTCATGCTCCCCATCAGTTCGCCTCTGCAGCCTGAACCCGTCCTAGCCCGGGCCATCGAGGTCGATTTTGTGGTCGAGACTTCGCGCTTTCTTGAGCTGCTGCCAAGTCTGGGGCCGGGCGTCTCGGCGGTCCAATTGGACGGCGTCCCCCAGGACCACTTGGATCTTCGCAGGATCAAAGGGCCTGAATTGTGGAGACTTCTGGCCGAGGTAGGTTGGTACGTCTGGTGCGACGTGCCTGGGAATGACTTCGCTCAAGTGGCCAGCCCGCATCGTCGCGTAGTCGAACAGGCTGTTGAGTGGACAAAGAATGATCGCTAACGAGCCGATGCAGGGGAGCCCGACCCCGTGCGCTGCTCCTCCGTCCGCACCGGTCGCCACTTTGGGGTGGAAGCCCCCAGCACAAGCGTTCAGCCAAGCCGCCAACTCATCACGCACTCTGCTGGTGCTCCGGCGTAACAGCCGCCGCAGCCTACCGCAGGAATTCATCACCCACTGTCGATGGCCACTACAAAAGGGACCTTTGTGGCCATCTGAAAAGGGACCCCC
>CAYQKK010000212.1:0-3438 GCA_964417955.1 uncultured Planctomycetaceae bacterium
GAGCAATCTGCGCCCGCACCTGTGGCGGCCCATTGGCGAGCGGCTAGCCATTGAAACAGGAGGCTCCTGCCAACCCTCGATCCAGCAATCTCAGGCCCTTCAGAGCACGCTCTCTTCAACCGCGGTTTCTGCACTCGACTCCCTCAATACCGTCTACGTTCAGGCCATCACGATGTCCCCCAGCCGAACGCTTGCGACCAGTGAGTGCATCAGGGCTGAGCTGCGATGACGCTGCGCTGAGGTCAGAGACCAGGACCTGGTGCCGCAAGCGTCTGAAGTCCTGGCGGCCCCGCCGTGGATCTTCCCTCCGACAACCCAACCCACTGCCATCATGCTTGCATCGCTGTTCCTCTTGTGTTCGCTTCAGGAGACGGAGCTACACAGTTTTCAGATCCCAACCTCCGGCGCGGGCGTGAGCATTCACGTCTCTGGGGAGTGGTTCGCTCAATTCGTGCCGTCGGCTGTACCGCCAGTCCGAATGTTCCGTCGTGGAGGTGGTGGCTGGACGAGAACACTCGGTCTCGATCTTTTTCCAGGCCTGGTCGCACTCGACACCGTTGTGGCTGAGGCAGAGCTAAGTCCACCGTATCTCGCCTACGGAACGCCCCAACTCAGTGAAGGCCGTGGAGGCATGGTAGTCGTTGAGTTCGACGAACAGGGAGACTTTGTTTCGGAGAGGCTCCATCACTATCCAAGCCCAGATGCGCGGTTCGGGCAAGCCCTGGCCTCCCTGCCCGACGGAACGTTCGTTTCCGGGCTGCGTGGATTACGGCACGCTAGTAACCGCCCCTTCATCGGCGCTGTGGGAGGGATCTCGATCGGCCGCCTCGTCGGCGGGAACTATGTGGAATCGCAGCTGATCGTTCCATCCGATGAGCAGGTGTTCGGCGGTCAATTCTTGTTCCAGAACTACCAGCTGGGCAACACCGTGGTGCTTGAGGACGACTGGCTGGTAGCGTCTGCGCGGGCAGGTAGCTTCGGCTCGGTCCATATCTACCACCGGGATGGATCTGGTACCTACTCCGAGACGCAGATCATTGATCCGCCCTCTCCTTCGTTCAACGCAGATTTTGGCAAGGGGCTCGCGGTCGAGGGTGATCTGATGGTGATCGGACAGCCAGAGTCAGGTTCCAGTCATGGGCAAGCTCATGTCTTTCGTTTGAACGAGTCGACGCAGCAGTGGGAGCTCGGAGAGACTTTGCGAGCGGGTAACCCCGACACTGGGTTGGCTGCTGGCGATCGCTTCGGAACGTCCGTTGCCATTGACGAGGGGAGGATCTATGTAGGTGCCACCAACCAAAGTACATTCGGAGTCGTCTACCTCTTCCGTCCGGATCCAACCGGGCCCTTCGGTCCCTTTGAATCCAAGTACTTCGACTCGTCGCTGACAACCGTGTCCGGCAGTTTGGGGTCACAGGTCGTGGCTGAGGACGGCTTCTTGATGTCCACCGACCGCGGAGCCGGCTTTGGGGCGGATAGCAGGGCGGTCTATTCATTCTCAGCCGCTGTCGAAGAGGACGTCTGCGGGAACTCTGGCGGCAACAACATCCAGCTTGACTCATGGATCGATTCCACCGCTGGGCTCGCCCCCAACGCGTTGCGCCGGCGTGGCCTTGTGCTCTCTCAAGTGCCGCAGGACACCCGCTTCATCCTCCTTGGCAGCCTTACGCCTGATACTTCCGCAAGTGGCTCGCTCTTCGGTGCGACCGGCCTCTGCCTTACGCCTCCTTTGGCCCGCATGGGCTTCGGCGTCGCATCGAGTGCCGACAACCTTTCACTCTTGGGCGCCGACGATCTATACCCGGGCGGGGACCGTCTCTTGACAGTGATCGGCACCGTCTACATCCAGGGATACTGCGCGACACCTGCAGCCTCCGGATTGACAAGCAGCTGGACGAACGGCTTCCGGCTTGATGTGACGAACTGGTGAGAGTCGGCGGCATGGCGTACGGACCCCCGCCGTGCGCGCGACGCCCATCTCCCTCTTCCCGCGCGAGGAACTCCGCGCCTGGGAAGCCCTGGCCGGCCTGGCGCCCACAGACGACCTCGAGTGGCGCGCGGTCCGAGTGACCATGCCCCGGCGATCGCTCCAGATGTTCTTAGGAAGTTCGGCGGTCAGTCTCTGGCCTGCGGGTTGCAAGAGACTGGGTCTGTCTTGGGATCTGCTAAGCTTCGGCGAAGGTTGATCGCCCCGCATGCATGACCAGCTTGTGACCCCCCATCGCCGCCACCGAACTCACATGACGCTGAGGAAGAGCAGTAAGTCTGACGCGGCTCGATCTGCGAGAGCCGTTCGATGGCAGCTCGTATCCGCGACGGGTCGTTCGTGGCGGCGGAGTGCCTGTGACCGTATCCCCATGAAAGCGAAAATCCCTCTCATAGCCATCTCGCTGCTGATTCTGTCGTACCTGTTCCGTACTCAGATCGCAGCCGCCACATGGGCCTCAGACTCTTATTTCCAACAAGCCACTAGAGATGCAATCAGAAATTCACCCCGTGTGACTGTTCGGATGATCGATCGTGACGCCTTGCTTTATGGCTTGGAAAAGCCCGGCCATCGAGACGTGTCACCAATTGCGGGGATGCCGCTTCTTTCTAAGAACGTCGTTGAGTTGAATTCAGCCGACCGGCGAGCCTTAGCGGATGACCTCTACCGCACAAGCCACGCATCCGAGCAAGTTACTTTTAATGGATTCATCCCAAAGTACTGTATCTCTGTACTGACACCTGACTCCGAAGGATTCGACATAATCCTGAGCGATACGGCGAGCACAGCTCGCGTCTACACTTCCCGCGTGCGCTTTAGCACGTTCTACCTCAAAAGGCTCCCTAAACTTCTCGAACGATCATGAAATCATCCCTCTTTGCTGCGATCCTGGTTGCAGCCACCACTGGCGCAGCATTCTCGCAGGCTGTTCCTTGCTCACAGCTTCAATTGGACCCTGCACTCGTGACTGAAGAAATCGTGCCGTATCGGCACGGTGAAGTCTCAGATGTTTGGAGCTTCGAAGTCCCAGCAGACCCCATCATTGGCATACAGATCGCACCGCCCTCTGACACCAACGGTCCCGAGTATATTTGTGGGATCGACTTCTCGGCGACCCTCGCGGGAGGTCTAGCACAGCTATTCTTCTATGAAAACGGGTATTACTATGTCGAATTTGAGCATCAGAGCAGCGCAATAACGCGAGCAGTATTCTGGATTGGAGTATCATGGAATAACGCACCCACGGCCCCTGGATCTGGATCGGGCAAGGGCAAGCGAATCGAGGTGCAGACCCCTGATGTTATGTTCTTCGATCCGACAGACCCAAAGGTAGTTGCACAGCTTGACCATTCCGGGTTCGATGGAGCAACGAAGAAGGGTGGCGACGGATTGGAGAGTTTCGCGGAAGACGTATGCGCTGCATTCGACGCCAACGGAATGATGCCGGTTGA
>CAYQKK010000213.1:0-3383 GCA_964417955.1 uncultured Planctomycetaceae bacterium
CTCCTGGGACGGTTGTACCCCGTCTTCCTAGGAACTGCTGGACCGATATTCTGGGCCCCCCTCAAGAGCCTCCTGTTAACCTTGCGACTGCCCGATACGACGCGTTTTTTAGCCGATCAGAACTAAAGGTGAGAGGCCAGGGCTCATTCTTCCTTGACAGCGAGGCAATGCCTCTGCGTGGGAAAGCCAGTCCACCGAAGGGAGGTGCGTCAACCGTCCCCTTTTGTTTTGTAAATAACCTGAGCATGATCCCATAGCTGACCCCATGCAAGCGGGCCAATTCCATTGGGGTACTCTGAACGGGTCCGGTATGCGATGATTTGGGCCGCTGCGCCTAACCCCCAATAGGGGTCTTCGCAAAGGTCAAGGAGAGCACCTATTGTATCAGATTCGCTTGAAGGGGGAATGCCTTTGTCCCTTAGAAGCTCGGCTACAATACGGCCTCCGGCAGCATGCTCTACTCCTTCAGATCGGAGTCTGGTCGGCGATGACAGGATGTCACCCACAAACTGAATCATATCGTTTCCGGACTTAGAAGAGGCCATGGTTTGAGTAATGGCTTCTGCAATGACCGATGAATCTCCGCCGAGCCTTCCAAGCGCTCCCTCTCTAATCAGTGATGAAAGGTCCAAGTCATCTTGAGAGCGTGCAAGCGCCCCCGCGAGGCTAACAGCGACTTTGTGCCCGTCTCCGCCAAAGAGTGTATCTACGCCGAGGTAGGGACGAAGGGAGAAATACAGCGCCTTGTTAGTGGCTGCAATATGCCCAACGGCCTGAGTTACTATTTCCTTGCCGCGATCGTCCGAGCAGCGGTCCGCAAGCTTGCGCGAGAGATCGAGGAAATTTTCAGGCGAAACATGTTCAATTGCTAGAACAACTGACTGAACGAGAAGCGGCCGTGGAGTTTCCTGGCTGCAGACCTGGCTGCCAATTAAATCGACAATTTCAGATACCGAGGAGGTACCCGCAAAGGCGCCACGGATGCAGCTTGAGAAGTCCGCAGTGTCCCGGATCCAGAAGCAGTTTGTATCAGGCGGTAATGTAGTGTTGGCATCTTCTTGAATAGCCCCCTGATGCAGTTGATTGCGCCCTAACGATAGCCCTGTTCCTGGGGCAGCGAGAAGCGCTCTGTCGGGGTCGGCGCCTGAAGCTTCTACTTGACTTACAGAGAGCGGACCAGCAACCCCAGATGGATTGCGATTGAGGATATGCACAAGGCCAGCAGAGAGCGCGAGAATTGACACTAACAATCCAGCGCGCCTTCTCGTGAGGTGTCCAGAGTTGGGCATAATGATCATGTATCGTGCAGGGTTGCAGCGCTAACCCCAAGTGGGGCAGCGCATTTAGCTCTCGCTCAAGTGGATATGGATGTCCGCACTCTAGGCAAAAGTCCGGGTGGGCGTTTGCGCTAATTGCAAGATACAACGGGGTTGTAGTCGGTGCGTCCATCGGAGGATGTTGTGATCAACCCAAGGGTGCAGAGGCCCTGAGATCCACCACACTCAGCGTTCTGGATTTTGAAGTTCTTAAAAGTAACTGTTTGACTGCACTTGTTGCCGGTAGGCTGCGGGGAGTTCGCGCAACCGTTCCAATTCATTGCCAATTGGGTTTTCGAGCAACAACTCCACGTTTTGGGGTCTCCGCAGTCGACAGTGTTGAGGCATTCGCTAACAGTTGACTCTTGGCTATCCGTCTTGTAGCAGACTTGTTGTGGCGGGGACTGCGTGGTGCGAGCGAGCGGTTGCGGGCTTAGAAAGAATGCTGAGAGTAGAGCGGCAGAGATGAGGGCGAGAGTGTTCTTCATGATTTATCTAGGTGAATTCCAGTGTTGAAGGAGAATCGCCATATTCTAGTGACCTAAGAGGCGGTAGATGGAGGCTAGCAGCCCGTTGAAAAACGTGAAGACGACGCGACGATGCGTGACCACCTCGAGCCGATCTGCGAGGATGCGAGACATGTCGATGAGTCGTCGAGCGCAAGAGCGGCAAGAGTCGCTGTGGGTCCCAACGACGGAGCTGCCAGCGACGCCCGGCAACCCGTTCTATACGAAACTGAATGAGCTGCTGCGTGAGGCGGAGTTCGACCGACAGGTCGAGGCCCTGTGCGAGCCGTTCTATGCCTCTGGCAAAGGAAGGCCAAGCATCGCTCCGGGTGTGTACTTCAGGATGCTGCTGATCGGCTACTTCGAGGGGATCGACTCCGAGCGAGGGATCGCATGGCGCTGCGCAGACTCGCTCTCGTTGAAGCAGTTTCTGGGCTACCGACTGGAAGAAAAGACGCCCGACCACTCAAGCCTCAGTCGCATCCGAACCCGGCTCGACCTAGAGACGCACCAAGCCGCCTTCGACCTTGTTCTTGGGATCGTTGCGGACAAGGGACTGCTCAGCGGCAAAGCGCTCGGCGTCGACTCGTCGACCATGGAGGCAAACGCCGCGCTCAGAAGCATCGTCCGGCGCGACAACGGCAAGGGCTACGAGGAGTTCCTCACCGACATCGCGGCCGAGTCGGGCATCCCCACGCCGACCCGCGATGACCTTGCCAAGATCGACAAGAAGCGCGCAAAGAAGGGCTCGAACGCCGATTGGGAGAGCCCTGTGGACCCTGAGGCGCGCATCACGCGGATGAAAGACGGCAGTACGCACCTCGCGCACATCGTCGAGCATGCCGTTGATATGAAGACCGGCGCGATCGCCGGTGCAACGATTCAGGATGCGGTTGCCGGAGATACGAATACGATCTACGACACGCTGACTCGTGCCCTTGGCGCCTTGGTTCAAGTGCTCACCGTCCAGGGCTCGCAAGGCGGAATAAGCGCTGAGGCTGGCAAGGAGATCGTGGCGGACAAGGGCTACCACTCGAACGACACCATGGAGACGATGGTGGACGTGGGGTGCAGGAGCTACATCAGCGAACCTGACCGCGGGAACCGCAACTGGACTGACAAAGAAGGAGCGCGCGACGCGACCCGAGCGAACAAGGCGAGGCTGGACCGGACCAAAGGGAAGGCGCTGATGCGCAAACGCGGAGAGCTTATTGAACGCTCCTTCGCTCACACGCTGGAGAGCGGCGCAATGCGCCGCGCCCACCTTCGAGGCCAGTCGAACATCATGAAGCGGTATCACCTGCAGGCTGCCGCTTTCAATCTTGGCTTGGTCATGCGGACAATCGTCGGCGCTGGAACGCCGAAAGGGCTCGCGGCGCGAGCCCAGGCGGCCTCTGCCGCGTTGATGCGGTCAGTTGAAACCGACAGCGCTCGCTTCATCGCCCTCGTCCGCCAATTCGATTGGACATGCCGTTTCCGATGGCATGTTCTGGCGAGAAACCTGGCGGGCCGAAAAGGGAGAGCCTCAGCCGAGATCGCCGCTTTCTCAACGGGCTGCTAG
>CAYQKK010000214.1:0-3375 GCA_964417955.1 uncultured Planctomycetaceae bacterium
AAGGTTGAGGCCACCGATCGGCGGCCTCGTATGGCGATGGAGGGGGACATGCTCCGTTCAGCCTACTCGGAATGCTCCCTGGGTGGCCCCCGTCGGCATGGGCCGTTCCGACGTACGACCCAAGATGTGCCTCTTTCGAAGACGAAGAAAAGTCGCGTGATTCCAGCGAACGTTTCCGCGTCCCGTAACAGTCAGCTGCATGGCCACCAGCTCCCAGCCTTCCCCTGCGTCGACACCGAGCCCCGAAGCTCTTCTCGAAGAGCGCCAATGGCTCCGCGGATTGAGCGCCTCCCTCGTTGGTCCCATCGATGCCGATGACCTAGCTCAGGACGCATGGTTGGCTCTCGTTGAGAGGCAGCGCCGGGATGGAACCAGCGCCGTCGCGGGCTCTCGACGCGGCTGGCTGGCGGGCGCCGCTCGCACGCTGGCCTTGGCTAAGCGTCGCAAGGACGGAACGCGCCGGGGCCAAGAGCACATGTACGCCGAAGACGCGGGGTTACGCCTCGCCCGATCCGAGGCGTCCGTGGACGAGCTCCTCGCGCAGACCGAGTTGGAGCGCGAGGTGGTCGAACTCCTTCTTGAGTTGAAGGAGCCCACTCGCGGCACGCTGATCCTCCGCTTCCAAGGCGGGCTGACAGCCGCGGAGATTGCACGCCGCACCGGCGTTCCCCAGGGCACGGTTCGGCGCCGGATGATGGACGGCCTCAACCTTCTCCGTGATCGCATGGACGCCCGCCATGGGGAGAGAGGTGCGTGGGCCCCAGCTTTGGTGGGCGTCGCCCCAGGCGCTCTCAAGGCGGCGCTGGTGTCTTCTGGTTCGGGCCTCGCTGCAGGAGCCGCGCTGATGTCTATGAAGAAACTGATGTGGCTAGCCGCGACCGTCTTGATCCTTGGAGTTGGCTGGCTAACCCGCTCAACCTGGCTAGGGCACCCAGGCTCGACGCCTGACCAAACCCTGGCCCTTGAGAGCGAATTCAGCTCGCCTGCGCCCAGTGCTGCGGCGGTCCCAGCGGCTACGCAGCCCAAAGCGTCCGCACGGGAATCGTTGGCGATACCAGCACCCATCGAGGAGAAGAGCGCGCCGAGCTTTAAGGTCGTCGACCACTCCGGCGAGCCCATCGACTCCGCCACGATCATGGCCGTTGTAGCTGGCGAAAGACAAGCGCTGACGAGTCAAGGGGCCGGGCGCTTCGTGCTCGACGACGACGGAGCCAAAGCGCTCCAGGACCGGGCAAGCGTTCCGCTCGTTGTCTCGCGCAGCGGCGGCTGGCCGCACACCTTCGAGGGTTTGCTCACACCCGGCGAGCACACGCTCGTCTGGCCCCGCGGGGTCACGCTCAAGGGGCAGCTGCTGGAGAACGGCCAGCGCCCTGGTGAGCCCGTTCGACTGTCCCTCAAGCGAGACGTCGGCTGGTCGGGGCGCCCGCACGCGGCGGCTATAGACGACAGGTGGGATCCGATCCCGAGGAGCGTCGTAGCGGATGCGGACGGGTCGTTTCTCCTGGCTGACCTGCCCCCAGGCTGGAGGGGCTGGCTGAAGATCGAGGACAGCTGGCGCTTTGCAACCCAGTCGCGTCAGAGCGAGGCTGTCAGCGCCGAGGGTCCGTCCTCCGTTGTCTTCTCTATCCTCCGCTCCCCTCGCGTCACAGGCCGGGTCATCGCGAGTCCTTCCGGAGAAGGAGTGGCGGACCACACGGTGCGCGTCGACTCAACCCACCCGGGGGAGGCGACCTACATCACCGAAACCACAACGGACGCCGATGGCCGGTTCACTTGGATTCCCTGGCCCGGCGCCACCAGCGCCGAGTTTCGATTCGGGGCAAACGGTGACTTCCGCACCCTGACCTTGCCCGACATAGAGCTACCGAACTCAGGCAAGCTGGACCTGGGAGAGATCGTGCTCGAGCCCATGACGAAGGCCCGCATCCTCGTCACCGATTCCGCAGGCAAGCCTGTGAGCAATGCGAGCGTGAAAGAGAGCGGGACCCAGACCGCAGCTGTCTCAGATTCCGACGGGCTCATGTCGATCCCCGTGCAGAACTTGGACGCTGCGGTGCTTGAGGTGCGCGCGGAGGGATACGAGCGTGCGGACTACAGCGTCCAAGGCCTTTCGATGGACACAGCAACTGAACTCGCGCTTCGCCCGGAGCTACGGCTCTCGCTGCGCGTCCTAGACTCCGAAGGGCAGCCCCGTGCGGACAGCCAGGTCCTGTTCGTTCCGGTCACATCGCCCCCCGGTGGCCTTGACCTCTTTCGCCTTCAGGACCGTGATCTCGTCGCCGGCACGGTCACGCGCTACTCCCAGTTTGCCGATCGTCGGAAGGTCATCGGTATCACGACGGACGCAGACGGGAGAATCGAATTCGGCGGGCTCTCGCGGGACCTCTCCATGCAGATCGGCTTCATGGAGCGCCAAGACTGGATCGAAGCCCCGCTGGTGGCCTCTGCCGACGCCCAAGGGCGCTGGGAAGGCACGCTCTACGACCGACGCGAGACGTTCCCGAGGGTCGAAGGAGTGGTCACCACGGCGGCCGGCGCCCCCATCTCAGACGCCAACGTCAAGTTCCCATCGTCCCTCATGGCGAGCTACGTCCGCACCGACGAGCAAGGCCGGTTCTCCGCACCCGTTGGCTGGAAGAAGGGAGCCTCGCACCTGATCGTGAGCTCCCCCGGCTTCGCCAGGGTTCGGCATCCACTTCTGCTGAGCTCCTTGACCCCTGAGCCCCTTCGCCTGACGCTGGAGAAGGAACGCACCCTAGTCGTCCAAGCGGTCGACCCGAGCGGAGCCCCTATGCCGGAGAGTGACATCTCCGTCTCTACGAAGAGGAGCGACGGTCGCTGGAACTACTTTGATTCGGGGCCCACTAACTTCGAGGGCCAGCGCACCTTCAACCAGCTTCCGTCGGTCGGACTCCGGCTTACCGCCCGCATCAACGACGTCAGCTACCGCACAGAGGTCCCCGCGGACGCGACGAACTACGCGTGGCAGATCGATCCACCAGCCACCATCACGGTCGACTGGTCCGGTCTCTTAGAAGCCGGCATTGACCCAAGATTCGTCATCCTCCGCCAGCCGCAGATCCAAGGTGAGGGCTTCTACGAGCGGCTGTCGGACGATCGAGTGGACGGCTTCGCAGCGGAAGAGAACCCGGGGGTTCGCAGCGCCCAGTTCCAATGCGCGCCCGGTCAATTCGAGGCCGTGGCGATACGAGGAGCATCCAAGGAACAGATGGAAGTGGTCGCGTCGATCATGTTCGAGGTGGAGCCAGGGCAGGCACGGGCCCTTCAACTCACGCCCGCCGGTGAAGACGAGAAACGCTGAGGCGGCAGCCGTCGCTACTTGCCACTGAGAACAGACGCCTGCGGAGCAGCAAG
>CAYQKK010000215.1:0-3349 GCA_964417955.1 uncultured Planctomycetaceae bacterium
AAGGATCCCTTCGACCTCACCATCACGCTGACGCATCCGGAGAGACCCGGCCGCCCCGCGCGCATGCGAGCCCGCCGCACAGCACTGAGAAGAATCGCCTCTTCAGGGGTCAGCGGGCACTGGCTAGTGACCGGCGATCTCAACACGACGTCGTCTTCGCCGCTCTTTCGCGAACTCGTTGACAGGACTGGCCTGCGTGACAGCCGGGCCGGATTCGGTCGTCAACCCACCTGGGGTTTTGGCGAGCGCCTCCCCGGCCCGCTGCCTCTCCCACTTCCGAAATGGGCGCGCCTTAGCGTCGCGATCGACCACGCGCTGCACAGTCCGGGACTTGAGGTCTTGGATCGAAGCACCTTAGCGATCCCCGGCAGTGACCACCGTGCCGTCTCCGTCACGCTGCGGCCCACGTCGACGGCCCGATAACTCAGCGTCCATCCAGCGGCGTTCGCCAGAGCGCGACGTGCTCTGGGTTGGACATGCCGCTCTCGTCTGGCTTTGGGAGCGTGGGGACGGGAAAACGTTCGTCGACCCAGTCCATGGTCGGCTCGGTCAGTGCTTCCTTGAGCACGGGATTCGCGAAGAGCGCCGCAAGCTGCTCGTTGTCCGCACTGGGCGGCGGGCACACCCAGGAGCAGTGCATGGCAGCGAAGCCGTAGAAGCCCTTCAGAACAGCCCGCGCAAGCTCCCGCTCTTCGGGCCCTTCGGCCGACTCGACCCGCGCCGCGGCGAGGGTCAGGATGTTGAGCAGCGCCGGGACGTCTTCCCACTCTTCGAACGCAGGTCCCTCTAGCGCCGGCACGTGGCCCGCGTCCTTAGCAGCCGTCCAGAGCGGCTGCGTCACGTCGAAGTAGATGCCCGGGGCAGGGTCCTCCTTGTGACTGGGCCCATCGCAATAGAGCCCTGCGGACGGACTATTCGGATTAGCTGGGTCCATGGGCAGCCAGGCTTCACCGCCTTGGGTCGCCGCCTCAAGGGCCGCCTGCTGGGCTTCGTACGCCGGATGCTGCTCGAGCTGAATGGCGTGCAGAAACCCGTCGCGCATCAGCGGCTCATGTCACCGAAAGTGCGTATAGCTGCAGTCATAGCTGCCCTGCAGCCCGTAGATCGCCGCGTAGTACGTGCGCCTTTCCGCTGGACTCAGATCCGCACAGCCTGCGACGAGCTGCACTGCAATCTCGCCCAGACCCTCTATCTCCCACATCGACATCGTTGTTCTCCTTTGCTTCACGCTCTAATGGAGCGCCTCGCAAGCATGCCCCGGCCGTCCATGCAACGCACGTCCGTTCATCGCTGGAGTTGTCACACGTTTGTCTCGCTCGAAAGTCATGGATCAACAGACCCAACCGAATGCCGTCGCTTACACCGCCCCAGAGGGGCCCGCTGGCGGGGTGGTCGCCGTGGTGATCGGTGTGCTCATCGCCTCCGGGGGCGCGTTCCTCGCCACTCGTATGGAGAGCTTTGGCTACATTTTCATCGTGGGCCTTCCGATCGTAGCGGGCTTCGTAGCGGGCTACTACGGGTGGACGAAAGGCGCTTGGATACCAGCGGTCATCTCGGTCGCGATCACCATGGCTTTTGGAGTCGTTATCTACCAGAACCTCGCAGGGCTCTTCTGCGGAGCGCTGACATGTGTCGCAGTGATCCTCCCCATGACGGTAGGTGCCTGCGTGGGGCACATGCTGCGCAAGCGTCACTTCGCGCGCCTACGGAACGGGCTCCCCGTCGCGCTGGTGCTGCTCCTACCGATTTCGCTGTGGGCCGAAGCAAAACTGACGCCGCGCCATGCGCCGGCAACGATCGAAACGTCCCGCGTTCTCGCCATGACCCCCAACATCGCGTGGGCCTCCGCCGCGTTCTTTGAAGACACCGATGAAGAGAGGTCGACCCTCCTTCGCCTCGGCCTACCCGCCCCCATGGGTACCAGCGGTCGCCAAGACGAGGTCGGAGCCATCGTTCGCTGCCTCTACGAAGATGCTCACATCACCAAGCGCATGACCCAGGTGGATCGGGGCAAGGTGCTCGCCTTCGACGTCATCGAGCAGTCAGGCATCGAAGATCGCTCGATCCAGCTGCTGCGCGGGGCGTTCCACTTCGAAGGGATGCCGGATGGCCGCACGCGGGTGACGCTTTCATCTACCTACGAACCGCTCCTCGATGCACGCCTCTACTGGCGCCCCATCGAGCGAGCGGTCTGTCGTGCGCTGCACCGTCACATCCTCGACGGTATGGAGAAGCGAGCGCTCCGGGGAGTTCCCGTCGTCGCAAGCCGCTAAGGCGCCGAGCATCGACAGGCTGCTGCTGTGCCCGCAGCGGGGCCGCTACCTATCCGCGGTCTCGAACCCAGTCGCGCACGGCGAAACGGGCGCGGTCTAGGTGGTTCCAGCGCGGAAGCGCTTCTTTGGAAGTTGCGGGCGCTGGTGTAGTCAGGGCGGGAGCCTCAACAGCAGGAGCCACGGGCGGGTTGATGGAACGGGAGGAAACGGTGTCCGTCGTCTGACAGGAGCCGAGGAGGAGCGCGATGCTTAGGAGAGTGACCTTCATGGTGAAAACCTACCCCACCGGCCGAAGCAGGCCGGAAGTACCCCATTTTCCTTAAGTGAGAACCCGAAGCGCTCGATGCAGATCGGGAAGAGGTCGCTGCCCCGTGGCGGCGACCCCCATTCCCCGATGGACGTACCCGAAGTCCACGCTGAACCGCTATCCCCACGAAGATGACTGCCTCGACTCAACTGGCGCGCGTTGCCCTGCTCACAGCCTCCTCAGGCGTCCTGATCGTCAGCGGAGCGTCTGCCCAGAGCCCTGTCTCGGCCTCCTACAGGCTTCCACGCGCGGCGCAACCAGTCCAGGCAGAAGCCGACCCCGAGGTCCTCGCGGAAGAAGAGGAGTCCTGGAAGCTCTTCGACGGGATCCTCGAAGGAACCGGGATGGACGCTGGCGGCTGGGTCTCACTGGGCTGGCACAGCGACTCCAACGACCTCTTCAACTCGAACCCGGACAACCTCAACGTCCATCAGGCCTGGCTCTTCGCCGAGAAAGTCGCCACGTCGGAGAACGGCGAGATGGCCTTCGGCTTCCGGTTTGACGCCCTCTACGGAACCGACGCTGGGGATACCGTGTCGTTTGGCAACGGCGTCGACCGCAACGGCAATCCACGCGGCTTTGACGCTGGAGCCAACTTCCAGAAGGGCAGCGACTACGGCTTCGCTCTCCCCCAGGCCTACGTAGAAGCCGCAAGCGGCGACTGGTCCGTCAAGGCTGGCCACTTCTACACGCTCATTGGCTACGAGGTCGTCGGTGCCCCCGGCAACTTCTTCTACAGCCACGCCATCACGATGTACAACAGCGAGCC
>CAYQKK010000216.1:0-3141 GCA_964417955.1 uncultured Planctomycetaceae bacterium
CATGTCGTAGATGAGAACGAACAGCCCGTCGCTGGTGCTCGCATCTTCTCACAGGACTCAGCCTGGGGGCTGGCGCACGAAGTGGCGATCACCGACGCGGATGGCAACGCCCGCGTTGCGCCGGCGGGTCGGTCCCATTGGCTCGCAGCTTCCTTTCAGGGAGGGATGCGCTCGGAGTCTATCCAGATCGATCAGCTCTCACCTCGGACAGAGGTCGAGCTCAGTCTCCTCCGCTACCAGGCCCACCCTCACCGCTTCGTCCTAGCGGACGAAGTCGGGGCCCGAGTGCACCAAATCCGTGCGGTCAAACCAAACTGGAGGAGTCGGTTCGGGCTTACACCGGGGAAAGGGCTAACAGGTCCCGCCTGTTGGATTCCGTTAGAAAGAGACTCGGATGGGCGCTACTTGGTGCTCGGCGATCTGCCGATCATTATCGAGTTCTTGGACAGGTCGGGCAAAGCCCTGGCCCTTCTAGCCCACAATCCACGCAAGGCCCAAGAGGTCATCAAGGTCGGAGGGCGAGGGCCAACCGACATATCGGGCCGGCTACTCGGTTATGATTCTCGCGCAGTTCCACACGCGAACCTGAGCCTCGTACCTGTCGGCTTCTCTGGGCGAGTGTTCGACCGAGCGAGGACCGATGAACTAGGCAGATTCCAGTTCGATTGTGTGCCGTCGTTCCGTTGGAAGATCGTGGAGGATGGCGAGACGCTGATCTCGTTCGACGAGGAGTCCCAACTGGAGCCAACCGATAGCGGCTTGTCCCTGGGCGACGTGGTGGTCAACCGTGACTCTGTCGATGGAACTGTGGTTGGAGAATTCGGAAGGAAGCGCCTCTACGCGCTGCGAGGGGCGTATCCGGCCTCGACTGTTTCAAGCGCCCTTGCGGGAGTCGCCGCGGAGCTGACACCTATCGATGTGTCGGACAATGGAGCGTTCTGCCTAGAAGGAGCGGAGCTTGAGGGCATACGCGCCCTAGTGGTCACGGAGCCCGATCTCAAAGGCGCGGTTGCGGCCGTGATCCACTGCCCAGTGGACGGCTGGACCGCCGAACCGTTGACGATCATGGCTGACGAGAGCCACACCGTAGCAGTGGAGTGCAGTATCGCCCGCAACCTGCTGCCTGCCAGAGTCGTCGCCCTCGACGCGCACGGCCCCTTCACTCAAAGGGTCGACGTGAATAACGCAACCGGGGAACTGACGGGGCTACAGCTCTGCGCGGGGGAGTGGAACCTCGCAGTTCTTGCGGTCGACGGAGCGCTTCACCAGTTCCGGGTCAGTTGCCCAGCTGGACGCCGGGATCCACTGAAGCTCGGTTGCCTCACGGAGGACCTGGGAACGGTTCGTGTGCTGCCCCCCACAGACAGCGCTGTCTTCACCGAAGGCATGGACGAGGTCACGCTTCAGATGTTCTGGAAGTCGAAGCCCGTTCAGCAAAAGAGGCTACCGCTTGCAGCCCTTCTCGACGGGAGCACCAGCCTCCAATTGCCACTCGGTCCAGTGCTCATCGAAATGCGACGGGGCGTTAGGACCTTCTTCGCCCGCACGATCGTCAAGGCCGGGCAGTCTGTAGACGTCACGCTGGAGCGAATGCAGCCCACCGCTCGAATCATCCTGAAGTCGGACGTCGACCCATTGGATACGCTCGATCTAACGTTCTTGGACGAGGATGGCCGGACGCTTGGGGAAGTGCAGATCCAGCACGCCGTTGCAAGCCGCGGAACGATCTTCGATGTTGTCATCCCCGCCATCAGCTCAGGAACCATCGAATTAGCTTCGACTAGCGGACGACTCCGTTGGTCGATTCCCATTCGAAGGTATCAAGACGTCCAGACAGTCAGCGGTCGCAGGAACCGTCGCCTCCATCCTTCAGCACCCCCTTGGTAAGACATTGGCGCTACTGACCCAGGACTTCGCAAGAGCTACTGGAACGATCGACGGGGCACGGTCAGATGCACGGGGTTGCCTCAATCATCTGTCAATCTCCGACTGATTGAAGGTCGTCCAAGGAGCGTCGTTACTCTTACCAAGCTAGATCAACAAAGAGGTACGAAGCTGGAGCCAATCATGAAATCGCGCCTTCGCCCAACTCAGCGATGCTGACGTATTGTCCGAGCTGCTAGGGAAGCCTGCGCGGTACCGCACCGTAGCTGTCTCTGCCACTCCTCAGCACGAGCAGCGCGGACGGCAAGGATCGGCGGAAACGACTGCGGGAGAGGTGCTCGGTCACCCCCGCCGCCACGAGATTCGTTCGGCGCACAGCGACTGCTGGGCAGCCTTGACCGTTCAGACCTCTCTCCTCCCTCGCTCTCGTCGCGGCTAGATCTAACGCTCGTAGTGGCTGGGGTGCCGATGACCGGACCGTAGCCGCGCGCAGATAGGCGCCGTTCTCTTTGGCTACCAACGGCGACGTAAAATCTGTCAGTTCAGATCGAGCAGCCCGCTTGATCCGTTCTGAAGGGCTCCCGTGACCGCGAAGTAGGGAGTTGCATGGGACACCGGTGTACGCCAGGGAAGCGGCGAGGACTCGCAGATCTGTCCTAGGCTCACAAGAGCGAACGCGCGGACTGCGGACGGCTGCAGGCGGTTCCTCGCTAGTTCTAACAGTGGCTCGATGGCTCTGCTGTCACCCACTCGACCGAGTGCAGCAGAGGCGGATGCGCGGACGGACGAGCTGCGCGCCTTCTTGAGCATCTCAAGGAGCCGGGGAATGACACTGGGCTCGTCGTACATCATGAGGGCAACGGAGGCGCTCTGCAGCACGTCCGGGTTGAAGCGCGAGTTCTCCATCAGCTTGATCAGATCCTCGCGGGCCGGCTCAAAGCGGAGCAGGCCAAGGGCGATGGCCATCTGCGCACGGGGCGCTCCCTCCATCGTGCGTTCGAGGGCGCGATGAACTTGGACTCCCGCCTCTGCGGCGGAAGCCTCGTCGGCGCCCTGGTGAACGAGCGCGGTGGCGAGGGCAAAGGCTCCGCGGAGGGATGGGTCCTTCTCGGATTGGAGCTTCCTGCGCATCGCGAGTGCGATGGTCTCGTCCCAGGGAACTCCAGCCTGCTCGAGGCGGACCCTTTGGATTCCGAGGGCCATGGCGAACCAAGGCAAGGTGCTCGACCGGCCCAGCGCGAGCTTGCGCAGTAAGGC
>CAYQKK010000217.1:0-1510 GCA_964417955.1 uncultured Planctomycetaceae bacterium
CTTCCAACGTTCGAGCATTGCGTTGATCTATGCGCCGCGTCGCCTTGAGCGCAGGCGATCGGACCTCCGACGTACGGCCCGGGCTACGGCTTCGCAGGCGTCGGCGACGGCCGTGAAGGGCGTCTCGCGGGTTTGATGAACGATCACCTGCCCACCGCCCTCGAGATGCGCCTCGATCTTGCAGCGAATGTCCACGCCTCCCTTCGGGCCATTGAGGTCGGTGAGCTGAACGGAAGCGCGGCGGACGCGGTGCCCAAAACGGCGCAGGGCAGAGTAGACACGGCGCTGGACGACCTGTTCCAGGGGCTCGGTCATCTCAATGCCACGGGCTCGGATCTCTACGTTCATGGTGGTTTCCTCTTGGTGGGATCAGGGATCAGGGATCAGGGTGCAGAGACTCACGTCTCACGAACCCAAGTATCGCCCGCTTGACTAAGACAACGAGATCGGTTCTACCAAACGCTCACCGTCGATCTAATCGACGATAGAATAGAGCCATGGGTCCCCTGAATTACCACCACCTGCACTACTTCTGGACCGTCGCCAACCATGGGGGCATCGCTGCAGCCTCCCGCGAGCTCCATGTGGGCCGGGCGTCTATCAGTGCTCAGATCAAGTCCTTGGAAACCTCGATCGGGTCGCCTCTCTTCCGGCGCCGAGGCCGGCACCTGGACCTCACGGACACGGGCGCCCTGGTGCTGGAGTACGCGGAGACGATCTTCCGAACGGGCGAAGAGCTCACCGACGTCCTGCGCGGAAACTCCCCCGGTCAAACGCGCCCCCTGCGCGTGGGCGTCGTGGACGCAATGATGAAGCTGGTGGCGTTTCGGAGTCTTGAGCCGCTCCTCACCCAATCCGAATCGGTGAGGATCCGATGCGTGGAGGACTCCTCCGCTGCACTCTTCGGCCAGCTCGCCGTGCATGAGCTCGACCTTGTGCTTTCGGATGTCGCCCCTCCCACCGGCGAGCGGCTCCAGGTGCACACGAGGACGATCGAATCGTCCACCGTTAGCCTCTTTGCCGTGCACAGGCTCAAGCGGAAGCTCACCAAGGCCTTTCCCAGCTCCCTCGACGGCGCGCCGCTCCTACTGCCCACGCGACCGAGCGCCCTTAGGCGCAGCGTGGACTCCTGGATGGTGGAACGGGGCCTGCGCCCCCGGATCATGGCCTCCTTCGACGACAGCGCCCTACTCAAGGTCTTCGCTGAAGCAGGCCACGGCGCCATGGTGGCACCTACGAGCGTCGCGGATGATCTCAGCAGCCGCTACTCGCTCCATCCTGTTGGAGAGCTGAAGAGTCTTGTCATTCACTCCTACGCCACCCTTCCGGCACGCAGGCACATGC
Source organism: uncultured Planctomycetaceae bacterium (assembly GCA_964417955.1). GTDB lineage: Bacteria > Planctomycetota > UBA1135 > UBA1135 > Saltatorellus. The sequence goes on from CAYQKK010000217.1 coordinate 1,345, forward strand.
ACCCTGCCCTCGACCACCTGCCCGCGTTCCAATGAAGGTTGCCTTTGGGAACTAGACGAAAGCGCGATAGCAGAGCGGCCATGGGGCACCGTCTGTCGCAGGCTCGCCACTGACGGGCCTCTTTTGGTCACAGCGCGGCTCGCCCGTCGTGTACCGCGATACCGTC
>CAYQKK010000217.1:1610-3139 GCA_964417955.1 uncultured Planctomycetaceae bacterium
CCGTCCACCGGCAATCAGTTGGAACGGTGCCGTCACGCTGTCACCGATCCAGATCGTGCAGCTCTTCCCACATCTCGTTCTGCTTGAGCCAGATCTCGTCGGCGTTTCGCCTGACGAACTCGTCGGCGTCTATGCCGTCGACCGTTGGAGGCCGCAGGATGCGGACCGGCCTGCTATTCATGAAGACCCATTGGTATTTGGCCTGCCGCTCCTTCTTGGCGAGCTTTTGCGCCCTGGTTTGCTTTCTCTTCTGCTGTCCCTTCTTTCCCATGGGTCGGCTGACGCTGTTGGACAACGGTACCGTCTCCGGCATCCCGTCGCCACGAAACTTGTCCCGGCAACACAGATGCTGCGTTGCTACGGAACAGCGGCGATCGCGCGTTGCTGGCTGCTGCCCCACTTCGCGTGCTCGATGCCCGTGTCGGCGTGCCTGTGACTGTGCCCCTGTGAACGACGGTCTCACGCCCATCGCCATCGACGACTCACTGGTGTCTTTCTCCGGATCCCCTGCAACCGCTTCCAGCGCCGATCGATCTCTCGGTACGCGGAGGCAGCACCATCGGACGAAAGAAACGACTCGACTCACCAGGAACGTGGCACCACGTCATGGGGCGAGGCATCGCTCGTCGGACGATCTTCCTGGACCGCGCAGACTGCAGGTACTTCCTGAGCTGCCTCGCTCGTGAGGCCCACCGAGGCGCAATCGCGATCTTGGCGTTCTCGCTCATGACGACCCACTTCCACGTGCTCGTCATCAGCCTCGATGGCCATCTGTCTGACACCATGAAGCGGGCCCTCAGTCGCTACTCGCGGTACTTCAATCGCAAGTACCGACGGGACGGGCCTCTCTTCCGTTCACGCTTTCGCTCGAAGCCCGTGTGCAACACGGCCTATCGGCGGGCCGTGCTTCGCTACATCGACAGGAACCCGGTGCAGGCTAGGCTCGTATCCAAACCCTGGGACTACCCCTGGGGAAGCGCTGCTCGCTACACAGATCAACGCTGCCCCCCGTGGCTTCGAAATGGCGCGGTACCGCTGCTCGTCCAAGAGGCGCTCGACCTGGTGGAGTTCAACCCAACGGGCTACATGACGTTCTACGAAGGAGCGCGCCACGACGATGTAGCCGCCATGGTCGAAACAGAGCTGCTTGGGCGGTGCCCCAAGCCCGAGTCGTTCGACGATCTCGTCGACGCGGCGCCGCAGTCCGTGCAAGCGTGGATGAAGCGCAAGGCGTTCTTGGCGGACGGCGCCAGCCACACCGGCGCGGTCTGCGGCAAGAAGAGCGTTCTCGACGCTGTGGCGAAGGTCGCCTCAGCGATCGAAGAGTCCTCAGCACCGCGAACCAGCCGACAACCGCCGCGGGCTGTGGTGCTCCGTGCTGGCTTGCTCAGGGATTTGGCTAACTGCCCCTGGAACACCATTCAAGCAGAGCTGGAGAAGCCCGAGACGACGTGCCGGAGACTAGCGAAGCTGCATCGGGAGTTGCTTGAGTCTGATCCAGGCTACCGGAGGATCGCACTTCGGCTGAT
>CAYQKK010000218.1:0-2957 GCA_964417955.1 uncultured Planctomycetaceae bacterium
CCTCGAAAGAGCCGCGGCCACGGCACTGCTGCACGATCTGACGATCCTTAGCGCTCATTCCAGGACTAGAGGCGCATGGGTTTACAGTGGCGCGCCCGCCAGGATTCGAACCTGGGACCGTCCGCTTAGAAGGCGGGTGCTCTATCCAGCTGAGCTACAGGCGCTTGGTTGCGGCATGTTCGTGTCCAGGGGCGCAAATATCCACCCCGCAATCGAGGGGATCATCGGCTAAACTCCCGGCCCGCCGCTCTGGATATTCTCCTGGCCCCCTGCGCGCCCCTTAAGGGCGGAGGGCCGACCTCTCTCGAAACTCGAATTGCCGCTATGACATCCGACCAGATCAAAGTCCTCGTGATCGGTTCCGGAGGCCGAGAGCACGCGCTCTGTTGGAAGATGGCCCAGTCGCCGCTCGTGTCGGAGATCGTGTGTACCCCTGGGAACGCTGGGATCGCCGACGTGGCAAAGATCGAGAAGATCGCCGTGACCGACCTTCCGGGGCTCCTCGCGTTGGCGAAGGAGCTGCAGCCTGGACTGATCGTCATTGGTCCAGAAGATCCCTTGGCCCTCGGGCTGGGAGACCAGCTACGGGAGGCGGGGTTCAAGGTCTTTGGGCCCGGGGCGGAAGGCGCCAAGCTGGAAGCGTCCAAGGCCTTCTCGAAAGAGCTGATGGATCGCCACCGGATTCCGACGGCGACGTCGCGAAGCTTCGATCGCTCGGGTCAGGCAAAGGGCTACCTCGAGGGCTGCACCGCGTGGCCCCAGGTCATCAAGGCCGACGGCCTTGCGGCCGGCAAGGGCGTATACATCTGCGCGGACCTCGCCGAGGCGAAGCTGGCGGTGGACGCGATCATGGAGGAGGGGCGTCACGGCTCCGCCGGTGCGAGCATCCTGATCGAGGAGTTCTTGGAGGGCGACGAGGCCAGCGTGTTTGCGCTAACCGACGGCGAGACCGTATTGGTCCTCGAGCCGGTGCAGGATCATAAGCAGGTGGGGGACGGCGACGTCGGCCCGAACACGGGAGGCATGGGCGTTTATTCGCCGGTGCCCGAGCTCAGCAAGCGCATCTATAAGCAGATCGAGCAGCACGTGCTCCTGCCCTCGATCCACATGCTGCGCCGCGAGAAGATCGACTTCCGCGGAGTGCTGTTCATCGGTCTGATGCTCACCGAGGGAGGGCCGCGGGTGATCGAGTACAACGTGCGCTTCGGCGACCCCGAGTGCCAGACGCTGATGCGCAGGCTCAAGAGCGACATCGTCCCGATTCTGCTGGCGACGGCGGACGCGACGCTCTCGGAGATCGAGACGCCGGAGTGGGAGAACCAGACCTGCATCGGCGTCGTGGCTGCGGCTGACGGCTATCCGGCCAGTCCCCGGAAGGGCGATCGCATCGATGGCTTGGAAGCCGCGGGGCGTGTGGATTCCGCGGTCGTGTTCCATGCCGGAACGAAGCTCACGCGCACCCTCGACGGTGACGAAGAGATCGTGACCAGTGGCGGCCGTGTGCTCACGGTGACGGCTATGGCCAAAGACTCCGAGGAAGCGCGGAAGAAGGCCTATGAGTCCTACGACCGGATCAAGTTCGCGGGTAAGTTCTGCCGCCGGGACATCGGTCGCAGGCGCGAAGCACGGGAGGCTGACGCGCGCTCCCGAGAGGCCACGAGCGACGCGTGAGCCAGCTGCGCCTGGGAGTGGGAATCTGCGCTCTCAACGAGAGCGCGGCCTTGCCGCGGCTCCTCAGTCGCCTGACGTCGGTACGGGATCCTGAAGATCGGGCCGACAAGGTGGTGGTGGCTGACGGAGGATCCGAGGACGGAACCCCAGGCCTCGCGGAGGCGGGTGGAGCCCAGGTCCTAGCCACGGGCCGCGGCCGAGGCGTCCAGCTCCGGGCCGCGGGGGAGGCGCTTCTCCAGGACGGCGTGGACGTTCTGCTGTTTCTGCACGCGGACAGCGTCCCGCGCATCGGATCCCTGGCCGCGATTCGTCGGGCGTTCACGCCCGGGGGCACAGCGAAGGGGGCAGCCGAGGCTGCGGCCATGCGCCAGGTCATCGAGGCGGAAGGCCGGCTCTACCGCCGCATCGAGCGCTTTGCCAACGCCCGATCCCGCCGTGGCATGGTCTACGGGGACTCTGGACTGGCTGTGGCCGCGGAGCTCTACCGGGAGACGGGGGGCTACGCGGAAATTCCCCTATTCGAGGATGTCGACCTCTCCAAGCGAATTCGGCGCCTCCGGCCGATTCGGCTGGTGGAGTCCGCGACCCTCGTCATCTCGGCGCGGCGTTGGAAGGAGGAGGGACTCTTGCGCTCGTCGGTTAGAAATTTCATCCTGAGGGGGCTCTATGAGTGCGGCGTCCCCCCGCGAACGCTTCTCCGCATGTACCGGCCCTTCGCCGGCACGAAGAAGAGCCCTAGCGCCAAGCCCGCCGACAAGTCCTCGACTCCGCTGAATCGAGCCGAACCGCCCCCCCCCAGCCCCTTGAACGAACCCCTGATCGAAGCGCGCTTCGAGGAGTACCTCAAGCACGAGAACCTCAAGATGACGCCGCAGCGCCGGCGCGTCTTCGAGAAGGCATTCGATGTGCATGAGCACTTCAGCGTCGAGCGCATGTACGAATGGCTGAAGGCCGAGGAAGGGCCCGATGTCAGCCGAGCGACGGTCTACCGCACCCTTGAGGTGCTGGAGCGCGGCGGCTTCATCGAGGCCGTCGAGACCGGTCGCGGCGAGGTGGTCTACGAGCACATCCTCGGGCACGAGCACCACGACCACATGGTCTGCCGGGTGTGCGGGACCATCGCCGAGTTCCAAGACGAAGAGATCGAGGCGCTCCAGCGCAAGAACGCCGAAAAGCTCGGCTTCATCATGACCGGCCACATGCTGCGCCTCTCTGGCGTCTGCGGCGACTGCGCCAAGAAACTCCGCGCCGAGGGGACCCTCGATGCGACGCTTGAGAGCCTCTAG
>CAYQKK010000219.1:0-2898 GCA_964417955.1 uncultured Planctomycetaceae bacterium
GGAGGAAGCACTTAGCGCAGATGCACTTCCCAATGCGACCGATGAAGTCGAAGGGGAATGGACGACGTTGTTCGACGGAACCAACCTCTCGAAGTGGCAAGCCGGCGTGTACGGCGACAGCTCCGAGCTGGAGTTGTCGACCGACGGCGCCATCATTCCCCAAGGCGTTCCTTTGAGCGGCATCACCTACCTCGGCGAACCGCCCGTTGGCTCCTACCAACTGGAGGTTCAAGCGACCCGCGTGTACGGCGCGGACTTCTTTCTCGGCATCACGTTTCCCGTTCGCGATGAACACCTGACATTGGTGCTCGGCGGGTGGGGCGGAGGCCTTTGTGGGCTCTCTTGCATCGATGGCGCGGACGCATCGGAGAACGCCACGCGTACCTACCGCGACTTCCCGAATGGCAAACGCCAAACGGTGCTTATCGAGGTGACGGCCGAGCGAGTTCGTGCCTTCGCCAACGGTGAACGGCTTGTGGACACATCCATCGTGGGGAAGCAGCTCGGGCTTCGCGCGGAAGTGACGCCCTCGAAGCCCCTGGGGGTTGCTTCGTTCGCGACTCGGACGGTCCTGCACAGCGTCAAGGTCGCCCCTGCGACCAAAAGCCTTACGCGCGGACCGGACGCCACGCTGTCGCCGGATGGCACACTCTAGACGCGCCTGGATCCCTGCCTGGGCACACCATCGTCGATCCTGATTGACGGATCCACTTACCTAGCGGACTCTTACACCATGCGTATCCCTCTCCCTAGCCTGAACCTTCTCTCTGGAGGCCGAGCCCTCCTCGCCCTCGTGCTGGCCGTTTTCATGGCTGGTCCCGCGAGCGCGACCTGGTCCATCGTGGTGCTCAACCGGCTCACGGGCGAGCTGGCCGTTGCGACGTCCACCTGCATCTCGAACTTCGACATCTCCACGGCGGTGCCGGTGATTCGCGTGGGGCACGCAGCGGGTGCCGCCCAGTCGTTCGTGGTGTCGAACGCGAGCAATCGCCGCATCATCTTCCGCAACTCGCTCCGGGGAGCGACCCCGCAGCAGCTCCTCGACGCGATCGAGGCCGCCGACGGCGGATTTGAGAACCGACAGTTCGGCATCGTCTCCTTCGACGGTCCGCCGGTGACGCACACCGGTACCAGCAACGGCGACTTCGCCAACGGGGTGACGGGGGTCTTCGGCGAGTACGACTACGCCATCCAGGGCAACGTACTCACCGGAAACAACGTCGTCCTCGACTGCGAGGCCGCATTCCTCGGCACCGACGGAGATCTTGGCCAGCGTATGATCGCTGCGATGGAAGCGGCGCGCGATGCGGGCGGCGACGGACGCTGCTCGTGCAATGTCGGCGCTCCGACCTCCTGCGGCCCGACTCCGCCCAACTTCACCTATGCGTCGTACAACGCCTTCATGGCCATCGCGCGCTTTGGCGACATCAGCAACTTCTGCCTTGGAAGCAGCGGCTGCGCGAACGGCGACTACTACATGCGCCTGAACTACGCGGGCAACGCCACCACCCAGGAGCCCATTGCGGCGCTGCGTGATCAGTACACGGCGTGGCGCTCGGCCCTCGTGGGTGTTCCCGATCACGTCAAGTCCACGGTCACCGTGGGGGCGACGAACCTCCAGGCGGACGCTCAGACGCGCACGCGCCTCGACATTCAGCTCGTGGACCTCGACGGCGTCCCGATCACTGTTGGGGGCCAGATGATCTCCGTCATCCAAACGGACGGCGACGGCATCGCGACGTTCGAAAACCACGTGGACAACGGCGACGGCACCCACAGCATCGATGCGGTCTCCACGCTGATGACGGGCGGCGGCGAGTTTGCCGTGGTCGTGGAAGGTGGCGCGCGTCCGGTGCAGCTCTATCCCATGATCTCGCTGACGTCTGAGGCGCCGGCCGAGCTCCACGCGGGCCGCACCACTCTTTCCGCGGCCGAGCCCACGCCGGTCCCGCTGTACCTCTCCATGGGCAGCGCTTCGGCGGCCGACTCCTACCGAATCCTCGGCAGTCTCAGCGGCACCTCCCCGGGCCAAGTGGTCGGCGGCACCATGGTCCCGCTCAACCCTGACCGCTTCTTCGACTTCACCGTGAGCTGGCCCGGCGGTCTCCCGTTTATGGGCAACGCGGGCTCCCTCGACGTCAGCGGCCGCGCGGAGGCTCTCTTCGCGCCGCGCCCTGGCGTGTTCGCCTCGATCATCGGCACTCAGATTTCCTTCAGCGCGTTGATCGACGGAAATTCCGCCACCGCGCCGGTGTCTGTTTTGGTGACCCCCTGAGTCGAACTGGGTAGTCCGTCGCGCCGGGGGCTCGTACCCCGGCGATCCCTGGGCTTCCTGACCTCTCCCGCTACCTGCCCGGCGGGCTTCCCTTGCGACTGACCCACCCCATATGAGCTCGACCGACTTCCACCGGAGGGCTGCCTATGGGCAGCTCGTCTCCGTGCCCCGTTGCCACGGCGCTTCCGCAAGGAAAGCCCTTCCCCGCACGCTCGTGGCGGCTTCCCTTCTTGCACTTGCGGCGTGCTCGAGCGGTGACGACGACGCCATCGATATGGGGAATCAAAACCCCGGAGGGGGCGATCCGCCCTCCGAGCTCCGGCTCAACAGCGTCAGCAACGGCTTCGGACTCCTGCTGCCCCACACGGTTCGTCGCCCCGGGACCAACGAGCTCGTTGTGATCCGGAGCCTCGCGGATATCTCCGAGAACGTCTTCCGCGGCAACCCGATCGAGCCGAACGTGACCTATCCCGTCGGAGCGGTCGAGCCAGACGGTACCGCTGGCAACCACTACATCTACGCGAGCTTCACGGAGGCGATCGATCCGCTCGAGGTCCTGAGTGGCACGGGCGCGGGCGGAGAGCTCACCGGCGCCGTCTCGATGATCGCTATCGACCCTGCGA
>CAYQKK010000220.1:0-2895 GCA_964417955.1 uncultured Planctomycetaceae bacterium
GGAGGAAGCACTTAGCGCAGATGCACTTCCCAATGCGACCGATGAAGTCGAAGGGCAATGGGCGACATTGTTCGACGGAGTGAACCTCTCGAAGTGGCAAGCCGGTGTGTACGGCGATAGCCCCGAGCTGGAGTTGTCGACGGAGGGCGCCATCATTCCCCAAGGCGTTCCCTTGAGCGGCATCACCTACCTCGGCGAACCGCCCGCTGGCTCCTACCAACTGGAGGTTCAAGCGACCCGCGTGTACGGCGCAGACTTCTTTCTCGGCATCACGTTTCCCGTTCGCGATGAACACCTGACATTGGTTCTCGGCGGGTGGGGCGGAGGCCTTTGTGGGCTCTCTTGCATCGATGGCGCGGACGCATCGGAGAACGCCACGCGTACCTACCGCGACTTCCCGAATGGCAAACGCCAAACGGTGCTTATCGAGGTGACGGCCGAGCGAGTTCGTGCCTTCGCCAACGGTGAACGGCTTGTGGACACATCCATCGTGGGGAAGCAGCTCGGGCTTCGCGCGGAAGTGACGCCCTCGAAGCCCCTGGGGGTTGCTTCGTTCGCGACTCGGACGGTCCTGCACAGCGTCAAGGTCGCCCCTGCGACCAAAAGCCTTACGCGCGGACCGGACGCCACGCTGTCGCCGGATGGCACACTCTAGACGCGCCTGGATCCCTGCCTGGGCACACCATCGTCGATCCTGATTGACGGATCCACTTACCTAGCGGACTCTTACACCATGCGTATCCCTCTCCCTAGCCTGAACCTTCTCTCTGGAGGCCGAGCCCTCCTCGCCCTCGTGCTGGCCGTTTTCATGGCTGGTCCCGCGAGCGCGACCTGGTCCATCGTGGTGCTCAACCGGCTCACGGGCGAGCTGGCCGTTGCGACGTCCACCTGCATCTCGAACTTCGACATCTCCACGGCGGTGCCGGTGATCCGCGTGGGGCACGCAGCGGGTGCCGCCCAGTCGTTCGTGGTCGCGAGCGCGAGCAATCGCCGCATCATCTTCCGGAACTCGCTACGGGGAGCGACCCCGCAGCAGCTGCTCGACGCGATTGAGGCCGCCGACGGCGGGTTTGAGAACCGACAGTTCGGCATCGTGTCCTTCGACGGCCCGCCCGTGACGCACACCGGTACCAGCAACGGCGACTTCGCCAATGGTCTCACGGGTGTTTTCGGCGAGTACGACTACGCGATCCAGGGCAACGTCCTCACGGGGAACCAGGTGATCCTCGACTGCGAGGCCGCCTTCCTCGGCACCGACGGCGACCTCGGCGAGCGCATGATCGCCGCCATGGAGGCCGCCCGCGACGTGGGCGGCGACGGACGCTGCTCTTGCAGCGTGAGCGCACCGGCCTCTTGCGGGACGCCCCCGCCCAACTTCACCTACGCGTCGTACAACGCCTTCATGGCCATCGCTCGCTTTGGCGACATCAGCAACTTCTGCCTCGGAAGCAGCGGCTGCGCGAACGGCGACTACTACATGCGCCTGAACTACGCGGGCAACGCCAACACCCAGGAGCCCATTGCGGCGCTGCGTGATCAGTACACGGCGTGGCGCTCCGCCCTCGTTGGCGTTCCCGATCACGTCAAGTCGACGGTCACGGTGGGGGCGACGAACCTCCAGGCGGACGGTCAAACGCGTACCCGTCTCGACATCCAGCTAGTGGACCTCGACGGCGTCCCGCTGACCGTTGGGGGCCAGTTGATCTCGGTCATCCAAACGGACGGCGACGGCATCGCGACGTTCGAGAACCACGTGGACAACGGCGACGGCACCCACAGCATCGATGCGGTCTCCACGTTGATGACAGGCGGCGGCGAGTTCGCCGTGGTCGTGGACGGTGGCGCGCGTCCGGTGCAGCTCTACCCCATGATCTCGCTGACCTCCGAGACGCCGGCCGAGCTCCACGCGGGCCGCACCTCTCTTTCCGCGGCCGAGCCCACGCCGGTCCCGCTGTACCTCTCCATGGGCAGCGCTTCGGCGGCCGACTCCTACCGAATCCTCGGCAGTCTCAGCGGCACCTCCCCGGGCCAAGTGGTCGGCGGCACCATGGTCCCGCTCAACCCTGACCGCTTCTTCGACTTCACCGTGAGCTGGCCCGGCGGTCTCCCCTTCATGGGCAACGCGGGCTCCCTCGACGCCAGCGGCCGCGCAGAGGCTCTCTTCGCGCCTCGCCCCGGCGTATTCGTCTCGATCATCGGCACCCAGATCTCGTTCAGCGCGCTGATCGACGGAAATTCCGCCACTGCGCCGGTGTCTGTTTTGGTGACCCCGTGAATCGAACTGGGTAGTCCGTCGCGCCGGGGGCTCGTCCCCCGGCGATCCCTGGGCTTCCTGACCTCTCCCGCCACCTGCCCGGCGGGCTTCCCTTGCGACTGACCCACCCCATATGAGCTCGACCGACTTCCACCGGAGGGCTGCCTATGGGCAGCTCGTCTACGTGACCCCTTCCCACGGCGCTTCCGCAAGGAAAGCCCTTCCCCGCACGCTCGTGGCGGCTTCTCTGCTTGCACTCGCGGCGTGCTCGAGCAGTGACGACCCCATCAATACGGGGGGTCAAAACCCCGGCGGTGGCAATCCGCCCTCCGAGCTGCGGCTCAACAACGTCAGCAACGGTTTCGGACTCCTGCTGCCCCACACGGTTCGTCGCCCCGGGACCAACGAGCTGGTTGTGATCCGGAGCCTCGCGGACATCTCCGAGAACGTCTTCCGTGGCAACCCAATCGAGCCGACCGTGACCTACCCCGTCGGGGCGGTCGAGCCGGACGGTACCGCTGGCAACCACTACATCTACGCGAGCTTCACGGAAGCGATCGATCCGCTCGAGGTCCTGAGTGGCACAGGCGCGGGCGGAGAGCTCACCGGCGCCGTCTCGATGATCGCTATCGACCCTGCGA
>CAYQKK010000221.1:0-2799 GCA_964417955.1 uncultured Planctomycetaceae bacterium
TCGCGGAAGCCTACGCCGTCGGCTTTGGCGGCTAGGGGCAGGAGCGAGCGGGAGGTGAAGCCGGGGAGGGTGTTGGCTTCGAGCATGATCGGCTCGGCGGTGTCCTCGAAGACCCGGGTTCCGTCGCGGGCGGTCTTGCAGGGGACCATGAAGTCGATGCGGGCGTAGCCCGTGCCGCCGAAGGCTTCCCACGCTCGGCGGGCTCGGATCTTGATGCGCTCCGAGATCCTGGCGGGCAGGTAGATCGGGGGGCAGGTTTCTACGGCGCCCGCGTCGGAGTACTTCTCGGTGTGGTCGAAGAAGGCGGTGTTGGGGACGATCTCGGCCACGGGGAGGGCGGCGGCGGAGGTGCCGTCGCCTATGACTCCGCAGGTGGTTTCTAGGCCGGAGATTTCGGCCTCCACGAGGATGTCTCCGCCGGACTTGGCGATCTCGTCGGCGGCTTCGGCGACCTCTTCGGGGCTCGTGCAGCGGTGGACTCCGAAGGAGGAGCCGGCGCTTGCGTGCTTGACGAAGAACGTTCCGCCGGGGACCTCGGCGAAGCGCTCTAGGGCGGCGGCGCGGCGGTACTTGTAGCTCGCGTTCGTTGCGAAGGCGCCGGGGGCCACGGCTACGCCCGCGTCGGCGGCGATGAGGCGCGAGTGGTGCTTGTGCATGCAGAGCGAGCTCGCGGCTGTGCCTGCGCCCGTGTGGCGGCGGCCGGCTAGCTGGAGGAAGGCTTGCACGCGGCCGTCTTCGCCGGCTCCTCCGTGGAGCGCGAGCAGGAACACGGCGTTGTCGGGAAGCGCCTCGACGGCCCGCTGGGGCGACAGCGCTAGGCCGTCGATGGACCACTCACCGTCGGCTGTGATCTCGAGCTCGGTCACCGGGGGCGCGATCTCGAAGGAGGGGCCGGAGAGGTCACGGAGTGACGCGACGATGGCGCGGCCGGAGGTCAGCGAGACGTCTCGCTCTAGGGAGTCTCCCCCCATCACCACGACGATCGGCGTCTTGTGGAGCTCGGCGCGGATCGCCTCCTCGTTCCAGGTGGTCCAGTCGCTCATCGGTGATACATCAGTGATACATCAGGGGGCTTAGCCTACGCTCGGGCCCTCTTGGTCGGGCTCGAAGACGATGCCGCCGTTGACCTTGCGGCCTTCGCCAGCGGCTGCGGCGAATTCGGCGGGGCTCTCGGCGACCCTCGGGTCCACCTCGATGGCTTGGAAGGTCGACGCGGCGTTTGCGGCGTCCCAGTTCGGATGGTCCGCCATCAGCTCGGTGCCGATGCGCGTCAGATCTGCGCGGCACGTGTCGGGGGAGTCGCTGCCCTCCTTGTTTTTGACCGGGCTGAACTCCTGGGCTCGCTCGACCTCGAGGACTACGGACGTCGTGGTCTTGGCGAGAGCGTCGAACACGAAGGTCTCGAACTTCACGCCCTTCGTTTCCGTGGGCGAGCCGTCCTCGGTGATGGTCGGGATGCTCTTGCGCGCGATGTGCCAGGGCAGGTCGAGGGCGCCGCCTTCGAGGAGCGACTCCACGAAGTCCCGGCGGATCACGTGGGCGGCTATGTTGCCCGCGTTGAAGAGCAGATCGCCGGTGGCCTCGACGCGCGCGTTGCGCATCTCATCCGACAGGTCCGAGTACTCGATGCACCCGAGCTGGCCGTCGACTAGGCCGAGCACGCCAACCTTCTCGTCGGCGTCGCGCTTGGGCACCACCTTGCTCGACATTTCCGAACCCATCATCCCGTGCAGGCCGATGAAGAGCGGGTCCGCGGGGCGCGCCAGCGGGCTGTCGACCTGGAAGTAGCTGAGCTGCTCGATGCCGCGCTCGGCCATGTGCTTCAGCGCGCCGGATCGCCCAAGGGCGGCGAGGGTTCCGCCGTGGCCGTCAGGGGCAAGGAACAGCTCGTCCTTGCCGGCCATCAGGATCCTGCCCTCCAGGTCGAGGGCGGGGAGCATGTCCTGTTGAAAGAAGAACAGGCTGTCCGCGTCGAGGCCGAAGTTGCCCTGGGCCTCGAAGTACGCCTTGGTCGCGTCGTCGTTCGCCGCCGAGGTCATGATGTACCACTGGGGCGTAAAGCCGTGGCGGTAGCCCGCGGCTTGGATGCGCGCGGCGTGCCACGCGAAGAGGCTCTTGTCCGTGACCGGGCCGATCTCGTACGCGCCTTTCGGACCGTCGAAGCCTAGGCGCGAGCCCTGGCCGCCCGCGACGAGCACGAATCCGACCTTGCCTTCGCTGAGGAGCGTCGCGCCGAGGGCCGCGCTGGCTTCGGCGTGCGCCTTCTGGTCCGCGTCGCGCTTCAGCGGGAAGAACTCCGGCGGCGTGAGGCTGGGCTTCGCTGCTGCGGCGGTGTCAGCCAGCAGATCGGCCAAGTGCGCAATCTGAACCAGGTTCACATTGCGCACTTGCGCCTCGAGCTTGGCCTGGCTGCTCGTGTCCAGCTGGTCCCAGTGACGGAAAACATGCCCCTGGCCAGCATCCTCAAAGCCCTTGCGGACCGCTTCCAGTGAACTCATGCCTTCTTACCGCTCTGCTTACCGCTTTAGGGGTTCCGTCAGACCTTGCCGATGCAGATCGAGACGTTGTGGCCGCCGAACCCGAGCGAGTTGCACAGGGCGTTTTCGATGACCATCTCGCGCGCCGCGCCGGGCACATAGTCCAGGTCGCACGCGGGATCGGGGGTGGTGTAGTTGCGGGTCGGGTGGACCTCGCCGTTCTTGATCGCGAGGGCCGTGACGACGAGCTCGACCGCGGTCGCGCCGCCGAGCAGGTGCCCGACCATGGACTTCGTCGAGTTGACGGCCAGCTTGTGCGCGT
>CAYQKK010000222.1:0-2714 GCA_964417955.1 uncultured Planctomycetaceae bacterium
GTCCGGCCCCCCGGTCAATCCCCCGGGAAGCCAGGGCACGCTGTGCCTCTCTGGCGCGATCGGCCGCTTCGTAGGACCCGGTCAGGTTCGCCAGTCATCCAGCCTCGGCACCGCCTCGCTTCAGCTGGGCCTTGACTCTATCCCCACGCCCACCGGCCTCATCCATGTCACCGCGGGCCAGACCTACTTCTTCCAAGCGTGGCACCGCGATGCGAACCCCGGCGCCACGTCCAACTTCACCTCGGCGGTTGAGATGATGTTCCAGTAGGGCTCTTTGTGAAGCCAAGTCACTCAAACAGCACGGCGATCGCGCTGGTGAGGTTTGACGTTGCGACTCCTCCGACGGCGTCGCGGTGCCAAAACTGGAAGTAGTAGGTGTCTCCGGGGAGAGCCGCTGCCGGGGCCAGGTTCGTGGGAATGGCGGCCAAGTCGACCGGCTGGGTCGCGGCCCCTGCGCCGTCCAGCATGACAGCGGGGAAGCGGCCGAGCTGGGAGTTCGCGATGCAGAGCGTGCCCTCGCCGACCGCGACGCTCTGAATCGGGTTCCCGTTCGAACTGGTGGTGACGACGAGGCCGAAGCCAAACGGAGGGCAGCAGGTGACCTCGAGGGCGAGCGAGCCGTTGGCGACGATGGATGAGCCGGTGGCGGCTAGGTGCCCGCTGAAGCCGGTCGAGTTTTCCTCGCCAACGCAGACCACTTCGCCAATGCCCGGTGAGGTGATCCCGGAGAAGACATACGCGGCGCCCGCGCCGTCTTCAGAGTTGTCGGAGTCGTCCCCGTTCACGCCCGTGGCCGCGCTGTCCTCGCTGTACGAGCCAATGACGACCGTATCGCCAGAGATGGACGCGACTCTGCCGAACTCGTCGTCGGTCTCCGCGTTGGGGGCCTTGAGGTAGGCCTGCTGGGTCCAGGTGTCGCCAGCGCGAACAAAGACGTAGGCGGCGCCGGCCTTGGACATTGAGTTGTCCGACTCGTCGCCGTTGACGACGGTCGCCCCTCCATCTTCTCGGTACGCGCCGATCACAATGGTGTCGCCGGAGACCACGGCGGAGAAGCCGAACGAATCTGCGGGCTCTGCATTGGACGCCTTGAGGTAAGCCTGCTGAGTCCAGATGCCGCCCGTGCGAACGAAGACGTACGCGGCCCCGGAGAAGCTCCCCAGGTTGTTCGACTGGTCCCCGTTGACGCCTGTGGCGCTGCTGGACTCGATCACTGCGCCGGCCACGATCGTGTCGCCTGAGACCGACACGGCTCCGCCGAAGAGGTCCTCGGAATCTGCGTTGGATGCCTTGAGGTAGGCCTCTTGGCTCCAGGTGCTGCCCGTCCGTACGAACACGTAAGCGGCGCCGGAACGCTCAGCCGAGTTGTCAGACTCGTCCCCGTTCACGCCGGTGGCGGCGGCATCCTCTTCGTAAGCTCCGACAACCACCGTGTCACCTGAGACCGATACCGACGCTCCAAAAGCGTCGAGGGGGTCGGTGTTGGATGCTTTGAGGTAGGCCTGCTGGGACCAAGAGCTCCCCGAGCGTGCGAAGACGTACGCCGCGCCCGCGGAAGGCGCTCCGTTTCCCGTGCCGTCCCCGTTGACCCCCGTGGCGGCGCTGTCCTCAAACCGTGCACCGACCACGATTGTGTCTCCGTCGAGGGCCACGGACCGGCCGAAGAAGTCGCTCGCGTCTGCGTTGGACGCTTTGAGGTAGGCCTCTTGGGACCAAGTGTCCCCGGTGCGAACGAAAACGTACGCGGCGCCAGCGGAGGTCGCCCCGTTGTCGCTTTCGTCTCCGTTGACCCCCGTGGCCGCGCTGTCCTCTGCGGGCGCCCCGATCACGATCGTGTCCCCGCAAATCGACGCCGCTACACCGAATCCGTCTCCCGCTTCGCTATTGGACGCCTTGAGGTAGGCCTGTTGCGTCCACGCGCCTCTTGTCCGAACGAAAACGTACGCCGCGCCCGCGAAGGCCGCCGAGTTGTCGGCTTCGTCTCCGTTCATGCCCGAAGCCGCGCTGCTCTCGCCATACGCGCCGACGACCATGGTGTCCCCAGACAGCGAGACGGAGATGCCAAACGCATCGCCGCTGTCGGTATTGGAAGCCTTCAGGTACGCCTCCTGACCGTTGGAGGATGCGCCAACCTCGAGAGACTCGAGCGCTCTTACGGCGCCGTTGAAGCCCGAGGGGATCAACGACGCGACCTGGGACCATTCCTCCGCACTCAAGCCATCGGGGAGCCTCGGAGTCCTCCCCTGCGCGTCTGCCGCCGAGCAGGTGATCCAAAGGGCTGTCAGGAGTGAGGCGAGGATTTTCATGGGGCGTGCGATCAAGAGGGGGAACCCGCCGAGCTGGCCGGCTCCAGACCGACGTCGGATCGTCGGGGCTCTGCCTTGGGGCACGAGCGGCCCTCAAGTTTAGGAAGGGGGATATGAAAAATGCCTGCGGACTCTGTCGGCCCCCCGCGCTGGCCCCTGTATGGCACACATCGTCCCCTGCATCGCGGTTCTCCTTCTTCCCCTATGGGCTCCACCGGCCCAGGCCGAGGCTGGCTCAGCGGCCTCTCTAGCTGGCTCGCGTCCGGCCACGAGCCTGACGCTTGATCAGCTCCCAGGGATCAGGGGAACCGCGCTGGCGTCTTTTGAGCTGGAGGCCCCGGTCCGTAAGGACACCGGGGAGTACCTCGGCTCGGTCCAATTTCTCGGGGCCAAGGCGCGCGCGCTACT
>CAYQKK010000223.1:0-2592 GCA_964417955.1 uncultured Planctomycetaceae bacterium
CCTCGAGGCCCTAGCTGCGTTGCTCGAAGAGGCCCGGATAGCTCGCTATGACGGGCCTTCGAGCGCCTTGCCAGGACTTCGATCGGCACTACTGCGAAGCACTGACTCTATCAACGGTCTGCTAGCCCTATTGAAGGGCATGAATGCCCGTTGCCCCCGGGATCCTCAGAAAATTTGGACGACGTGCCCAAGCGGACGTTTTGGGAAGAGGAGAGGGGTAAGCACGGCGCGTTCTCCACAGCGGAGGGTATGCAGAACCCAGCCACTAGCCCCAACCCCGAGTCGGTCAGCGTCCTCGAGTCCATCAATGCAGCCATCGACAGCGTCGTCAACGTCCCCGTCTTTGGCGTACCGCTGCTCGTCCTTTGGCTCGCCGTCGCGGGAGTAGTCTTCACCGCGTGGATGCGCTTCGTCAACCTGACCGCGTTCGGTCACGCGGTTGCGGTCGTGCTTGGCCGACACGATGAGTCAGGCGTCGCATCCGCACACGGTGACGTCAGTCACGCGCAAGCCCTCTGGACGGCGCTCTCGGGGACCCTCGGCCTCGGGAACATCGCCGGGGTCGTGATCGCTATCTCCGTTGGAGGCCCAGGGGCGACGTTTTGGATGGTCCTCTGCGGCTTCTTCGGCATGACGCTGAAGTTCACGGAGTGCGCCCTCGGACAGATGTACCGCGTCACCGCATCCGACGGGCGCATCTCCGGCGGTCCGATGCACTATCTGCCTGCGGGCCTTGCCGAACGCGGCCTCCCCCGCCTAGGCAAGGCTCTCGGCATGGTGTTCGCGGTCGTGTGCATCTTCAGCTCCTTCGGCGCGGGCAACCTGTTCCAGGTCACCCAGGCCACGGCCGTGCTGCGCGAAGTCTTCCCGGCCATGGAAGGCGCGCGCTGGGCCCTGGGCCTCGGCTTCGCCTTGGTCGTCGGCGCCGTAACGCTCGGCGGTCTCAAGAGTATCGCGAGCGTCGCCGGGCGCGTCGTGCCCGGTATGTGCGCGCTCTACCTCGTGATCGTGGTCGTCATTCTCGCTACGAACGCGGAGAAAGTCCCCGGTGCGCTGGCCTCGATCTGGGATGGAGCACTTCACGCCGACAGCCTCTACGGGGGCTTCATCGGCGTGCTCGTCGCCGGCATGACGCGCGCTACGTTCTCGAACGAGGCGGGCACGGGCTCAGCGGCCATCGCCCACGCGGCCGCCACCACGGATGAGCCCATTCGTGGTGGCATCGTCGCGCTCCTCGAACCCTTCCTCGACACCGTCGTCGTGTGCACGATGACGGCCACCATGATCCTCGTCCTGGATCCCGGATCGAGCACCGACCCCGGCGTCGTAGCGGCCATGGAAGCTCGGGAAGGCGCAACGGCGCTCCTCATCCTGGCCGGGGAGCAGCAGCCGTGGTCCAGAGTGGCACTGGTGCTCGCCATTACGAGTTTTGCCCTCTCGACGGTACTCACCTGGTCCTACTACGGCGAGCGCTGCGTACGCCACGTCGCCGGGGAGCGATTTTGCGCCCCGTACCGAATTGTTTTCGTGGGCGTGGTCTTCGCAGGGGCCCTCGTGGAGGCTTCCAGCGCCCAGCGCTTCGCTGACATGGCCTTTTTGAGCCTCGCCTTTCCAAACGTACTCGGACTTTACCTACTCGCCCCCATCGTCCGGCGCAGGCTGGACGAATACAGGGCGGGCCAGCGGGAAACCTCTGGTTCCAATGTGGGCACCTAACGCCCATGATCTCCGTGCCCTTTGGGGATCCACCCCAAGAGGCACCTAGACCCGACGACACTGACACATGGTTCCAATCCGCTTCATCGCTTCGATCGCCGTGGCCGCCCTTGTGGCCAGCTGCACCGCAGACCCCATGGGAAACAACGCCCCGAACGGAGAGGCTTCGGCCGACTCCATTGACTCCGTAACGTCCTCCGAGAGCGACGCGTCCCCCCTCGACGATGTGGCCAAGGCACCCGGGCGCGTCGCCGACGCCGTGGTCGCGAGCACCCAGGTGGCCGTCGATGCCGCTTCCCAACCATCCAACACCCCCGCGATGCAAGAGACCACCAAGGCCGCGAGCTACAACGAGCTCTCGCAAGAAGAGACCCGGATCCTTGTCAACAAGGGCACCGAACGTCCAAACACCGGTGCACTCCTCAACAACAAGCGTGAGGGCACGTACCTTTGCCGACGGTGCAACGCCGCCCTCTACACGTCAGCCGACAAGTTCGAAAGCCACTGTGGCTGGCCGAGCTTCGACGATGACATCGAGGGTCGCGTCAAGCGCGTCACTGACGCCGACGGGCGGCGCACGGAGATCCTTTGCATGAACTGCGACGGGCACCTCGGGCACGTATTCCAGGGCGAGCGCATGACGGCGAAGAACACTCGCCACTGCGTCAACTCCGTCTCGATGACCTTCGTGCCCGAAGGCGAGAAGCTTCCGGCCATGATCCGCGTCGAAGACCTCGACTAGGCTATTCGGGGCCCTTCAAGCAACGCGGTCAGGACTGTGAGGGGCGCTGTTGGTTGGTGCGGCCTTATTCAACGGGCTGCTAGACCTGAAATAAGCGCTAAGGATCGTCAGATCGTGCAGCAGTGCCGTGGCCG
>CAYQKK010000224.1:0-2514 GCA_964417955.1 uncultured Planctomycetaceae bacterium
TCCCTGGGCCGCGGGGTGACCTCATGAGCCAAGACACAGGCAGCGGTGCGCCCGAACATTCGGAGCACGCCGACCACGACTTCACCGGGCCGCTGACGCCGCCCGTCGCGCGCTTCATCGCGATCTTCTTCGTGATCTCCGCGATTCTCTTCGTGGCCGACTTCTTCGTCGACCGCGAGATCCACCAGCCGGCCGAGAAGGTCCCGGGCTTCTACGCCATCTACGGATTCGTGGGCTGCGTGGTGCTGGTGCTCGTCGCTAAGCAGATGCGGAAGGTGGTGATGCGAGACGAGATGTACTACGACGATCTCGCGGCTAAGGACGAGGAGGCACTCTGATGGGCGTCATCCCTCCGTTCCTGTTCTTCTTCGCTGGCGCAATCCTCATGGGGATGTCGCGGAAGGAAGCGCGTGCGCCGATCATGCTGCTCACGCCCGTGCTCAGCTTTGTCACCCTCCTGATGATGGGGGATGGGGCGTCGTTCCAAGCGAGCGTCGTCGGCTTCGACCTGACCCTCTTCCAGACCGGCAAGACCTCGTACCTCTTCCTGGTTCTCTTCCACGTCGCGGCCTTCATTGGCGGGCTCTTCTCGATCCACAAGGACGAGCCGGGCCAGCACGCCGCGTGCCTCCTCTATGCCGGTAGCGCCGTCGGCGCCGTCGGCGCGGGCGACCTCATCAGCCTCTTTCTCTTCTGGGAGGTCATGGCGGTTTCGTCGACCTTCCTGATCTGGGGCCGCAAGACCGAGCGCTCCTGGAGCGCGGGCAACCGCTATCTCCTGTGGCAGATCCTCTCGGGTCTCCTGCTGCTCGCCGGCATCACCTGGTACACCAGCGCCACCGGCTCTATCGCCGTTGGCAAAATCGGCCTCGACGCCCCTGGCGCCTGGTTCATCTTCCTCGGGCTCGGTACCAAGGCGTGCTTCCCGCTGATGCACACCTGGCTCGTCGACGGCTATCCCGAGGCGACGCCCACCGGCGCCGTCTGGCTCAGCTCCTTCACCACGAAGTGCGCCGTCTACGGCTTCGTGATGATGTTCCCGGGTGAGTACGCCCTGATCCTGATCGGCGGGGCCATGGCGGCCTTCCCGATCTTCTACGCGGTGATCGAGAACGACATGCGTCGCGTGCTCGGCTACAGCATGATCAACCAGATCGGCTTCATGCTGGTCGGTGTGGGCATCGGCACGGACCTCGCCATCAACGGCGCGGTGGCCCACGCGTTCAACGACGTGCTCTTCAAGGGCCTGCTGTTTATGACGATGGGCTCGGTCCTCCAGCAGACCGGCCGCATCCACGCGTCGGACCTCGGCGGCCTCGCCAAGTCCATGCCCTGGACGTCACGCTTCTGCCTCGTGGGCGCAGCCTCCATCTCAGCCTTCCCCCTGTTCTCCGGCTTCGTTTCGAAGTCGATGATCATGGCGGCGGCCCTGGCCGAGCACCACGATTGGGTCTGGTTCATCCTGCTCTTTGCAGCCGCCGGCGTGTTCCACCACGCGGGCATCAAGATCCCGTTCTTCGCGTTCTACGCCCACGACGCCAAGATCAAGGCGACGGACCCGCCGAAGAACCAGCTCTTCGCGATGGGCATCGCGGCGACCCTCTGCATCGTGATCGGCACCTTCCCGCAGCAAACGCTCTACACGCTGCTGCCGATGCCGAACTCGTACAACCCCTACGACGTCACCCACGTCCTGACCCAGCTCCAGCTGCTGTTCTTCAGCGCCCTGGCCTTCACGTGGCTGCAGCGCAGCGGCCTCTACCCGCCGGAGCTGCACTCCACGAACCTAGACAGCGACTGGTTCCTGCGGAGGCCGATCAAGCGCCTTGTGTCCGCCACAAGCGCCGCGGTTTCCCCGAGGGTCGCCTCGGTCCAGCGAGCCGCACGCTACCGCATCAAGCGAGCCGATCGCTACATGCGGCGCAACCAGGGGCCCTACGGCGTGATGACCAAGACGTGGCCTACGGGCGTGATGATGGTGTGGGTGGGGGTGCTGCTAGTGGGCTACTTGATGCTCTACTACGTTCAGTAGAGGCTTTGGCAGCACCCCCTGGTCCCAGGGGGCCGCGCCAAGCTGTCTGCCAACCCTGTGCGATCCAAAGGGACTCGCAGCTGACCATCGAGAGTCTAGCTTGGGCCGGCTCAGTTGTCGCCAGAGTAGAAGAACAGTGGCGGCTATGGTTGAGGTTTCGCGCCGCGAGAAGCGCTAGCGCCGGATGCTTCCCGAGTGTCTGTCCTAGTCAAGGAGTAACTCCAGGCCGTGCGAGCATAGTGCCTGAACGTCTTCGCCCGTGAGCCGCCCTCCGCGAGCGGAGTTGTTGGCGATGTTGGCTGCGGAGTACGGAAGAGATGCGTTCAAAGCGAGCGTCGTGCTGCGCCAGTGCTTGTGCTTCTTTAGCTGTGCTTTCGACAGGGATGCGTACGCGCGTTGAGCCGTGTCTCGGAGGTCGACTGGATCAAAGAGACGCAGCGTGTCGTGCACGTAGAGAAGGTCTTTGGCTCGCTCCTCAAGCC
>CAYQKK010000225.1:0-2418 GCA_964417955.1 uncultured Planctomycetaceae bacterium
GTGGCGATACCGACAACGGCACGTCGCCGCCACGAACTCTCACTCAGCCTTGTGAGGTAGTTTGGTACGACGTTCGTTCCTGCCGCTCTTTTGAGCTGCGACAAACTCTCAGCGCAGAGGCCAGCGGCATCACTTGGCAGAAACGAAATTGGTGAGAGATACTGACACCGGCACTCCGCCGCCACGAAAGTCGGTCGGCATGGCGCGATCAACAGCCGTCCTCCACCACCGGACGAGACGAGCTAGTTGCGCCATCACAACACAGGATGCTCGTGGCGGCGGGGTGCCGGTGACCGTATCGCTCCTTGATGAACTTCCGGTGGTCGTCGAAGATGGTGGCGCGCACGGGCCTGGGACGGGACTCGATCGGCGAGCGAACCGCGCGCTCGACGGTGGAGTGGTGCAGCTTGAGTTCGCGCGCAATGCTGCCGATGGGCCAGCCGTCCTGGGTGTAGAGCCTGTGGATCTGAGCTTTGAGGGTGGGATCCATCACGCCTGCGCCTCCTTGCGGGCACGGAGGCGCCTTGGGCTACCGAGCGTTTCGCCGTTTGAAGCGCCTCGTAGGCGGCGGAAGGAAGCCTCTGCGAGTGAAGGGGCTGCATGGCTGCCCGCATGCGCAGCAGTGCGGCTCATCTTGAGCCGCGCGAGGTACTGGAGAGTCTCTGGGTGTTTCATTGGGGGTCACTGGGGCCAGGGTCGCGACCATCGCGGCCTCTGGTTGCCTGTGATCCTCAGCCTCCAGATCGGGAGCGGAACCCTGATGCGTTACGCTGGTCCGTCGGCGCTCTCGATGACGACGTTGACGCGCTACGTTGCTTCGTCGTCCCTTGCCGCTCTTGCGGTAGCGGCGCTCAGCGGCGCGGCGCTGCATGCGCCTAGCCAGGACGCTGCAGTCTTCGCTGCAGTAGGCCTGTCCGCGGTCGCATCGCCGACAGATGTGTGCCAGTGCTCCGCACTGGCGGCACCAAAAGCGCCTCGATGAGTCTGTGTCTTGTCCCGATATCGCCACCTCCAGCAACGGGAGGTGGACGGGTGCGCGACAACGAGGGACACTTCAACCGATCCCGGCCTCGGCACCCGGGGCGGCTTCTGAGCTTCTGTTTGGCGATAGACGGCTCAGCTGCTGCTGTTTTCCCGAGGCTGGGATCTTCTATGCCGTTTGGGTGTGCTCGTGGGGCCACCGGCGAGCTCCAGCGGGTCCGGTGGCTCGGCGTGAGCCAATTGGGAAACCAGATCCAAGAAGTCGTCCCGCCTTGGATCAAAACCAGAGCCACCGCGGGGAAGGGGCGCGTTCGCGCTGCTCGTCACCGGAGGACTTCAGGTTGGCCGCCGTGCTCAACGCTGACGATCAGCGGGGTGCACCGGATTCGGACCGTCACCTACACACGCGGCGGAGTTCACGTCGGAGCCTTGCGATCTCTGATCGCTCGTCTGTAGTTGGCTCATCTGCGCCGCCACCGGCCTTGTCGACACTGTCCTGCTTCACCCACGCCTGCAGCACTGAGGCGTGCAGGTCGAGGTCCCTCGCGACCTGGTTGTAGTTCTTGCACGCGTGGTAGGCAGCCACTGCGCTTTCCTTCTGCTCCTTCGTGAAGCTGCGTCGTTCCCTTCTAACCATCTCTGACATCCTGCCGTGAATCACGGTACTTGGGGTGTCCGAAATCCGCAGGGAGGGTCAAGCATTGGCGGAGTCGATTCCGGTACCGTACGCCCAAGCAGCTCAGCTCTCCCGCCCACTTGCTTCTGGAACAAAAATGGCCGATGACCACGACAACGCGACCTGGCTCGCACGGACGAACTACGAAACCCGGGCGCGCTATGTTGAGGTGGTCTGGGAGATGTACCTCAAGTTCTACACAGTCTTCCTAGCGCTAAACATCACCGGGATCGGGCTCGCGGTGCAGCACTTGGAGACGTCCTCTCGATGGCCTATCGCAGCCGCGTTCCTGATGCAGAATGCTCTTTCGTTCGGGACTGCAGTGAGCATTGGTAGGTTCACCAAGACCTCATCAGACTCATTGAAGAAGTCGGGGGATGAAATGGCGCCAACCGCATCTGCCAGCCTGACCGATAGTCCAATACCTGGAGCCCTCGGGCTTTACTGTGGGTGGGCGAATGCAGTTAGCCACGTCGCACTCTCAGCCGTTTGGATCTCGACGCTCTTCGGGCCAGACCTCCCGCAGAGCTAACGCTGCGGCGGGCACGGCACGTCGCGAATCCCAATGGCGATACCGACACCGGCACCCCGCCGCCACGAGATTCGTGCGAGGTACCGTCACGGTCACTCCGCCGCCACGAGACTTGGATTCACAACTACACCGCCGAGCAACCCAAGCTTCGACGAACGCACGCCGACAGTTCAGAACCAACCTAGTTAGCCGATGCTCGTGGCGGCGGAGTGACGGTACCCGGTATGGG
>CAYQKK010000226.1:0-2371 GCA_964417955.1 uncultured Planctomycetaceae bacterium
TTCGAGCTCCAGCTCTTCGCGTCGCTCGGCTACATCGTCGTCTACGGCAACCCCCGCGGCAGCACGAGCTACGGCGAGGCCTTCGCCAACGCGATCCACCACGCGTACCCGTCAAACGACTACGACGATCTGATGGGCATGGTCGACGGCGCCATCGCCAAGGGCCACGTGGACGAGAAGCGCCTCTACGTCACGGGCGGCAGCGGCGGCGGTGTGCTGACCGCGTGGATCGTTGGCAAGACGGACCGCTTCGCAGCCGCGGTGGTCGCCAAGCCGGTGATCAACTGGGCGTCGTTCGTCCTAACGTCTGACGCCTACGACTTCTTCTGGCAGTACTGGTTCCCAAAGGCCCCGTGGGACGCCCCCGACCACTACTGGAGCCGATCGCCCCTGAGCCTCGTCGGCAACGTCACGACGCCGACGATGCTCCTGACGGGCGAGTCGGACTACCGCACCCCGATCTCCGAGTCCGAGCAGTACTACCAGGCGCTCAAAATCTGCGGCGTGGACACGGCGTTCGTGCGCATCCCAGAAGCGAGCCACGGCATCGCGCGTCGGCCAAGCCACCTGCTCGGAAAAGTGCTGCACGTGGACGCGTGGTTCTCGCGCTATCCGGCGGAGGAGACAGACGCGTCAGGCGACGCTACTCCCAAGTGATGCGCGCCCCGTTGGAGAAATTCGACGTGGGCACTCCTGCGTTGGAGTCCCGGTGCCAAAGCTGAAAGTGGCTCGTCAGCCCCGCCGCGGCCGCGTAGGCGCTCGTCGGGGTGGGGATGGCGCCAAGCGTCCACTCGCCGAGGGCCGTGTCCAGGGCGATGGCACTGCCCGCACCTGTGGACTTGATTTGACCCGGTCCGAGTAGGCGGCCGATCTGGCCGCCGAGGCATAGTTTTCCCGAGCTACCGGCCGGGTTGGCGACGCTACCTTCCGCCTGGGACGTGATGAAGTAGCCAACGACCTGGACGGGCAGTCGCGACGCGCGCAGCTCGACACTGTCGTCCGCTGCGCGCGCGCTGCCGAAGAGCTCTAGGAGGCCGACGTCTCCCGTGGAATTCGGAAACGACACGCAGTGGGTTTCGTGGATCCCCTGGCCTGCGCAGCCGCCCGCGAGGGAGTAGAGCTCGAGGTGGAATGAAGCGAAGGGCTCACGACCAACGCCATCCGTGCAGTTCCCTTGGTTTCGGTAGGTGCCGAGGGTCGAGCCAAAGTTGGTGCCATAGATGCCCCCTGTGGGAGGCTCCTCAAAGTAGATCTGGTCACGGCCGAGGTAGCCCGTCGTGCCGTATCCGGGCTGGCCGGGCGCGCAGCGAATCGCGGGGGCGAAGATCGTTCCCGTGGCGTCCGTGGGAACGTCCGCTGGGACGCTCCACGACGCGTCGGTCGCGCCAGGGTGGCCGCTCAACATGAACCCGGCAAACCTGGAGCCGTCGGAGCCGGCGTAGTGCACGGACCAGCTGAAACGGTCTTCGGCAAGGACCCCATCCCAGCCGGGGTTCGACGCGCCCCCGTCGGCCCCCATGGTGAACTCTTGGCCTCCTGAGAGGTCGAGATTCACCGTCCAACAGCCATCCGCAGGAAGGCCCGTGACCGTGATCGTTGCATTGGGTGAATCGACGAGGAGCGGCTGGGTGTAGCCCTCGTAGAACGACAGCTCCCAGCCGGAGGTGCCCGCCGGATTGTTGTCGCAGTAGCCGATCTGCAGGCCGGTGATGCAGTACTCGTCCCGGGCGGCGAGGCTTGACCCGTGGTCAGGATTGGAGGGGCCCGGAAGCCCCCCTTCGTCGTAGGTCCAGCCGCCGGCATTCGACGTGCCCGTGGAGTTGAACGGGAGGAAGTAGCCCGTTGAGGCCGTGTTGCTGTAGACGGTGTCAGCCCCAGCAAAGTCAGCGCTGGAGTGCGGCGCGGAACGGGTCCATGTGCCGCTGCTGACGTGATAGGTGCCAGCGTGGCGAACTGACGTGGCGCTAGTCTGCGCGAGGCACTCTGGAGCGAGCGTCATTATCGCCGCGAGGGACAGGACGCCTATGTGAGTGAGAGAGCGAGCTTGTGAGTGGGGCATTGGGCTGGGGCAGGTGCAAGGGAAGGGAAGGGCGTGGGCTGGGAGGGCCCGCGACGTTTCTGGAAATGATACGCTGCGACAATGCTCCAGGGGCCGTGAAGCGTTGGTTTTTCTTCTGGCGCCGTCTGGCCGGTCCGAGCGGCGCGTGCGGGCCGGCGAGTGCGGCGGCAAAGCGCCACCGGCTGAGCGCTGGCGGCCTATGGCTTGCGCGAGCGGCTTGTGCCAGGACGGCAAACACAGTGGCCCAGCCGACAGACCCCAGCCGACAGGCTTAGCCGTCACACCGGCATGTGCTGGCCGCCGCCCGTCAGG
>CAYQKK010000227.1:0-2345 GCA_964417955.1 uncultured Planctomycetaceae bacterium
CACTCAGTCCTCAAGCGGCCATCCCGTGGCGGCGTCGTGCCGGTGACGGTACTGCTGCTAACAGAGGTCCCGGACCCATCGTAGTCTCGGTCTATGCGCGCGCTCATTCTTGCCCTTCTCGTGCTCCTCTGTGTCCTCATCAGCGGCGCGGCTTTTCTTTGGGTGGGGCGAGGGGGTGATGGGAGAGCGCCGGACGCGCTGGTCACTTCGGGTTCTGCGAGCGACCTAGAAGCGGGAGCCCCGTCGGCCGATTCTGAGCTGGAGGCAGCGCGCAAGAGCGGATCCGCCGCAGCGAGCGATCGAGTCAACGTCACCCTAAAGGCCGAGCCGCGAGCCCGCCGCGCCTCGGAAGTGGAGTTGATCCTGAAGGCCCCGCACTGGATCGCCAAGGAGGCTCCGTCGGTCTACTTGCTGCGCGCCAAGGAAAGCCGAAAAGGGGCCACGACGACCTTGGGTAGAAGGGGTCCACAAGCCTCCGGCGCTCGCTGGCGCTGGGATCGTGCGGTGGCATTCGGAGAGGAGATCTTCGGCGTGCCGGCTTGGAGCCCCGATAGCGCCGAGCCCGAAGTGGATTCCCAAGCCGCCGACGCCATGTTCGAAGAGGTTGAAGACCCCGAGGTCCGTGCGCGGCTCCGTGAAATCGCCGTGCGAGACCGTGCACCCCAGGTCGTCCGAATGCTGATCCCGCGTCCGGGACGGCTGGATCGCGTCCTTGCGAAGGTGATGGGCCGGGTGAGCATTGGTTCCCTCCGGGGCTCTCAGATCGTGATCGACTTTGACGACTGCCATGAGCGCCAGGTCGACGTTGAGGTTCGGCATGCCGACGGTGCTCCCGCCGTCCATGTTCCCCTCGTCATGTCAGGCGATGGGAGCCGTACCGTTGGCGATCTACGAACCGGCGGACGCCCACTCTCTGAGCTCCCAAGGACGGGCGACGACGGACGGGCTAGCGTCATGAAGCCTAGGGGCTCTCTTCCGCGCGCTCTTGTTCTCGGCCTGCCACCCATAGGGAAGGCTGGGCATGAAGCGATCATGCTCCCGCCCGTCGGTGCGATCGAGATCGAATACGAGTACGGCGAAGAACACCGCCACCGAGGATCCGCTGTGAAGCGAGCGACGCTCGAAGTCGGCCCAGCAGAGGGCGCCAAGTTCACTTACGACGGCACCTGGCAGGTCGCCACTCCCATTGTGAAAGGCCGCGCAACCCTGCACCACGTGGCGCTGGGGCAGCGCTTTCGGCTGACGGTCGAGGGGTACGTCGAGCGTGTCGATATGAATGTGGCGGGCCCTACGGAGCCCGGGGAGGTTGTGGTCGTGCAGCTGTCGCCGACCGTTGCGCCGAGACTCAGGTTCAAGGCACTTGATGAGACCGGCCAGTCCCTCAAGGGAGAGGTGGTGCGCCTGCTGCCCAAGGAGCAAATGCACGCGGCCCTGTCCTACGACTCTCGGGGCGACTGGACAGCGATCACGGATGAAGAGGGCGTAGCGACTTTCCAGCTCAAGGGGATTGCGCAAGACGATGTGCTCGGTGGGATCTTCGCAAGCGTCGAGCGGAGCGCAGGGTCCACGAGTTCATCGCTCGTCGCTCGGCGCCTCGTGCAAGAGCCGTTCGTGGACGGGCTGCTCGACCTAGGGTCCTGGAGCTTTCGACCGATGAAGCACTTGGTGTCGGGCCGGGTCATCCGTCAGAGCGGAGCGCCCGTGGTGGGGGCGACAGTGCGCGTGATCCCCATCCGAGAGGCCAACGATGCGTCCTTCGGGATGAGCAGCGTGAGGCAGTGCTTTGGACTGAGCGGTGAAGATGGACAGTTCACGATTCGATGGGAGCGCGATACGTCCGCTGATGGCTCGAGGAAGCTCGCGTTGACCGCAACGAAGGGCGCCCTCAAACTCATCGAGCCGGTTCCGTTCAAGGCTGGGGACCGTGACATCGCCTTGGAGCTGAACGAACCTGGGGGGATCCGCATCGATCTGACCGAAATCGATCCGAAGCGGATGCAGGGGCTACGGCTGCTGCTTGAGGCGGAAGATCCCGTCGGAGCGGACCCATCCAGCAAGCCCGCCCAGCTCCAGCCCGGAGAGCTGATGGAGCTCAACCACCAAAGGCCCGGACGCTACGAGTGCCGCATCAGCCTTCCGCCTGAGTCAGCGACACTTGCGGAGAACTTGGTGATCCAACCCGGCGAGATGCTCGTGGATCCGAGGCTCAATCCGGTCACGCTGGGCACGGCCGTCCAACGTCGAGTGATCTTCGTGACGGGGGCCAACGGCGCAGCCGTCCCTTCGATCACGATCGGTCGCGTGCGCGTGGGGGAGGTCGATCACACGTCGCGTATCGACGCGAA
>CAYQKK010000228.1:0-2260 GCA_964417955.1 uncultured Planctomycetaceae bacterium
TACGACGAGATCGTCGAGACCGGCATGATCCCCTACGACGTCCACTTCAATGACGAGCTGGGGCTCGGGGGTTGGAGCAACATCAACGACGCCCACTGGGAGCCCTGCGGGCACGCGCTCTCGCGCGTTCGCGGTCAAGGGAAGCGCGTGGTGATCACGTTTGGCGCCTGGCACAAGGGCCGGCTGCGGGCGGCGCTGCAGGAGCGGGACGACTGCGTCGAGATCGACGCCGGGGAACTGGTGAGTGACGCTCTCGGGCGGCGCTAAAGCGCGTCTGCGATGAGCGCTTGCTCGTCTCCCCACGTCGCCTTCACGACCCTGGCCGAACGCAGAAACTGAACCACGTCGTCGAGCCCGCTGGCCTGGCGGACGGTCTCCCGCCGCCACGCATCGGGGACGGCCTTCGCCCAGGGCCCCGGGGCGACGATCTTCTCTAGGGTGCCTGGTTCGTCTCCGAGGCACGCCTCCACTAGGTCCACGGGGACCTCAAGGGGGCCTTCCTTAAGACCGGCCACGTCGAGGCTGAACGGGGTGAGCGATTTGCGGTCCACATCGACGCCGCGGCCGTCGAGGAGGCGCAATAGGACCCTGCCGCCCACGCTGCCGAGGCCGTGCAAAAGGCGGATAGCGCCCTTCGAGCCGTGCAGGACAAGCGCGTCATCGGGCACGCCGAGCTCCGCCGCGACGGAGCGCGCCAGCGCGAACGAGGTGATCGGCTTGCCCCGCGGACGGAACTTGGCGGGCTCGGCGCCCTGCACGCTGTCCGTCAGGACGCGCCCCATCGAGTAGCCGGCGACTTTCCGGGAGGACCCTGCTAGGCCGAGCTTGCCGGTGTCGGCCTGCGCGATGCCGCCGAGCACATCGCCGGTCATGCGGTCTACGACCTCGACGCCGCTGTCATCGTCGAGGTTCGAATGCAGCGTTCCGTTGTGGAAGCGGCGTTCGATTTGTTCGGTCAGCACGTAGCGGTCGCGGCCTCTTCGCTCCATCAGCTCGGCCTCCACGAGCTGGTCGAGCAGCGTCTTAGGCCAGTCGGGCTCCCCCACGGTGTCTCTGGTGGGCCAAAGCTCTTCCGGGACGGCTCTGCGCAGGTCAAGCGGTCCGACGCTGTCATGGCCCGCCAGGGTCAGCGCCTGCTGCACCAGCACGCTGTACCGGAATCCATAGGGTGCAGCGCACAGCTCGCCGCGCGCCCCCGACTTCGCCATCGTTCGCATCCGATGCCTCTCGCCGAGGTCGGCCGCCACGTAGCCAAAGCGGGTCGAGTCGCCGCGGCGGCCCCCGCGCCCAATCCGCTGGAGCAGGCTCGATACGTCAGAGGGAACGCCCAAGAGCAGCACGTAGTCGATGCTCCCCATGTCGATGCCCATCTCCAGCGTCATTGTGGCAAAGCAGAGCGCGGCGGGCGCCGACTGGAACTGGCGCTCGGTGCGCTCGCGCATCACCTTGGACATCGAGCCGTGGTGGGCGAAGATCGCGTCGGCAAAGCGCGTCTTGTGGCGCAGCTTGATCGAGTAGCGCTCGACGTCGTCGCGCTTGTTGCAGAAGACCAGGATCTTTCGCGCGCCATGCCCGGCCATCTCGTTGACGTGGGACGCCACCTCGGCGGTGCCGCGTCCGTTGAACGCCTTGGCGCGGATCTCGCGGGCTCCTTTAACGAGGACGAGCTGCGGATTGACCAGGTAGCGCGACGCGAGCGCTTCCGGCGATCCAATGGTCGCGCTTACCGCAACCCGGCGTGGCCGGAGCCTCGCCGCAAGATCCACGCGGTGCAGCAACACGCGGAGCTGGTCGCCGCGGGCCGTTCCGTCAAGGACGTGGATCTCGTCCATGACCAGCATGCGGAGCGCGCTGAGGCTCGCGCTGCGCCTTGCGAGCGCCGAGTCCAGGGCTTCCGGCGTCGCGATAACCACCGCGGGGGATCGGCCGCCCACTTTCTCTTTGTGCTCGCCCGTGAGCCGGCCAAGACTCACTCCTGCCCGCTCCATCGGCCCCTCCAGCCGGCGCTTGAGGTCGTTGGCGAGGGCGCGCGTCGGCGTCAGGACGAGCGCCGTCATCGGAGCGCAGCCGGCCTGGAGCGCGAGCTCGGCTGCGGGGGCCGCGAACGCCTCGGTCTTGCCGCTCGCCGTGGCCGATGCGATCAGGACGTCGTCGCCGCTCATGATCGCGGGGATCGCGCGCTCCTGCACTTCGCGGAGCCTGTCGAAGCCGCCCAGGAAGTGCTTTCCGGCCCGCGGAACCAGCGCGAGCGCGTTGGGCT
>CAYQKK010000229.1:0-2241 GCA_964417955.1 uncultured Planctomycetaceae bacterium
GCCCGGCTACGCCGTGCCCCCGCCCTGTACCTGCCCCGCGGGGGGCGGGGCCCCAGACTCCTAGCGCTCGATCAGCTTGACCGACTTGATCAGGGTCTTCCCATCGCGCCACAGCGTGATCGCGATGGTGTCGCCGGGGTTGGCTTCGATCAGCGCGTTGAGGTAGGTCTGGATGCCGCGGATTTCACGGCCGTCGATCTTCAGGATGATGTCGCCCGAGCGGATCCCCGCCTTGGCGGCGGGCGTGCCTCCAACAGGGGAGTCCACCTTGACGAGGCTGACGCCGCGGTAGCCGTTCTCGCGGTCCGATCGGAGCGAGCGTTCGATGCTGTATCGGCGCACGGTGCTCAGTCCCAAGTAGGCGCGGCGCACCCGGCCATGCTCCAGGATCTCGTTCAGAACGCTCTGCACCATCGAGGCTGGGATGGCGAAGGCGAGGCCGCCATCGTTGTTGGATTCGAGGCCTACGGCCACGGTGACGCCCACCGCTTGCCCACGCACGTCGATCAGCGGCCCGCCGCTGTTGCCGGGGTTGATGGCCGCATCGGTCTGGATGTAGTTCTCGTACTCGGCGATGTCGAGATTGGAGCGGCCGAGGCCATTGACCACGCCCAGCGTAACGGTGTGCCCAAGGCTGAGGGGATTGCCGACGGCGAGCACTAGCTCGCCCACCGGCGGAAGCTCGGTGCGGAGCGGCATGGGCCGCAAGGGAAGACCGTTCGGAGCTGGGGGCTCGCCCTCGACGCGAAGCACGGCTAGATCCGTCGTGTCGTCCGAGCCGAGGAGTCGAGCCCGGGTTTTGGTGCCGTCCGTGAAGACAACGTCGAACCTCGCGCCGCCTTCTACGACGTGATGGTTGGTAACGATCGTTCCATCCTTGGCGACGATGAGGCCCGAGCCCTCTTGATCCGCGCGCCAGCCGCGCCGGGTCTGGCGGTACGAGCGCACCTGGACCACGGACTGGGCAGCGTCCGCGGAGGCCGACTGAAAGGCCAGCGAGACCTGCTCGGCCGCGGCCAAGGGATCGGCCAAGGCGTTGACTTTGGCCTTCTCCTGGGTCGGAGGCTCCAGGATCGAGGTTTGCCTGCCTGCACCGAAAGCCGCCGCGAGAAGCCCGGCAATGACAGGCAGCTTCCAACCCAGCCGAAACCCTCCCAGCCCAGCGCGGGAGCCTCCCCGTTGGGAGGAAGCATGCCCGAGGGGCGCGTTTCGGTTTGGGCGACTCGCCATGCTGCTGGGAATAAGGGGACTAGGGGAGGTTCCGGCGAAGGCCCTCAGGAAGGCCTCACGAGAGGCTCAGATGAGGACGCCGCCAGATGGGAAGGGGAGAACGGGCCCAGGGGCCATTCCGCCTCCCTTTTATAGCCCAGAGAGCCAGAAACCACGCTTACCCATTGGGAACCCCTAACGATCGCTTACGAGGGCCGTACTGACCCAGGCTCTCGGGCGGGCTATTCTCTCACCAGGGAACGGTCCTTCCGGTATCGTAAATCTCTTCGAGAAAAGGCATCTACTCCGTCACAGTCCTTAATGGTCTTGGAACAGGTGTGTCGAAGAGGCCCTACGCCGCTTCAGCCCCGATCTCTCATTGGCTGCCGCCGCACCGCGTCCGCCATCACACTGATTCCCATTTGGGACTCCTCCTTTGAGAGCCACGCTCTCCAGGCACCTTTCTTCACCATGAACAAACTCCTCCAAGGGCTCGCAGCCGTTGCACTTCTCGTTGGACTCGGCGCCGCGCCGACGTTCGCTCAAGAGTGCACTGCGGGTGCTGCCAAGACCTGCACTGCGCACGAAGTCAAAGCCAAGGCCACGACCGTGGCCAAGAAGTCCGACGGTGCTAGCTGCTGCGCCACGAAGGCGAAGGCTGTTACCGTTGCTGCCAAGCCGGTTGAGAAGTCGGGTTGCGGTTCGAGCTGCCCGACCTCGAAGGCTCAGGTAGTCGCGAAGAAGGCTGACGGCGAGTGCTGCTCCAGCGCTGCTAAGGCCTCGGTCGTTTCGACGAAGGGCGAGGGCGAGTGCTGCGCCATGAAGGCCAAGGCCGCCACGGTCGCCACGAAGAAAGAAGGCGCGTGCTGCTCGGCCACGAAGGCCGCAACGGTCGCCGTGAAGAAGGACAGCGAGTGCTGCTCCAGCGCTGCCAAGGCTTCGGTCGTTTCGGCGAAGGCCGAGGGCGAGTGCTGCGCCACGAAGGCCAAGGCCGCCACGGTCGCCACGAAGAAAGAGGGCGCGTGCTGCTCG
>CAYQKK010000230.1:0-2071 GCA_964417955.1 uncultured Planctomycetaceae bacterium
AAGAGACGCAGCGTGTCGTGCACGTAGAGAAGGTCTTTGGCTCGCTCCTCAAGCCCTCGCTCTTCGGATATGAGCCCTTTCTGAAGGATGAAGCATGCGGGATGAGCAACCTGCGCCTTGACGGATGTGGCGCCGTCAGGAACCTCGAAGTCCCAACACTCGAACGCAAGGATCTGGACATTCGGAAGGGATTCAGCGACGAGCCCATAGGATTCTTCAACGGACGGCTTGTCACCGCTGCGTCCACCCTGTGCACCCATCCTTCGGCAAACGAACTGGAGATAGCTTCCGTCCTGAGCGCGGTAGATGACTGATGGCGGTGTGGTCACACCCCTAGGCACTGCCTCAAAATCGGCGGCTGCAAGAGCACCCGAGAGATCGGGGAGCTTGCCTCTCTCACCAATCACGATGTCAACGTCTTCCGTCGTGAGCGGGATCTCGCTCGAACCAGCAAGCTTAGAGTGAATCTGGTGAGCAGCTCCACCCACGACAACGATTCGATCGAGGATCGGGGACAGTGCGTGGAGTGCACTGCGTAGGGTTGCGTCGATCATGGCTGTTCGCTATCGATCCCCATCTCATGCCAGAGTTCTCTGGCCATCTCGGCACCTCGGGCGGGATGGTGAACTACGTCGAGCCAACACTGGATCACGTCCGTAGTGGGAGGCATCGAACTGGGAACGCCGCGAAACACTGATTCCGGGAATGGGGCTTCACGCACGATGATGTGATTCGACTCTCTCTCATCGCACTCCACTAGCATCAAGTCATCAAGCACGGATGCATCGAGCTCCCTCACAATGACATGGCTCGGACCACCGGTCACGAAGGGAAGACCGAGCTCGATGCATGCTGAAAAGAGGCCTAAACAGTGCCAGTTCTCGTCGAGCCTGGGGGATAGCTGGTCGATGGTGTTCTTTGCACCAAACTTGCTCCGTGCGGTGACTTGGACGAGCGGCCGTGCATGAACCGCGCCCGACCACTCCTTGAACAAACGCGAGCGATCAACAAGCTGAATCGTCGGTCGGCGCTTGAGGAAGCCCCGTGCTTCGAGGTCGCGCAAGACCACCGAGACCACAGGTTCCGAAACATTGGCGAATTCTGCGAGTTCCCGTGCGGTGCGGAAGTAGGACTTCATCCCGCCCAGCTTGATCCACCGAGGATCAAGGTCGCTGGCGAGGAGACACTTGATCAGCCACTGTCCAAGATCGGAGAATGGGGTCGACGCGGAGCGTTGGAGCTTGCGAACAGGCGAGGCGGCTTCTTCGACAACGGGAAGGTCTTGTCCGCGAGCTGCCCTGATCCCAGCAGCGTCAACAATGCACCATGAAGTCTCGCCGAGGTAGCGGTCGGCGAAGACCCGCAGCTTTTCAACCATGTTTGAACTCAGCCTATCTGCGCCAACAGCAGCCATTGCGTCGACGTGCTCACCTTGCTCTTCTCTCAGCTCATGAGCGTGCCGCTCGGCAATGAGTGCTGCCGCCGCTAGCCTGTCTTGGAGTACGTTCAGACGCGGTCTCCCCTTGGAGACTTTGAGTTCAACGAGAATCCGGCGTCCCGCGCGGGTCACGACTAAGTCGCTAGATGGGTCGGAAGCA
The DNA here is from genome assembly GCA_964417955.1 of uncultured Planctomycetaceae bacterium. GTDB lineage: Bacteria > Planctomycetota > UBA1135 > UBA1135 > Saltatorellus. The sequence continues at coordinate 1,599 of CAYQKK010000230.1, forward strand.
TGGACCGCGTGCCAGCCCGCACTGGCGAGGGCCTGAGTCAATACGTCCCCTATTTCGGGTGAGGGAGGGTTCATGGGTGCATTATCGGCCCCAGCAGGAGAATTTGTGCGCACAAAATAGTTTGTGCGCACGAAATTTTCATCTACTCTCGCAGGGCTCTTTGGGGGACCGGTGGAGAAACGTAGTCAGTCCCACGGGTTCGATGCTCCAACCAACCGGCCGCATCCACGCGTCGGACCTCGGCGGCCTCGCCAAGTCCATGCCCTGGACGTCGCGCTTCTGCCTCGTCGGAGCCGCGTCCATCTCGGCCTTCCCGCTCTTCTCCGGCTTGGTCTCGAAGTCGATGATCGTGGCAGCCGCCCTGGCCGAGCACCACAACTGGGTCTGGTTCATCCTGCTCTTCTTCAGCGCGCTGGCGTTCACGTGGCTGCAGCGCAGCGGCCTCTACCCGCCGGAGCTGCACTCCACGAACC
>CAYQKK010000231.1:0-2060 GCA_964417955.1 uncultured Planctomycetaceae bacterium
GAGGAATACGAGCATGCGATCACGGTACCACCCATGGGGCTTTCATGCTTCGGAGACCCACCCCAAGAGATTCCTAGGCGCCGCCTGCGGATTCCCGCCGCGCTCTCGTGCTCGGTACGGATAGGGCGTCCAAGCTGGCAGTTGGCATGAGCACTTGGCTGTGCCGTACCGTAGTCATTCCCGCCAATCCTCACCGGCCGCGTTGCTCTCGCTGGGGAATGGCCGAACCGGGACCGTACAGCCGCGGACGAGATTTGCCCGCCCCCACAGACCCCAAGCTGACGTGTTTTGAACCAGGTTCAAGACACGTCAGCTTGGGGTTTGTGGGGCACTGTTGGTCAGTGCGGCCTTGTTGGGCGGGCTGCTAGGCATCCCACGGCCAGCTTTCCTCAGCACCCCGGGGTTGCAGGACGATCTCCCTTCGAAGCCAGCCGGGGACATTTCCCATGGAGGCCATCCGGCAGGCCAAGAACCCGCGACACTCACCGCACGGGGTGATCTCATGGGCCGCGACCATGAGAGCCAGCAGTTCAGGGTGCTTGGCACCCCCTAGATCGAGGAGGATCTTTCCGAGCCGATGGCGCTGCTCAGGAGAAAGACGCTGTCGACTCGATGCGGCAAGGTCAGCCTCTGGAAGAAGCTGAAACAGAGCGCTTTCGATCTTCGCAGCGTCACCTTCTTGGTAGTTGGCGGACAGGAGCGCTAGGCCGCCGTCTAGAAGTCCCATCGGAGACACAAGGCTGAGCGCCAACGAACGAAGGCGGGGATCTGCAACGCCTTTGAGCGCCTTAAGGGTCGACATCTTCAGCATCTCGTTTCCGCTACGGGCCGCGTCGAGCATGGTCTCGGTCACAAACGGAACCTCGCGGCGACCTTGAAAAATAAAGCTGTAGAGAAGTCGCTTGAGGTCGCCCGCCGCCTCATTCCATGCGGTGACGATCTCGTCAAGGGCGTCGGGCGTTGCGGTACGGCCCCACCGGCGCAGCTCGAAGCGACCGTGCGGCCGACCATTCGCGCGGACTTCGCCTTCTTGGCCCTCGATCCAAGCGATCACCTCCTTGGCGCACTCGTGCGGCCCTGTGCTGCGGCACCAGCTGAACCCATCTCCCTCAGCCGACTCAGCCCTCTGGACGTACTCGACCTCGCCGTCTGCTTCACGCGCCACTACCTTTCTGGGGCTTGCGTTCTCTTCAGCCTCGGCTCGGTCGAGCACATCTTTGGCCCACCCTAGCCCTCTGGCTGCAAGTGTCCGTAGGACATTGACTCGCTGCACCTCGGTCCAACGTCCTGGAACCGGCCGCTGAATAGAGTCGGGGCTCGCTAGGGCCTGAATCAACGCCGCTCCCTCCTCGAACTTTCCCGCGGCATCTAGCAGCTGCAGAGACCAGTCGCCGCGAGTCCCTTCCTCCTGCGGGTCGAACGCTAGGCAGTTCCATGTTGCGTGGACAACCTGGCCGAGCACACCTTCGAGTCCCCGCTCCTCGGCGTGAAGACATACCCGCCCTCGCCCGTCCTCAAGGGCCGCTACGAAGGATGCCCGGTCCAATGGAATCGAGGGCCCACTCTGGACGAGGTCGGCAAGATACGCCTTCCATGTCGATTCATCTGAAGGCTTCATCAACCATGGCACCCTACCACCTCGGCGTGGCCAGACCAACGGTTCGCACTACGGGCCGCGCTCGCGATCCCCGTTTCGAAACGCTCTTCGGCGGCGGCGCTTCTCTGCGGCGAGCTTGATGTCTTCCAGCACCTTGCCCACCGACGCGGGGTCCGTCACCACCGAGATCAATCCGCCTGCGCAGACCTCTAGCCGCTTCAGGTAGATCGCTGAGAGCATCACGTAGCGACAGAGCTTCTCTAGCTGTGAGCGATCGCCTTGGCCGGCCCGCATTGCCGCGTGCAGCGAGAAGCTAGGTGAGTTCATGACCCATTGCTGATGACTACCCCAAGGCGTTGCTTGGATCCCCCCTGGAGCCCTGAACCTGCGGGCTTCGCAGATTTTGGAGGGAATCGTCGCTCTGGTGCTGGTGCGCGGTGATGGGTGGTTGAAAACACCCGCT
>CAYQKK010000232.1:0-1996 GCA_964417955.1 uncultured Planctomycetaceae bacterium
CCGGGGTCGTTCCTCGCCGAGGCCGTCGGCGCCGTGGTGGTGGACCCAATCCTTGGGACCTTCGCGACGGCAGACTACGACGGAGACCAAGAGCGTCCCGACGTGGCCTACGATCGGAATACCGACAGCTTCATTCACGTCTACGAGGACACGTTCTCAGGAGCTGACGGCGACGTCTTCTTCCGGCGATGGGACTCCACCGGCGCTTACATCGACCAAGGCTTTGTGGACTCTAGCTCGGACAGCTGGCAACGTCCTAGCGTTGCGAACATCGACTTCCTGAACCGCAGCCTCATCGCTTGCGAACGTTCGGATACGACCTCTGGTCAAGTGGAGATCGTCGGGCGTTTCTTCCGGTACTCCGTCCTCGCTCTCGAACCGGTCATGCTTATCGGCGATGCGACGCCTACGTACACCAACTCGATTCCTGACGTGGGAGGCAGCTGGGCCCCTAGCAACGAGGGGGTCTTCATCGTGACGTGGCTGCGAAGGTTCTCGACTGGGAGCGATCAGCTCCGCTATCGCCTCGTGCGTTCGAACGGGACGATGGAGCCGATCCAGTTCGTCAACCTGCCAGCGGGCATGGCGGTGGGAGAGCCAGTTATCTCGAAATCGAGCGGTAACCCGACGACGGTCAATACCTGGAACGTGGCGTTCCGCGTCGAGAACGACAACGTTCAGACCGAGTCCGTCTGGAACCTGCAGATCGCGGCCGACGGTTCGCTATTGACGTCGCCCCGTGAGCTGTTCGGCTTTCCCACTGGTACGGGTGTGACCGGCATCGACGTCTCGGAGGGGCTCAACCTTCGGGGTCTCGCCCCCACGTACCTTGTGAGCTACGACCTCCTCGGCGGCTCCTCGACGGAAGACAAGAGCGTCATTGTCTGCCGCGGCGGCTTCCGCGAGCGGCTCATGCCGCTCAGCGAGATCGAGCACACGTTCCAGTCGGGCGTGGACGCCCTGGGACTTCGCTTCGGCACGACCGCCACGGACTTCCTCGTCAGCTACTTGGAGAGGCAGCCCGGTGAAGGCTACAAGGCGTACATCAGCTCCTTCGATCTGCTTCCCTTTGACGCCCTTGGCGTTTCGGAGCGTCGGACCTTCCTCGGTGACGTGGACTCCACCACGGTTCGCGGAGTGGCGTCCATCGCCTCCCGTCAGTCAGGCGGGCTGTCCAGTGCGTGGAGCCAGGCCAATTGGTCGGCTCTCAACGCTTCTTCCGAATGGGACGTGCTTGCGGCCCGGCACATCGCGAGCAACGGCACGACCAACGCTCTCCAGTACTGCACCAGCGCCCCCAACAGCACGGGGGACTATGGCTTCATCGCTCTTTATGGTGACAACCTGCTGACGTCGAGCAAGATGCTGGTGGCGACCTCGCTGCCCGCGAACACCGTCGGCTTCTTTATCACGGGCAACGGCTTCACGGTGCTCAACAACCCCGGGGGGAGCGTCGGCAATCTGTGCGTGGCCGGTGGCAGCGTCCTGGGACGCTACTCCAGCTCCGCTGGGTCGACGGGCTCCCAGGGATTTCTGACCCTTAACATCAACCCGTTGGCCCTCGCGGCACCCATGGGCACGGTCGCTGCGACAACGGGCAGCTTCTGGCAGTTCCAGTGCTGGCACCGCGATTCGAGCGGCGGCCTGCCGGTATCGAACTTCACGAACGCCGTTTCGATTCGATTCCAATAGGGTGCGAAGAGCCTGACGCAGTCTTCATGCTGCGTCAGGCGGTTCGGTGCAGCCAGCGGTGCAGCCAGCTCTGCATCCAGGGGGGAGGGCAGCGAGTTCGCTTGCGACAGCGTACGATCGGGTCTCGTGCAGGCGCGCAACTTCCAGCTCGCCGGTCTCGCAATCTTCACAACCAGGAGTCAACATGCTGCTCTGTTTCATGCTGTTCCTCGCTGCCGATGTGCTCGATGTCGGTCCAGCTCCCGCGCCCTTCCCTGATATCCGAAGCGCCGTCGAGAGCGCCGCTGACGGGGACTTGATTCGC
>CAYQKK010000233.1:0-1980 GCA_964417955.1 uncultured Planctomycetaceae bacterium
CCCGGCGTCAGGTCGAAGAGCTGGCCGCGATCCTGCAGGCAGAAGCCGAGGCCGGGGGGCGTCATGCCCGATCCCATGCCGCGGTAGTTCGACTGGATCAGCGACACCATCATGCCGTTCTTGTCAGCGGTGCAGAGGTAGATCGTGTCGCCTTCTTCGAGCGCCGCGTTGCCGGCGTCGACGCTCTTCATCGCGCGCTCTTGGATCAGAGCGCTGCGCTCGGTCGCGTACTCATCCGAAAGCAATCGCTCCACGGGGGCCGCGGTGAAGTCAGGGTCCGCGTAGAAGCGGGCGCGATCAGCGAACGCGAGCTTCTTTGCCTCGGTGAACAGGTGGATGTACTCCTCCGAGCCGAATCGCATGCGCGCCACGTCGTGGCGCTCCAGCACCTGGAGCATTTGCAGCGCGGCGATCCCTTGACCGTTGGGCGGCAGCTCCCAAACGTCGAAGCCGCGGTAGTTGATGGAAACGGGATCGACCCACTCGCCTCGGTGGGCGCTGAGGTCTTCGGCGGTCAAAAAGCCGCCGTTGGCCGCCATGTATTCCGCGATGATCGCAGCGACTTCGCCTTCGTAGAAGCCGGCTCGACCGTGCTCTGCGATCCGCTCGTAGGTCGAAGCGAGCCCTGGGTTCTTGAAGACGTCGCCGACCTTCGGCGCGCCGCCATCTGGCGTAAACGTCTCGGCGAATCCCGGGTAGGCGCGACGCGTGCGTGATCCGATGGCCCAGTAGTAGGCGATGAGCTCGGAAATCGGGGCGCCGTTCTTGGCGTAGCCGATCGCAGGGGCGAGCACGTCGCTGAGCGGCAGCTTGCCGAAGCGCTCATGCAGGCTCGTCCAGCCGTCCACGGCCCCGGGGACGCTAACGGGCAGCGGCCCGTAGGGCGGAATGATCGTAGCGTCCGGCCCCACTGCCTCTTGGAGCTTCTCCATGGTCAGCGACATGGGCGATCGTCCGCTGCCGTTGTAGCCGTGGAGCTTCTTCGTTTCTGGGTCCCAAACGATGGCGAACAGGTCGCCGCCGATACCGCAGCCAGTGGGCTCGACGAGGCCAAGCAGGGCATTGGCAGCGATAGCTGCGTCCATGGCGGAGCCCCCAGCCTTCAGGACATCGAGGGCCACTTGCGTCGCGAGCGGCTGGCTCGTCGCCGCCATCCCGTTTTGCGCGTAGACCTCGGAGCGAGTGGCAAATGGCTTGCCGGTCACCCGGTCGCCGATGGGGCTGGCCGCGGCGGTTGCGGTGCCCGCAGCAAGGGAGAGAAGGGCGAGGATGCGAAGCGGCGTCATGGGCGTGGGTGGGAGATAGAGCCAGGCGGTGCGGGTTGGGCCCGATACTCTAGGACGGTGAGGGCCATCGCGTACGGATGGCACGGTGACCCTAAACGTGACACTTACCACGGAGAAGAGGTTTCGAACGATCTAGAATGCGCCGTGCTTCGTTGCGTAGGCTCTCCCATGACGCCCAGCGCCACCTCCCGAACACCTCCGTTGATGAAGCTCAGGAAACCAGATCTCAGCCCCGAGCCCCAGCCGGAGGTGCTGGAGGTCGAGGTGGAGCGCCTCGGCGTGCGACCCTCGCGGGTTGACGTCATCAAGAGGCGCGCGATCAACCTGCTCATGCCGGTGGGCCTTGGCGCCCTGGTGGACCTTGGCGACCTTGTTACGTCGCCGATCCTCGCTCCGATCTTCCTGCCCCTTGGGATGCTCGTGGGCTACCTATTCGCGAAGTGGCTCGACGTCCCGCCCACGTGGCGGTTCTGCATCGCCGCCATGGTAGGGGTCTACTGGATCGTGCCGTTCACGAGCCCCGTCCCGTTGGCTGCGGTCACCGCCGGCTTCGTAACGATCTTCAGGCCGTCGGCCATGACCGGCGACCCGCTGTCAGAGCCGCGGTAGGCGCGGCGGCGAGCCCAAGCCCGCGTGACTCAAGACCCAAGGGGCCGCTCGGCGCAGCCGAGCGTGGGCCCTCGCGCTTTGGCGC
>CAYQKK010000234.1:0-1827 GCA_964417955.1 uncultured Planctomycetaceae bacterium
TCCATCTCGCCGCCGCCAAGGCCGCCCATCATGCCGATCTCGGACATGTCGTCTTCGATGGGGCCGTCCTGGGAGTCAGAGTCGCGGCCCTTGCGGCCCAAGCGGCCGAAGCGCTTGCTGGAGCCGCTTCCGAGCCAGGCCAGGGCCAAGAAGGCGCCGCCCACCATCAGGACCATCTTCAGCAATTCGAGGAAGGCTTCCATCCGCCCATGGTAACCGCAACTGGATCCTTGACCCTAACTTCGGTGGCGGGTGCCATACGTGCCCCCAGCGCCGGGACCGCGACGATTTCGCGCCTCCTGGCCCCCTTGGACCTGGGATCACCGCTATGGAACTCTCGACCCGCTACACGCCGAAGGAAATCGAAGGCCCCCTCTACGACCGCTGGGAGGCGTCTGGCTGCTTCACGCCGCCCGAGAAGGCCCAGGAGGGCCGGAAGACCTTCACGGTCATGATCCCGCCGCCGAACGTGACCGGGGTACTGCACATGGGTCACGCTCTGAATGGAACCATCCAGGACATCGTCATTCGTCACCGCCGCATGGACGGGTACGACGCGCTGTGGGTTCCGGGGACGGACCACGCCGGTATCGCGACCCAGGCGGTGGTCGAGAAGAAGATCTACGCCGAGGAGAAGAAGACGCGTGACGATCTCGGGCGCGAGGAGTTCCTCGGGCGCATCTGGGATTGGAAGGAGAAGCACGGCGCGATGATCCTGCACCAGTTCCGGAGCCTTGGCTGCTCCTGCGACTGGACGCGGACCAAGTTCACCATGGACGAGGATCTGAGTCTCGCTGTGCGTACGGCGTTCGTCGAACTCTGGGAGCGCGAGCTCATCTACCGTGGCGCGCGGCTCGTCAACTGGGACTGCGTCCTCCAGACCGCCGTCAGCGACGACGAGATCGAGTACGTCCAGAAGAAGGGCAAGCTGTGGCATCTCAAGTACCCCCTCGTGGAGAAGCCCGGCGAGTTCTTGGTGGTGGCGACCACGCGGCCCGAGACGATGCTCGGGGACACGGGCGTCGCCGTGCACCCTGACGACGAGCGCTACAAGGCACTCGTCGGAACGAAGGTCAAGCTGCCGTTCGTCGATCGCGAGATCCCGATCGTGGCCGACGACTCCGTCGACCCCGAGTACGGCTCCGGTGCCGTCAAGATCACCCCGGGTCACGACCCGGCCGACTACGAGCGCGGCCAGCGGCACAGCCTTCCGATCATCAGCCTCCTGAACAAAGACGGCTCGCTCAACGAACACGGCGGTCCCTTCGCGGGCAAGTCGCGGGAAGTCGTGCGCAAGGAGCTGGTGGCCCAGCTCGACGAGATGGGACTCCTGGGTGAAGTCGAGGACATCACCCACAACGTGTCGACGTCGGACCGCTCGAAGTCGCCGATCGAGCCGCTCATCAGCGAGCAGTGGTTCGTGAAGATGCAGCCCCTCGCGGAGCCCGCGATCGGTGCGCTCAAGAAGGGCGACCTGCAGTTCCGGCCGGAGCGGTGGGGCAAGGTGTACCTGCACTGGCTGGAGAACGTCCAGGACTGGTGCATCAGCCGCCAGCTTTGGTGGGGCCACCGCATTCCCGTTTGGTACGACGAGGACGACGTCGGCGTCGCTTCCATCGAAACGCTGGAGATCGGCGCTCCGCACCCGAAGACCGGGAAGCCGATCGTCCGACAGGACCCCGACGTGCTCGACACGTGGGCGTCTTCGTGGCTCTGGCCCCTCGCGACCCTCGGCTGGCCGAACCACGGCGCCGAGGACCTCGCGCGCTTCTACCCCACTCAGTTCCTGTCGACGGCCCAGGAGATCATCTACCTCTGGGTCGCGCG
>CAYQKK010000235.1:0-1809 GCA_964417955.1 uncultured Planctomycetaceae bacterium
GCTCCCTCGCTCCCTCGCTCCCTCGCATTTCCTTCGGACTCCTCATCGGACTCTTCGTTGGGCTAGCGCCGGCCTCGGCCCAGCTACGCGTCAGTACAGGGGGAAGTAGTTCAGCCTCTGGTATCTCATGGGCTGAAGCAATCCCACTTCAGGATGCGCTGATACGTGTTCTTAATCCACTCGAACCCCAAGAGATTTGGGTGATGCAGGGGACCTACCTCCCGGAGACGTCCGCGGACGAAAGTGCCTCGTTCGTGATTCCGCCTGGGGTGCAAGTGTTCGGAGGTTTCGCTGGCGACGAGATGGTTCGTGAGCAACGGTCCCCTTCTCTGTACAACATGACCGTCCTGGATGGAAACCTGACAGGCACGGTCGGCAGTCCCCAGAACAGTAACCACATAGTGCGAATTCCCCCTGGGGGTAGTGGTGGCGACACCACGGTTCTCGATGGATTTCTGATCACGAATGGGTATGCAGACGATGCTTCTGGGCCAGCCGCGTCTGGCTCTGGTGCTGGCCTACTCATTGGCAATGGTGTGGCTGCCGTGGGCAGCACGGTTCGACTGAAGAACCTGAGATTCACGGGGTGCAGGTCGGCGGTCTCTGGCGGTGCGGTTGCAGGTTTCAACTTGGACCGCCTTCAAATGTCCGACTGCCTCTTCACTGGTTGTGAGGCAGGGCACACTGTTGGGTCTACTTCAATTGGCTCTGGAGGGGCCATACACCTTGAAGACTCGGGCTTTGGATCCGACGACATCGCGATTCATGCAGTTCGCATCGCGTCGAACAGAGCGCCGCGTGGCGCAGCGATCTCGTTCTCAAGGATGACAGCGGGTCGTTACAGCCTCGTCAACTCCCTTATTCAGGGCAATGTAAACAGCGAGCCATCGGCCGCTGTCTATGTCGACGTGGACGACCCGCTCTCGGGTGGCAGTGCACGGAGATTCATCATTAGCCACTGCACGATTTCAGGGAACTTCGGCGGCGGTGTTGAGATTGCAGATTCGGATGGAGTCTCTAACCTCGTCAATTCGGTGCGCATCCAGAGCTCGATCATCTGGGGCAATCGGCGCATCTTTAGCGGCGGCGTAGCTTCCACTGAGCCGAATCTCTTCGGAGACGCACTCGACAATCCGAGTGTCGCTGTTACCTATTCCGATATTGGGACATCTCTTGCAGTAGCGGGGGCCAGCAGCGTCTACCCCGGAACGATGAACATCAACGCGAACCCGAAGTTCCTGTCGAGTGGCACGGGAGGGTATCAACTCGCGGCGGATTCCCCCTGTATCGACGCCGCGGACGACGCGCGGCTCTGCCCGGGTCCGTCCTCAGTACTTGGCCTCGGCGATGTCGCCGACCGAGATGGGAACACCGTGACGGATGAGCCAATCGAGGTAGATCTCGCTGGTGAGACTCGCGAGGAGGGGGCCGTTCCCTCGATTCCGGCCAACCTGCGTGGCAACGATGTAAGCTTCGGTGGAAGGATCTCGGATATGGGGTGCTTTGAACGCCAGTTTGACGGGACTCCCGGAGGAGTAGACTAGCATGCTACTGGAAGTACAATTCGTGGCGGACGCTCTGCGCACCGCTATTCGGGGTCTCTGCCTCTTCGGCGTATTCGCGGGAGCAGCGCTTTGCTTGCCTCAGCGTTCAGAGGACTATTCGTTAACTTCAGAGATAGAAGAGCTAGAGAGCTTTTTCGGACAGAAAATAGCGACGGACGGCAACACGACGCTGGTCGTGTCTGGTGAGCCCGTGCCGGGAAGTGAATTCAACGGCCGGATCTACTTCCTTGAGTTACGAGATGGC
>CAYQKK010000236.1:0-1799 GCA_964417955.1 uncultured Planctomycetaceae bacterium
TTCTCGACATACGGGCGGCTGGTCAAAATGAGGAATTGACCCATGGCCCAGACAGCCTCCCCTGAAGATATCGCCCAGCTGCAGCCTGTGCTCTACGTTGCCCTTGAGTTGAGCAAGGAAACTTGGAAACTCGGCATGAGCCCCAGTCGCCTGCAAAAGCCCCGGATCCGCGACGTTGCCGCGCGTGACGTGGAGGGACTCCTCAGTGAGATCGAAAAGGCCAAAGCACGGTTCGGCCTGCCAGAAGCTGCCCGAGTGAGAACTTGCTACGAGGCCGGCCGAGACGGGTTCTGGATTCACCGAATCTTGGTCGCCCATGGCGTGGACAATGTCGTCATCGACTCGGCGAGCATCGAAGTTGACCGGCGGAAGAGGCGCGCGAAAACGGACAGAATCGATGCGCAGAAACTCGTGCAGCTCCTCGCTCGCGACGGCGACGGTGAGCAGGGCGTACTGCGAGTCGTCCGAGTGCCTCCTGTGGATGCAGAGGACGAGCGTCTACTGCCGCGGCAGATCAAGACCCTCAAGAAGCACAGAACCCAGGTGAGCAATCGGATCATTGCGCGGCTCTTCGAGTTCGGCATTGATCTCTCGCCGCGGGCAGGCAACTTCAAGGGGGAAGAGTTCCTTGGCAAGCTTGAGGCGGCGCGCCAGCCGAATGGAGAGCCGCTCCCTGCGAGGCGCAAGGCAATGATCCTCTTGGATTGGGAGCTCTTCTCGACGTTGACGCTGCAGCTCAAGCGCCTTGAGCAAGAGCAGCGCCAGTTGCTTCGGGAAGCACGAAAAGATCCCGATGCTGCAACGATCGCCGTGCGCAAGGCCGCGATCCTCAGTCAGCTCTGTGGAGTGGGCAACATTGGCGGCTTGATCTTGTCGACCGAGTTCTTCGGTTGGCGACACTTCGAGAACCGGGGCCAAGTCGGTGCAGCCGCTGGCTTGACTGGAACCCCCTTCTTGAGCGGAAACGGTGGACGAGAGCAAGGAATCTCGAAGTCCGGAAACCCGAGAGTTAGGACGTTGATGGTCGAGCTCGCGTGGCTCTGGCTTCGCTGGCAGCCCAATAGCCGAACAACGCGCTGGTACCACGATCGCGTCGGGCAAGGAGCAAGCTTGGCGAAGAGGAAGGCGATCGTTGCCGTGGCGCGCAAGCTCCTCGTCGAGCTGTGGCACTTCGTTGAGCACGGAGTTGTCCCTGAAGGGGCGGTTCTCAAGTCAGACTCTTCAATGGAGGCCAGCAACGAGCCGATCCCCGCATGACTCAAATCCGTGGCACTGACAAAGACGCTCTTGGCGGCTCGCTTGGGTCCCGGGCGGAAGTGAATCGCGTGCGATCGACTTCGATGTCTAGATGAAGCAGCCCCCGAGAGCGTCACCCTCTAGCACCCTTACCCAGCCCAGGTAGCAAAACCACAAAAACAGAAGGACGCGACGCCGCGAGTCAGAGTAGCTCGACCACCCCCGGCAGGGTTTGTGACGCACACGCGTCCACCGCTTTGGTCACCTCTAGTAGGAGCGCTCTGACCTTCGGCTCCCTGAAAGCCCGCTCGGGCGAAACTAGCATTTGGTGCTCAGGCCTAGAGCCTGACGCGGATAGGAGCATGTCGCGTAGCGACCCTTCTTGAGCCGAACTCGCTGGCGTCGCGATCGCCCTTCAATCCGATGACAGATTTCTGAGAAGATACCGATTGAGTGTGCCGTGCTCATAGGAGCCCGGACCCGTCACGAATGGAGCCGACCAGCACGTGAATGGTTCAAGCTAGTGCCCTGAATCAAAAGTTCGTCGCATTAGTTTCGCGCCT
>CAYQKK010000237.1:0-1757 GCA_964417955.1 uncultured Planctomycetaceae bacterium
GAGGTGAAGGGCAGGATGGCGCCAGGTCCGCTGCTGGCCGGCGGGATGGTGAAGTCGAGCGACACTTGAACGCGTCCGTTTCCGCCCACCATCAGAGGTCGCAGGCGGTAGATCCCGGCGCCGCTGTTCCCCACGCAGAGATAGCCGTCGCCTAGGGGAGTCTCTTGCGGCGCAAAGCCGTAGAAGAAGATCCCCGTGGCACCTGGCGGGAGGGCCCAGGCTTCGAGGGCAAAGGTCCCGCTGGAGAGGTTTGGCGACTGCGTCGAGCCGATCAGTCCCCCGGAGCCCGTTGAGTTGGGCAGGGTCGTGCAGTAGGGCGTGGCGCTGCAGTCCTGATCGATGCGGTACAGCGTCCCGGTCGAATGACTGCAAATGTAGAGCTCGCCCGCACCGTCTTCTCCGAAGGCGGCCAGGCCGGCGAGGCTTCCGCCGCCCATCGGTGCGAGCTCGGCCGTGTGGTCCCTGGGGTCGGTGGCGGACTGGCCGTCGAAGGCCAGTGAGCGGACCCTGCGCGAGCAGTAGTCGCCGAATACGTACCGACCAAAGAGCTCCGGGATGCGGGAGCCGCGGTACACGTAGCCCCCCGTGATGGAGCAGTCGCCCGTGCCATGGGCCACCTCATGCACCGGCGGGATGAGACCGGGGGCAGTGCACGTACAGCCGTCGTATCCCGTGCAGAGGCTGCCTTCCATGCAGCGCCAACCGAAGTTCTCGCCGCCCTGGCTGGTACCGGGGATCACATTGACCTCCTCGCGATCGTACTGCCCCACGTCGCCGATCCAGATGTCTCCGGTGGGTAGGTCGACGCTGAACCGCCACGGGTTGCGCAGGCCATAGGCGAAGATGGCCTCCTCTCCTCCGAGCCCGACGAATGGGTTGTCCGCCGGCAGGAACGGCGAGTCTGCGTCGACGTCGAAGCGCAGGAGCGCGCCCAGTCCGTTCTGAGTGTTCTGCGCGTTGCCGCCCGGGTCGAAGGCGCCGCCTCCATCGCCGAGCGCCAACAGCAGCATGCCGTCTGCACCGAACTGGATGCATCCCCCGTTGTGGTTGGGGTAGGGCTGCGCGTGCCCGTAGATCTGTCGAACCGGAATCGGGTTCGCCACGTCGGGGTTCGACGCAGAGACGGCGTACTCGTGGACCGACGTGTCGCCTGGGAGATTGGTCACGGAAACGAAGAAGCGCCCGTTCAAGGCGTACTCTGGGTGGAACGCTAGCCCCAACAGGCCTCGTTCGCCGCCTTGGCTGATGCGCGTGCTCACGTCGAGGAAAGGAACGTCCAAGAGCGCGCCGTCCTTCAGTATGCGCACGATGCCGCCCTGCTCGCCGATAAACAGGCGATCAAGGTCGCGGGGCGGCGACACGGCGAGCACCGGTTGGACGAGCCCGGTCGCAACCTCGGTGACCATCAGGTCCTGGGGCAGCGCGGCCACGGCCGTGGGCGCCGCGACCATCGAAAGGCAGGCGAGGATCAGCCAGCGTCCCTGGCTCCTACGCGGCGCGGTGGTCGTCAGGGCGAATGTCATTGCACAAACCGAACGGCAACGACATCGGTCAGGTTGGACGTGCTGGTGCCGTCCGGGAGGGCATCTCGGTACCAGGTCTGGAAGCGCCAGGTCTCGCCGGCACTCGCGCTTCGGGGCCCATCGGGGCCGGGGAGCGCGCTCGCGGTCGCCTGGAACTCCACGACACCGTCGACGCCTGCGAACTGGATCTGATCCACGTAGCGACCCACGGCGCCACCGATGCAGAAGTTCCCG
>CAYQKK010000238.1:0-1739 GCA_964417955.1 uncultured Planctomycetaceae bacterium
ACTCTCTCGGACGGTCCAGCTCGATAGGGGAGACGCGGCCGCCCGCGACGTTCACGCGGAGCGTCTCCAGGTCGCGAACCTCGTCCGGCTGATGCGTGGCGTAGAGGATCGTCGCTCCCTCGGCCCTGCGGCGCGCCGCGGCAGAGCGCACGAGTGCGCTCGACTCGTCGTCGAGTGCGCTGGTGGGCTCGTCGAAGACGATGAAGTCCGAATCGAGAACGAGGGCGCGGGCCACGAGGACGCGCTGGCGCTGGCCTCCTGAGAGGCTGCTGAACCGGCTGCGCAGTTCATCCGTTAGGTCCAGAGACGCGAGTGCGGCTGCCGCGCGGTCCGCGTCTCCTCCTGTGCCCGCGGCGACCTCAAGGGCGCTCACGGGATGCAGCGCACCGAGGGAGTCGGCCTGGGGGACCCAGGCGACGTTCCGGGTGAAGCGTTGGACGGAACCCTTCATGGGGCGGAGTAGCCCAGCGGCCGCACGCAGGAACGTGGACTTACCGGCGCCCGAGACTCCGGTGACCGATACGAAGGACCCGCGCGGCACCTCTAGCTGAACGCCCGTCAGCACGGCGCGCTTCTCGTACCCGAAAGTCGCGCCCTGGATGCTCAGGCCAAGAGCTCGCTGGCCATCGTTGAGCGTTGCTCCCGGGTCCGTCAACTCTTGCTCGCCGTGGCGGCTTCCTTCTCGGCGTGGGCTTCCAGCACAGCCTCAGCGTCGACGCCGTAGGCCGCGGCGATCTTCCTGACGGTCTGGTCAATCATCGCGATCCAGTCGCCGCCCTTCTTGTTCGTACCCACCATCACCGGCAGCTCGAGGATCGCAGCGTCGGTGAGCTCTGCCACGCGACGGCAATTCTTGTTGTTGGACCAAGGGGCGGTGAGGATGACCGGGATCTTCTTCTCCCTAACGACTTCAATCACCTTCGCGAGATGGGCGGGCGTAGGAGGAAGACCGGGACGCGGCTCTAGGAACGTCGCGATCGTGAGACCCATCTCCCCGAGCAGGTAGTCGAACTCTTGGTGGTAAAGGCACGCGTTGGCCTTCTTCTCGGCCACCGCTGCGCTGACCACGTCCCAGCGCACGCGCGCCTTGTTGTAGCGCGCGATCCACTTTTCGTAGCCGGCTTGGTACGTGTCCGTTCCCGCCGGGTCGACGCGCGTGAGCCCGTCGCGGATGCGCTCGGCCATGTGGGGGCCGCCGCCTAGGGAAATGTTGATGTGCGGATTGCCCGCTGGGTGCACGTCCGCCGAGACCGAGCGGTCCATTCGCACCGGAACCTCGATCATCGTGTAGCCAGCGCCCGCGCTGACGAATCCGTCCGTGCCCGGGAGCACGCGGCGGTTGCGGGCCGTGCGCAAGAGACCCGGCACCCAGGCGTGCTCAAGGCTCAGGCCCATCTGCAGGAAGAGGTCGGCCTTCGAGAGCGCCACCAGGTGCGACGGCTTCACGCGGACCGCGTGCAGGTTCTGGCCAGGGCGCGCGAGCGTCCTGATCTCGATCCGTTCGCCGCCGATGGCGACGGCAAGGTCGGCGAGATCGGGAAGCGTAGCGACCACCTGGAGCTTGTCCGAATCAGCCTTCGCGCGGGACGGTCCAGCGTAGGACGATCCCGCGTAGGACGATCCCGCGCTTACCTGGCCTCCGCCCAAGGCGAAGGTCAGGAGCACAGAGAGAACAAGCGCCAGGCGTTGCATTACCAGTTCACGCCGTGGGCGTGGGGGCCGAAGAAGGTCGTGAGCTG
>CAYQKK010000239.1:0-1686 GCA_964417955.1 uncultured Planctomycetaceae bacterium
GCTTTGCGTTTCACACGGCTGGTTGGTTTCTACTGGAACATCAGCTCGAGGCCGTCCGTGAAGTTGGACGTGGCTCCGGCGGGGCCGGAGTCACGGTACCAGGCCTGGAAGTACCAGGTCTCACCGGGAGCGGCCGAAACGAATCCCAGCGGCTGCGGCACCTGTGTGAGGTCGATGCCCAGCGAGACCGTGCCAGCGGTGCCAGCCTGCTGCGCCTGGCCGGGGCCGATATAGCGACCGATCGATCCCGAGACGCAGAGGTTGCCCGAGCTGCCGCCGGGGTTCATGACGAACCCAGAGACCTGACTTGTGATGAAGAAGGCGAAGGCGAATGCCGGCAGTTGAGCAGCGCCCAGCTGGACGTTGTTGTTCGAGACGATCTCCGAGCCGGTCGCCGAAATGATGCTGGGCACGCCCGTGGAGTTGACCTCCGGCGTGCAGTAGTTGGTGCCGATGCCGCCGCCGCTGCAGTCGCCGCCCGCACCGGAGACGGTCATCGTGTAGTCGTTGCAATCTTCTGTCGGGTCGCTCGCCCACAGCTCGACGCGCAGGATGACCTCCAGGGGAGTCGGGTCCGGGTTCATCACCACGACCTGTTCGTTATCGTCGCCGCTGGTACTGTTGCCGAAACCGCCCGCTAGGGCCGCGCAACCATCGAACGTGAAGATGTCGATGTCACCGGTGGAGTCGACGAAGAGGACGTCGAGCGTCAGCGTCCCGTTGCCCGGTACGCAGAACTTGTACCAGTCCGCGTCCTCCTTCGAGACCCACAGGTTCGAGTACGTGCCGTCGGTCAGCGCGAGCGCTGTGTCGCAGTCGTCGTTGTCCTCAAGGTTGTCGTCGTTGGTGCTGGGGCAGGGCTCATCCCGGATTCGGAACGCGCCCGCTCCACCGACGCCCACTTGGCGTGAGCCCACCCGAAGCAGATACGTCTGACCCTGGATCGCGTTGAAGGTCAGCTGCGACAGTCCCAGGCACGACTGGCTTGCGCAGGCAATGAACTGGAGGGCTCCGCAGTTCGTGTCGTTGTAAACGACGATGCGCGTGTCGAAGTTTGTGATCGTATTGCACGTTTGGTAGCGCACTTCGCCGGAGACAGGCGAGGTCCACGCGAACCACAGGTCCTTGCGTGTGGGGACGCCGTTGCAGTCAGCGATGCCGCTCGCGGTGGCGTTCGTGTTGTCGAAGGCGTAGGTGCCGAAGCCAGCGATGGGGGTGGCGCTGGAGCAGTCGTTGCCGCCTTGGGCGAGGCCCGTAGGTGCCAGGAGGCACAGTGCGCCGAGTAGCCCGCAAAGTGAGAGGAGTTGCTTCATTGGGTCGAGAGAGTGAGTTGAGTTGTGATGCCAGGTGAGACCACCCAGGGTCGTCGCACAAACAAGGGCACCGCGGAGGGGGCAGACCCTCCGCGATGCCCTCATCCTGGCATGAATTCAAAATCCTGCTTGGAAAACGCTCTCCGTGCGGGATGTCCCCATGGGGGCTAGTCAGGTGAATTCTCGAAGCGAAGCGCAAGGGCCGCGGACGCGCTGCGCGAAACGCAGTGGTCTGTCGATTCTTAGCGCTTATTTTAGGGCTAGAAGCTCTCGTCGAGGGCGAAGTCGCCGCTGATGGAAACCTGGTAGGCGCTCACGCGGCGCTCGAAGAAGTTCGACAGCTCTTGGACGTCCTGGAGCTCCATGAAGGAGA
>CAYQKK010000240.1:0-1665 GCA_964417955.1 uncultured Planctomycetaceae bacterium
TGGCGAACCAAGGCAAGGTGCTCGACCGGCCCAGCGCGAGCTTGCGCAGTAAGGCCCGGCTGACCGAGTCGAGTCCCGCGAAGCCTGCTGGATCGGACTCTGGATCCGGCTCTGGGTCCGGATCCGAATCGCCGTCTACGTCGCCACGTATGGGAGCCGCCGGTCCTTGAACCGAGGAGGCCTCTGCAAGTGCGATCGAGGCGAAGCGACGTTCAAGTGCCTGCCCCGACTCGAGGATCTTCACCAGGCCCTGCCGGCCCGCGCGGTCTGCAGGCCGGTGCCCGCCGGTCATCGCTTGCCCGAGCGCTATGACGGCTGAAGTCCTCAGGTGGGCATGGGCCGACTGCTTCGTGGCAAAGTCCTCAAGGAGTACGAGCGCTTCCCGTCGGGCGGGATCTGGCGCGTACCGGGCGAGGCGCCCGAGCGCGACAATGGCATGGCATAGGGTGGGGAGCGACATGTGAAGCGCCTTCTTCGCCTCCTTCGGACGACGCGAACTGGCCACCCGGGCGTGAAGCCAACGAAGCTGCGCCGAGCGGGAGACCACGTCATGGGCGTGGGGCGACAAGCGCGTCGCTTCGCCCGGGACTGTCAGAGTGAGGGGCGCAGGGCAGAGGCCCAGCGACAGCATCGCAGCGGCGGCGAGATCGTCGGAGGAGGGCCCGCTGGAGAGCGCCTCCATGAGCGAGGCCGCGATGCGTTGGCGAAGCGTTGACGTATCACGCCGATGGGCCATGAGGCCCAGTCCATACGCAGCGAAAGCCCGCGTTCGCTCGGGGATGACTTCCCTATCCACAAGCACTGCGCCTTCGTCGTCGGCGGCCAAGATTTGCAGCAGCACTTCGAGCGCACGGTCCGTGCCAAGAATGCCCAGGCTCAACGCGGACGTCTCGGAGATCTCCTGGGACTCCGAGCCGAGGTGATCGACGAACGTGGCAGCGATACGTGCCTTCGTCTCCTCGCCCAAGCCGTTGCCCAAACGCGCGGTCGCGATCAAGGCCGCCGAGACGACAGGTACATCCCGCGTCGACCTCAGAATTCCGAAGAGGGGTCGGAGCGCTGACTCGGTGCTCTCTGCATGCTCAAGCCCGGTTGCCATTCCAGTGACGGATAGACGAAGGCTCGCCGATGCAGTGTCCACGTCACCTAACCCGCGAAGGTGCAGGTAGCTGTCACGTTCGAGATTCCACCAGCGCCGCCAGTCGATGTACTCCGCATCGACGGGTCCCTGGGAAAATCCAGGCATCCGACTGATCGCGGGCCTGCCTGCTGGTCCCCTGCCCATGGCCGTCGGACCAGAAAGCGGGGGTGGAGGAGGTGGTTGGTAGACGCCGCCATGGGCAGGCGGGGTTGGATCGAGCAGAGAAGCGAGCAGGGCGAGTGTCGCGATCATGAGGGGTCGGGTAGAGAATCAAGGACGTCAGTTCCGTGGGCCTCTGGGGATGGGTGCTAGATGGGGCACACCCGTTGTCTTCAGGAAAATCCGCAGTTCTTCTCGTCGATACCGACACAGGCACAACGCCGACACGGGTCTCGGTTCAGCTCCGAGTAGTACGGCACGGCGTTCCTTTCGGCCTCCTCTACCGACTCCGACCATGGCGGTACTGACACCGGCATGTCGCCGCCACGAAACTCGGTCGCCACAGGGCATCTCCCAGCCGGCCT
>CAYQKK010000241.1:0-1646 GCA_964417955.1 uncultured Planctomycetaceae bacterium
CGTTGTAGGGCGCGGTCTCCACGAACTCGGCGTAGGCGCCCGCGAAGGCGTCGTATTGGGAAGGGTCGGGTTGAGCTGGGCTAGTCATTACGCAGTTCTTCGTAGGCGTCTTCTTTCACTACCCAGAGCTCTTCTCCGGTCTGGCCCGACAGCAGGCGGACGGAGCCGACGCGCAGGACCGTGCCGCTCCAGATCCAGTCGCTGTTGCCCACGAGGACGTCTTGGATCCCGTCGCCGTCGATGTCGTCGAAGGCCGCGAATGACAGGCCGCAGGCGACCGGTTCATTGGGCATCTCCATGCGCCACTGCGCCCCTTCGAAGGCTGGCCACTTCTTCTTGTGCTGTTCTAAAGCTGTCCCCTTGCAGCCCATGGCCGCGACGACCTGGCCCCGCCCGCGGAAGTCCGATGGGTTGGCCAGGAGAGTATCGGCGCAGGCGTCGCCGTTGAGGTTGAGTCCACCCAGTGACGCATAGCCCAGCGCTGGTTCCTCTGCGAAGAACGGGTCGGCGCTAGGCCGCTTGGCTGTGAAGAGAACCGCCCCGGGCTTCTTGAAAGAGAGCCCAATCACTGCCTGAGTCTTCCCGCTCTCTGTGATCACCAAGACGTCGCCGTGACCGTCTCCGTCGAGGTCCCCCGCCGACGCCGCGCGCAAGAGGCGGACTTCTTCTTTCGCCGTGCCCGCAAGCGAGTCCGGCCAAAGGTCGGCAATGGCGCGCGGCCTCGCAACGAGTTGGCCAAAAGGACTACCGAGGGCCGTGTCTTCTTCCTTGGAGCGCGAGCTCAGCTTAGTAACGACCTCCTTCCCGAAGAAGATTCCGTCGACGAGCCCATCTCCGTTGACGTCGCCGATGGCATCGAAGCGGCCCACCCCCGGGGACAAGGTGCGTCTGTCGAGTAGCTCGTTCGTGCTGCCCGAGCGTACCTCCCAGTAAGGAGTCGTCGTGAGGAGCAGATCCCCCGCACCGTCGCCGTCAAAGTCTCCGAATGGAATGACGTGCGTCCAGTTCTGGTCAACCGCATGGATCACCTCGCCGTCCTTGCCGGAGCGCAGTTCCGTTCGCTCCCAGAACTCGAACCCGACTAAGACATCGTCGACACCATCGCCGTTCACATCCGGAACGGAGCGCAGGGTGTGGGCGAATCCCGTTCGGGTTGGCGAACCGTGCCAAACAGCCGTCACCTCTCGGGTCTTGCCGGAGAGAATGAGCACCGCGCCCACCCCGTTCCGAGCAGCCGGAGCTCCCACCGCGATCTCCCGCACGCCGTCATCATTGAGATCGCTCATCGCGAGAATCGATCGGCCGAAGCGAGCCCCGTCCGGCTCGGGTTGTGCTGAGGTACCTTGGAGAGCTCCGAGGGCAAGCACGGGCAGAGCAGCACTGATGAATAGCATGGAACGGCAGGGTGGTGCGTAAGGAGGTCAGTCCCACCTACGGTACGGCTTCTGCGCTGATGCCATCTAGGAATTGGCGGGCGGCGGCGTCGGCTAGGGGGAGGCCCGTCGAGGTCAGGTGGAAGCGTTCGTTCTCGTTGTTTTGCACCCGCTCTAGGAAACCCTGGGACTCGAGGCGTTCGGCGATCGCAAGGGCGGGGTCGGGGACGTCGGCGGTGAAGCGGGCTGTCTCGCGTGCTTCTGTCGGGTTGA
>CAYQKK010000242.1:0-1586 GCA_964417955.1 uncultured Planctomycetaceae bacterium
CACTCGACGGCGACTCTCTTCGCTGCGGGGCCTACCACTTTTTTGACACGATCGTCTTCAGCGCGTCGATGTCGAGGGCCTGGTCCGCCACCATCTGCTTGAGGCGGCGGTTCTCGTCCTCGAGCTCCTTCAGGCGCTTCGCTTCGTTGACCTCTAGGCCACCGTACTTCGAGCGCCAGTTGTAGATGGTCGCGGTGCTCACGCCGTGTTCGCGGGCGAGGTCTCCGACCTTCGCGCCGCCTTCGGCTTGCTTCAGGATCCCGATGATCTGGGCTTCGGTGAATCGGCTCTTTCGCATGTCGTCCTCCTGGGACGGTTGTACCCCGTCTTCTTAGGAACTGCTGGACCGATATTCTGGGACCCCCTCACACCTGGACCACGACAAGGTGGACGAGCTCTTGATCAACCTCTTCATCGAGGCCCACGAAACGCCACCAGAGGAAGTCATTCTCGACCTGGACGCCACCGACGCGAAGATCCACGGCAAGCAAGAGGGCCTCTTCTACCACGGCTACTACGACGAGTACTGCTACCTGCCGTTGTACATCTTCGCTGGCGATCACATCCTCGGCGCGCGGCTCCGCCGCGCAGACGAGGATGGCGCGGCGCAGAGCACGGATAAGCTTGAGCGCATCTACAAGGGCTTGCGAGCGGCGTGGCCCGACGTTCGCCTTGTCATCCGCGCTGATTCGGGCTTCTGCAGGGACTGGCTGCTGAGCTGGTGCGAAGAGCGCCATGGCGTTGACTACGTCATCGGAATCGCCAGGAATCCGCGCCTACAAGCGATTCTGGAGCCCGCTCTCGACGAGGCCAGGAAGCGCCACGAAGTCTCACTCAAAGCTGAGCGCAAGTTCCACACGTTCGTCTACCGAACGAAGGACAGCTGGTCGAGACCTCGACGCATCGTTGGCAAAGCGGAGCACCTTCGGAAGGGAGCCAACCCTCGCTTCCTCGTGACCTCGTTCACGCGGCACCAGTGGGAATCGGGCGCACTCTACGAAGACTTGTACTGCGAGCGCGGCGAGATGGAGAACCGAATCAAGGAGCAGCAGCTCGACCTGTTCGCTGACCGCGTCAGCTGCCACTGGGAGCGCGGGAACCAGCTTCGCATGTATTACTCCCCGCTCGCCTACACGTTACTCGAAGCGTTCAGGCGGTTGGCGCTCGCGGGGACCGAGATGGCCAGAGCTCAGTGCGGCACGATCCGGCTGCGCTTCCTGAGGGTCGGCGCGAGGATCAAGTGCACCGCGAGGCGAGTTTGGATTCACCTCAGCGAGCACTGTCCCTCGCGCGACAACTTCGTTCGCGCTTGGCAGCGACTGCTGCCGACGTAGGCGGGGAAAGAGTCGCCTGGATCACGGAGCACCGCGGTCTCCGGAGGGGCCTCCGTGCACAATCAGGTTGCAGTGGCTTTCACGCTGCCCGAATTGACGCTCGACAAGACGCAAAGTGCGCCGCTCAACGCGGCCGGAGCGCCAGTTCGCCCGACCGCGTCAACCTCATCCGCGCCCTCAAGCCCCGTCGATCAAAACTGGAACCCGGACGGGCGCTCGTGACGGGTTGGGGCTACCCCCGTGAACGGTTAC
>CAYQKK010000243.1:0-1550 GCA_964417955.1 uncultured Planctomycetaceae bacterium
GTACGCGTTCAGGGGCACGAATCGCCTCTCCCGATGTAGTGAGAGGCGCTGCACCACGGCCAGGTCCGTCCGCCCACCCGCGATTCTACCCGAGTAGCTTCGGTTGCGGAGTCCCAACAAGCACCGCAGTCGTGACGTCGCCGATGAATTGGTAGAGCGACTCCCCCCGCTGCCGCAACGTCGCCGCGGCCGTCTGCATCCGAGCGACGAAGTCGCTCCCTCGCTTGCTCTGACTCCCAAGGCTCGTCTTCCGATGAATGACCACCGGCCTGACAGCTCGTTCCGCAGCGTTGTTCGTAGGCTCGACACCGTCCACGGACACGAACGTCCACATGGCGGGCTCGGTCCTCAGGATGCCTCGACACTTGCCAGGCGTTTCGTAGCCTCGACTCCGCGCACCCTCGTCGAGCAGATTGAGCATCCGCACGCGCAATGGACGCGTCCATCGCTTGAGCTCCGCACGTTCGATCTCGCCGCTCTTGTAGAGATGCCAGAGCCGGAACACATCGTCCATCAGGGCGAGCAGCTTTTGGCCAATCCATCTGAGATCTTCCTCGCCTTCCGCCATGGCCCGGAAGTCCCGAATCAGGTGCGCGAGGCACACCTGCCGCTTCTCGAGGTCGATAAACGAGTAGCCACCGTACCGGTCGACGATCGTGATGCCGCTGGGGTCTTCGCCGATCAGCTCCTTGGCGACTTCGGCGCGACGCGAGTCGCGGATGAGGAACGCCGTCGCCTTCTCTCCGACCGCTGCCCACAGCCAGTTCAAGGATCCCGATTCGCGCCAAGTCGTCTCGTCGAGGTGTTTGGTGGCCGATTCCTTTACGGAAGCCAACGCTTCAGCGTGGGCGCCGCCGAGCCCCTCGGTCACGCGGCGCTCGATGTTCGAGATCGCGCCGAGCGAGATCTCCACGCCGCACGTGTCAGCGAACCAGCGCTGGACGCTGCGTCGCGAGATGCGGTACTCGCCGGTCATCAGCGCAATCTGCGCAGTGATGTTCGGGCCGAAGTTGCTCTGGTGGACATCGGCGGGGAGTTCTGCTCTGGTCGACTCGCCGCACTCATCGCAGGTCAGTGCGTGGAGCTGAACCTCGAGGATGGTCGGATTGACCGGGGGCAGGTCGATGATCTGGTGGCACAACGGATTCGGGTCGGCGCCGGTGAGACGGGCGCTGCAGCACTTGCACTGCGAGGGCTTGACCATCCGTGTTTCGTCGACGTCTTCGGGCTTCGCAAGATCGCGGCCCTTGCCCTTGTGGCCGGGCTGGCCACCACGCTTGCGTCCGGTGGGCTTCCTCTTGGACTTCGGCTTCGCCCAGGGGGCGTCCGTCGACGGCGGCCTGCTCGACGTTCGGGACGTCTTCGGTTTGCGGGCCTTGAGGCGTTCGATCTCGGCGCCCTGCTTCTCGACTACCGCCATCAGCTTCTGCAGCTCATCCAAGATCAGCGCGCACGATGGGCACTCGGGGTTGGGCTTCAGTTCCGAAGACACTCATGGGTCATCGGCTCGACGCGTCCGATCCTGGCCCACTACCCCCGTGAACGGTTAC